>DASZUK010000059.1:0-87312 GCA_035547695.1 Acidimicrobiales bacterium
GGACGCCGAGGTGGTGGTCGGCGGCATCATCCCCCACGACGACGCCGAGGTGCTCTTGGGCAAGGGGGTGGCGGCGGTGTACACCCCCAAGGACTTCCAGTTCGACCGCATCATCGACGACATGGTGGGGCTGGCCGAACGACACCGGCGGGGCCGGTAGTCACTGGGCCGGGCCGGTCGGCCAGGGGGGAGACCTGAGCCGGGCCCGCAGCTCGCTGCCGACGTCGTCCACCTCCCACTCGCCCTACCGGTCGAGCATCGCTTGGATCAGCACCTCTCCCTCGGCGACGTCGAACGTGTCGGGATCTGGGAACGCTGCTACGCCTTGGCGCCGGGGGCCGCCGTGGCCGCCGGGGCCGCCAGGGCCGGCGGCACCGGCAGCTTGGCCGGGTCGAAGCCGTACAGGTCGGCGCAGTTGCGCTGCCCGATCCGCAGTTGCTCGGCCGGGTCGAGGGCGCCGATCTGGCCGGCGACGATGGACGGGGACCGGGGGAAGGTGCTCTCGGCGTGGGGGAAGTCGCTGCCCCACAACAGGTGCCCGGACCCGCCGATCATGTCCCGGAGCGCGATGACCAGCGGGTCCTCGGTGAAGCTGATGTAGACGTTGCGGCGGAAGTGGTCGCTCGGCAGCGCCCCGTCGGCCAACCGGTAGCCGTCGGCCAAGAAGGCGTTGTACCGGTAGTGCCAGTCCAGCCGGTCCAAGAAGAAGGGGGCCCAGCTTGCGCAGGGTGGCCTGGGACTCTTCCACTACTCTTCCACCGATTATCGTATATCATAGATGCAATCGGGAGGAGGACGGCCACGGGACGGCGCCGTCAGGCGATGTCCAACCAGGACCCGATGGCCGCGACCGCCAGTCCGGCCACGAACAGGGCGGCGGCCCAATAGGCCACGCGGGCATCGAAGCTCGCCGCAAGTGCCGCCCCGAGCGCGGCGAGCAGCACGATGGCCACCACGAAGCCGGCCCAGGGCGTCCCCGAGAGGACCGCGGCGAGCGCCAGGGGCAACGTCGCCCCGACGAAGCTGAAGGCGCTGGCGACGCCGGCGGCCTGGAAGGCCTTCCGCATGGCGCGACCACGAAGCTTCGTAGTCGCCAGGTGTCCACTGCCCGAAAGGCTCAACTGGCGCGTGGAGCGTGCAAGTTGGGCACGCTGGTCGGCGTACTCGGCAACGAACATCGTGAACAACGCGGTGACGAAGGCGACGCAGCCGACCTTCAGGGAGAAGACGACGGTGGGACTGCGTCCGCCGTGCAGCAGCCTGGACGAAGCCAGTACCAGGGCGTTGAGAATGCCGTCCGACAGCCCGAGCGCCAGTGGGAGCGTCCACCGACGGCTTCGGGTGAACCGGTCGGCCATCAACGCGAGCGGGGGACCCGTTCGACCGTCCGGCTGCCCACCACGAGCTCGTCGACGCTGTGCAGGGCGGCTCCGGCCCGGACGATGGCCCGTTCGAGCGCCGCGAAGTCGATCTGGTCACCCTCCACGGTGATCTCCATGCCGACGGTCTCGGCGTCGATCTCGGTGACCGTGATGTTCGCGCCCTCCACGCCCGCCACCCCCTCGATCGCCTCGGCGATCTCGAGGATCGACGGGATCCCCAGGGCTTTGTCGACGTCGAGAAGCACGCGTCTGATGTTCACGACGTCGCCGCACACGTCGGCCTGCCGCCCGCCAGAAGCGTTTGCTCGCCACGGCTCATGGCCCCGTCCACGGCACCTCCACGCAGTTCGTCCACGTAGAGGCCATCAGCCCGGTCCGGGTGGTTCGGGTGGTTCGGGTGGTTCGGGTGGTTCGGGTCGAGACCCGCCGGGGCTTCATCCGGCGGTTCGACGCTACCCCAAACCAGGAGCCCCCACCCCGCCCCTGCGGGGTACCGGGTTGGCCATGCCGCCGACCACCAGTCGATGTGGTGGTCCCCCCTCGCCGCTAGCATCGTCGAGACGGCAACGACTGCGCCGTCCGGCCAAGGAACCGGCCGGGACCGGAGGACCGGTTGAACCGCCCACGAGGCTGATGGCTCCTCCTGCGAACGCCTCACAGGAGGACGCCATGGTCGAGGGAGGTCACCGAGGGACCGAAGAGCCGAGCTCCCACCTGTCACCCCCCGAGGGCCGGCTCGCACCACTCCGGCCGCTGCGCTCGGCACAACGCCACCCTGGCCCTGGAACCGGCACCGGGCCACCCAGCCTCGGTGGCCTGGAGGACATCTTCCCGCCCATCGCCGACTACGCCTTCCTGTCGGACTGCGAGAACACCTGCCTTGTCGCCCCGACTGGTGCCATCGAGTGGCTCTGCCTTCCCCACCCGCACGACCCCAGCGTCTTCGGGACGATCCTCGACCGAGCCGCAGGGTCCTTCCGCCTTGCCCCTGCGGACACCGCCGTCCCCGCCAACCGGCGGTACGTCTCGGGCAGCATGGTGCTGGCCACGACCTGGCAAACCCGGACCGGTTGGCTGGGGGTCCGCGACTTCCTGGCCATCGGACCCTGGCACCGGACGACCGATCGGTCCGCGCTTCATCGCCGGACCCCGGGCGACTTCGATGCCGTGCACATGATCGTGCGAACGGCGTCCTGCATCCACGGCACGGTCGACGTCGTCCTGGACTGCGAACCGTGCTTCGACTATGGCCGAGTAGACGCCATATGGGAGTACTCCGGCCCGACCTACGACGAGGTCGCGACCACCAACCCGGACTTCATCCGGCTGCGGTTGTCCGGCGACTTACGCCTCGGCATCGAAGGGCGGGCGGTCCGGGCGCGCCACCGCCTGGACCAGGGTGAATCGTGTTTCGTGACCCTGAGCTGGGCCGACCGTCCGCCGCCGGCCACCCGGGAGGGGATCGACACGTGCCTGACCGAGACGAACCGCTTCTGGCGGGGGTGGATCGACGGTGGCCGGTTCCCGGACCATCCCTGGCGCGAGCACCTCCAGCGGAGCGCCTTCACGCTGAAGGGGCTGACCTACGCACCGACCGGGGCCCTCCTGGCGGCGCCCACCACCTCACTGCCGGAGCACCCCGGCGGGCAGCGCAATTGGGACTACCGCTACACCTGGATCCGCGACGCCGCCTTCACCCTTTGGGCGCTGCACGCCCTGGGCTTCGACGCCGAGGCCGACGACTTCCTGGCCTTCCTGGGCGACGTGCTCGAGCCGGCCGGCAGCCAGGAGTCGGCCGGCGAGCGGGCGCTGCAGGTCCTCTACGCCGTGGACGGAACGACCGCCCTTTCCGAGGCCGAGCTTCCCCACCTCTCCGGCTACGGAGGCAGCCGGCCGGTCCGGGTCGGCAACGACGCCTACCGGCAGGAGCAGCTCGACATCCTGGGCGCCATCGTGGACTGCGTCTACCAGCACACCCGCACCAGGGACTCGCTGAGCGAGCGGGCTTGGCGGATCGTCGTGCAGGTCGTCGAAAAGGTGGTCAGTTGCTGGCGGGACCCGGACCAGAGCATCTGGGAGACCCGAGGTCAGCCACGGCACTACACGTTCTCCAAGGTGATGTGCTGGGTAGCCGCCGACCGCGGCGCCCGGCTGGCCGCGCTGCGGGGCGAACGGGAACGGGCGGACCGTTGGTGGAACGCCGCCCTGGAGATCCATGCCGACGTCTGCGCACACGGGCTGGATGCCCAGGGCCGGTTCACCCAGTCCTACGACGCCGACGAGCTGGACGCGTCACTGCTCATCCTGCCGCTCGTCCGGTTCCTGCCGGCCGAGGACGACCGGCTCCGTGACACGGTGCTGGGCATCGCCGACGAGCTGACGTACGACGGCCTGGTCCATCGGTACCAGACGACCACCACCGACGACGGCCTGGGCGAGCCCGAGGCGAGCTTCACCGTGTGCTCCTTCTGGCTCGTCTCCGCACTGGTCGAGATCGGCGAGATCGATCGGGCCCGCAAGCTGTGCGAGCGCCTGCTGGGCTCGGCAAGCTCCCTCGGGCTCTACGGCGAGGAGCTCGATGCCGCCACCGGTCGCCACCTCGGGAACTTCCCCCAGGCCCTCACCCACCTCTCCCTGGTCAACGCCGTCCTGCACGTGATCGAGGCCGAACGGCGGCCCGCTGACGAAGCCCAGGTCGGGCCCGCCGCCTCCCCGACCTGGTGGAGCGCGGCCGGGCACGAGGCACGGCCGGGCAGCGAGGCGGTGTGAGGGGCCGGCGACAGGCCGGTGTCGGAGTGGGGAACGTTGCCGCCGGGTACATCCCACCCGTAAGATGCTGGAAGGCGATGGGGCTCGCCGGAACCGCCCTCGTGGCTGATGGCTCCTGTTGAACGCTTTCGTGGTGACGACAGGAGATGTGCCATGCGCAATGGAGTCCGCCGCAGTACCGTCCGGGACGGTGCCGGTCGGCAGCGAGCAGCCGGTCATATCCCGGCAGGTGTCGCCGCTGATCTCGACGACACCGCCCTCGACGACACCGCCGGCGGGGTGACGAACCGATGAGCTACCGCATCACGGCGCTGAGGGCATTGGAGATCCTCGACTCGCGGGGCCGCCCGACGGTGGGAGTGCATCTCGAGTTGGACGACGGCACGGTGGGTGAGGCCGGCGTTCCGTCGGGCGCATCCCGGGGATCGAGGGAGGCGGTCGAACGCCGAGATGGGGACCCGCGACGGTTCGGTGGCGACGGCGTCCGGTCGGTGGTGGCCACCGTCGAGGACGACATCGCTGATGCCGTCGTCGGTCCGGCGTGGCCGTCGCTCGAGGACCTCGACGCCGCCCTCTGTGCGCTCGACGGGACGCCGGACAAGGAACGACTGGGCGGCAACGCCATCGTCGGCATCTCGATGGCGGCGGCGCGCGCCTTCGCCGCCGCGGACGGCCTTCCCCTCTATCGGTGGCTCCCCCGGGTCAGCCCCCCTCGACTGCCGGTCCCGCACTTCAACGTGGTGAACGGCGGCCGGCACGCACGGAACCGGCTGGACTTCCAGGAGTTCATGGTGGCCCCGCTCGGTGCGCCCTCGTTCGCCGAAGCCCTTCGGGCCGGCGTCGAGATCTACGGCTGCCTGCGCGAGGCCCTCGGCCGCCTGGGCTTCGCCACCGGCCTCGGCGACGAGGGCGGCTTCGCTCCGGCCCTGCAGGCACCCGAGGACGTCCTCGACCTCCTCACCGAAGCCATCACGACGGCCGGTTACGAGGTCGGTCCCGACGGGGTGGCCATTGCGCTCGACCCTGCGGCCTCCGAGCTCCGCGAAGACGTCGGCACCTACCACGTCAACGGGTCCCACTTCGACTCGGTGGACATGGTGGAGTACCTGGCCTACCTGACCGACCGTTACCCGATCTGGTCGATCGAGGACGGCGTGGCCCAGGACGATGCCAAGGGGTGGGAGCTGCTGACCGAACGGCTGGCCGGCCGAGTCCAGTTGGTGGGTGACGACAACCTGGTCACCAATGCCGACCTGATCGCCCAAGCCATCCGTCGTCGTCAGGGGACCGCAGGGCTCATCAAGGTCAACCAGGTGGGGACGGTGACCGAGACGCTCCAGGCGGTGCGGACCTGCTACCTGGGCGGCTTCGATGCCATGGTCTCGCACCGTTCCGGCGAGACCACCGATCCGTTCATCGCCGACCTGGCCGTCGCGGTCGGCTGCGGCCAGATCAAGGCCGGGGCGCCCGCCCGCGGCGAACGGGTGGCGAAGTACAACCGCCTCCTCGCCATCGAGGCCGAGGAGCCCGACCTTCCCTACGGCCGACGTCCCCGCTGACACCGCGCCCGTGCCCACGGGTGCGGCATGGTGGATGGAGCTCTGAGCGGGTAGGTGACGCACCAGGCCCGAGCGGGGAGAAGCCGATGGAGATTGCCGAACCGATCACGGTCCGCTGTTCCGCACTGGTGTTCCGCACGAACACGGTCCTCCTCTGCCACCGTGTCCCAGGCGACCGGTGGGTCGTTCCGGGGGGCTCGCCCCGCCGCCAGGAGGGCGCTGCCCAGTGTGCGGCGCGGGAGGTCCGCCAGGAGACGGGCCTCGACGTCACCCCGGAGCGGGTGGCCTTCGTCCTGGACGCCACCAGCCCCGAAGGCAAGCAGCACCTGTTCGAGATCGTGTTCCTCGCCCGAGAGCATGACCCTTCGGCGGTCCCGAGGGGTGGAGAAGACGGCCTGGAGCCCTCGTTCGTCGACCTCGGCTCGCTCGACTCCCTGGCCCTCCTGCCCGACATCGGACGCCGCCTGGCCTGCTTTGCCGACACGCTGGCGAGAACGGCCGGCGAGCCGCAGGCGACGGCCGCCTATCTCGGAAATGTCTGGCAGCCATTGCCCGATGTGGCGCCGTAGCCTCCCGCTGGGTTCACCGCGCCCCCTTCCCCAACGCCCGAATGGAGCGTTCTCTCGTAGTCGCCGTGGTCCAGCCAGTGGCAGACGACGTCCTCCCCGGGAACCCACAACCGGGTCGCCGGGCGACGGGGATGGCGCCAGGCGACGACGTCGACGCCCTTCCAGGTGAGAGCGAGCACCGCCGCGATGGCAGGGCGGAGGTCCTGGTCCGAGGAGCACACCATGGCCAGGTCGTACTGGTCGCGCCACGCCATCACGGCCAGGTCGACGGCCAACGCCACCGCCAGGCCCTTGAGCCCCCTCTCGGGTGCGGCGGCACCGGGCTGGCGGGCGGCGGGTTGGCCGTCTCGGAGGGATCGACGGACGACGACGGCCCCGGCCCGGGACCAGCCGTCGATCTGCCAGAGCGCCGCCGAGAACGCCGGCTCGTCCACCCTGCCGTCCGGCACGGCACGGTAGACGCGGACCATCGCCGGGTCGAGCCGGGAGCCTCGGCGCCGGGCCACCAGGTCGGCGAGCACCACCGGATCCACGTCCGCCGGCGGCCCCGACCCGTCCAGGGGGCCGAAGGCCCGGTGTCCGGTGCGGCACACGTCGTCGTAGTCGACGAACACGGCAATCCGACTTCCGGTGCGGGCCGAGCCGGCGTCCCGCTCGCCGCCACCGTCAGGCGCCGAGCCAGGTGTCGAGGCAGGTGTCGAGCCAGGTGTCGAGGGGAAGCCAGGTGTCGAGGGGAGGGGCGCGGACGCCGCCGATGGCTCAGGCAGCTCCCCTTCTGACCGCCGCCAGCGCAATTTCGATCCCGGTCTTGCTGCTCGCCGGGACCGGCGCAACCCAGTTCCCCCGACGCGTTCCCTAGCGCGATCCCTGGCGCGTTCCCCGGCGTGACCGTGACGCGCCCGCTGCGTACCGGTCGAATTGTACGTGGGGATTCGACCGCCGAATGGCGGCGAGCAGCCCGGCGCGGTCGTCGACGCTCCCCCACACCCTGACGGTTCGGCACGAGGTGACCAGGACCAGCAGCAGACCGTAGGCGTCGCCCTTCACCGCCAGGATCTCGCCGCGTCCGACCGCCCAGTCGACCGCGACGGACCGGCAGTGCAGGCGACCGTCCGCGTCCGCGCCGATCGACCAGGCGGTCGTCGCCACCTTGGCCAGGAGCCAGGTGACGAGCAGGGCGAAGAGGAGGAGGAACACCGCCACCCCGGGACCCGACCGGGCCCCGGGCACCAGGCTGAGGCCCGCGCCGGCGAGGGCCACCGCGTCGACCGCGACGATGGCCGCAGGGAGCACCCCGCCGACCCAGAGCCGGCCACCGCGAACGGACCACGTGACCCAGGTCCCCGCCGGCGGCGACGGCACCGGCTGCCCGGGCCCGGCAGGCCCCGTTGTCGTGGGGAGCGCAGCCGCCACCCCGGATCGCAGCCTTCGCGGCCTCCCGGCGAACCGGCCTGCAGCGCCCATGGCTTCCTCCGTACCGTCGACTCCAGCACAGAAGCCATCAGCCCACACCGGGCGGTTCCGGGCGCAGGGCCCGACGGAGGCGTCATCCCGCGTGACCAGGCTACCGCCCCGACGGTCACGGCCGGGGTCGAACCGCCAGGAGGCGACGGCCGGGTCCGCGTCGGGCACCGGATCAGGTCCGTACCCGGCGCCAGGTGGTGACGAAGAGGGGCAGGGCAGCGCACTCGGAGACCAGCGAGAAGGCGACGACCACCGGGAGCGACACGCCGAAGAGCAGGCCGATCACGGTGCTGCCGGCGAACCAGGCGATGCCGTAGCCCCCGGTGAAGATGCCGAACGCCGAGGCCCGCCGATCCCGATCGACCATGCGGCCGACTGCGGCAGGGATGATCGACTCCTGCACGCCCGATCCCAGCCCCCACAGGATGACACCGACCAGGCTCAGCCAGAAGCCGCCGAGGAAGGCGAGGGGGGCGTAGGCCGCCGACACCACGGTCAACGGCACGAGGAGCCGCATGCCGAAGCGGTCGAACAGCCGCCCGAAGACGAGCGAACCGGCTCCCCCGACGGCCATGGCCACGGCGTAGAACACGGGCACGAGATCCGTCGAGACGATGGCCGACCGCTCGAAGTGGTAGGCGAGCAGCGGGAAGTCGGCGAAGCCGGCGCCGACGAGGGCCGCTCCGGCCAGGTACAGCCAGAAGACCTTGGGCATCCGACCGCCCGTGGGCACCTTGGCGGCCGCCGGCTCCAGGTGCTCGGGGTGGGGGTAGGTGAGCCGCGCGACCGCCAGGATCGCCAGCTCCAGCACGGCCGGCACCGCCAGCAGGGCGAAGGCGACCTCGTAGTCGTGATGGTCGAGGAGCAGGACGACCGCCACGAACAGGGGACCGAACGTGGCGCCGAACTGGTCGAGGGCTTCGTGCAGGCCGAACGCCCAGCCGTAGCCCATCCCGCTGGCGGCGTGGGCCAGCATGGCGTCGCGTGGGGGGTTGCGGATGGCCTTGCCGACCCGCTCCAGGATGACGAGCACCGCGGCCACCTCCCAGCTTCCGGCGACGGCCAGCAGGGGGACCACCGACATCTGGAGGACGTACCCGCCAATCGTGATCGGCCAGTAGCGCCCGGTACGGTCCGCACCCGGCCCGGAGATCAGGCGGAGCCCGTAGCCGAGCAGTTCCCCGGCTCCGGTCACCATGCTGATGGCCAGGGCGCCGGCGCCCAGCAGGCCGAGGTACTGGCCGACGATGCTCCGGGACCCCTCGTAGGTGAAGTCGGCGAAGAAGCTCATGACGCCGACGAGCACCACGAAGCGGAGCGCCGGCGACGTTCGCCACGCCCCCCGGCGGGGGGTCCCCGGCGACGGGCCCTCCCGTGGCGTCACGTCCGGCTTGTCACTCAACGGTCCGCCGCCACTCACCGGTCGGCCTCGCGCCAGTGGTGGACGCCCTCGCGGAGGCCGTACCCGATGACGACGACGCCGGCGACCAGATCGGCCCACCACCAGCCCCACAGGGCGTTGCCGACGAGGCCGGCCAGGACACCGGTGGCGAGGGCGCCGTCGACGACGGTCACCCGGGCCTCGGCCGAGAGCACCGGATGGCCCAGTTCGGCTCCGGTCCGGGCCTTGCCGGCCGCGAGGCCGAACATGACCACGGCCGTGGCGGCCAACCATCCGATCCCGAGCGGTGAGCGTGCGGGATGGACGGCGAAGGCCAGGGTGACGCCCGTCTGTGCGGCGAGGTAGCAGGCCAACGCGAAGAAGGCCGACCCGATACGGCGCAGCGCCCGCCGTTCCCTGTCGGGGTCCGCGTCACCACGGAGCTGCCCGACGACGACCAACGAGGCGAAGATCTCGATGCAGGAGTCCAGGGTGAACCCGGCCAGGGCGACGGAACGGGCGGCCACCGCCGCCGCGGCGACGAACCCGATCTCCACCACGTTCCACCCCAGCGTGGCGTACTCGAGCCGAAGGCCGCGACGGCGGAGCTGCCGCCGCCGCTCCGGTCGAAGTGCCCCGGCCCCGGCTTCGGCCCCGGCTCCGGCCCCGGCCCCGGCCCCGGCTTCGGCCCCGGCTCCGGTCGGCGACGTGGGCTCAGAAGCCTGGGTCACCGGCTGGGACGACGTCCGGACGTTCCCGCCCATGGCGCTTCACGGAGAGTATCACGATAGCTAGATTATGAAACTAACGATGGTTATGTTGTCAAGAAGTTGCCAGTGACAGGACGACTTGGACGAGGTTGCGGCTAACGTCACCTCCGTGTCCGACCAGACCCGGTGGCTCGTGCTCATCTACAAAGTCCCCGCGGAGCCGACCCGGCAGCGAGCGACGGTCTGGCGACGCCTGAAAGGGCTCGGAGCGGTGTACCTCCAAGATGGCGTGGCGGCGTTGCCGGACTCCCCCCACGCCGAACGTTCCCTCCGTACCTTGCGAAGCGAGATCGCCGGCTTCGGCGGGGTGGGGCACCTGATGCGATGCGAGGCGATCGCTGGGCAGCGGGAGGTCGTCGCCACCTACAACCGGGCCCGGGATGACGAGTACGAGGAGATCGTCGATCGCTGCCGAGACTTCGAGGCCGAGATCGAACGCGAGGTGGCCGACCGGCATCTCACCTACGCCGAGCTGGAGGAGAACGACGAGGACCTCACCAAGCTCAAGAACTGGCTCGGCAAGGTCCAGGGGCGCGACGTGCTCGGCGCCGAAGGATGCGCGAGCGCGGTGGAGGCCGTTGCTCGGTGCGAAGGCGCGCTCGAAGGGTTCGCCACCATGGTCTACGAGGCCGAACGGTCGCAGTAGGGGCCGGGGCACACTTGATCATGGCCATCGACCGCCCCCGCCGGGTCACGGTGACCCCATTTCCCTCCAGCCGTCGTCTGGTCACTGCCGCCGAACGGGCGGGCAAGCGGATGGCCGAGGTACGCCGCGTGAAGCACGCACCGTCGACGAGCGCCGGCGGCCGGCTCCTGGAACGTGCCGGGCCGGTGGGTACCCGTGTCCCCGGTGCGGTGGCGGCGATGTACGCGATCATGGCGCGGTCGGTGGCGGTCAGGCGGCGAACGGGGACGGTGGCCGTGACGGCCGTGGGCATGTTTGCCGGCGGCGGCGGCTTCGGCCTGGCCCCGATGACCCTGATGTCCTCCAGGTCGTGATCGGCGGCATGAGCCAACGACCGCGGGTCGTCGACGGCCGTGTCGCGGTACGGGACGTCCTTGACCTGACCGTCAGCGTCGACCACAACGTCGTCGACGGCGCGCCGGCGACCCGGTTCGGTGCCGAATTGCGCGCGCTCATGGAGCGCGCTGCCGTCCTCCGATCGTG
Organism: Acidimicrobiales bacterium; assembly: GCA_035547695.1. Taxonomy (GTDB): domain Bacteria; phylum Actinomycetota; class Acidimicrobiia; order Acidimicrobiales; family RAAP-2; genus DASZUK01. The sequence goes on from DASZUK010000059.1 coordinate 11,063, forward strand.
AGCCAGGACACCTCCCCTGTCTTTCGTCCGATGCGTCCGAGTTGAACTTCGGGACGCCGGATAGCGCAACCAGTGGTCCGAACCCAGGGGCCGAGCTGCCCCTGGAGCGGCGCCACTCCCCCGCCGACGCGGCCGGCCGTCCGCCGTCTACTGATCGGCGCAGTCGGCGCAGTCGGCGCACCGACCGAGCATGGCGAAGTGCTGCGGGTCGATGGTGAACCCCAACTTGGCCTTGACGGTGCGGGCCAAGCCGTCAAAGAGGGTGTCGGGTGCTTCGACGGTCGCGCCGCAGGCCTCGCAGAGGAAGAAGGCATGGGCGGAGACGGCGACCTGGTAGGTGGCCGGGCCGTGGCCGAGGTGGGTGTGCACGATCACCCCCAGCCGCTGGAGCTCCTCCAGGTTGCGGTAGACGGTTGACAGGTGCACGTCGGGCGCCTGTGCCTGGACGGCCTCGGCCACCTGCTCAGCGCTCAGGTGGTCTCGGGAGTGGAACAGGACCTCGAGGACCAATCGGCGAGAAGGGGTGACCCGGCCGCCCGTGGCCCGGACCAAGGCCAGGGCGTCATCGACGGACGCCACGTTGGCGTCTGCGAACCCCGGCATGATGGCGGCCTGTCCCACCGGCCCATGGTAAAGCATCCCTCCTTACGGCGTACCGCACCCTCTTGCAATCCTGTCGCAGTTAGGTAACAGTCTCGGGCATGACGATCACCGCGACCAGTCCCCGCCGGATCGACACCATCCGCCACGCCCTCACCGCGTCGGAGTGGCGCCGGCTGGCCGGGATGGTCATCACCATCGTCGGGCTGTTCGTCGTCGGGTTCATCCTCCTGTTCGCCGCCGCCCCGCACCACTACCGCATGTCCAAGACCGAGGTATTCGGGATCGGCACCGGCATCCTGGCTCTCACCCTGGGGATGCGCCACGCCTTCGACGCCGACCACATCTCGGCCATCGACAACACCACCCGGAAGCTGATGGCCGAGGGGAAGCGGCCGATGAGCGTGGGGTTCTTCTTCTCCCTCGGCCACTCCACGATCGTGTTCGTCATGGCCGTGCTGCTGAACTTCGGTATCCGGGCGCTCGACAGCCAGGTCAAGAACGACAGCTCGGGCCTGCACAACGTGACCGGGATCATCGGGACCTCGGTGTCGGGGACGTTCCTGTACATCATCGCCGCCTTGAACATCGTCATCTTCCTCTCCATCTTCAAGGCGTTCCGGGACATGCGGACCGGCCGGTTCGACGAGGAGGAACTGGAGCGCCAGCTCCAGCAGCGGGGGCTCATGAACCGGTTCTTCGGCCCGCTGGCCCGCCGGGTGGACACCCCGTGGAAGATGTACCCGGTCGGGGTCCTGTTCGGCCTGGGCTTCGACACCGCCACGGAGGTGTCGCTACTGGTGCTGTCCGGTACGGCGGTGGCCAGCGGTCTGCCGTTCTGGGCGATCCTCTGCCTACCTATCCTGTTCGCCGCCGGCATGTGCCTGTTCGACACCATGGACGGCTGCTTCATGAACTTCGCCTATGGCTGGTCGTTCTCCCGGCCCATCCGCAAGGTCTATTACAACCTGGTCATCACCGGCCTGTCGGTGGCCGTGGCCTTCATCATCGGCACCATCGAACTGCTGGGCCTGCTCGGCACAGAGCTCGACCTGCACGGTGGCTTCTGGAGCACCATGGGCACATTCGACATCAACACCGCCGGGTTCGTCATCGTCGGCCTGTTTGTGGTGACCTGGGCGGCGGCCCTGGCCGTTTGGCACTGGGGGAACATCGAATCCAAGTGGGAGGCGGGGCTGGTGGCACCCCAGGCCGAAGCCCCGGAGGCCGAGGGTGGCGGCTGAACGCTGAAGGTTCACCGGACAGTGAACCTCCCCCCGTTGACACCCACTCCGGCTCCATGCGTCGGACGACTACTCCTGTCCCATCCAACGGAACCCAGCGGGGGCTGCGCAGCACCGGAACCGACAGTCTCGCTCATGCCCATCGGATCAGCGGTTTCGGACACAGGAGACGCCGGACGAATGACGACGCTTCAGACCATTCTTGACGAACGAGACGTGACCAACGCGGTGGTCGCCTACGCCGACGCCCTCGACTCGCAGAACTGGCAAGCGCTTCGCGACCTGCTCGCCGACGAGGTCGTCATGGAGTCCGACCTCCGGGCGATCGGCCCTGCGACGTTGCGAGCCGAGGAGATGGTGTCCCGCGTGCGAGCGCAGGTCACTGCGTTCTCCGTCACCCTCCACTATCTCAGCAACTTCTCGATCCGCGTCGACGCCGACCAGGCCACCTGTCGCTCATACCTCTATGCCCCCCACGTGATCCCAGAGGAGAGCGACAACGGACGCTTCGTGGCTCATGCGATCTACACGCACTCCCTGAAGCGCACCCGAGCCGGATGGCGTATCGCCGGTCTCCGGGTGAGCTTCAAGATCCGTGATGGAGAGCCGCCATTGCCGCGACCGGGGTCCTGACGAGTCGGATGGGTGGCCTGGCCGCGTTCTTCTCCGATCGGCAGTACCGGGCCTCGGCGTATGCCGTCTCGCCCGCAGTATGAACGCCCGACCTGGTGCTGCGGCGGAAACGGTTCCTCCAGATGGAACGCTCCCTCCGACCATGCATCCATAGGCGGCATAATCACCCCCCAAGACCGCATGCCCAGTACCCCCTACCGAGTGCCGGAGATGGATTCCGCTCCTCCGCCGATCCCTGCCGCCACCGTCGTGGTGCTGCGAGATGGCTTGGCGGGGGTCGAGGTCCTCATGCTGCATCGCAATCCGAAGGTTGCGTTCGGCGGCATGTGGGCCTTTCCGGGTGGACGCATCGAACCACGCGACGGCCCGCACTTCGATGGGGCCCGCCTCGCAGCCACGCGAGAGCTGGCCGAGGAGACGAACGTGGTGTTCGATCCGTCATCCCTCGTTCCCTTCGCCCACTGGTCCCCACCGGCGATCGTCCAGAGACGGTTCGACACCGTCTTCTTCCTCGCCCAAGCCGAGGGCTCGGAGGTCCGTGTCGATGGGGAGGAGATCCACCGCTACGAATGGGCCCGACCTGGCGAGTTCCTCGGACGGCACGCATCTGGTGACGTACGGCTGGCCGCCCCGACCTGGGTCACTCTCAGCCACCTCGTCGACGTGGCCACCACGGCTGGTGCCCTTCACGAGGCCCGGCATCGTCCGCCCGAGACGTTCGTGACGCATCTTGTCCGCCTCGATGACGACCACGACGTCGCCCTCTGGCACGGGGACGTCGCCTATGCGTCCGGATCTCTCGAGGATCCCGGTCCGCGGCATCGGCTGTACATGCAGTCCGGTGGATGGCGCTACGAGCGCACGCCGCTGGGCTGACCCCCTCCCGCACCGGATGCCTCGGAGCCCGCGACCATCCGGCCTTTGCGGCCCAGCCCTTCGCCACCCCCGACGGGTGAACGCCACGGCCCGGACTAGAATCCGAGACTGCGACCGATGATCTCCTTCATGATCTCGGTCGTTCCCCCATAGATGGTCGTAACCCTCGCATCACCATAGGCCCTGGCGATCGGATATTCGGCCATGTACCCGTACCCTCCATGAAGCTGCAAGCAGCGATCCACGACACGGTTCTGTAGTTCGGTGCACCACCACTTCGCCATCGCCGCTTCATCGGAGGTCAGACAACCGGCATTGTGCGCGACTATGCAATTGTCTACGAACGATTGGGCAATCGTTATCTCCGTGTGGCACTCGGCGAGAACGAATTTCGAATTCTGGAAGGAACCGATCTTTGCTCCGAAGGCAGTGCGTTCATGACAGTACGCGAGGGTCCACTCGAGCGCAGTCCTCGCCGCCGCCACGGCGGAAACGGCGATGGAAAGCCTCTCCTGAGGAAGATTGTGCATGAGGTTCTTGAACCCGGAACCCTCAGCGCCCAAACGGTTCTCCACGGGGACTCGGACTCCGTTGAAGAACAGTTCCGTCGTGTCCTGGGAGTGAAGTCCGATCTTCTCGAGATTGCGGCCCCGCTCGAAGCCTGGCATCCCTTCCTCGATCACGAGAAGCGAAATTCCCTTCGCCCCCGCCGATGGGTCGGTCTTGGCCACGGTGATGATGAGATCGGCGTTGGTTCCGTTGGTGATGAAGGTCTTGGACCCATGCACGACGTACTCATCGCCGTCGAGGGTGGCCGTCGTGGCGATCGAAGCCAGATCTGAACCGGTGCCTGGCTCCGTCATGGCAATCGCCGCAACCGATGCCCCCGAGGCGATCCCCGGCAACCAGCGGGAGCGCTGCGCTTCGTCCGCCAACTTCACGAAGTACGGGATGCAGATGTCCTGGTGAACAGCGAGACCCGCCGCGACCCCGGCGACACCGAGGCGCTGGGCCTCCTCGGCGACGACCGCGTTGAAGCGGAAGTCATCGGTTCCACCTCCGCCGAATTCTTCCGGCACCGCGAGGCCCAGCAGCCCGATCGATCCTGCTCGCTCGAAGAAGGAGCGATCGACGATTCCCGCCTCCTCCCACCTTCCGAAATGGGGAACCGCCTCCCGTTCCAGGAACGTCCTCGCAGTAGCCCGGAACTGATGGTGCTCGTCCTGGAAGATGGTGCGTGTCATGTCAGTTGGGAGCACCCGGCACGCAGTTGGCCGGGATCGACCGAGGTCTGGCTTCTCAGCAGGGAAGGAGGGAGGCGGCGATCTGGCTGGCAGCTCGCCGAACCTTGATGCCGTCGCCGTTCAGCACGTCCGACCCGACCCGGGTCAGCGAAACGGCGCCGACGGCGCGGCCGCCGTACATGATCGGGGCTCCGACGCAGGACACCCCAGGCTGTGACTCCTCGAAGTCGAACGCCAATCCCTCGGTCCGGACCTGCGCCAGTTGCTCCAGTAGGAGGTTCGGCGCAGCGATCGATCGGGGAGCCAGCCTCGGCAGGTCCTTGGAAAGGACGGTTCGGATGAGCAGCCGACCACCGTGGGCCAGCATGGCCTTTCCGAGTGCGGTGCACGTCGAGGGCATCCGGTTCCCCACTCGGGACGGCACTCGCGTGCCCCCTCTCGCCGTGAGCTTGTCGAGGTACAGCACCTCGTCCTCATCGAGGACACCCAGATGCACGGTGGCCCCCGTCGCCTCGAACAACTCGTCCAGCGGCCTCCTGGCGACGTTGGCCAACTGATCCCACTCCGAGGCCGTCGGCGTCGACCGGAGGAGGTACCAGCCGCTACCCAGGCAGTAGCGAGATCCGCGCCGAGCCACCAGTCCCTCGTGGATCAGCTCGGAGAGCAGGCGATGGGTCGTGCTCTTCGGCAAGCCCGCGGCGAGAGCCAGATGGGTGACGCCCGCCTCCCCGTTCTCCGCTGCGACCAGTGCTCGCAGCAGCCGGATCGCCTTGGCGATCGATGACACCACGCTCTCGTCGCACTCGGCGAAGAGCGGCTCCTCGGCCGCCGCCATCACGTTTGCCACGGGATCACCCCCCCATCGATACTGCGGGTTCGACTTGCAACGTGACAAGTTTAACCCCCAACTTCCTTGTCAGTCAACAAGTTCGATGGGCCGGTTCGGTGTTTCCGATGGCCATCACGGCACCGCCCATCCGGCCTCCACCTCCAAAAGCCCAGGTGGACCTGCCACCTCGAACGCCACTCTCCTAACGAGGGCCTGCCCGGTACGCGAGCCGGGCGCTGTTTCGCTCCACCGTGGACCAGCCGTCCCAGTGCAGGACCTCGTCGAGGGGCCGACGGCTCGTCGGCCCGTAGTGCGCGCCCTCGCCGGGGAAACCGATCGGGATATGGGCCACCGGTTCGACCCGCTCAGGGATGCCCAACACCCGCTTGAGCTCGCCAACCTCCACCCCACCAAGGATGGTGGTCAGGACGGCGCCAAGGCCGACTCCTCGGGCCGCCAGGAGGAGGTTCTGAACTGCAGGGAAAATGGACGCGTAGAGGTCGAGCCCGGCCGGCACGCCTGGAGGTGGGACCAGGCACACGACGATCCAACTGGGGATACCGTCGACCTCCTCTACCATTTTCTTGAGGTTGGGCATGGGCGTCGGGTCGCCCTCCCGCTGCGCCGCGAGTGCTTCGGCGTAGATCCGTTCGAAATTTCGCCGAGCGATGTCGCCGAGTGCCGCCCTGACCGACGGGCTCTGGACAACGACGAACGCCCAGGGTTGGGCGTTCGCGCCACTGGGCGCCCTCGTCGCCGCTTCGACGAGGCGCTCCAGAAGCCCCCGCGGAACGGGATCGGGGCGGAACCGCCGGATGGCCCGTTGGGTGTATATGGCGTCGAAGAGCCCGATCGAGTCGGCGGTGTTGCCTGCAGTCATCGGCGAAGCCTCCGCCCGAGGAGCGGGCATCGGCGTTTCGCCGTTCCGAGGAGCTGAACCCGAGGCAGCCCACCGGCTCGCCGGCAGGGTGGGCCAGTCGCTAGGCGCTCGGGGCCGCCGGCAGGTCCCGCCTTCGGGCTGCCTCGGTGAGGTTCGGCAGAGCTAGGCCTACCTGCGTAGCCACGGAGACCGCGGTGTCGAAGGTATCGGGGTCCGTCCCGTCGACCCCGAACATCATCTCCGAGAGGGTGGAGACCGCGAAGAGCGTCGCCGCCACCCCGACGAAGCCGAAGTACCACACGCTCTCCGATGGAGCATCGTCGTGCACCAGCCGACCTGACAGCCGGTCGAAGAAGGCCTTGATGGGGACCAGGTGCTCGCTCACCAACCATTCCGTCCGCTCCGAGACGTGGTCCCCTTCGATGATCAGGAGCCGGAAGAATTGCGGATATTTCGAACAGAAACGCACAAATATCCCCAACATCGTGCGCTCGCGCTCCGCCGGCGAAAGGTGACGGAACACCTCTTGGTGCGGGACAAACTCTTCGTGGAAGCGGTCCATCAACCAGTTGACCGTCTCCCGCCAGAGGGCCAGCTTGGAACCAAAATGGTAGGCGACCAGCCCGCGGTTCACCCCGGCGAACCGCTCGATCTCTCGGATGGACGTTCCCTCGTAGCCCCTTGAAGCGAACACGTCCAGCGCCGTCAGCAACAGCCGGGTCCGGGTGTCCGGGGCGCTCGCCTCGCTGAGCGCAGGGAAGGCGTAACCGACCTCATCTGCGGTTGGTTCAGCGGAGCTAGCCATCGCCGAGAGGCGGCGGGACTGCGCCGGTGGTGGTGTGCACGGTGAGGAGACTCCTGACGTCTTGGTTACCGAAGAGTCTATTGGGCTGGCGTCGCATCGAGTGAAGTGCGTTCAGCTCTGCTGACCCGTCAACCGGGCTTCTCGCCACCGCGGGACCTCGTTGCGACGGATGTTCCCACCTCTGGGTTCCGTCACGCCGAACGTCCGCTCCTCCACGGTCTCCGCTCGTCCGTAGAGTCCAGCCATCGCTCGACCAGCGGGCAGCCGGCGGCCCTGATCAGGAGCCCGGGTGCCGTCGGCCACAGATTGCGAGGATTCCATGCGTGATGCGGTCATCGTCGACGTCGTCCGAACTCCTTCGGGCCGCGGGAAGCCAGGGGGAGCCCTTTCGGGGATCCACCCCGTGGACCTCCTTGCCACCGTCCTGCGCGGCCTGATCGATCGCACCGGGGTCGACCCCGAGCTCGTCGACGACGTACTGGCCGGGTGCGTGTCCCAGGTGGGTCAACAGTCCATGAACATCGCCCGGAACGCCACCCTCGCCGCCGGCCTACCCCAGCGGATCCCCGGGGCGACCATCGACCGTCAGTGCGGATCCAGCCAGCAGGCGGTCCACTTCGCCGCCCAGGGGGTGATCGCCGGCGCCTATGACGTCGTCATCGCCTGCGGCGTCGAGTCCATGTCCAGGGTCCCAATGTTCTCCCCCATCGCCGGTCAGGACCCGTGGGGCACCGCCTTTGCCAACCGCTTTCCGGCAGGGCTCGTCGGCCAGGGCATCTCCGCCGAGCTCCTCTCGGCGCGCTGGAAGTTGGATCGGTCGGTGCTCGATGAATTCGCCGCACGTTCACACGCCCGGGCCGCCGCCGCCTCCGCCGACGGTGCCTTCGCCAAGGAGATCATCCCCGTCGCCGTTGCCGATCCCGAGGGAGCCGACAGGCTCCACGGGTCGGACGAGACCGTCCGTCCTGCGACCAGCACCGAGTCGTTGGCCGGGCTCAAGCCCTCCTTCGTCGACGTGGCGATCGGTCGGCGGTTCCCGGAGATCGAATGGAACATCACCCCCGGGAACTCCTCGCCGTTGACCGACGGCGCCTCCGCCGCGCTCATCATGGAGGCGTCACTGGCGTCGCGGCTCGATTGCACCCCGCGGGCCCGATTCGCCGCCTTCTCGGTGACGGGCGACGACCCCTTGCTGATGCTGACCGGGGTCGTTCCCGCGTCCCGCCGAGCCCTTGATCGAGCGGGGCTCGGCATCCGCGACATCGATGCCTACGAGATCAACGAGGCATTCGCCCCGGTGCCCCTCGTGTGGGCTCAGGAGCTCGACGCGGATCCTCTGATGGTCAATCCGCGGGGCGGAGCGATTGCCCTCGGGCATCCCCTCGGAGCATCGGGGACCCGGATCCTGGCCACCCTCGTGCACTATCTCGAGGACACTGCGGGACGCTATGGCCTCCAGGCCATGTGCGAAGGCGGCGGCATGGCCAACGCCACGATCATCGAACGCCTGTAGGCGACGGCATGGATATCGTCGATGCAACGGTCCTCATCATCGGTGGCGCGTCCTTCAATATGGTCCGCCTGGCAATATGGTCCGCCTGGCCATGTGATCCGCCTGGCCGCCGATGGCTGCCCACCGAGCCTCCAGGGGTCCGTCCGTCGTTCTCCGTGGTCCCCGGTTCAGCGCGGCGATCCCGTTCCGGCCGCTGCGCTGATGGTCTCGAGGAGGTGGTGAACCTCCACGGCGGTGGAGAAGTCCGGTGCGGTGCGCGACCCTTCACGTACGTCGTCGGCGATGTCCCGGTAGAGGTATCCCACATTTCGAGCGGCCCCGGACAGCCCGGCCAATCGCCGATCGAGGTACTCCTCAGGTACGGGGAGCTCGACCAGTTCGCTCGTGGCTCCCCGGGCCCCGCGGATGGTGAGGGGGTAGATCTGGATGGTGCCGCCACCGGCCGTGACCTGTAGGTCGCCTTCGGTGCCGTTGATCTCCCAGAGGAAGTTGGTCGTCCGGAACTGTCCACCCCGGAGGTGGATGGAGAACACCGCGCCGTTGTCGAGAACGGCCGCCACGGCGATCTGATCGGCCACCGCGGTCGGGCGTTCGTCCTGCGGAACGACCACGTTCCCGGGGACGCTCGATTGCGACCCCCGGGAGGCGACAACCGCCTCGAACCTCCGGCAGCGCTCGACATCGCTCACCTCGAGGACGGCGACCGACCGACGTCGCTGGGCGATCAACGCTCGCACGTCGTGGAGGTCGCCCAGGCACGACCGTACGGCGTCCAACAGATGGCCACCCGTGACCGTGAGCATGGTGGCCCCGTTGGCCGAGTCGAAGAGATAGGCCTGTGACTCGTCGATAACCGACCCCCACCCGAAGCCGGAAGCCACCACCGAGGACGACAGCACGTCACCCACATAGCCGTCGGCGACCAGGTGGCGCAGGTACCGCACTGCTGGCGCCGCCCGAGCCTGGAGGCCGATGAAGTGCCGGACCTTCGCACGTCGGGCCTGGTCGAGGAGCCCTTCGGCCTCTGCCAGACGGTTCCCCAAGGGCCACTCGCAAAGGACGTCCTTGCCGGCGTCCAACGCTGCGCCCACGATCCCTGCGTGCAGCGGGACCTTGACGGTGAGGACCACGAGATCCACATCGGGATCCTCGATCAGCTCGGCACTGCTCGGATACGCCCGGACCGCACCGTAGACCTCCAAAGACCGTCGGGCGGTCTCCTCACGGGAGGTCGCGACGGCCACCACCTCGTACTCCGGGAGCTGGCGGAGGGCCGGCAGATGGGCCGCCAGCGCCCAGCCGCGATCCGGATTTGCTCCGATCAAGCCGACGCGGACCATCCTGTCTCCGAATCCTCGATCGTTTGCCGTCAGAGCGCGGAGGCCAGCGAGACGGCCATCGGGTCGAAGTCCAGTGCCCCGAGGCTGGCCGTAGCCCGGTACCAGCGCTCGACGGGGTGATCGGTGATGAAACCGTGCCCACCGAGAACCTGCAGCGCGTCACGCGCCGTCCCGGCGGCCACTGACCCGGCGTGGCTCACCGCCCGTGAGACGGCGGCTTCCAGCGTGGCAGGGTCAGCGGTCTCCACCGAACTTGCCACCTTCCAGATCTCCAGCCGCGCCGCGTCGATCTGCACCTGGGCCTCCGCCATGAGGAACGAGACGCCCTGGAAGGATGAGATCGGACGGCCGAAGGCGACCCGCTCGTTGGCGTAGCCGGCGGCGTACTCCCGGGCCCGCTGGGCGGCGCCGAGGGCGACGGCAGCGGGCAGCAACCGGAGGCGGGAGACCACCCGCGAGAGCACACCGGGATCACTCGACGCACCACCGACGATCTGGTCGTCCGGGACAGCCACATCCAGCTCGATGGTGGACAGCGGAGCCGCTTCGAGCCCCATCTGCGGTGCGACCGACTGGACGAGGATCCCGGGATCCCGGGCCGGCACCAGCGCAGCCCGCAGGCGGCCGTCGGTCGACGGGTCGGTCCCGACGACGACCAGCACGTCGGCCGCGGACCCGAAGGGGACGGCGACCTTGCGGCCCGTGACCCTCCACGTCGACCCTTCGCGTCGGACCGTCGTCCGGTACTCCGACGGCGCCCGACCGAAACCCTCGTAAAGAGCCACAGAACCACGCCAGCCGTTGTCGGCGACGACCGGCGGCAACAGCGATGCCTGCTGGTCGTCGGTCGCCGCCAGGCCGATCAGCACAGCCGCCGCCCCGCTGGCGATCGCCGCCATGGCGATCGCTGCGTCCCCGTGCGCCAACCCCTCGGCGGCGATCAGCGAGCTCAGGACATCGGGCACCCCGCCGCCACCGAGCTCAGCCGGCACCGGTGCGACGAGGCCGGTGTCCGCCATCGCCCTCCAGACCTCGGGCGGTACTGCAAGATCGGACTGTGCGCTCCTGGATGCCGGAGCGAGCGTGTCCATCCCGAGGCGTGTCACCATCGCCCTGATCGCTTCCTGCTCTTCGGATAGATCCAGCTCGAGCACTTCTCTCCTCCCGTGTCCTCGTACTCAGGCCGCCGGACGCACCGCAGGGCGGACGATCCGCCCCGGGAGATCCCGGCTCTCCACTTGGGCCTCGTCGACCCGGATGGGCACACCGTTGACGAACACGTGCCGCACCCCCGTCGGTTCCGGCGCCGTCAGCCGGAGCGCTCCTCCCGGGAAATCGTGGGCTTCGCGGATCGGGCCAGGGCTGACGCTGGCGAAATCGAACACGGCGACGTCGGCGGCGTAGCCCGGCCGCAAGTAGCCACGGCCGCGGATCCCGAGGATCTCGGCCTGCCGCCCGGTGAGCCGATGGATGGCCTTCTCCAGGCTCATGATCTGGCGGTCCCGCACCCATCGGCCCAGGAAATCCGTGGCCTGGGGGGCATCGCAGAGCTGCGACACGTGGGCGCCGGCATCCGACAGGCCGAGCGTGCACCCGTCGTCCTTGAGGATGTCCGCCACGCCGGCCTCGTCGTCGTTGGCCACGATGCAGGTCACCGGCAACTGCAGTCCCGGCTCACCCAAGGCCAGGTCGACCAGCGCCAGGACCGGGTGGATGCCACGCGCTCTGGCGACGGCGGCGATCGTGGTCCCTTCGACCTCGGGATGGGCGGTGGACCGCCGGACCACGTACGTGTCCCAGCGCGGGACGAGCACCTGCTGGCCATCGCTGCCTTCGGCGGCACGGTCACGCCATGCGGGGCTCTCGTAGGCCCGTCGCCGCTCGACGTCGCTCGATCCGATCAACTCGCCGAACGCCGGGTTCGGGTTGAGGGTGAAAGGGTTGTCCATGCTCAGCGAGAAGGTCAGCGGCCGGGGCGTGACCTGGGGCCACACCTCGGCGCCGGCGAGCCGACCCTCCCGGTTCAGCTCGAGCTGGTGCCGGTGCGACCCGTCCATACGGGCCAGGATCGCACCGTACGTGAACGGGACACCCACGGTGGGCTGGAGCTCGTACAACGACTCCACCGGGAATTCGCCTCCGGGGACGATGGCCACCAGGCCTCTCCGCTCCTCGGCCACGACCTCGAGGAGGCCGAGCACCTCTTCCCGACCGGCCAGACGGCTCGGGATGGGCTTTCCCTCCGGGCCCTGGTGACTGGCGGAGAAGCTCGTCGAGAACCCCATGGCCCCTTGCTGCAACCCCTGGCGCAATAACGACTGCATGGCTCTCAGCTCTTCAGCCGTCGCCTTCCTCTCGAAGGCGTCCTCCCCCATCACGTACAGGCGCAGCGGGGTGTGCCCCAGGTAGCCACCGGCGTTCAGGCCGATCCCGTCGCGCTCCACGAACTCCAGGTACTCCGGAAACGAGACGAAGTCCCAACGCACTCCGGCGTGGAGGGTCTCGGGGCTCATGTCTTCGACGTTGCGAAGGGTCTCGACGATCATGTTCCGGTGCTCGCTCCGCGTGGGGGCGATCGAGAAGCCGCAATTGCCCAGCACCACCGTCGTGACGCCGTGGTACGAGGACGGCGTGAACCGCGGGTCCCAGCAGACCTGCGCGTCGTAGTGGGTGTGGATGTCGATGAAGCCCGGCGAGACGATGCACCCGCTGGCATCGAACTGGCGGTCACCGTCCTCATGGCCAACTGCGCCGATCGCCTCGATCACGCCGTCGCGGACGGCGACATCGGCCCGGACGCCCGGCGAACCGGTCCCGTCGAACACGGTGCCGCCCCTGATGACCTGCCGCTCAGCCACGTCACCCAACCTTTCCGTCACCCACGGTTCCGTCACCCACGGTTCCGTCACCCCACGAGGCCTCTGCCGACGACCCTACCGGGAGCCTCGGCACCCGCACTTTTCCGGTTCCGGGCGTCGGAACCAGCTTCGACGTTCATCGTGCCGCTGCGGGCCGGAAACGGGAGCGGAACTCCTCGAGCTTCCTTTCCCGGTCACCACTGACACGTCCGACATGGGTCACGGTGTCGACGTCGGAGGCCTCGGCCCGGAGCGCGGCCACCGTGCAGTGCTCCTTGGGGCGGACCCGGAACGGATCGAACTGGTAGTGCCTGCAGGCGTTCTGATGGGTGATCTTGTCGATGGTTGTCCGCGACAGCCCTTCGAGCTGATGGGCGAGGCGCTCCGGTGCGTTGGGCCAGAAGCTGTCGGAATGCGGGTAGTCGGACTCCCACGACAGGTTGTCGAGATTGAAGAACTCCAGCAGGCGCAGGCCGACAACGTCCTCGATGAAGCAGGTGAGGAAGTGCCGCTGGAAGACCTCCACCGGGCCCATGCCGTCGGGGAACTCGTGCATCGTCCACCCGGACTGGACATCCTGCACATGCTGGGCCCGCAACAGGAAGTACGGGATCCAGCCGATGTCCCCTTCGCTGAGGGCGATCCGCAGGTCCGGGTACCGGTGCCAGAGTGACGACCAGATGAGCTCCATGAGCGTATTGATGGTCCGGGCATTGCTGAGGCAGGGGGCAACGCTCACCGGCGCGTCCGACGACATGTCGATCGGCCGCGACGACGAGCCCAGGTGCAGGCAGATCACCGTCCCCACCTCGTTGCAGGCAGCGAAGAACGGGTCCCAGGCCCCCGAATGGATGCTCGGACAGCCCAGCGCTTCGGGGTTCTCGGAGAAGGCGACGGCATGGCACCCCATCTCCGACAACCTGCGGACCTCGTCCGCTGCCATGTCGGCGTCGAAAAGGGGAACGAGGCCACACGGGATGAAGCGGTCCGGGTAGGCACCGCACCACTCCAGGACGTGCCAGTCGTTGTACGCCCGGATCATGACGTCGTTGACCTTCGGGTCCGGGCCTTGGCTCAGGACCTGGCCCGAGAACCCGGGCCAGTTCGGGAAGTTCAGCGCCGCCAGGTAACCGCCGGCGCTCATGTCGCGGACCCGCTCGTGCACGTCGTAGCAGCCGGGCCGCATCTCGTCGTAACGGGTGGCATCGAGGTCGTACATCTCCCGGGGTTTCCCGGCCACGGCGTTCAACCCGAGGTTCCGCCCCTGGATCGAGCCGTACCACCACTGTTGAATGCCACGGTCGTCCTCGACCACCCGCGGCACCTGGTCCCGGTACCGGTCGGGCACATGCCGGTCGAACATGTCGGCCGGCTCGGCGATGTGGTCGTCCACGCTCACCAGGATCATCTCGTCCGCGTTCATCGGTTCTCCTTCTCGAGCACCTCGGTCCCGCCCGGCATCCGGTCGCCACGTCCCGCCTTCGAGCCACCGGCCAGATGGGTCACGTCGAGCTTTCCGTCGGCGTAGAGAGCCCGGAGCAACCTCTTGTCGACCTTGCCGACGCTGGTCCGGGGCAGCACCTCGACGACCGACCACCGTTCCGGGAGCCACCAACGCAGCACCTGGCCCATCAGCCATTGACGAAGCTCAGTGGGGTCGATGACCGCCCCCGCCCGGCCCACCACGACCGCACACGGGCGTTCGTCCCATCGCTCATCGGGTACGCCGATCACGGCCACCTCGGCGACGTCCGGATGGCCGGCGAGCAGGTTCTCCAAGGCAACCGACGAGATCCACTCCCCGCCGGACTTGATCACGTCCTTCGTGCGATCGGTGAGCCTGACGAACCCCGCCGGGTCGAGCGTCCCCACATCGCCGGTCCGGAGCCACCCGTCGTGGAACTTCTCGCTCCCGTCGCCCTCCACCAGGTAGGAGCCGGCGATCCACGGTCCCCGCAGCTCGAGCTCTCCGACCGCCACACCGTCGGCCGGCAGGACGCTCCCCGTCTCGGGGTTCACCAGACGGATCCGTACCCCCGGAAGGACCCGTCCCTGTGAAGCCAGGTACCCCATCCTCTCGCCCCCCACCGAGCCACGCGGCGGGCGGGCCACGCTCACGAGTGGGGACGTCTCCGTCATTCCCCAACCCTGGACGACGTGGACGCCGTGGCGGTCCTCGAACCGCTCGATCAACGAGGTCGGGGCGGACGCGCCCCCGACCACCAACCGGTCCAGGGTGGAGATGTCGTGGCCCGGATCTTCCTCGAGGTAGCGGAGGACGTCGTTCCACACGGTCGGGACGCCGTTGGCGAAGTTCACTCCGAAGCGCTCGATGAGCTCGACGAGAACCGGGGGCCGGACGAAGCGCCCGGGAAGCACCATCTCGGCGCCCGACCAGAAGGCGGCGTACGGGTACCCCCAGGCGTTGGCGTGGAACATGGGCACGACGATCATCGCCCGGTCGCCTGCTCCCAGGCGTAGGGCGTTCATCGTCCCCAGCGAGAGCGAGTGCAGCCAGGTCGAGCGATGGCTGTAGGCGACACCCTTCGGGTTCCCGGTCGTGCCGGTGGTGAAGCAGACGTTGGCCGCCGACCACTCGTCGATCTCGGGCCAGCGGAACCCGCCGGTCGACAACGAGAGCAGGGCCTCGAACGTGATCGCCCGCTTCCCCCGCCGCTCGATCGAAGCCAGGTCGGCGTGGCCGTTGACCACCACCACCTCTACCGTCGGCATGTGGGCGAGCTGCTCGACGATCTCCGGCAGGAGATCGGCGTCCACGATCAGCACCCGATCGCCGGTGGCTTCCACCGCATAGGCGTTCTGCTCGGCACTGAGCCGGATGTTCGCCGTGTGGAGCACCGCCCCCATGGACGGGACGGCGAGGTAGGCCACCAGGTGCTCGGCGGTGTTCCACATGTAGCTGCCCACGACGTCCCCCGGCCCGATGCCAAGGGTCGACAGCCCGCCAGCCAGCCACTGGGCCGATCTTCCGATGTCGGCGAAGGTCGTCTCGTCTACCCGCCCTTCCCCGGGACCTCCGCCCACGTCCCGGAGGGTCCACACCCGGGACGTGGCGTTCCAGGTGGCCCCGTGCTCGAGGATCATGGCGATGGTGAGCGGCTCGGACTGCATCGTGGCGGTCACCGCGGACGGTCTCGTCGCCATCGCTACTCCCCGATGTACTGCTTGAAGAGATCACCCTCCAGGAGCTCCGACGGACTGCCGCCGAAGGCCACCTCACCGCGACGGAGGACGTACGCCGACTGCGCCATCGACAGCACACGGGTGACGTACTGGTCCACCAGCAATAGGGCGATGCCCCTTTCGGTGACGCTCCTCAGGAACTCGAAGATCTGGTCCACGATCACCGGTGCCAGACCCAACGAAGGCTCGTCGACGATGATGATCTTCGCGTCCCGGAGGTAGGCGGCCGACATGGCCAGCATCTGCTGTTCACCACCGCTCATGGTCCCCGCCGCCTGCGACAGCCGCTTCCCCAGGACCGGGAAGACGGTCACCGCCTGCTCGATGGCGTCGCCTTCACCCCCCGGTGGTGCCTGCATCCGGAGGTTCTCCCGGACGGTCAACGACCGGTAGATGCCGCGTCCTTCGGGAATGTGGCAGAGCCCGCGGCGTGCCCGCCGGTAGTGCTCGAGCTTGGTGATGTCCTCGCCGCGGAGGACGACGCGTCCCTTGCGGACGGCCAGCAGGCCGGACACGCTACGGAGAAGGGTGGTCTTCCCGGCGCCGTTCGGTCCGATGAGCGCCGTCACGGAGTTGGCGGGAACCTGTAGCGACACGTTGCGGAGCACGGTGGTCCGTCCGTAGCCGACCTCCAGGTTCTCGACCGACAGTGCCGTCGTGCCCGGCGGTACCGTTGCGGCTTCCGGCGACGCACCGGTGGTCGTCATCCCGGCGTCCTCTCCGCCAGTTCCGCCGGGACGGGCTCGGCGCCAGGTGCCGTCGAGACGACCTCTGAGCCGAGATAGGCAGCCTGCACCTCACGGCTTCGGGCAACGAGGTCGGGGGGGCCCTCGAACAGCAACCTCCCGAAGTCGAGCACGTAGATGTAGTCGCAGAGACCCATGACGAAGGCCATGTCGTGCTCGACGAGGAGGATGCCGCACTGTCGCTGCTCCATCACCGTCTGCAACACCTGCGCCAGCCGTTGGCTCTCCCCGTTGTCCAGGCCGGCCGTCGGTTCGTCCAACAACAGCACGTCGAAGTCCCCGGCCAGGCATCGGGCCACTTCGACCAGGCGACGCTCGCCCGTCGACAGCGCACCGGCTTGGACATCGGCGAGCCGGGCGATGCCGCAGAGCTCCAGTGCACCGTCGGCCGCGTCGCCCACCACCTTCTTCGCACCCCGTCCGGCGACGATCTGGGACGTCGCGCCCTTCCCGGCGATTCCGGCCTCGCGACCCATGGCCACGTTCTGGCGCACGGTCAACGACTCGCACAGCGCAGTGACCTGGAACGTCCGGCCCAGCCCCCGCCGGGCCCGGATCGCCGCGTTCTCTTGGCTGACGTCCCTGCCGTGGAGGAAGATCTGCCCCTCGGTGGGGCGGACGACCCCACTGCAGGCGTTGAAGGTGGTCGTCTTGCCGGCCCCGTTCGGGCCGATGAGCCCGGTCACCCGGCCGATCGGCGCTTCGAAGCGCAGGTCGTCCACTGCCACCAGGCCACCGAACCGGACCTTGAGGTCGCGCACTTCCAACCCTGGCCGTGGCTGCCCGATCCGGACCAGCTTCGGCGAGGTCGTGACCAAGGGCTGGAGCGCTGCCTCGGCAACGACCGGTGCTCGGCGGCTCGTGAACCGGTCGTAGAGAGCCGTCACCCACTTCGGCATCGGAGGCTGTCCACCCTGGAGAGCGATCAGAATGGCCGAGATCCCGAAGATGAAGGTCAGCCAGTTCGTGACGTTCTCGCCGCCGATGTAGCCGGGGATGATGGCGACCGGGATGGCGAAGAGGGCATACCACGGGAGACCGAACGGCACCGTTGCGATGATGGCCAGCAGGATGAACGATTCGAACGACTGGTAGTTGGCGTCCGCGTAAGTGGCGTACGTCACCGATCCGCCGTAGAGGATGCCCGACATCCCCGCCAGGAAGGCCGAGATGCAGAAGACGATGATCTTCGTCGTGTTGATCGACAGGCCGAGGGTGCGGAGCACCGTGGGTGCCTCCGACAGGCCCCGGAGCATCCGGCCGAGCCGTCCCCGGTCGATGGCCAGCACGACCAGGGCGGCGATCACGAAGATCAGCAGCAGTACGTAGTAGTAGCGATCGTCCGAGCTGGCGAAGCTCGGACGCGGCACGAGCCGCCCGGCTCCGCTGCTCCCGAACATGAAGTTGAGCGGAAAGAAGAAGTACTGGACGATGATGGCGAAGGCCAGGGTGGCCAGGGCGAGGAAGAGCCCGGAGAGCCGGATGGCGATGAGCCCGATCAGGGCGGCGATCGGCACGAGGACCAGCGAACCCAACAGCAGGGCCACCAACCACGGCAGGCCCAGGTCGAGCATGAATTGCGAGAAGGCCACGGCGCCGATGGCGCCGAAGATGCTCTGGCACAGCGAGACCTGCCCGGCCGTTCGGACGAGCAACCCGATCGAGAGGAACATCACGCCGAGCGACATGGCCTGCAGGAAGTAGCTCATGTGCGTTCCACCGAAGGTGGGCACGAGGACCAGCACCACCAGCACGATGGCTCCCAGTACGAGGCTTATCGGTGCCGGGGCATGGCGTTGGGTGGCGGTCGACCGCTCAGGCGTCGAGCGCGTCACCAGCTTCCGTCTCGGGATGACGAGGAGGGCGGCGAGCAGGACCATGAACGGGACGCTCTGGGGCAGCCCGGCGAGCGATGTCACGCCCAGGACGTACTTCTGGCTGACGTTGGCGACGATGCCGATGACGAGGCCACCGGCGTACGTGAGGGGGATGCTGGAGAAACCGCCGACGGCCGCCGCGCCGATCGAGGCGATGACCAGGTAGGTCAGGGCGATCGCCTGGATCCCGAAGAACGGAGCCAGGAGCACTCCGGACACGGCGGCCAGGGCCGCTCCCACGATCCAGGCCAGACGCCGGACCTGGACGGGACTGGTTCCGTGCAGGCCGACCAGGTCGGCGTTGTCGACCACGGCCCGCATCGCCAGGCCGACCTTGGTGAGGCGCAGGCAGGCGTACAGGGCCAGGGTCAGGACGAGGGCGAACAGCACCACCGTGAGCTGGGCCCATCCGATGTTGACCCCGAACAGCCGGAAGGTGTTTGTGCCGCCCGGGAGGAACTGGGAGATCTTGATCTCGTCCGGGCCGAACTTGATCGTCGTCAGTGCTTCAACGATGAGCAGGATGCCGACGGTGCCGACGATCTGCAAGACGATCGGCCGCTTCACCAGGCTCCGCGTTCCCAGTTCCAGCAGGATGCCCAACACGATGGCGAGGATCGGGACGCTGATCACGAAGGCCGTCTCCCAGTTCAGGCCCACGTCGTTGGTCAGCCAGTAGAAGAGGTACGCCGCGGCGGCGGCGACCGCCCCGTGGGCGAAGTTGAAGATGCCCGAGGTCTTGTAGGTCAGGACCAGCCCCGACCCCGCCAGTCCGTAGATGGCCCCGGCGACGATCCCCGAGACGATGAACGGGACGATCGAGCTACCCACGGTGGTCATCTGCAGCTTCGGGGGCTGCCACGCCTATTCCGCACCTCACCCCGGCGTGGCGCCCGAGGGCGTCGTACCTGACATTCGATGGTGTGATGGTCTCCCCCACCTTCAGCTCGCCCGCCCCGCCCTGCCCCCGTGACGACGTTCGTGTCCATCTCCCCGGCCTGTCGCGATGGGCATCCCCGACGACGCTATGTCCAGGCTCCTCGGTGCTCAACGAGGCGTTCCGAAGCCTGGAACGCCCTGCTACACCGGCTCCGCCCAGATCCGGGTCTTCTCAGGCGACCGGATGGAGCTGTGGGATCGGACCCCGCCCGCCGGCTGGGAACACCGGGCCTTCGGGCACGGGTGGAGCACCGGTCATCAGCTCGTTCCAGCGCCTCCAGAAGACCCGCATCTGGAGCTCCTCGGTGAACCCCGGCTCTTCGGAGGTCATGCCTCGGGAAATGTCGTTCCACTGGGCGGTCCCGGCGGCGGCGAACCCGGTCTGGCACCGCTCGAGCGCTTCGACGTCGTCGGGAGTGGCCAGGCCTGCCGGCCCCCAGAACGTCAGGAAGTTGGTCATCCTCATCGCCTGCAGCTCCGGGTCCTCGTCCGAGGGGTGGATCTGCCATCCGTTGACCTCCATGTACCCGGGTGCGTCCGGATAGAAGGTCCGGACCGTGCACCCCATCACGAGGTCGACGATGATCAAGTTCGGGAAGATCAGGAGGTTGCGGTTGGCGTAGACCCGGTTGGCCCATGCTTCGCCGTACCTCTCGGCCACTTTCGCCCGACGCTCCAGGTGCTTGGTTCTCGTCGACTCGTTGGGGAAGTCCCGCCCCAGGCCGAGCTTCGTGCCGCCGCTCCCGTCGACGGCGGCGATCACGGCATGGCCGTTTCCGAGGTTGTACGCCCGCGGGGGTGCCCCGCCGCTGTCGAACGCCGTCTTCAGGTCCACGCCCGAGTCGGCGAGCATCTCGAGGTAGCGGTGATGCGTGGTCATGGCGTGGTAGCCATCGATGCTGTTCTCGACCAGCAGCTTCCAGTTGGCCTGCAGGGCGTAGAGGTGGGTGCCGCCGACGATCTGCATCCCCTCCTCGGACTGGTCCGCCACCAGGTCGAGGTAGTCACGGGCTCCGGCCAGATAGTCGATCAGGTCGACCACGTCCTCCGTCCAGCTCAGGAAGACGAACCCCCGGTAGGACTGCACCCTGGGCGGTCGGGGCAGACAGAGGTTCTGCTTGTCGAAGTTGGGCCCGTACGACTTCTCGTCCGGCATGGCCACCAGCTCTCCCGAGCTCTTGTAGGACCAGCCGTGGTAGAAGCACTTGAGGAAGCGCCCGTGCCCCTCCGGGCGCGTCTCCACCTGCATGCCGCGGTGGCTGCAACTGTTCACGAGGACGACGATCGATCCGGCTGCGTCGCGCGTGAAGATGACGGGGCGCCCGCCGACCTTCCTGGTCCGGAAGTCGTGCGGCGCGGGCAGCTCGCTCTCGTGCCCCACGTACAACCAGCACCGGTCGAAGATCTTTGTCCGTTCCTGAGCCAGGACGTCGTCGTCGACCATGGCCGACCGATGGACGCGGAACCGGGGCGTCTCACGATCGTCGATGATGAACTGGCCCTGGGTCACGTTGCCCTCCCGTTGGCGTGCGGTGTCCGCCGACCAGTTCAGCCCCGTCCGAGCGAGCCCGACGACCCGGGTTCCGGCCAGCAGAACCCGGGCACCCGACCCCCCGGGAGGTGATTGTTCTAATAGGTGGACGTCGGCTCGGCGCCGCCAGGAACGGGCCGGCAGCCTGTCCTCGGCCTGCACCGACGATCACCGATTCATTGGGAGGAACCCAGTTGGGCGCCATTCAGCTAATGGGCATGACCCATTTTCCACCCTTCGTGACCGAGGACCACAACATGGCCTGGATCATGGAGAGGATGCTGATGGATCCTGGCATCCCTGATGACGTCAAGGACCCGGCGGGCTGGCCGGAGGAGATGCAGGCCGAATGGGGCGACGACAGAGGGGCCACCGCCGCCTCCCGGCACCGGGCGGACCTGATCAACGGTTTTGACCGTATCCGGTCCCAGCTCGAAGCGTTCGAGCCCGACGTCATCCTCATCTGGGGCGACGACCAGTACGAGAACTTTCGCGAGGATCTCATTCCGCCCTATGCCATCCTGGCCTATTCGGACAGGGAGGTGCGCCCGTACGATACCTACGTCTATCAGGCATTTCCGACCTACTGGCATGAGTCCCCGGACCTCACGATCACCGTCAAGGGACGGCCGGATATCGCCCGCTGGCTGACCGAGCGCCTGATCGATGACGGCTTCGATGTGGCCTACGCCTATGAGCCGCTCCACGACCGACAGCTACCACATGCCTTTCTGAACACGCTGCTCTTCATCGACCACCAGCGCATCGGGTTCCCCTGGCCGGTGATCTGCATGCCCATCAACTGCTACGGGCGCCGGGTGATCTCCGCCAAGGGCGGGGTACGTCCCTTCGGCGAGGAGATGGTCCTCGATCCCCCCTCCCCCCCGCCGGCGCGCCTCATGGACCTCGGCGCGGCGACCTTCCGCTCTCTCCTCGCCAGCCCATGGCGGGTGGCCATCGTCGCCTCAGCCTCGTGGTCACACTCGTTCCTCACCGACCACACCTGGCGAATGCGGCCCGACACCGCCGCCGACCGGCGACTCTACGACGCGATGGTCGCCGGCGACTTCACCATGTGGGCGAAGCTGACGACGGCGGATGTTGAGCACGCCGGCCAGCAGGAGATCCTGAACTGGTCGGCCCTACTGGGCGCCGCCCGGGAACTGGGAATGGCTCCGTCGTGGAGCGTCCTGATCGACACCTGGGTGCTCAACTCCAACAAGGTCTTCGCCATTTGGGAACCCACGCCGTGACGGGTGACGATCTGTCGGGACGAGTGGCCCTGGTCACGGGGACCAGTCGCAACATCGGCGGGGGCCTGGCCTCCGGTCTGTCAGCCGCCGGTGCCCTGGTCGCCTGCAACGACCTGCGGGCCGACGTGGCCGAAGAGCGGACCAGCCTCATCGCGGCCGCTGGAGGTCGAGCCCTGGCCGTTCCCTTCGACGTCACCGACCCCGTGGCGGCAAGCGATGGCCTCGAAAGGGTGATCAGCGAATGGGGCAGGGTTGACATTCTCGTCAACAATGCTGTCCTGTTCAGCCGGGGCAGCCTTCTCGACATGCCGGTCGACCGGTTTCGCCGGCAGGTGGACGTCCTTCTTGGCGGGGCGTTCATCATGTCGCAACTGGTCGCCCGGTCGATGATCGACCACGGCGTGCAGGGGACGATCGTCAACGTCCTTTCAACCGCAGCCTGGCAGGGCGAGGCAGGCAACATCGGGTACTCGACCGCCAAGTCGGGCCTCGTCAACTTCACCCGGGCGGCGGCGATGGACCTGGCGCCCTACGGCATCCGGGTCAACTCCCTCACGCCCACCGCAACGCAGCCCGACGACCCCGAGCTGGCCAGGGCGGCGGAGGAGCTCTTCGCCACCGCCGCAGCCTCCGGGGGCCTCGACTTCAACCGGTTCAACCCGTGGAGGCGGCTGCCTACGCCCACCGACTACGTCGGACCACTGGTCTTCTTGGTTTCTGACGATGCCGGGATGATGACCGGAACGAACCTCACCGTGGACGGGGGGGCACTGGCGAAGTACTGGCCACAGATCCCCGAGCGCCGTTGAGCAGCGCCCTCGGATCAGTAGATGGCGACGGGCCGCCTCGACCCGTCGACCTGGCGCGGCCCGCCCCGGTTCGGTTCCCCGGACCCGACGGCCTGGACTTGGCCATCCACGACTTCGGCGGCGTCGGCCCGACAATGCTCCTGGTCCACGCCACCGGTCTCCACGGCTGGGCTTTTCGCCGCCTGGCCGGCCACCTCGCTGCCCGGTTCCGCTGTTGGGCCCTCGACCTTCGGGGCCACGGAGAATCGCCGATCGCCGATGGTCCCGAGATCGATTGGTCTGCCTTCGGCCGTGACGTCCTGGCGGCAGTGGACCACCTGGATGTCGGGGAGATCTTCGGCTTCGGCCACTCACTCGGCGGCCCGGCCCTCTTGATGGCCGCCGACCAGCGCCCCGGCGTCTTCAAACAGCTCGTCCTGTACGAGCCCGCCATCGTCCCCCCGAGGCCGTCCGCCGCTCCTGGGGTCGAGGAGAGCCAGTTGTTCATGGTCAAGTCGGCAAAACGGCGGAGGCGAACGTTTCCCTCACGCGCCGAAGCATTGGAGAACTACGCCGCCAAGCAACCTATGTGCGACTTCAACGCCGGCGTGCTCTACGACTATGTGACGTACGGGTTCGGTGATCGACAGGACCGGACGGTGGAGCTCAAGTGTCCTCCGGATACTGAAGCGCAGGTCTTCGCCAGCACCTTCACCCAACGATCTTGGGGCATCCTCGAGCACCTTCCGTGCCCGGTGAGCATCCTCCGCGGCAGCGAGACCGACGAGATGCACCGCGCCACCGCCGCCGACATGTACCGGGAGTTCGGCATCTCCCAACTGGAGATCGAGGGACTGGGGCATTTCGGACCGTTGCAGAGCCCGGGCCAGGTCGCTACGGAGATACTCGTGGCGACGACCCCGCCGGAGGTCGAGACCGAGACATGACGTCGCCCCATCCACTCACCGTCGACCTGCACGCGCATGTTTTCCCGCCCCAGCTACCCGAGCTCGGGGCCGAGACCGGCGACGACCGGTGGCCCCGGCTCGTCGTGACCGACGACCAGGTTGGCGAGATCCGGCGGGGGGGTTCCGTCTTCCGCGTGGTGCAGGCGCCCCTGTGGGACATCGGTCGCCGGTTGGCGGTCATGGACGACCACCACGTCGACGTCCAGGTCGTCTCGCCCATGCCCATCGCCTTGACCTACTGGAGCGACCCCGGCCTGGCGGCACGGTACGCCCGCGCCTTCAACGACGGGGTCGCCGGTGCCGTGGCGGCTTCGAACGGCAAGCTCCGGGGCTTGGGAACCGTTCCGCTGCAGGACCCGGCCCTGGCCATCGCCGAGATGCGCCGGGCGACGGGCGAGCTCCAGCTCGACGGCATCGAGATCGGCACCGTCGTGAACGGCCGGGAGCTCAGTGACGAGTCGCTGCGAGGCTTCTTCCGGGCGGCCGCCGAGGGAGGGGTACCGCTCTTCGTCCATCCGATCGATGGGGGCGGGGCCACCCGCTGCTCGTCACCCGTGATCGACTTCGCCATCGGGATGCACACCGACACGGCGCTCTCCACGTACGCCCTGGTCTACGGGGGAGTGCTGGAGGAGCTCACGGACCTCCGCGTCTGCCTGTCCCACGGCGGGGGCGCCTTTCCGTGGACCCACCCCCGCCTGGGGCTCTTCGACAGCCACGACCGCAAGGTATTGGACACCCTCGTGCGCCGCCTGTGGGCAGACGCCCTGGTCTTCGACCCTCGCCATCTTCCCCTCCTGGTCGAGCGCTATGGCGCTGACCACATAGCCCTGGGAAGCGACTACCCGTTCATCCCACCCGACGTCCACGATCCAGTGGCCATGCTCGCCGAAGCCGAGGCGTCGGGCGCCATCGACGGCTCCACGCGCTCCGCCATACTGGGCGCCAACGCCCTCGCCTTCCTCGCCCGCTGACCGGGCCGCACCCGACATCCAGTCGGGCCGCCTCCCGGCTAGCTCCGGGCGTGGACCGTCGTCGTGTCGCGACCCGACCGGAGGATCTTCCCCGGCCGCTCCGACCCGAGCTTGTTGTTCTCGACGACCTGGACCCCGTTGACGAACACTCGCTCGACCCCGTCAGGCTCCGAGTAGAGACGCTCGCACCCGCCGGGCAGATCCTGCCGGGTCTCCGGCCGGCCGGCCGAGATCCGATCCATGTCGAGGACGACCAAGTCCGCGGCGTAGCCCTCCATGATGCGGCCCCGGCCCCGGAGCCCGTACAGATCGGCGGCATCGCTGGTCAACATCCGCACGGCCTCCTCGACCGGGAGCAGCGGTTGCTCACGCACCCCGACCTCGAGCAGGCGGGTGGCGTACGAGAAGGTATCGATCATGTCCAGATGGGCGCCGGCATCCGACGCCCCTATGAGGGTGCGAGGATCTCGCCAAGCGGAGCGGCGACGCTCCCACGTGTCCGGATCGTCGCCACGGGCCGGCATGAAGAGCCCACTCCGCAGGTGGTCCATCAGGAGGATCTCGCACAACGCGTCCCACGTGCCCAGACCGAGGGTCGCCGCCGCTTCTTCGACCGTCGACCCGTTGAACCGACGAGCCTCCGGGGAGAAGGTCTCCAGCCGGTACCGACCCCAGCGGACGTACTCGAGCGAGTTCGTCGGAGCCGCTTGAGCCACTCGGTCGAGCTCGGCCCGTTGCCGGCGATCGGCCAGGACGCCGAGCCGCTCCTCCGGGGAGAGCCGGAAGAGGTTCGCCCACCCAGGAATGGCGTCGAAGGCCATTCCCGACAGGAAGCTCAGCCGGAGCTTGCCCGGCTCCGGAAGGGTCAGGGCCAACACCCTTCCACCGTGCTCCTCGGCGTAGTCGCTGGCGCTGAGCTGGTTGGCGACGACGTGCTCGTTGCCCGGGAAGATCATGAGCATGTTCCAGTTCAAGACCCGGTCGGCCACCCGCGACATCGACGCCATCAGGTCCTTGATGTCGTCGCCGAACTCGCCGACCGCCGGGATGAACTCGAGGGCCGTCCCTTCGTGCCGTCCCACCACCTCACACAGGCTCAGCAGCTCGTCTCTCGTGGCGGCACGCGACGGGACGGGTATTCCTCGATGATCGTTGTGCGTCGGCGACCAGGTCGAGGAGAAGCCCATGCCGCCGGCGGCCAGTCCGGCCTCCAGCAGTCCGCGCATGGCCTCGATCTCGGCCGGGGTCGCCGCCCGTTCGGTCGCTTCGTCGTGCATCACCGCCTTGCGCAGGGCGGAGTGCCCGACCAGGAAGCCCACGTTCGGCATGACCTGGCCCTCGAACCGGTCGAGGAGCTCCGCCGTCGTCGTCCAGTCACAGGTCACCCCCGCTTCAAGGGCTTCGATCGGCATCCCTTCGACCCGCGAGAGCATGTTCAGCATGTAGTCCCTGTCCTCGTCGGCGATCGGCGCCAACGTGAACCCGCAGTTACCGCTGACGACACTGGTCACGCCGTGGAGCGGCGACGGGCTCAACGTCCCGTCCCAGCAGATCTGGGCGTCGTAGTGCGTGTGGACGTCGATGAAGCCCGGCGTCACGAACAGGCCGTCCGCATCCACCTCTTGTCGGCCGGCGTCGTCCACGTCGCCCACGGCGACGACCCGTCCGTCGTCGACGCCCACATCGGCCCGACGGCTCGCCGCACCCGTGCCGTCGATCACCCGTCCACCACGAATCACCAGGTCGAGCATTGTGTCCTCCTGATCCGGGCAGCATCGTGCATCATCCCGTGATCGTTGACGATGGCATGCGTTGAGAACCGGCTCCATTCTTGGTTCCGCTCAACGAGACGCGTCGGAGCGGGCCGGGAGCTCCACGGCCCGCTCCGACGAGGAGTGATCTCCGATGGGCGGTCCGACTTCCGCCCGTCCTGCTTCGAACCCGGCTAGCCCGCCAGGTTCTTCTTCACCACGCCGGCCGGCGGGCACGTGCTGGCCAGACCACCCGACGCTCCGTTCCCCGACTTGCCCTTCACCGGGATGCTCTTCGGGCTGGCGTTACCGGAAGTGAACGTGTAGGTCCAGGCACACGTCACCGGGGCGCTCGTCGAGTTGGCCTTGTACGTGACGGGCTGGGCGAGCAGGCCGCCCAGGGTCTGGTTCTTGATCTTTCCGTAGTCAGCGATCACGCTCGCCGGGGTCACCGCCCCCTTGTTCGCCGACACGGCCTTGGCGAAGAGCTGGAGCACGGTCCACATCGCCGTACCTGTGAGGTTCTGGTATGTGTAGCTCGGCGCGTACTTCTTCATGGCGGAGCGGAAGGTCTTCACCGGAGCTGTGTTCACCCACCACGGGAAGGCGTTCAGGGTACCGGCCCACTTGGCGTTCGCCACCTTGTCCATCGCCGGAATGTTGATCTCCTGCGACAGCGCGCCGATCACGCCTTTGTAGCCCTGCTGGTAGCACGTCTTCGCCGCAGCTCCCTGGGTTGTCGTGTTGGTGTCGAGCTGCAGGAAGTTGGTCCCCGAGCTGATCGCCTGGAGGCACTCAGCCGTATAGCTTGGTTGCGTGGCCGAGATCCCGAAGCCACCTTCGTAGGTGACGCCGAATGTCGGAGCGTTCGACTGGTAGAAGCTCGCCGCTGTCTTGCAGCTCGGCGATTCGAGACAGTAGAAGGAAGTGAAATTGGTCTTCCCGACCTGTTTCGCCGCCGCCAGTTCGCCGAGCGAGGTGCCCAGGGTCGAGACGAGCGAGTTGAAGGCGTTCTTCGCCCCGAGGAGCACGCTGCTGTAGCCGATCCCGAGAATCGGGATGTTCTTGCTCACCAGGTACGGCACCGTCGAACCCTCGGAGATCGGGTCGGCGGACACCACCGCCACGACACCCTGGGTCACCAAGCTCTGCACCGCCGCCAACGCAGCCGGAGGGCTGCTCTGCGAGTCCCCCACGACGATCTTGACGGGGTGCCCGGCCACGCCGCCGTTGGCGTTGGTGTACTTCGCCCATGCCTGGGCCGCCGGCTGGATGCCGGTGAAGAGTGGGCCTTCTTCACCCGACTTCGGTATGACGAACCCGATCTTGATCGGCGCCCCCTTCGGAGCGGCGCCGGCACTGCCGGCGCCAACGGCCACCCCGACGCTCGACGCCATCAAGGCCGTCATCAATACCGGGACGACCTTCTTGCGAAAGCCCGCCATTCGTTGTCCTCCCCTTGTTCCACTCGACCCGACGTCGGATGTCCCGACGTCGGGCTGCCAGCAACCGTGCCGGCGGAGGAGCGGGTGGTGGCCGGGACGGCAGCTACGCCGATCACGACGACCCCCGACGCTCCCCCACTTCTGTCATCGCATCGTAAACATCGAGCCCTGAAATCCCTCGACGATTTTTCACTGGTCGGAACGCCGAAACCTGGGTCCTGATGCAGTGGAATGGCGGGCCCAACGGGCGCGTGGAGACGAAATGGACCGGAGTCGATCGATCCTCAGCTCTACGCCGACTGCTCGGCCGCCAGCTCCTGGGCGATGTCGAGGATCTGGTCCTCCTGGCCGCCGACCAACTTGCGCTCGCCACAGCGGAGCAGGATCTGCGCTCCCGGCACCCCATAGGTTTGGGCTGCCCGGTAGGCGTGGTTCAAGAAGCTGGAGTAGACGCCGGCGTAGCCCATGATGAGGGCCAACCGGGACAGCTCCGGCTCGCTCTCCATGATCGGCCGGACCACGTCCTCAGCCAGATCGAACAGGCCGAGGACGTCTATCCCCGTCGTGATGCCGAGCTTCTCGCAGACCGCGGCAAGTGCCTCCGTAGGGGTGTTGCCGGCCCCGGCTCCGAAGCGACGGGTACATCCGTCGACCTGCACCGCTCCGGCTCTGACGGCGCAGATGGTGTTGGCCACGCCGAGAGCCAGGTTCTCGTGCCCGTGGAACCCCACCGTGGCGTCATCTCCCAGCTCCGTCCGGATGGCGCTGATCCGGTCGCTCACCTGTTCGAGTATGAGGGCTCCGGCGGAATCGGTCACGTAGACGCACTGGCACCCGGCATCGGCCATGAGCCTCGCTTGCTTGGCCAGCACTTCGGGTGGCTGGGAATGGGCCATCATCAGGAACCCCACCGTCTCCAGACCGAGCGCACGGGCGAGCTCGAAGTGCTCGCAGGCGATGTCCGCCTCCGTGCAGTGGGTAGCCACCCGGATCAACCCCACGCCGAGGTCCGCCACGGCGCGGATGTCCTCCACCGTGCCGACGCCGGGCAGGAGGAGACAGGCGATCATCGCCCGCTCGGCCACCGCCGTGGCACGTTCGATGAGCGTCCGTTCGTTCGTGCCGGACCGGCCGTACGTGAAAGAGGAACCACCGAGCCCGTCACCGTGGCTCACCTCGATCACCGGGACACCGTTGGCGTCCAGCCCGGCGACGATCGCTTCGACCTGTTCCGGGGTGAACCGGTGGCCGACGCGATGCGAGCCGTCCCGGAGCGACGAGTCGGTGATCCTGATGTCGAGCACTGTCGAGTACGGCATCACGAGACTCCGGCGGTGGCGGCGATGGCGAGCTCTTCTCCCACCTTGGCCGCCGCCGACGTCATGATGTCGAGGTTGCCGGCGTACGGGGGGAGGTAGTCGCCTGCTCCCCGGACCTCCACCTGGATCACGACCCGGTCGTCCAAGAAGGCGGGATCCCGGAGCAACCGGTACCCGGGCACGTACGTGCCGACCGCGCGCTCCATCTCCCGGACCGAGGCCGTGATCGCATCCCGATCGGCTTCGGGCCCGATCTCACAGAAGATGGTGTCCCGCATGATCAACGGAGGATCCGCCGGGTTCAGGATGATGATGGCCTTGCCGAGCCCCGCGCCGCCGACCGAGGCGATCGCCCTCGACGTCGTGATGGTGAACTCATCGATGTTCGCCCTGGTGCCCGGCCCTGCCGATCTCGAGGCGATGGTGGCGACGATCTCGGCATACGGAACCGGGGTGGTCCGGGCCACGGCATGCACCATAGGGATGGTGGCCTGGCCGCCGCAGGTCACCATGTTCAAGTTCGGGGCACCGAGATGCTCGTGGAGGTTGACCGGCGGAACGACGAAAGGCCCGATGGCCGCTGGGGTCAGGTCGACGGCCCTGATCCCGGCTTCCTGGTAACGCGGTGCGTTGGCGGCGTGGACGTGGGCCGACGTCGCCTCGAACACGATGTCCGGAAGCTGCTCACGAGCCAGGAGCCAGTCGACCCCCTCGGGCGAGACCTCGAGGCCCCGCCGGTCAGCCCGACGGAGGCCTTCGCTGGCCGGGTCGACACCGACCATATAGGCGAGCTGCAGCGCCTCCGAACGCAACAGCTTCTCCATGAGGTCGGTGCCGATGTTCCCCGAGCCGACGATGGCGGCAACTGGCTTGGTCACGTTCGGCTCCTCGCCCTGGTCCCCATTCGACTCCTCCCGCTCACTCGAAGCACACGACGACGTCGCCCAACCCGTCGAACTCGGCCCGGACGACGTCGCCCGGGACCACATCGACGGCACGGGTACAGGAGCCGGGCAGCACCACGTGCCCTGCCTCCAACGCGACACCCATCTGATGCAGGCTGTTCGCCAGCCAGGCGACCGCCGACACCGGGTTCCCCAGGACTGCGGCGCCCAGGCCGGTCTCGACCAAACGGCCAGACCGCTCGAGGATCCCTCTCACCAACCGGAGGTCCCTGTCGCCGATCTTGGTCGGCCGACAGCCCAGGACGACCCCGGCCGAGCTGCCGTTGTCCGCCACCGTGTCCTCCAGGGTGATGGCCCAATCGGCGATCCGGCTGTCGATCACCTCGATGGCCGGCACGACGAACTCGGTCGCCCGCAAGACGTCGGCTGCGGTCACTCCCCCGCCACCCAGCCCGCTCCCAAGAACGAAGGCGATCTCGATCTCCACCCGCGGCTGCAGGTACCGGTCGGCGGCGACCACGTCGCGGTCGGCGATGAACATGTCCGTCAACAGGTGGCCGTAGTCGGGTTGGTCCACCCCGAGCATGGTCTGCATGGCTTTGGAGGTGAGACCGACCTTGTGGCCCCGTACGGCTGATCCGGCGGTCAGCCGGTCTTCGATGTTGAGCATCTGGATGGCATAGGCATCGTCGAGGTCCATGCCGGGGTAGCACTTCGACAACGGTTCGATGGGCAGGCGGGAGCGCTCTGCGTCAGCCAGAGCCGATGCCGCTTGGCGGCGGGCGGGCAGGTCCATCGCGGCAGTCTGGTTGGCCGCCGCCTCCCCGGGAACGGGCGATTCCACAGAACGGAAACCGGCCCGGCCCAGCCCGTCGACGCGGACGCCTCGTCGGCTAGCCCGTCGTGCGGACTCCGCGACGGGAGACCTCGATCCCCGCCGCTTCGCGGTCCCAGGCGTCGCCGATACCCACCGCCCGCAGTTCGGCCTTCCGGATCTTCTGGGTCGGGGTCCTGGGCATGTCCTCGACGAACTCGACGAACCGGGGGACCATGAAGTAGGGCATCCTCTCGGCCAGGTAGAGGACCAGCTCGGCTTCGGTGAGCGTGGAGCCCTCCACCCGGACGACGACCACCTTTATCTCGTCCTCGGAGTACTCGCTGGGGACGGCGACAGCGGCCGACTCCTGGACCTCTTCGTGGCTGTTCACCTCGAGCTCGACTTCCAGGGAGGAGACGTTCTCGCCACGCCGGCGGATGGCGTCGTCGACTCGATCGACGAAGTAGTAGATGCCGTCGGCGTCTCGCCGCAAGGCATCGCCGCTGTGCAGCCATCCGTTGCGCCACGCCTCGGCGGAGCGGGCAGGGAGCCCGTGCCAGCGGACCATGACGGTCCATGGGAGCTTTGGCCGCACGACCGCTTCGCCAACCTCCCCGACGGCCACCTCTCGGTCGTGTTCGTCGACCAACCGGACCTCCACGTCCGGGTGGGCCCAGCCGCAGCGCCGTGGCGCCACCTGGTCCGGATCGTTGTCGATCAGGATGGTGCCTGCCTCGGTGCTTCCGAACCCGGTGACGACGTCGACTCCGAAGCGGGCGCGGAACTGCTGGACGTCGGCCGTCACCGGCGTCATGTAGACGTCACGCATCGGATTGTCCCCGTCATCCGGCTTCGGTGGCTGGCGCATCAGGAACTCGGGCATGGTGCCGACCAACTGCGTCGTGGTGGCTCCGACGTCGCGGACCTCGTCCCAAAACGTCGTGGCGTGGAACCCGGAGGCGATGTAGGCCGTGCTGGCGGGGATCAGCGCCCGGTAGACGCCGCCCCACTGGCCGGCCACGTGGAACTGCGGAGCCACGACGTAGCGGATGTCGTCCCTCGTCTGCCTCCCCGTGAACTCCGCGGTCGTGAAGGCCGCGGCGTGCGCCAGGACCGCTCCTTTCGACAGGCCGGTGGTCCCCGAGGTGTACAGGATGGCGAGCAGGTCCCAGGCGCTGACCGCCTCGGGGCCGGCGGCGCCGTGTGCCTCCAGCTCGCCGAAGGGGACGATACGGGGACCCCGCCGGGCCTGCGGCAGGGCCGGGACCGTCACGTCGGATCCCTTCGACGGGCGCACGATCACCGTCTCGAGCGTGTCACTCCCCACCGCCAGGACGCGATCGAGGTAGGCCTCTTCGATCACCGCGAACCGGGCTCTCGAGTCGTTGACCAGGTGCGCCAGGTAGCGACCCTTG
This sequence comes from Acidimicrobiales bacterium, assembly GCA_035547695.1. Taxonomy (GTDB): domain Bacteria; phylum Actinomycetota; class Acidimicrobiia; order Acidimicrobiales; family RAAP-2; genus DASZUK01. The sequence continues at coordinate 43,817 of DASZUK010000059.1, forward strand.
TACGCCGTGTTGACCAGTGATTCCATCGACGCGTTGAAGCTGAGCCCCAACCAGGCCAGCGTCGAGTCGAGGTGGTTGTCGAGCATGAGCAAGACAGGCTCCTGTCGGGACACCCCCAGCGCCCGGTACCCCCGGGCGAACCGGCCGGCGGCCACCCATGCCTCGGCATAGGTCAGGCTCCGCTCCTCGTCGCGAAGGCACAGGTGGTCCGGCCGCGCCTCGGCGGCGCGCTCGATCGTACGGTTCAACGTACGTTCGACGAGCGGCTGCCGGTGCTCCGGATCTCGTTCCGAGGGCCTGGGCACTCCTTTACAGCACCCCCGACACGAACCCTCGGATGGCAGCGACGAAGCGGTCGTGCTGCTCGATCTGGGTCCAGTGGCCGCACTTGCCGATCCCGTACAGCCTCGAGCTCGGGATCCGCTCGAAGAACCAGAGGCCTGCCTCGAAGACCACCATCTTGTCCTCCCGGCCGTGGATGATCAGGACGTCCTGTTCGATGGCCGCCAGCTCCTCGTCGCTGATCGTCCAGGGAGTCGACAGGTCGAAGGTCGCCGCGTGGGACCGCTGGACGTCCGCCCGGGTGGCCCGAGGCAGGCGGGCGGCCGCCACCGCCGCCAGCTCGTCGCCGAAGTCCTCCGGGGCGTAGACGAAATCCTCGAGCAGCCGGGTCATGGCTTCGGCGGTGGGTTGTTCGTAGAACCCGATCAGAGAGGGCAGCGCCGGACCGGGTGGGAGCGGAGCCCCTCCGGCGCCCATCAGGGTGATCGACGCAACCCGAGCTGGCGCCAGCCGGACCAAGTCGAGCGAGATCAAGCCGCCCATCGAGTTCCCGACCAGGTGGGCCTGTCCGATGTCGAAGGTATCGAGCAGGCCGATGAGGGTCTCGCTCCTGAGCGTGGTGAAGGGCACGATGCCCTGCGGCGGAGGGTCCGGGTGGGTGGAGTCGCCGTAGCCGAGGATGTCCGGTGCCAGGCAGTGGTACGTGTCCCCCAGGTCTTCGATCACTGCTCGCCAGTTTGACTCACCCGTCGCTCCAGGGCCCGAACCGTGGAGAAAGAGGATGGCCGGCGCACCAGGTTCACCGGTCTCGTTGACGAGCAGTTGGTATTCGCCGACCGGCACCGTCGTCGTCGTCATCTTTGCCTTCTCGCTCATCGCCACCTCAATTCATCTCGTCCGGCTGGTTCATTCGGTGTCCTGGTGGGCGTGGGCACCGCGCTCAAGAGAACCCGAGGATGTCCCGGGTCTCGGCCGGGGAGGCCACGCCGCGACCAACGGTGTCGGCGATGGCCACGAACCGGTTCACCATCTCCACGTTGTCCAGCGGAGGTGCCCCCCAAGCAGGAAGGTCCCCGACCCCCGTCCGCACGTGCCCGTCCATGCAGATGGCCAGGGCGTTGAACAGGCGGTGCCGATCCTCGTCCGACGCGTCGGCGTTGAAACTGTTGTGGTAGTTGTGGGCGAACCACTCCACCTCCCACTCGGGTGGCACGAAGCGGAGAAGGGAGAGGATCCCCTCCGCGGTCGTGGGCGGTCCGAAGGCTTCGCTGTGCGAAAGGTTGAGATGGAGCACGATCGGCGCCTCCACCAGGCCCATTTGCCGGTACGTCTCGATGTGGCGGAGGTGCCCGATCTCGCGCACGCCGAACTGTGGCTTGAGCCCGGACTGGCGGCACCAGCTCAGGAAGTCGACGGAGACGTCGTGGGATGCCCCGGTCACCCGGTCCATGACCCACTCCTGGCGCTCCTTGCTCCACCTACCGAGGTTCGTGGCCCCGACGAAGTACACGAAGGTCTCGAGGGCCCGGTCCGCCTTGCGGAGCGCTCTGACGTGCGGGAAGGCGTTGACACTGGCATCGGCGGTCGCGTCGCTGACCGCGTAGGTCGGATAAGCGACGATGTCGCTCTGCTCGGCGATGAGCTCCATCGTGCGGAGGTAGAACTCGACATCCTCCGCATGATCGATGTCCATGCGGTCGCCGCCGCTGGTCCGAGGATGGAAATGCACGATCGAGGCGCCGGCTTCGGCGCAGGCGACGGCCTGGGCGGCGATCTCTTCTTCGGTCCGAGGCACGCCAGGATGCTCGGAACGGGTGACGTACTCGTTCAGTGCCACCTCGATGATCAGCTTCTTCACTGTCGGCTCTGCTCCATGGCGCTCGCCCTCACATTGCAGGACCGGGTGCAGCGCGAACGACGGCCCGTTCCACTTCCCGGAACCAGCTCGCCGGACCCGCTCGGTGGGCCGGGAGCCGGTTCCAGTGGCCAGAACCGCTTATGGCGTTGACCAGGGGCATCACCGAGCATGGCGGCGGTCGACCGTCGCCATGCTCGGCCTTCCGATACCGAAGGAGGTACGACCGTGCACCTGGGCGAAGCTGCAGCGGGCCCCGTAGCGGAGATCCCCCCGATCATCTCGGTGGACGATCACGTCATCGAGCCGCCCGATCTCTGGCAGCGGTGGCTCCCGTCCGGACTGCGGGACCGGGGCCCCAAGGTGGTCGAGGCGCCGTTCGAGCTGACCGGCAACCAGCCTCCGTACGTTCGGCGGGCCGAGAGCGGGGAGACCACCGATTTCTGGGAGTACGGATCGCTGAGCGTGGCCATTCCCGGTGGCATGGTCGCCGTCGGACGGCCACCCGATACCGTCACCCACCGACCCTGCGGCCGGGGGCCTTCCGACTGAAGGAGCGGCTTGCCGACATGGACGAGAACCACGTGGAGCGGTCGCTGTGCTTCCCCAGCTTCCCCCGGTTCTGTGGCCAGGTGTTCCTCGAGGCCGAGGATCGGGCCCTCGCCCTGGCCTGCGTGGAGGCCTACAACAACTGGATGGTCGAGGAGTGGTGCGGCGACAGCGGCGGACGGTTGATCCCCCTGTGCCTGGTCCCGCTGTGGGACGCCGATCTGGCGGCGGCGGAGGTGCGGCGCAACGCGGCCCGGGGCGTACGGGCGGTGGCCTTCACCGAGCTACCCGCCCATCTCGGCCTTCCCACGCTCCACGATCACCAGAACTACTGGGATCCCTTTCTCCAGGCCTGCGACGACACCGGCACGGTCATCTGCATGCACATCGGGTCCTCCTCGAAGCTGATGACCACCTCGACCGACGCCCCGATGGGCGTCCGTTACGCCCTCACGACCGTGAACTCGCAGATGTCGCTCACCGACTGGTTGCTCTCCGGGGTGCTGGCCCGTTACCCGAACCTGCGGCTCGCCTACTCCGAGAGCCAGATCGGCTGGATGCCCTATCTGCTGGAACGGATCGACCGCCTGTGGACGGACGGCCATGCGACCTACGAGATGAACCCGGCCATCACGGCGCCTCCCAGCACCTACTTCCGCCACCGGGTCTACGGTTGCTTCTTCGAGGACGACTTCGGCCTGCACAATCTCGACGCCATCGGTGTCGACCAGGTCACCTTCGAGAGCGACTACCCCCACCAGGACTCGACCTGGCCCCGCACCCGCCAGTACGCCGAATCGGCGATGGTCGGTCTCGATCCGGACCAGATCCGCAAGATCGTCCGGGACAACGCCATCGCCCTTTTTGGGCTCCCGCCGACGATCGGAGCCTGAGACGAGCCAGGAGCCGCCTCGTCCCTATCGGAACGTCGGTGGGACGTCGGTGGCGATCCGCCGCCTGGATGCCGCCGACTCGTCGGGGTCGACACCCGAGGTGGCGGGCTTCCACACCCCACATGCCCGACAGTTCTTCTGCCTCTTCTGCGGTCTCCGAGGCAGTGCGGGGGCCGACGTCGAGCACGGCAACGGAAGCCCCGGCGTCCGCCAAGCGGTGGGAGATGGCGTTGCCCAGGCCCTTCCCTCCTCCGCCGGTCACCATGGCCACCGTTCCGTCGAGCCGCAGGAGCTCGGCCGTGGGGCGGCCTGGCCGGTCGACCGGCAGGCGGTCCAGGGCATAGGCCTCGACGGCCTGAGGGGGTAGCCCTTCGAGCCCCGAAGCGCGCCCATGGTCTCGCCACTGCGCGGCGTCGGTCATCTGCTCGTCAGAGGATGATGCTGACCCGCCCGTGGGGACGGAGCGTCTCCATGGCCAGCGTTGCCTTCCGGACCTGGAATACGAACCCGGCCGGACCACCGGCCACGAGGACGAGCTCGTATCGGCCCGGGTACGAGAGGATCGACCGTGACGACGAACGGTGGATGAGGAAGTTGGCCTCGGCGCGCACCAGCCCGTCGCCCGTCGAGGCCGCCCGGACGTTCCCGACGATCCGGTGGGTCGTCGAGGGTGGCGACTCGGCCCAGGCCGTCCCCTTCACGATGCCGGCGACCCGCTCCTCGAGGAGGAACCGATCGTCGTTCACCAGGAACATCTCCGTCAGTGGGTCTCCGCCCGGTCGGTCGGTGGCCGGGACCAGGTAGCGGCAGTCCAGGGCGAACAGGTCGAGCCACTCCTCGAAGCGACGGGCGTCCAGGAGGGCGGCGTCGTGGTACAGGAAGCCTTCGACCGATCGACTGAGGTCGGGGTCCCATTCCAACCACGGGTCGCCGGGAACCATCGAAGTGTCCTCGGTGACGCTCATCCGACACCACCGGCTACCGCAGTCCCGATGGCGTGGAGCTCGTCGGGGCCGTCCACAGGCGGCGTCGGCATGTCGTTACCTCCTCGTCGTCCCACGTACACCGGCGAACGGTCCTCGAGCCACGCCCGCACCGCCTCCCGGGCGTCCTCCGACCGTGCGTTCTCGGCGTAGCGCCGGCTCTCCACGTCCAGGAACGTCGGCAGGTCGAGCCCGGAAGCCTCGTTGAGGTTTGCCTTCATCCCCGCCACCGCTCCCGGGGCGAGCGCTGCCAGCCTCGACGCCATCTCGCCGGTGGCCCTCACCAGGTCATCATCGGGGACGACCCGACCGACCAGGCCGAGGGAGGCGGCCTCGTCGGTGCCGATCCGGTCGCCGAGAAGGCTCAGCTCCTTGGCCCTCCCGAGCCCGACCAGTCGGACCAGGTGCCACGGCAAGCCCATGTCGCCAGTCGTTCCGACGTGGAGGAAGGCCGTGACGAACACGGCGGACGATGCGGCGATCCGCAGGTCGGCCGCACAGGCCAACGCCATGCCTCCCCCGGCGCACGGCCCGTTGACGGCGGCGATGGTCACCTGCGGAAGTGCATAGAGGATCTCGGTCACCGCCACGGTGTCCCGGACCAGCTCTTCGGACAGGGCCCTGCCGGCCATGGCGTCGACGTCACCGCCGGCACAAAAGCCCCGACCGGCACCGGTGATGACCACGACCCGGACGTCGGGGTCGCCGGACAGGGACTCGAGGGCCGACCGGAGCTTTCCCAGCATCGGCAACGTCAGCGCGTTCAGCCGCCCCGGGCGCTGCAGAACGACCTGGGCAACATGGCCATCGACGGTGACGACAACCGGCTCCTCGCCGCATTCGGCGTCGCCGAATTCACCCGTGCCGGCCATCGGATCATGATGGTCCCAGGCGGTACCGGTGGGCAGGGGTGGTTCCGTCCGCCGGAACCACCGACGCCGACGTGGGGGCAGCGGCAAAGCGTCCGGGCCAAGCGTTCCCGGGCCAGCCACCCGGGCCAGCCGCCCGGGCAAAGCGTCCGGGCAAAGCGTCCGGTCAGCCGCCCGGTGGACCCGCCCCGAGCTTGCGGTGGTCCCATCCCAACATGCTGCTGGCGTCCAGCCGGAGCGCGACGTAGCCGGCGGAAAGGCGGGAGACCAGTTCCTGCCCGGCCTCGTCCAGGACGAAGGTCGGATCGTGGCGGCACATCGTGTCGAGCGTGACGGCCCGGGTCACAACCGGGTCGTCGACGACCTGCATCTCCCCCTTCACCTGGACGCCCCGCAGCTCGTCGTACTGCGTACCGTCGCACACCATGCACGTCGCCCGGGGGTTGCGGCGGAGGTTCGTGACCTTCTGCGCCCGGAGCTTGGACTTCATGTAGATGTGCCCGCCCATATAGCCGTAGCCCATCGGCACGGCGTGGAACGATCCGTCGGGGTTCCCGGTCACCAGCACCATCTGGTTGGTGCAGGTGCGCAGGAACTCGTCGATCTCCGCCGGCGACATGCGCACCTCCCGGCGGCGGTCGCGGCCGTCGAAGCTCCCGAAGTCGGCGCGCACGTCGCCCTCTACCCCTCTCTCGTGGTGGTGATCGGGGGCGTCGCAGGCTCCCTGTCCCAGGCACCTCGTCGCCCGATGCGGCGCAGCTCGACCTTCTGCACCTTGGCGGTCGGGGTCTTCGGCAGCTCGTCGGCGATCCGGATGAACCGAGGGAGCATGAACTTCGGCATCCGCTCGGCCAGGTACGCGGACAGCACATCGGGAGCCAGGGGCCCGGTGAGGACGACGGTCACCATCACGTCGTCCTCACCGACCTCGCTGGGCACCCCGTAGGCGGCGCACTCGCGCACCAGCGGATGGCTGAGCACCTCGGCCTCGACCTCGAGGGACGAGATGTTCTCGCCTCGTCGACGGATGCAGTCCCTGATCCGATCGACGAACTCGTAGGAGCCGTCCTCGGTGGTCCGCAGCGCGTCGCCCGTGTGCAACCAGCCATTACGCCACACGGCCAGGGACTCCTCGGGCCGGTTGTGATAGCCGATCAGGCAGGTCCAGGGCTCCGGCGGACGGACGACGAGCTCGCCCGTGTCCCCCGCAGCGACCTCGAGGTCCTCGCCGTCGACGAGCCGGACCTCGTAGCCCCGGCGCGGTCGGTACGTTCCGCGCCGTGACGTGGCGTCGTCGACGAGCACGCAGCCGACCTCGGTGCTCCCGAAGCTGGTGGTGACCCTGACGTCGAACCGTCGCTCGAACTCCACTACGTCGTGGACCAGAGGTGACATGCTGATCTCCCGCAGGGGATTGTCGGCGTCGTCGTCCCGGGACGGCTGTGCCAGCAACATGGCCCCGGCGCTGCCGACGAACCCGGCCACCGTCGCCCGCACCCGTCGGACGTCCTCCCAGAACGTCGACGCGCTGAACCTCGGTGCCAGGTAGGCGGTGGCGTTGGCGATGAAAGCGTTCAGCACCCCTCCCCACTGTCCCGCCTGGTGGTAGAGGGGCAAGAAGACGTAGTTCACGTCGTCGCGGTCGGTGTCGAGCCACCCCCCGCCGAACGGTCGCGAAGCGCCGACGGTGTACGCGTGGGCGTGCGGGAGCAGGACGCCCTTGGATGGCCCGGTGGTCCCGGAGGTGTACATGATGGCCAGCACGTCCGACGGGCCCGCACGGAAAGGTTCGACGGCTTCGCCCCCGGCGGGTTGCGAGAACGGCACCGAGAGCCACCGCCGCGACCGGGACTTGCCGATAGGGAGGTCGCCGTCGACACCGGGCTCGGACGGTCGTCGGACCACCGTCGTCAACGCGGTCATCTGCGAGGCGACGGCCTCGATCCGGGGATAGAGCTCCTCTTCGACCACCAGGACCTTCGCGCCGGAATCGTTCACGATGTGGGAGAGCACCGCTCCCTGGTACCCGGTGTTGACCGGCACCTCGACGGCCCCGACGAAGGCCAGGCCGAGCTGGGCCGTCACGAAGTCGACGTGGTTTCCCAGCATGAGGAGGACGGGATCGCCTCGTTCTACGCCGACCGAGCGGAGGCCTCCGCCGAAGCAGGCGCCGCGGTCCCAGATCGTCCGGTAGGAGAAGGACCCCGACGGGTCCTGGATGGCGGTTCGATCCGGACCGCTGGCCACTGCCTCTTCGAGGACGGCCAGGACCGTCCGCTCCCTGAGCGGCCGTAGGCCGGCCACCCCAGGCTCCCGGTCCAGTTGGCTCGGCGTCATCGTGGGTTGAAGGGCGTTCCCGCGGTCAAGGAGGGGGGGTCGAGCGGGGGGAATTTCGCCTGGCGCTTCTCCCGGAACGCCTCGATCCCCTCGGCCAGGTCGGGGCCACCGAGCAGGCGGAACGTGATGTCCGCCGATTCGGCGATCCCCTGGAAGAGGTGGAGGGAGGTATCCCGGTAGCACTGCGCCTTGATCACCGCCATAGCGCTCGGGGAGCACTTCTCGATCACGTCGTGGGCCCAGGCCAGCGTGGTGTCGAGCAGCTCGTCGGCCGGAACCACCCGGCTCACGAGGCCGAGCCGCAGCGCCTCCTCGGCCAGGACGACACGGCCGGTGAGCAGGAGGTCGAGGGCCGTGCCGAGCCCGACGATCTGCGTCAGGTACCAGGACATTCCTCGTTCTGCCGCCAGGCCGAGCCGAGCGAACCCGGTGGCGAACTTGGCTTTGGTGGAGGCGAACCGGAGGTCGGCGCTCATGGCGTAGACCATCCCGCTCCCGGCTGCTGCCCCGTTCACGGCGGCCACCACCGGCTTGCGGATCGAGGCGTTGAACCTCGTGAGGACCCGGGGTATCTGCTCGTCGAAGAAGCCGCCGGTCTCCGCGATCTCATCGAGGGTGTCGAAGTCTCCCCCCACGCAGAACGCCGGTCCGGCACCGGTGACCACCACGACGCGCACGTCCGGGTTCCGGTCGGCTTCCTCCAGCACGTCGACGTACTTGCGCTCCAGGGCCTGGTCCTGGGCATTGTGCCGCTCGGGCCGGTTGAGCGTGATGATCCCGACGCCCTCTTCGACGTCCCACAGGACGGGGTCGTCGCTCACGATGCGCTCCTGTTCTCCGCCCGGACACCTCCGGCTGCTTCCGGCTGCCGTGCGAACCCGGGCCGGTACGACGGATCGGTCATGTCCTTCGTCCCCTGGATGTGGTTCTCCTTCGACAGCGGGGGACCCACGAGCCGGTCGTGGCGAAAGTCACGGACGCAGAGCCGCTCGGCGATCTTCCACTCGCCGTCACGGCGCTCGAACCGGTCGACGTACCGGCCGAAGAGGTCCCACATCTCACGGTTCCCCTCGTCGTCGGGCGGGAACACCGACGAGGAGATGTAGTAGGCCTCGCTGTAGGCCACGTCGCCGTCGACGTCGATGTTGATCGTGGTCAGGTGGTGCTGCCACAGGTCGACCCCGGCCGCCCGGTCGATCGCCACGTCCACGAAGTCGAGGCCCAGTCCCTCGAAGCTGCCGTGGTGCTCGATGGCGTCGGGATGGTAGATGCTCCGGAAGAGCTCCCGGTCCCTGCGGTCCACGGCGCGGCAGTACCGGCTCAGCACCTCCCTGATCTCGACCTTGGCTGCCTCGTCGTCACCCATGCCTTCCCTCTCTCCGACGGCACTCGCGCTCGTTGCCGGCCGTCCGGCGGTCGTCATCCCCGGTGTCCCGTGACGACGGCGGCGACCCGGACGGGATCGGTCGGGGCGCCGTCGCCGCGCCACGCCACGTGGAGGTCCGGCCGGAGCACGAAGAGCCGCCGCTCCAGGAGCTGCGCCAGGTGCCCGTCTCGGATCTCCACGACGTCTACCGGCACCCCCAGCTCGGCGAAGGCCTGCTCGAGCGGTCCCGTCTCCACGGCGTCGGCGCCGACCTTCAAGAGCGTGAAGTCACGGCCGAGCACGTCCTGCAGCGCCTGGCCGTCGGCCAACCAGGCATGGGGCATGCGGACCCCAGGTGCCGAGGTGGGGACGAAGGCCATCGAATCGGGATCCGGGGCCTCCGCTCCGTCGTCGACCACGAGGGGAGACCCGACGTAGCGGTAGCCCCGCTCGGTACCGGTCATCTCGTAACCGATGTGGTGCGTCTCGGCCGCCATCTCCGCCACCCGGCGGCGGACGGACGCGGCCTCGGGCGTGTCGTCGCGAAGGTCGACGGTGCAGAGCTCCTGCCAGGCGAGCATGCCTCGAGCTGCCGCCCGGGAGGCGCGGACATTGCGTAGCCCGACTGGTCGGCGCTCGGCCTCGTAGGACGACAGGAGGTGCGGACCACCCCAGCCGGTGATGGTGCCCGCCAGCTTCCAGCCGAGGTCGACGGCGTCGCCGATCCCCGTGTTCATGCCGAGGCCGCCGACCGGGATCACCAGGTGGGCGGCGTCGCCGGCCAAGAACACCCGGCGATCTCGGTAGCGCTGGGCGACCAGCAGGTTGAAGTTCCACTCGCTCGTGTGGAGCACCTCGACGTCGACCGGGACCCGGAGGAAGTCCAGGACGACGTCGACCGGATCGACGCCGTCGGGGATCTCGTACACATTGAGCATGAAGTGCTCCAGGTCGTCCTGGACGACGATGGACCCGTTCGGCGAGTAGTAGTGACGTCCCTTCCCCATCTCGATCTTGCCGAAGAGCTGCTCGGACCGGAAGAAGATCTGGTAGACGTGCTTGAGGCCGCCTTCACCCTCCAGCTTGATCCCCAGGTGCCTGCGGACCGTGCTGGCGCCGCCGTCGCAGCCGACCAGGTACGGGACGCTGACGGTCTCTGCCCCTCCCGGCCCCTCCACCTCAGCGACCACCGCGTCGTCGCGCTGGGTGAACGAGACGAGTCGCGACGAGAAGTCGACGCTGGCCATCGGCAGCTCGTCCAGCACCGACTTCAGCAGCGGCTCCAGCGTGTACTGGGAGATCACCTGGTAGGGCTCGAGCGGCAGGAAGCAGTCGGTTGAACGGCGGATCTCGTCCTGTGCTTGGACGACGGAGGGGTACTCGAGGTGCACCAGCGGTGGCTCCGCCAAGCTCGTGACGACGAACACGTCCATCGGGATGTCCCGGAACTTGCTCGCCGCACGCACCCGCTCGGCGATGCCCAACCGGCGGTAGATCTCCATGGTGCGCGCATTGCAACGCTCCATCTTGGGTAGTTGGCGTGCTCGGTCGTTGCGCTCGACCACGCGTACGGGTATCCCTCGCTGCGCCAGGTCGATGGCCAGGACCAGGCCGACGGGCCCCGCCCCGACAACGAGGACCTCCGGCTCATCCATTCATCGGCTCCGCCCCTCGATATCGGCCGCAGGCACGACCTCCGTCCTCTCCCGCTACTCCATGAGGCGGTAGGCCAGCGAGACCGGGGCGGTGTCCCCGCTGCGGCTCATCGCATCGGACAGTCGCATCTGGTCGGTACCGGCCCGCTTCCCGATCTCTGCAAAGGTCGCCTGGACGTCCTCGGCCTCGATCTCGTAGATGGCGAGATAGGGCGCCGTGGTGGCGGTCACCGAAGCGGTTCCCGGCTGGACGTCGCCCAGGCGGTACCGGGTCGCCCCGACGATCCCCGGTACCGCCAGGAGGTCTTTGAGATGCACCTCGTCGTACCACTCGTTGAACTCGTCTTCGGCATCGGGGCCTGCCGGATGGGCGAAGACCAACATCACCGCTCGGGGCATGGCTCACTCCTCTCGCTCCCCTGATCTTGGCGCTCCTCCCCGATCAGGACGCCGGGCCATTCCAACGAGCGGAACACCTGGCGGCACCTCGGGCACCCCGGTCCTTAGGGTGGCGAACCGGCAGCGAGAGGAGAGCCCGGATCAAGTGATCGACCATGTCCTGCCCCTCGTTGAGAAGTCCCTACGCAACTTCGCCGACGACGTGGCTGTCCGCCACGACGGGACCGAACTGACCTACGCCGCGCTGGACCGATCGGCCGATGCCGCCGCGTGGCAGCTCAAGGATGCCGGCGTGCAGCCGGGTGACCGGGTGGCCCTGCTGCTCGGGAACACGCCTGACTACCTGGTCTTCGACCTGGCACTGCTCCGGGCCGGGGCGACCAAGGTCCCGCTGAACCCGATGTTGGCCGGACCTGAGCTCTGCCACATCGTTGAGCATTCGGCATCGACGTGCCTCGTGACCAACGCCGAATTGGCCGACAGGATCGACCGACGGAAGGTCGATGGCCTTCGCGGTGGAACGATCTCGGTGGGATCGGGTCTCTTCCGTGATGCGCCGGTGGATGGTGGTGCACCGGTGGATGGACAGCGGTTCCCTTCGAGCCCGGCCGCCCCCGAGGACGTGGCGGTCATCTACTACACCGGCGGGACGACCGGACGGCCCAAGGGCGTCGTCCACACGCATGCGTCGGTGGCCGCCAACATGCTCTCCCATGTCATCGAGGGGGACATCCGCCGTCGCGAGCAGATGCTCGTCACCACGCCGCTCTCCCACTCGGCGGGCCTCTTCTCCATGGCCGGCCTGATCATGGGGGCGACCGTGACCGTTCACCCGGGCTTTCGCCCCGAAGCTCTCCGTAGGGAGGTCCGGGACGGACATGCCACCTGGACGTTCCTCGTCCCGACGATGATCTACCGTCTCCTGGACGAGATCGTGGGCACCGGGGACCGGCTCGCCGGGCTCGAGACGATCGTCTACGGGGCGTCGCCCATCACCCCCCATCGGCTCGCCCAGGCGCTCGCCGGCATCGACGCCGGGTTCATCCAGCTCTACGGACAGACGGAATGTCCCAACTTCGGCACCACGCTCGACAAGCGGGAGCACCGCCGGGCGCTCACCGACGACACCCTGATGAGCTCCTGCGGGAAGGCCAGCACGATGGCCGACGTGGCCATCGTGGTCGGCCGCGAGCCGGCCGGACCCGGGGAGATCGGCGAGGTGTGCCTGCGGTCGCCGTACCTCATGGCGTGGTACCTGGACGACCCGGAGGCCACGGCGGCGGCGATCGTCGACGGATGGCTCCACACCGGGGACCTGGGGACCATGGACCATCGCGGGTACGTCTCCCTGAAGGACCGCCGAAAGGACATGATCATCTCCGGGGGCATGAACGTGTACCCGGCGGAGGTGGAAGCCACCCTGCAGCGCCTCGACGGGGTGGCCCAGGTGGCGATCATCGGCATCCCCCACGACACCTGGGGGGAGAGCGTCTGCGCCTTCGTGGTCCGCCAGCCGGGGTCCGACCTCGACGACCGGGGCGTGTTGGACTTCGCCCGGACAGCGCTCGCCACCTACAAGAGGCCGAAGGACGTCCGGTTCCTGGATGCGCTGCCGCTCACCGCAGTCGGCAAGGTCGACAAGAAGGCGCTACGGGCACCGTTCTGGCCGGCCGTCGGCCGCCAGATCGGCTGAGCGGGCTTGCCGGGGGAATGGGCCCAGGCGGCCCGTCGGATCTGGACAGATCGGTGGATCACTAGCTGGGACTTTCGGAAGCTCTCGCCGATCTGCCGTTCACGCCGCGGCGGCGTCACGCCCCATCAGGTCACGACTGATGAGCAGGCGCATGATCTGGCCCGTGCCCTCGAAGATGTCGAGGATCTTCACATCTCTGTACCACTTCTCGAGCAGCAGGTCCGTCGACGATCCGTCCGGGCCCAGTAGCTGGATGCACCGGCGGATGATCCGCTCGGCCACCGGCGGACCATAGGCCTTGGCGATCGATGCCTCGGTTCGGCTGGGCCGCCCGCGGTCGACCAACCATTGCGCCCGCAGGTTGAGGGCCCGCGCCCGTTCGAGCGCCGCGCCCATCTGTTCGAGCTCCGACTCGATCAGTGCCCAACGCTGCGGAGTGAACCCGGCCCGGCGCTCCGAGAGCAGCTTCGTCGACAGCTCCAGGGCGGCCCGGCCCAAACCGGCGGCGAAGGCCGAGACATTCGGCCGGCTCAGGTTGAGCTCCGAGAGGGCGTTGCCGTACCCCTTCGCCAGCGGCATGCCGCTCTTCGGGTCGACCCCGCCGAGGACGTTGTCGGCGGGGATCACGCACTGGTCGAAGGCGAGCTGCGAGGTGGTCCAGCACCGGAGCCCGAGCTTGTCTTCGTTCGCCCTGATCACGGCCAGCCCGGGCGTCTCCTTCTCCACCACGAACGCCTTGATGCCTGCCCGGCCCAACGACTTGTCCACCGTGGCGAAGACCACGATGTAGTCAGCGATGGCACCCAAGCTGCAGTACATCTTGCTGCCGTTGATCACCCAGGCGTCGCCGTCGCGCGTCGCCGTCGTGGCAAGGCCGCTCGTGTCGGAACCGGCCCCGGGCTCGGAGAGGCCGAACCCCGTCCGGCCACCTCGCGTCACGATCGGGACGTACCACCGTTCGACCTGCTCGGGGGTACCGATGGCCTGCACCACCGCGTGGCCGAGCCCCTGGTTCATCGACTCGTACAGCCAGCAGTCGGCGTACATCACGCTCTCCGCCCAGACCAGGCGCTGGACCTTCGTCCCCTCCACGAATTCCGGCATCGTGTCGCCGACGCGGTCGACCAGCGGCACCGGCGAGGTGTCCAGCACCTTCGCCGCCGTGGCCGGCACGGCATGGTCGGTGTCGGCCTGTCGGGCCAGGGGCCGCACCTTCTCGAGCCCCCACCGGCGGAGCTCGATGCCGTACGCCTCCAGTTCGGGGCTGAGCGCAAAGTCCATCGGGAGCAGGCTATCCACTGGTGGCCGGACGACCAATGGGCCGTTCCAGCCTCCGGGACAGGGGGCCCGATGAGCGGCTCCGCCGGTGGTGGCGTCCCCTACCATCGCCGGGGGAACCATGGACGCCCTGGGAGGCGCCGACCACCGAACCGGACCAGCGAGCCACGTGGAGGCAGTGATGGAGACGGCCCGTGCAGAGATCGACATCGCCAGGCCGCCGGCTGAGGTGTGGGCCGTGGTCGGTGAGTTCGGGGGCCTCACAACCTGGATGCCCGGGGTCACGTCCTGCCGTGTGGAGGGCCAGGACCGGATCGTCGAGGCCCTCGGCATGACGATCACCGAGCATCTCGTGGACAAGGACGATTCGGGGCATTCGTTGACCTATGCGATCGTCGCCGGAGCGCCGGTCGAGCACCACCGGGCCGTGGTCTCGGTCTCGCCGGGTGACGGAGGGTCGCACGTCGCCTGGACCGTCGAGGCCGGTCCCAAGGGGGTGGCCGGGCTCATGGCCACCACCTACCAGGCGGCCCTCGACGCCCTGAAGGAGCAACTGGAGCGGTAGGGCATGCTGCGCATCGACCACGTGGTCCTCTACGCCGGCGACTCGGACGCCACGCTCCGGTTCTATCGCGACGTCCTCGGGCTCGAGCTGCGAGGGGACGAGGAGTGGCGGAAGGGCACGAGGCCGACGTTCCACATCCCGATCGGCGACGCCCACTTCATCAACGTCCATCCTGCCGGCAGCGACCTCCACCCCCGGGCCGCCCGCTCGACCCCCGGCGGCCTCGACATGTGCCTGCTGACCGACGCCCCCCTATCCGAGGTGATCGACCGGGCGGCCCGTGGTGGGGTGCCCGTCGAAGTCGGTCCGGTGCCGCGGACCACCGCGACCGGCGAGCCGAGCCAGTCGGTCTACTTCCGCGATCCCGACGGCAACCTGGTGGAGATCATGAGCACGGTCCACTGAGCGACTTCCCAGGGCCACGTCAGGCTGCCCGCAGGGGTCCACCCGGGAGGTCACCGGTCAGCTCACCACCCACCTGGGTCGGCACGCCGCCCAGGATGGTGAAGCGATAGCGGCCCTCCGGCCGCCGCAGGCGGGTCCCCCGCGCCGGCAGGTCTGGCTCGACGACCGGCTCGCCCCACTCGAGCTCGTCGAGGTCGAAGACCGCCAGGTCGGCCCTCCGGCCCACGCCCAGGACGCCACGGTCGCCGAGCCCGAAGACGGCGGCTTGGCGTCCCGTCAGCTCGTGCACGGCCTGCGCCACCGAGAGATCGCCCCGGTCACGGACGAAGGCGGTGAGGAGGAGGGTGCTGTCTCCCGCCCCGCAGAACATGTTCAGGTGCGCGCCGGCGTCGCTGTTGGACACCAACGACAGCGGGTGCGCGATCGCCTTCGCCACCTCGTCCGTGTCGTCGTTCCTCACTGCCCGGGACATCACCCCCGGGCGAAGGTCGTTCTCGAGGACCCAGTCGGCGAGCGCATCCGACGGGTGCTGGTGCCGCGCCAACGCCAGCTCGGCCAGGCTCCGCCCGACCCACGGCTCGAGATCCGGGCGGGTGACACTTATCAGGCGGATCCGGTCCGGTGACCGGTTGGGGATGATGCGCGACTCGATCCCGTCCCATTCGCTCCGGGCCTGCCCCCGCCATTCTCGGCTCTGCAGCAGGCTCGCCTTCTCCTGGTGCGGGGCCTGGATCATCCTGTGCCACGCCGGCAGGTAGCTGAAGCTCATCCCCCCGCTCCAGTTGGCCATGATGTCCACCGGGCGCGGCGAGATCTGCGGATAGACATGGACCCCCCGGGCGGCGTACGTCTCCGCCTGGTCGAGGGCCCGGGCGAACCACCCGGGTCGGCTGGTGTCGCACGAGATGCCGTTGTAGGTGAGCGGTACCCCCCGGGGTCCACAGATGCCGGCGAACCGATCGACGTCATCGATGAACTGGTCGCTCCGGACCTCGGGAATGAACTCGAGGATCTTGCGATGCCGGCCGAGGACGTCGACGAGGGCGTTGATCTCCCGGTCGTCGCTGAGCGCACTGGGAACGGGACGATGGGTGGCGTCCCGGTCGAAGATCGACGTCGACAGGCCGGACGCACCGACAGTCAGCGCCTCGTCCAGCAATCCGGCCATCGTGGCCACCTCGTCCTCGGTGGCCGACCGCTCCCAGGCCTCCGGACCGAGCACCCAGAGCCGGAGCGGGGTGTGACCAACCAGGTCACCGACGTCGATCCCCATCGGGATACGGGCGAGCCGTCGCCGGTACTCGGGGTAGGTCTCCCAGTCCCAGGGGACCCCCTCGGCGAAGGACCCGGGTGGCACGTCCTCGATGAAGCAGAAGAGGTTCGACATCTCGGCAACGTGCTCGGCCCGGACCGGGGCGAGCGAGAGTGAGCAGTTGCCGATGATGGCCGTCGTCACGCCGTGCTGGGGCATCGGGTCACAGCTAGCGTCCCAGAAGAGGCTGGGGTCCAGGTGGGTGTGGGAGTCGATGAACCCGGGGGCCACGTAGGCGCCGGAGGCATCGAGGACCCGGTCCCCGCCGGGGGCGAGCCCGGGGCCCATCTCGACGATGGTGCCGGAACGGACCCGCACGTCGACCCGTACCGGGGCCGCTCCGGTCCCGTCGAGCACTGTCCCCCCGGCCAGCAAGAAGCCCTGGTCGTCCATGCCGCCCGAGTGTGCCACCCGAGCCGGCGGCAGGGGCCGTCCGGTTCCGGTCACCAGAATGCGGCGCTGCATTTCGATGGGCCAGAGGCTTGGCTGTGGGAGATCGACCTACACGGAGGCCCCGCCACATGGATCAGCCCGACGCCGTCGGCTCCGCCACGCTCCTCAAGGGAGCACGCATCGTCGACGGGACCGGTCGTCCGAGCCATCACGGCGACGTGCTGATCAGGGGTGGGACCATCGCCGAGGTGGGCGAAGTGGACGGGACGGGGGTCCGCGAGGTGGTCGACCTCTCCGACTTGGTGCTCGCTCCAGGCTTCATCGACTCGCATACGCACTATGACGCCCAGATGATGTGGGATCCCGACCTGACCCCCAGCAGTGCCTACGGCATCACGTCGGTGCTCTTCGGGAACTGCGGGTACAGCATCGCCCCGGCCAGGGAGCGCGACCGGGAGATGATCATCCTCACCCTCGAGGCGGTGGAGGGCATGTCCCGGGAAGGGCTGGAGGCCGGGATCGAGTGGTCGTTCGAGACCTTCGGCGAGTACCTCGACGCAGTCCGCCGCACCGGTACCCGGCTCAACGTCGCCGCCATGGTGGGCCACAGCACCATCCGTTCCTACGTCATGGGCCCCGATTCGATCGACCGCTCCGCCCGCGCCGAGGAGGTTGTCGGCATGTCGGAAGTGCTCGGCCGCTGCCTCGACGAGGGAGCCTTCGGATTCTCGACCTCCCGGTCCGAGGTCGACAACGGCGCCTACGGCAAACCGGTCGGCAGCCGCTTGGCCGACTACTCCGAGCTCCTCGCCTTGGCGGGGGTCCTGCGCCAGCGCGGGACCGGACTGGTCCAGGCGCTGCCCTGCAGCATGCGCGACGGTCCCGAGACCATCGCTCAGGTCGCCGCCGACCTGGTGCGGGCCAGCGGCCGGCACGTGGTCTTCTCGTCGGTCCTCACGGGCATGTTCGGTCCGAGGGGATCGGCCATGGCGGCACTCGACACGTTCGGGGGCGTCGAGGGCAGCTACGCCATGGTGTCCTGCCTGCCCTTGGTGCAGCAGGTGACGCTCCGGGACCCGTTCATCCTCGCCCTGTACTCGACGGCGTTCACCGAAGCCCTCGAGCGCGATCCAGGGGACCGCGCCTCCCTCTACGCCGACGCGGGCTGGCGTTCCCGGGCTCGCGAAGGGCTGACCCCGCTCGGCCGGCAGCTCGCCGACGTGGTCGTCGCCGAGACGATCGTCCACCCATCCCTCGAGGGCCGGACCCTGGGTTCCCTGGCCAGCGAGCGCGGGACCGAGCCGATCGACGTCATGGTCGAACTGTCCCTGGCCGAGGACCTCGAGATCCGCTTCCGGGTCCCACTGCACAACAGCGACGAGGAGGAGCTCCGAGAGCTCCTCCTGGACCGGCGGTGCCTGCTCGGGCTCTCCGATGCGGGAGCCCACCAGAGCCAGATATGCGACGCAGTCTTCTCGTTGCACCTTCTTCAGCACTGGGTCAGGGAGCTCGAGGCCCTGCCCCTCGAATTCGCCATCTGGCGCCTGACCGGCCACCAGGCCGCCGCCCTCCAGCTCGGTGACCGGGGCATGGTGGCACCGGGCATGGCTGCCGACCTGGTCGCCTTCGACCCCACCACGGTCGGTTACGGTCCCTTGCACCGGGTCCGCGGCCTGCCCGCCGGTGCCGACCGGCTGGTGGCGACCAGTCGTGGCGTCGAGCACACCTGGGTGAACGGCCAGCTCGTCCGACGCGACCAGCTCGACGTTCCCGACGCTCGGCCGGGAACGATCCTCAGGCAGGCGCCGGCCGCATGAGCCGACGACGATCGCCCGTTGCGGAGCCAAGACCATCACCGGCCGACAGGCCGGTGCGCCGGACCCGACTGGAGGGGACATGCTGAAGGACCACCTCAAGATCATCTCGGTCGATGACCACCTCATCGAGCGCCCCGGGGCTTGGCAGGACCGGCTCCCTCAAAGGTTCAAGGAGGCGGGACCGCATCTGGTCGAGCTGGAGGACGGGACCGAGCAGTGGTCCTATGACGGCATCGTGGCCGGAGCCCCCGGCCTCAGTGCCGTGGCGGGGAAGCCGTGGAACGAGCGCAACAACGAGCCCACCCGCTTCGACGAGATGCGAGCGGCCTACACCGATCCGGCGGCCCGGATCGCCGACATGGACGAGGACGGCGTCGCCACCCAGGTCCTCTTCCCGAGCTACGCCCGGTTCGCCGGCGCCCGGTTCCTCCAGGGGGCCGACCGCGCCCTCGCCCTGGCCTGCGTCCAGGCCTACAACGACTACGCGCTCGACGAGTGGCAGGACTTCGCTCCGGATCGGTACGTGCCGTTGACCATCGTGCCGCTGTGGGACGTCGAGCTCGCCGTCACCGAGCTTCGGCGGGCAATCGACAAGGGCTCGCACGGGCTCTCGATGCCCGACGCCCCCGCCATGCTCGGCCTTCCCTCCTACCGCTCGGGGTACTGGGAGCCGTTGCTGGCCCTCGTCGAGGAGGCCGGGCTCCCCGTCTGCATGCACTTCGGCGCGGCCGGCGTCACGCCGACGATGAGCCCCGACGCACCCCAGGCCGCCCATGCCGTCGTGTTCCCGGTGACCGTGATGTCGTCGCTGACCGAGCTGGTCCTGTCCCCGGTGCTCGAGCTGCACCCTCGGCTGAACGTCGTCCTGTCCGAGAGCGGCATCGGCTGGATCCCGTATCTCAGCCAGAGGCTCGATCAGGTCTGGGAGCACTACCGGTACTACCAGCTCGACGACAAGCTCCCGAGCGAACGTCCCTCGACAGTGGTCAAGAAGAACATCTTCTCCTGCTTCATCGACGACCCGATCGGGGTGGAGCTCCGCCACACCATGGGCGTCAGCCAGCTCATGTGGGAGTCGGACTATCCCCATCCCGACTCGCTGTACCCGCACAGCCGGTCCAATGCGGTCAAGGTGATGGCCAACGTCCCCGACGACGAGGTCGAGCAGATCATGATGGGGAACGCCAAGCGCGTCTTCAACCTCTGAGCGGTCCCGCCGGCGGAGAAGGGCTCAGGAGCGCGTCGGCTCGCTCTCCTGCCGGACCACCTCCGCCCTTTGGCGGTCGGGGGGCTTGGAAAAACGATCAGTGACGCACGGGCGTCGGCACCGGAGCCGCCCGGAGCCGGACGCCCGGAGCGGGACCCGCCAGGAGCCGGACGCCCGGAGCGGGACCCGCCAGGAGCCCTCAGGGGTGCAGGATCCGTCCGAGGTTCCCGCCGTAGATGCGTTGGCTGGTCTCATCGCTGACCGGCCCCAGGATCGCCCGGTAGTCGTCCAACGGCGAGGCCAGCCCTTCGGGATGGGGGAAGTCGCCCCCGAAGCTCGCATGCCCCCGGATCTCCTCCATCTCCTCCGCCGTGGCATCGGTCGGGAAGCTGCAGATGACCTGGACCGATCGACGGAGGTAGTCGCCCGGAGCCCGGTCGAGGACGGGATTGAACGGGTGCCCGGCCAGTTCCTCGTTGATGCGGTACAGGTGGTCGAGGCGGCGGCAGAGGACCGGGAACCAGCTCGCACCGACCTCGGCGGTCAGGACCTTGAGGTCGGGGTGTCGGTGGAAGACCCCGTTCACGGCCATGTCGATCAGGCTGATCTCGACCGCCGTCCGCGTCATCGGGTTGGTCACCATCTTGAAGATGCCCTCGCCACCGTCGTTCGCCGTCCAGGCGTCGACGTCGGCGAACACCTTGGTCATCTCCTGGCTGATGTGCCAGGTGGGGACCGTGTCGTAGTCGACGAACGCCTGCCAGATGGCGTCGACGTCGGGATGGGAGAGCCGCTTGCCGTCCACCAGCCCGGGAACCATGAGCACCAGCCGGACCCCGTGCTTCGACAGGAGCTCGAGCTGGCTGCGCACCCAAGCCGGGCCGTTGGACAGCCGGACGTGACCGACCGGGTGGATCCGGCCCCGGCCGTCGTGGGCCAGCTCGACGGCGTAGCGGTTCCAAGCCTCGAGGTTGGTGCGGATGACGTCCTCATGGCCACCGAGCCGGAATTCCAACTGGAATCCCCACTGGGGAAAGGCCACCTGCTCGTCGATGCCCCAACCGTCCAGGCTCTTCAGGCGACCGCTGGCGAGCCAGTAGTCGTCGGGCATGTCCTCGTAGGAGCGGGTGCTCCGCTTTCCGGCCCGCCAGCGGTTGCCCGTCTTCCCCGTCAGGGTGAAGTCCAGTCCCGCCATCGGTTCGGAGAAGAAGGCGGGAAGGTTGAGCGCCCTGTTCCCCAGGAACACCCAGGGGTAGCCCAGGTCGTCGTGCCGGATCTCGACCGCGAGGTCCCGGTCGGCGGATGCGGAGTGCTCCTTCCACATCGTCGCCGGCTCGTACCAGTGCGAGTCCCCGTCGATCACCACAGCCGGCCGCTCGTCCATCGGACCTCCCCTGTTCTGCCCCGCCATGCGTCCAGCGAGCCCTGCTCCCCGGGTCGGAGACGATCTCGCTGAGGGACCATCTGCCGATCCCCTGGATGTACCGGGGCATTGCCCCGCCGACCTCCGCCAACAGCTCCGAGACCAACGATGTGGCGTCGCAGAGGTCGGCCGTCGCCAGGTCCCAGGCCAGACTGCCCGCTCGGTGACTGCCTGGCAGGTAACCGGCCACGTGGCTGGCCACCACGTCCGGGTGCTCTCGCGCCCGCAGGCGTGCATGGCCGACAAGGGCCTGCCGTTCTCCGTCCGGGGCTCGCTCGTCGATCGTCACCAGGATCAACCATCGGACCATGCCACGACCCCCGATGGTCCACGACCGACCGCCGGCAACACGTAGCGATCCCGGCCGAACGCCTTCGAACCGGTTGCCCGCCAGGACGCCGCCACCGACGGATCGGCATGGGCCTTCCACCGAGCAGCCCACATGGCCCCGAGGCCGGGAAGGCTCCAGTGCACGATCACGTCCCTTCTCCCCGGCTCCCTGGCGAACCCGTTCCACAGGCCGACGAGGGTCGGGCCGCGATCCTCCGCCCCCGGTCGGTAGCGCTCGATCAGGTTCCCGATCCACCCCTCGGCGTCGTCCTCGGCCAGCCGGAGGTGGTCGAAGATGGCGATCGGTGGCCGATGTTCGTCTACCCGCATCCATCGGCCCTCCCCGGTTGCCTCAAGCGCCATCCTCCGGCGCGTCCCGTCCGACGTCCACGGCCGCTTTCTGTTCGGTGGAACGGCCGCCGCCAATCTCGGACCGCCCGGCATACGGTTGGGCGAACGCCGTTTGGCCCACCCGGTCCCGGAGCCGACTGGAGCGATGTTCGGAGCATGGCCGTGAACGCAGACCAGATGCGGGAGTTCCACGTGTCGGTGCCTGACGACGTCATCGATCGGATCATCGGGCGCGTCAAGGACTACCGGTACTTCCCTGCTCCGGACGACGAGGGTTCGTCCTGGGCCTACGGGGTCAACACGGAGTGGTTACGCGGCCTGTGCCGGTACTGGACGAGCACCTACGACTGGCGGAGGGCCGAGACCGAGCTGAACCGGTTTCCCCAGTACCGGGTGGAGATCGACGGCATCGACCTGCACCTGGTGAAGGTCGAGGGAGAGTCCGGAGGCCGCCGACCGATCCTTCTGCTCCATGGATGGCCGGGGTCGCACTACGAGTTCCTCGAGCTGGTGGACCGCCTGGCCTTTCCGACGAGGCACGGAGGATCGGAAGACGACGCCTTCGACGTGGTCCTTCCCTCGCTGCCCGGATACGGCTTCTCGGGGTCCCCGAAGCGGCCCGTCGGGCCGAGGACCACTGCCGACCTGATGAACCGCCTCATGGTCGACGTCCTGGGATTCGACCGCTACATGGTGCAAGGTGGTGACTGGGGATCGGTCGTCGGGGCCTGGATGGGTGCCGACCACGGCGATCATTGCGCCGCCCTCCACCTCAACATGATCGGGTGGCGCCCCACGCCGGCGGACACCGGCGCCCGGGGAGACGGCGAAGAGGGCCCCATCAGGGAACGGATGGCGGACGAACGCACCCGGCTGGCCTATGCCGTCCAGCAGGCCGTCCACCCCCAGACGCTGGGCTTTGCCCTGCACGACTCCCCGGTCGGCGCCGCAGCGTGGATCCTCGATCGGTTCCACGACTGGTCCGACCTGACCGAGCGGTCGATCGACGACGTCTACTCGCGCGACACCCTGCTCACCAATGTGATGATCTACCTCGTCACCGACCACATCGCCACCAGCCTGTGGGCATATCGCGGCAATGCCGAGGAGCGGGCGGTCTTCTCCGAGGGGATCCGGTGCGGGACGCCCACGGCGGTTGCCCGGTTCCCCTTCGAGTACGTGGCGTCGACCCCGCCGCGCACCTGGGTGGAGCGGTACTTCAACGTTGTCCGGTGGACCGAGATGCCGAGTGGCGGCCATTTCGCCGCGCTGGAACGACCGGAATGGCTGCTGGCCGACGTGCAGGCCTTCGGTCGGGAAGCATTCCCCTGCCGGTCCGGAGGATGACCAGCCGCCTCAGACCAGTTTGACCTGCACGCTCTTGGTGTGGACGAACTCCATGACCCCGGCCTGTCCACCCTGCTTGCCGTAGCCGCTCTGCTTCCGGCCCCCGAACGGCATGTTCGGCTGGCCGGGGGACGTGCCTCCGTTGATCCCGACGCTCCCGGCGTCCAGCCGGTCGGCCACCCAGATGGCCTTGGTGACGTCACGGGTGAAGGCGTAGGCGGCCAGCCCGTACTCGGTGTCGTTGGCGAGGGCCACCGCCTCCTCGTCGTCGTCGAAGCGGATGACCGAGACCACCGGGCCGAAGACCTCGGTGCGGGCGATCTCGGCGTCGTTGTCGACGGCCAACACCGTCGGCTCGATGAAGAACCCTTCGGCCAGAGCCCCGTCCCTGCGCCGTCCTCCGGCCACGACGCCTGCGCCGGCGGCCTTGGCCTGCTCGATCATCCCCATGATCCGGTCGCAGGACGACCGGTTGATCACCGGGCCCATCGTGGTCTCGGGATCGAACGGATCACCCTGCTTGACGGTGTCGAGGTTGGCCGCGATGCGTTCGACCATCTGGTCGTAGACCGAGGAGTGCACGAGCAGCCGCGACCCGAAGGTGCAGACCTGGCCGGCATTGAAGGTGACGGACATGGCCCGGCCGGCGGCGGCGTCCAGGTCGGCGTCGTCGAACACGATCACCGGCGATTTCCCCCCGAGCTCCATCAGGCAGGGCCGCAGCGACTCGGCACAGGCGGCGGCGATCCGCTTTCCGGTGGCCGGGCTGCCGGTGAAGGCCACCTTGTCGACGTCGGGGTGACGGACCAGCCGGTCGCCCGCCTCTGGACCGCCCGGCAGGATGTTGACGACCCCGGGCGGGACCCCGGCCTCGAGTGCCAGCTCCCCGATGCGGATCATGCCGAAGGGCGCCAGCTCGGACGGCTTCATCACCACGCAGCACCCGGCGGCCAGGGCCGGTCCGGCGGCCATTCCGAACGCGCCGGAAGAGCCGTTCCAGGTGGCGATGACGCCGACGACCCCCACGGGCTCCAGCGCCGTGTAGGCGAACTCCTCGCCGGCTCCGAAGGGGACGACGTCGCCGTACAGTTTGTCGGTCCAGCCGGCTGCCTCCTCCAGCCAGCGGACGGCCGTCCCGGCCAGACGCGGCGCCTGCGAGATCGGCAGACCGATCTCGAGCGAGACGACGGTGGCCAGATCCTCGCCTTGTTCCCTGATGAGCTCGGCCAGCCGAAAGAGCACCCGCCGGCGCTCGGTCGGGGCCCATCGCCGCCAGGCCGGGAATGCCTCCCGGGCGGCGGCAACCGCGGCGTCGATCTCGGCCGGACCGGCCAACGGCAACGACTGCTGGACCTTCCCCGTCGCCGGGTTGACATGGTCGAAGACGCCCCCACTGCTCGAGGAGAGGCGTTGCCCGCCGGCGATCAGATAGCTCGGCAGCAGATCCTTCGCAAAGTCGATCGCCATCGTGCCCGGCCCCTCTCTCTCGGATGTTCAACCAGCAATAGCCGACTCCGGGAGGTGTCCACCCGGGCCGGTTCCGCCCACCCGAACGTCGACGTCTCCTCCGGGTGGCCCGCCCATTCCACGGACCGGAACGACGGCAGGCACCGGGACCCGACCTTTCCTAGCCTCGCCGGCGTCGGGCGAGTGTCTCCGCACCAAGCCTGTCGGGGAGGACCATGCGAATCATCGTCGACAACGACCTCTGCCAGGGGCACACGCTCTGTGCCCTCGCCGCCCCCGACCTGTTCGGGCTGCGGGACGACGACGGCCACTCGTACGTACTGGCGGACCCGGTTCCTGCGGGGTTGCACGAGGCCGCACGCCGCGCCGTCCTCAGTTGTCCCGAGGGGGCCATCGCGATCCTCGAGACCGGAGAGGCGGACGCCGGCGGCGGACCGGAGGCCGGCGAGACGGAGGAGGGGCCACGATGACCGATACCGCCAACGCACCGACGGACGGAGAGGCGCAGTTCGACCATCACTCGTTGGCACATGCCGCCGACCCGGCCTGCTCGTACCGGGCACTGCGCCAGTCCGGTGGGGTGGTCCACAGTGACAAGTACGGCGGCTACTACGTGCTGTCGCGATACGACGACATCGTCAAGGCGGCCCGGGACCACGGCACCTTCTCCTCGACACGGGACGTCGACGGACCGGGGAGCGGCGGAGGGGGCCTGTCCATCCCCCCCAACCCCGCCACCCACCTCTCGCTGGACGAGCTGGACCCGCCGGCGTGGAAGCGGATCCGCAGCGCCATGAACCCCCTCCTCTCGCCGACGGCGGTCGAGCGGATGAAGCCCAGGATCGCGGAGCTGACGACCTACTTCATCGACCGCTTCATCGAAGCCGGCCGAGCCGACTTGGTGCTCCAGCTAGCCAACCCGATCCCGGCGATCGTCACGCTCGACTTCCTCGGGCTCCCTCGCGACGAATGGGAGCGTTTCGCCGACCCCATCCACAAGATGGTCTACATCCAGCGCGACCAACCGACATTCGAGCCGGTGTTCAACGACATCAAGTGGATCCTCGGACGGCTCCAACAGCAGATCGACCTGCGCCGGCGTGAGCCGACGGCCGACATGGTGACCTACCTGCTCCAGCACCCTGCCGACGGGGACCCGTTCCGCGACGACGAGCTCCTGGAACTGATGTTCATCACCCTGGCCGGCGGGGTCGACACCACCACCGCCCTCATGTCGAACACCTTCTACTACCTGTCGGAGCACCCGGAGGACCGACGGCGGCTACAGGCGGATCCCTCCCTGATCGACTCCGCCTGCGAGGAGTTCCTTCGGGTCTTCACCCCGGTGCAGGCCCTGGCCCGGACCGTTACCCGCGACGTGTCGCTCGGCGAGGTCGAGATGCACCCCGGCGACCGGGTCCTCCTCGCCTGGGCCTCGGCGAACCGGGACGACAGCCAATTCGAGGCGGCCGACGAGGTCCAGATCGACCGGTTCCCCAATCGCCACTGCGCCTTCGGCATCGGGATCCACCGGTGCCTCGGCTCGAACTTGGCCAGGACGCAGTACAAGCACGTCGTGACCGAGGTCCTGCGGCGCCTCCCCGACTTCGAGGTGGTCCCGGGAGCGGCCCACCGTTACGAGCGCCTGGGCACGGTCAACGGCTGGGAGCAGATGCCGGTCACCTTCACCCCCGGCGAGCGCGAGGGACGGAACCTCACGCTGTGACGGAGGTCCCGCTCTCCATCGTCGAGGCAGCCGAGGAGATCCGGGGAGGAACCCGCACCGCGACCGACCTCGTCACCACGGTGCTGGCCCGGGCCGATGCGTACGACGACACCATCGGCAGCTACCTGGCCCGCTTCGACGAGCAGGCCCTGGCCGCCGCCGCCCTGGCCGACCGGGAGCTGGCGAGCGGGACCGACCGCGGTCCGCTCCACGGCATCCCGCTCGGCGTGAAGGACATCATCGCGGTGGCCGAGGGGCCGACCACGGCGAACAGCCTGGTCCTCGATCCTCGGTGGGGAGCCGGCCGGGACGCCCCGGTGATCACCCGGCTCCGGAGGGCGGGGGCGGTCATCACCGGCAAGGTGACCACGATGGAGTTCGCCATCGGTGCTCCCGATCCGACGAAGCCGTTCCCCCTCCCTCGGAACCCCTGGGACACCGGCACCTGGCCCGGGGGGTCGAGCTCGGGCACGGCCAATGGCGTGGCCGCCGGGTTCTTCCTGGGTGGCCTCGGCACCGACACCGGCGCCAGCATCCGCCTGCCCTCCGCCTACTGCGGCGTGACGGGGCTCATGCCCACGTACGGACGTGTCCCCAAGGCAGGGTGCGTACCGTTCGGCTTCAGCCTCGACCACGTCGGCCCCATGGCCCGGTCCGCCCGGGACTGCGCACTGCTCCTCCAGGCCATGGCGGGGTACCACCCCGGCGATCCGGACTGTGCCGACGTCCCGGTACCCGACTTCTCCGCCGGCATGGACGCCGGCACCCTCGCCGGCATCCGGATCGGGGTGGACCGGACGCACCACTTCCCGGACGACGGCGATCCGGCCGTCCTCGAGTGCTTCGATCTCGCAGTGGCCGAGCTGGAGGACCTCGGGGCGACGGTGACCGAGGTGGCGCTGCCGAACTTCGAAGAGATGGTGGCGGCGACGGTGGTCACCATGCTGGCCGACGCCCTTGCCTACCACCGGCCCGACATCCAATCTCGCTGGAACGACTACTTCGTCGCCACCCGTCGGACGATCGCCCAGGGGGCGCTGATCTCCGGCGCCGACTACGTCCAGGCACAGCGCGTGCGGCAGGCCACCCTCCCGGCGTTGCAGTCGCTGTTCGGCGGGGTCGACGTGGTGGCCATGCCCACCGCGGCGACCGGGGCTCCCCCCTACGAGGTCCTGGACGCCCAGCTCGGAGTGGACTCGGTGTTCCGTCACGTCCACACGCCCTACTGGGACGCGGCCGGCAATCCCGTGGTGGCCCTCCCGATGGGGTTCACTGCCGGGGGGCTGCCGGTCTCGCTCCAACTGGCCGGCCGGCTGTTCGGCGAGATGCCGCTCCTGGCGGTGGCCGACGCCTACCAGCAGGTGACCGATTGGCACCGGCGGCTGCCGCCGCTCTCCGCCGTCGGCCACGGGGCGGGCCGATGACCTCTCCGACAACGGTCCGGGCCCTCCTCGCCGCGGCCGGCATCCCGGCAGACGACGCCGAGGTGGCAGGGTTGGTCGCCGGCTATCCGGGGTTGCGGGCGATGATCGAGTCCCTCTATGCGCTGCCGGCGGCGCGCCACGCGCCGTCGGCCCTGCACTTCACTCCCTCGGCGGCGGCAGACCGGTGGCCCTGACCAGGGCCCGATCCCCCGCCGTCAGTCGAGCCCCGGAGGCCGCATGTCCCGCCAGGGGCTGGCCTGTTCGAGCTGGTGGGCGACCTGAAGGAGCAGGTCCTCCCTCCCGTAGGCGGCGACGAGCTGGACGCCGACGGGCAGTCCCGTCTCGCCCCACGCCATCGGCAGCGAGATGGCGGGTTGGCCGGTGATGTTCCAGGGTCGGAGGAAGGCCGTGAGGTCCCTGCTCAGTCGCGGCGGCTGTACCGCCAGGGGCGCCAGGAGGCCGATGGCGGGCGGTGGGTCGCTGGTGGTCGGGGTGATGAGGAGGTCGTACCCTTCCGTCCACCACGAGCTGAGCCGACGCCCATGGGCTTGCACCTTCTCCTGGACCTCCACGTAGGCGGCAGCAGAGAGGGGGCGCCCCATCTCGGCGAACCGCCAGGTGTTCGGCTCGACGTCGTCCGCGGTGACCGGCATGCCGAGGACCTCCCCCCAACGGTCGAGCTCCCGAGCGAACGCCACGCCGATCAACTGGTACTGCAGCGTCTCCACCTCGGGTTCGTCGAGGGCACCCGGCCATGCGGCTTCGAGGCGGTGGCCCATGTCCTCCAACAGGCGAGCCACGGACTCGGCTGCCCGGACATGGTCGGGATGCGCCGGCCGACCGCTGCCCGGCAGGTCGGTGCGCAGCCCGATCCGCAGCCGGCCGGGCTCCCGGGCCATCAGGGCCGAGAACGAGGCGGAGGGCGGTGGCGCGACAAAATAGTCACCGGGGTGCGGCACGGCCATCACGTCGAGGAAGGCCGCCGTGTCCCGCACCGATCGGGTGAGGACGCCCTCATGGGTGGAACCCGACCAGTAGTCGTTGAAGTCCGGCCCGGTCGAGGTACGGCCACGGGACGGTTTGAGGCCGACCAGGCCACATTGGCTGGCAGGCAGGCGGATCGACCCGCCCATGTCGTTGCCGTGGGCGGCCGGGACCAGCCCGGCCGCCACGGCTGCCGCCGAACCGCCGCTCGATCCCCCGGCCGAGTGCCCGGTGCTCCATGGGTTCCTCGTCGGGCCGTAGGCGAGGGGTTCCGTGGTCACCGAGCCGGCCAGCTCCGGGACGTTGGTCCGGCCGACGAAGACCAGGCCGGCCCGACGGAGATCGGCGGCCAGGTAGCTGTCGTGCTGGGCGGTCCACCGGCGTTGCTGCAACAGCCGCATCCCGGCGTGGTAGGGATCCCCCGCCGTCTGTCCGAGCACGTCCTTGAAGGCGAAGGGGACTCCCCGCAGCGGGCCGTCGGGGAGTGCCGTACGCTGCGCCTCCTCCATCGCCCGCTCGAGGGACTCGTGCACCAGGGCGTTCAATAGGGGGTTCAGCCGCCGGATGCGCGCCGCCGCGCCCTCGACGAGGTCGGCCGGCGTGCAGGTACCGGAGCGGACGAGGTCGGCCTGGCCGACCGCGTCGACGTAGGCGAGCTCATCTGCGGCCATGCGGGGATCGTTACGCCGTCTGCGGGGTGGTGAGGCCGGACCGGTTGACCACGAACCCGGCGGCCTGACTGTCCCAGGCGCCGCCGAGCCCGTCTTCGCGGAGCCGGGCCTTGCGCACCTTGGCCGTCGGGGTCTTGGGCAGCTCGGACCGGAGCTCCACGTACCGAGGGACCATGAAATAGGGCAATCGATCGGCGAGGAAGAGGAACAGGTCCTCTTCGCTCGCCGCACCACCCTCTCGGAGGACGACGACCGCCTTGATCTCGTCCTCGAGGTATTCACTGGGAACGGCCACCACGGCCGATTCGAGGACCGCCGGGTGCTGGTTCACGTGGAGCTCGACCTCGAGCGAGGACACGTTCTCACCCCGTCGTCGGATGGCGTCGTCAACCCGGTCGGCGAAGTAGAAGTGGCCCTCCACGTCCTGGTAGACGGCGTCACCGCTGTGGAGCCAGCCGTTGCGCAGGACCTCGGCGGTCTTCTCCGGCTCGTCGAGGTACCCGGCCATCGTGGTCCAGGGGAGCTCCGCCCGAACGACGAACTCGCCCGGTTGGCCCTGGGGTACCTCCATATCGTGCTCGTCGACGATCCGCACGACGTACCCTTCCCGGACCGAGCCGAGCCCGGGCTCGTGGACGGCGTCCGTCTTGGCCAGGACCGTCCCCACCTCGGTGTTGCCGAACCCCGATGCCACCGACACGCCGAACCGCTCGGCGAAGGCCTCGACGTCGGGCACGACGGGGATCATGTGGATCTCCCGCAGGGTGTTGTCGACCTCGGCCGGCGTCGGGTCCTGAGCGGCCAGGAAGGCGGCCATGGTCCCGACGAGCTGGGTCGTCGTGGCGCCGACGGACCGGATCTCCTCCCAGAACGTGCTGACGTGGAAGCCCGGTGCCACGTAGGCCGTCGCCTCGGCGAGGAGGGCGCGGTAGACGCCACCCCACTGCCCGGCGATGTGGAACTGCGGGAGGACGACGAACCGGACGTCGCCGGGCTCGGTGGTCCCGACCCCGCTGGCGTGGTTCCAGGCGTGGGCGTGTGGAGCGAGCACGCCCTTGGACCGCCCAGTGGTGCCCGAGGTGTACATGATGCCCAACAGGTCCCATGGGTCCACGACCACCGGGTCCGCGGGGGCGTGCTCGGCGAGCTCGGCGAGCTCGAACGTGCGACGGGCGGCACGACCGGCCGCGTCGACCGGGCCGTCGCCGACCGGTCCTCGGAGGACGACCGACTCGACGTTGGCCAGGTCGGCGGCGACCTCCTGGAAGGTGTCCCCCAGTGCCCGGTCCACCACGGCCAGCCGGGCGCCCGAGTTGTTGACGATGTAGGCGAGCATCTCGCCCTTGAAGCTGGTGTTGACCGGAACCTCGACGGCACCGAGCAGGCTCAGGGCGACCCAGGTCAGCACGTTGTCGAGGTGGCTGCCGAGCACCATGGCCACACGATCGCCCCGCTCCACGCCGGCGCTCCGGAACCCGCCGGCCAGATGTCGGGCCGCCTCCCACAACTCGGCGTAGGTCATGGACCGGTCGGGATCGCGAACGGCGACGACATCGGGGGCGTTCTCGAGTGCCCGCTCGAGGACGGCCTTGAGCGTGCGCTCTTCGAGAGCCGTCTTCCCAAGGTCACCGTATCGAGTCATTCCCTCATCCTTCCGGACAGCCGCCGACGCCAACTGCCGAGCCGTGCCCGACCCATCGGGGCCGGCGGCTCACCTCGGCGGCCTCCGTGCGTACTGACCCCCATGGAAGCCGGCCGGCACCTGCACGGGGGACCCGTCGTTCCCCCTGATGGAACGGTCCCCAGGATGCCACGGACGTGGGGGACCCACCCGTTCCCGGCCGCCTTTCGAGGACCCCGGCCGTGCCGGGCCGCTGAGTGCCGGCAGCGCCGCACCGGGGCCTCAGGGCGCGTCGGCGGCGCCCCGCAGCCGGTCGCCGAGGTCCGGGACGGCACCGTCGGGTTCGGGCCACCGGGTGCGTCCCATGAGGTTGACCGCCCAGCCCGGGTACTCGGTCGGCAAGGCGCTGACCTGGTCGAGCTCGGCCAGTTCGGCACCGGTCAGCTCCAGTTCGAGGGCGGCCAGGTTGTCCTCGAGCTGGTCGAGGCTCTTCGCCCCGACGATGAGCGACGTCACGAACGGCTTCGACAGTATCCAGGCCAGCGCCACCCTGGCCACGGAGACGCCATGCTCCTCCCCGATCACCCGCATGCGGTCGATGCACGTCCAGGCCCGTTGGCGGTCGACCGGAGGGTAGTCGACCTGGCTCAGGCGGCCCGCCGTGGGCGACGTACCGTCCCGGGCGTACTTCCCGGACAGCAATCCCCAGGCCAGCCCGCCCCACACCAGGAGGCTCACATCCTGGTCTTCCAGTAGCGGGACCACCTCGCGTTCGATGTCGCGTCCGGCGATCGAGTAGTACCCCTGCACGCTCTGGAAGCGGGCCCACCCGCGCCAGGCCGAGACCCCGAGGGCCTTCATCAGCTTCCAGGCTTGCCAGTTGGAGCACCCGACGTACCGGACCTTGCCGGCCGCCACGAGGTCGTCCAGGGCCCGGAGGTACTCCTCCTCGGCCGCCACGTTCTCCTGACCGTGCATCTGGTAGAGGTCGATGAAGTCGAGCCCCAGCCGGGACAGGCTCCGGTCGACGGAGTCCACGATGTGCTTGCGGCTGCCCCCGATGTCGTTGGGCCCGCTCCCGCAACGGCCGAAGAACTTGGTGGCCACCAGCACGCTCGACCGATCGACCGCCAGATCACGGAGAGCCTGGCCGACCATCCGCTCGGACTGCCCGTCCGAATAGACGTTGGCCGTGTCGATGAGGTTGACACCGGCCGCCAGCGCCCGTTCGACCAGACCGGTCACCGCCTCCTGGTCCAACCCGGCGATCTTGTCGTACATGTCGCCGGCCCCCGAGCTTCCGAAGGTCAGGGCACCGAGGGAGAGCCTCGAGACGAAGACCCCGGTGTTCCCGAGGGGGGCGTACTCCACCGTCGGCCGTCCCTTCAGGCGCTTCCGGCGCCGGTTGCGTCCCGCCGGCCGGCGGCCATGCGTCGGGCGGCTTCGGCCCACAGCCCGTCGTTGCCGGACGACCACAGCCGGGTCCATCTGAGCTTCGTGAGCTTCCAGGCTCCTTCGAGGCGTGCCGCTTCCAGGTCGTACCGGGCACCGATCGTCGACCAGGGCTCTCCCCGCTCGATGTCCATGTGGTGGGTGGCCAGGACGTAGCAACTGCACGTCGCCCGATCACCCTCGACGGTGACCAGGTGGTTCGTGTTGAGGTGTTGCGTAGACGAGAACTGGCTGATCATGGCGATCAGTCCGTGGGTCCGGCGATCCGTCTCGTAGCGCCCTGACGAGAGCGGGCTTCCCGCCGGGAACCCGACGAACTCGACCTCTTGCTCGTCGGCCCACGCCGACCGGACGGCGTCGTAGGACCGGGTGTCGATCCCGTCCATCCAGGTGAGGACCAACCGAGTGACCGCCTCTTGGTCGATGAGCCGCTGCAACGCCCCGTCTACCACCTCGGCCGCCCCACGGAGGTCATTGTCGTCGCCGTCGCTCGTCGCCGACGGCGACGGTTCCGCGCCTTGGAACACCCGAGGCCGAGCGCACGCATCCGTCGTCGGTCGACCCCGGTCGGCGTTCCAGCCGCCGGAACCGACGCCTGCGGTCCCCCGCTCCACCGACAACGCTGCCCGGTGTGCAAACGCCTGGTGCCGCGCCCGTTCCGGAACGGCGCGCCTTCCGGGGAGCCGACGGGAACCGCCTGGTGGGGGAGGTCGCAGGGAACCCTGCCGATCCTCCGGTCATTCTCTTCCCCGGCATCGGCCAGACCCGGCACTCCTGGCGCACGACCTTCCTCGCCCTGGCGGCAGGCGGATGGCGGGCCGTCACGATCGACCAACGAGGCCACGGCGACAGCGACTGGGTTCCCGATGGCGACTACTCGAACGACGCCTTCGCACGCGACGTCGATGCCGTGGCCCGGCAGGTCGACCGACCTCCGGCCCTGGTCGGGGCCTCGTTGGGGGGGATCGCGTCGTTGCTCGCCGCCGCCGAGGACCAGCGGCTGGCCCGGGCCCTGGTCCTCGTGGACATCGGGCCCCGGGTGGCCCTGGAAGGTGCGAGGCGGATCACCACCTTCATGAACGAGCACGTCGAGAACGGCTTCGCATCGTTGGACGAGGCGGCCGACGCCCTGCAGCGCTTCAACCCTGCCCGCCAACGGTCCAAAGACACCAGCGGCCTGCAGAAGAACCTTCGGCTGCGAGACGACGGGCGGTGGGTGTGGCACTGGGATCCCCGGCTGGTCGACCGGCTTCAACCGCCGGGCGGAAGCGGTGCGCAGACCCGGGACGAGACGGAGATCGCCCTGGCGGCCGGGCGGGTCGACCTTCCCATGCTGCTGGTGCGTGGGCGGTCGAGCGATCTCATCAGCGACGACGCGGCACGGGAGTTCCTCCGTTTGGCCCCTCACGCGGCGTACGTCGACATCGCCGGGGCGGGGCACATGGTGGTGGGCGACCACAACGACGCTTTCAACGGGACGATCGTGGACTTCCTGGCATGTCAGCGTGAGCCCTCTTCCGGTGGTGGCGATCGCAGCAGCGACTGGAGTTTCGATGCGTCCGAGTAGCCGTTGGACGGACAAGCCCGGATCAGGAGGAGGAAACCGATGAAGACGCGAGCCGCGGTGTGCTCCGGAGTCCACGAGCCCTGGAAGGTCGAAGAGATCGATGTCGATCCGCCCGGGCCCCACGATGTGCTGGTACAGATGGCCTACGCCGGAATGTGCCATTCGGACGAGCACCTCCGGACCGGCGACATGGTCCGTCCACCCGAGGTCCTCGCTGCCTACGGGGTCGAGTCGATGTTCCCCATGATCGGTGGTCACGAGGGGGCCGGGATCGTGGTCGAGGTGGGATCGCGCGTCGAGACACTCGTCGTGGGTGACCACGTGGCCGCCTCGTTCGTTCCGGCATGTGGCTACTGCCGGTGGTGTGCGTCGGGCCGGCAGCACCTCTGTGACAAGGGGGCGAGCATCCTCGCTGGTCCCATGGTGAGCGACGGGCAGTGGCGCCATCATCTGGAGGGGAAGCGGGTGAACCGGATGGGCCAGGTCGGCACCTTCTCGGAGCTGGCGCTGGCCAGCGAGGCGTCCTGGATCAAGATCGATCCCGACGCGTCACTGCGGGCGGCGGCGCTGATCAGTTGTGGCATCTCGACGGGCTACGGATCGGCCGTCAACCGGGCCAAGGTCGAACCAGGGGAGACGGTGGTCGTGGTCGGCTGCGGTGGCGTCGGGTCGGGAGCCATCCAGGGGGCGAAGCTCGCCGGAGCGAGCGTCATCGTGGCGGTGGACCTCCTTCCCTCCAAGGTCGACCGGGCCATGCGCATCGGGGCCACCCACGGAGCGGCGTCCATGGCCGAAGCTGCCACCGTGGTGAACGACCTGACCTGGGGCGTCATGGCCGAGGTCGTGGTCCTCACGCCGGGGCTGTTGACAGGAGAGCTGATCGGCGCGGCGAGCCAGCTCGCCGCCAAGGACGGACGGATCGTCGTCACCGCCATCGCCCCGGCGGCCCAGCACCAGGTCGAGCTCGGCCTCAACCGGTTCGCCATGTACAACCAGGCGCTTCTCGGCACCGTGTTCGGCTCCTGCAGCCCGCGGGTCCAGGTGCCCAAGCTGCTGCGCCTGTACGGGGTGGGCCTCTTGGACGTGGATGCCCTTGTCACGCAGGAGTACTCGCTGGACGAGGTGCAGAACGGTTACGACGACCTGGCCTCGGGGGCCAACGTGCGCGGCGTCCTGCGCTTCGGGTCCTGAGCGGGCACCCACGGTGAGGCCCGGCCGGTCGACGGTCTGAGAGCGGGTGAGATGGCTCCAGAAACGCAGCCCTCCGGATGGTTGATCTCGGTCGACGACCATGTGCTGGAGCCACCCCACGTGTGGACCGATCGGCTGGCGGCCAAGGACCGCCAGGACGGGCCCCGGATGGTGGACGGTCCCGACGGCGAGGCCTGGGTGTACGAGGGACGGGTGGTGCCGACCAACGGCCTCTCGGCGACGGTCGGCCGGCGCCGCGAGGACTTCAGCCCCGAACCGCTCTCCTACCGGGAGATGCGCCCGGGCTGTTACGACCCGATCGCCAGGGTCGAGGACATGGACCGGGCCGGCATACTTGCCTCGGTGTGCTTTCCGTCGTTTCCCCGCTTCTGCGGGCAGATCTTCTGGGAGGCGAGCGACCGCCGGTTGGCGCTCCTCTGCGTGCGGGCCTACAACGACTGGATGCTCGACGAGTGGTGCGCAGCCGCGCCCGGACGGTACATCCCTCTGATCATCCTCCCCCTGTGGGATCCCGCCGAGGCGGCGCGGGAGATCGAGCGTTGTGCTGCCAGGGGAGCGCGGGCCGTGGCCTTCTCCGAGGATCCCTCACCGCTGGGCCTTCCGAGCATCCACGACCCTTCCAGGTATTGGGACCCCGTCTTCGCCGCCGCCGAGCGGACCGACATCGCGGTGGCCATCCACGTCGGCTCCTCGTCGACGACCCCGGCGGTGGCCGAAGGAGCGCCGTTCCTGGCGAACCTGGCGTTCGGGGCCAGCCGGACGGCGGCGACGATGCTGTCCTGGCTGTTCAGCGGCAACTTCCAGCGGTTCCCGAAACTTCGGATCGTCCTGTCAGAGGGTGAGATCGGCTGGATCCCCTACTTCCTCGAACGTGCCGAACAGGTCCTGGACAAGCAGCGGTTCTGGGCTTCCCGAGGCGTGGGGTTCTCCGGCGGCCTGGAGGTGGGACGGGCCGGCGAGGCCCCTGCAGCCGTCGACTTCATGGACCTCGACGTCCGCCGGGACTACCTCGATCACATCTACGGCTGCTTCATCGACGACGTCCACGGGCTCGGCAACCTGGCGATGATCGGCGAGGACAACGTCATGATCGAGACCGACTACCCCCATTCGGACACCACCTGGCCGGACAGCTACGCCGTCGCTGCCGCCCGGGTCGCCCACCTGGCACCCGAGGTCCAGTGCAAGATCCTCCGCGGCAACGCCGAAAGGGTGTTCCGGTTCACGCCGACCGAGCCGACGACCTGAGCCAAGCCTGCCGGTGGAGTCACCGTCGGGCACCCTCGAGCAGCAGGACGACGCAGCCGTTCCCCGACAGCCCGGACATGTTGCCCCCCATCGTCTCCACCAGCCCGAGACGGGCCCCCGGCACCTGGCGTCCGGCGGCCTGACCGGTCAACTGCCAGTAGACCTCCGCCACCTGTGCCAGCCCGGTCGCACCGATCGGGTGGCCGCGGGACAGGAGCCCACCGGACGGGTTCACCGGCTGGCGGCCGCCCACGAACGTCTGCCCGTCTCGGAGGAGGTGGTGGCCCTTGCCCACATCGGCCAGGCCGAGAGCCTCGAGGGTCACCAGCTCGCCGATGGTGAAGGCGTCGTGGACCTCCAGGACGTCGACGTCGGAAGGACGCACGCCGGCCTCGGCATAGGCCTTGGCGGCGGTCGCCTCGATGAGCTCGAAATTCCAGACGTGGTCCGTTCCGGACGGCCAGAGGCCACCGCCCACCCAGGCCGACGATCGGATCCCGACAGGTGACGCCCCTCCGGCCACCGCCGCCGGCGCCTGCACGACGGCGGCGGCCGCCCCGTCGGCGATGGCGCTGCACTGGAGCAGGGTGAGGGGATCGGCGATCATCCTGCTGTCGAGCACGTCTTCGACCGTGAACGAGCCGCTGTACTGGGCCCGCGAGTTCGCCATGGCGTGCCGGTGGTTCTTGACCGAGACCATGGCCAGATCCTCGATCGTGACCCCGTAGAGGTCGAGGTAGCGCCTGGCGCTCATGGCGTACATCCCGGGGAGCGGCATCCCGGTACGGCCCTCCTCGTCGTCGGCTTCGGGCGGGATGGCCCCACGGATGCGGTCGGACATCTTCTCCACGCCCAGCGCGAGCACCGTGGTGGCCTGGCCGGAACGGACCGCCTCCTGGGCGAGATGGAGTGCCGTGGTCCCGCTGGCACATGCCTGTTCGACCCTGAGCACCGGGATGCCGGCGATGCCGGCGGCCCTCAGGACCTGCTGGGCGATACCGGGGCCGCCGAAGACGTTACCGACGAAGGCCTGCTCGACGTCGCCGCGGCCGATACCGGCGGCGGTGAGGGCTTCGTCGATGGCCGTCGCCGCCAGTTCCGGAGCCGCCGGCGCCTGCTTGCCGAAGAACGACGTACCCACTCCGCTGATGACGGCGCTCATACAGGTCCTGTTCCTTGGCTGGCGGTCGTGGCGACCGGGTCCCCCAGGTCGTTCACGCCGACGATCGTTGCCGCATCGCCGGTGCCGAGGCCTCGGACCTCTCCACCCCGTCCGTCGCCGTCCACCATGTGGCAGAGCAGACGGGGTCCGTCCTTGAGATCGACGTACCCGAGCGTGTACGGAGGCTGTCGGTCGACGACCGGTATCCGCACCACCGTCCACGACCAGAGCTTCCCTTCGCCCGAGATCGTCGTCGGTGCCAGTTCACCTCCACACCGGGCGCACCGGTAGGAACGGAGGATGGTCACCAAGTCACAGTCGATGCACCACGACGCGTCGAGAACGGCCTTCCTGCCCCGAACGGTGATCGGCAGCCGTGGATCGGCCGGACGGTCAACCGCTCCGGCAGCCCGATTGCTCTCGGTCATACACCCTCCCTCGCCCTAGCCAATGAAGGCGCCGCCGTTCACGTCGAGCACGGCCCCGTCGAGGTAGCCGCCGCCGTCGGAGAGCAAGAAGGCAACGGTTGCGGCGATCTCCTCCGGCCGTCCGACCCGGCGCAGGGGCACGTTCGCCACGGCATGTTCGACCACCTGAGCAGCCGCTTCTCGGGCCTGCGGGGTGTCGATCCGACCAGGGGCAATGGCGTTCACCGTGATGCCGTGAGGGCCCAGCTCTGCCGCCAGGCAGCGGGTCAGTCCGATGACACCGGCCTTGGTGGCCGAGTACGCGGCATCGGCCGCCGGGACCGCGGTTCGGCCGGCCCGGGAGCTGATGTTCACGATGCGGCCGGACCCGGCGCGCGTCATGTGGGGCACCACCTCCCGGCAGAGGACGAACGGTGCAGTCAAATTCACGGCCACCAACTCGTTCCAGTCGCCCAGGGATATGGCCTCGAGCGCCGGCCTGGTGCCGTCAGGCCCCAACAGGCCGTAGCCGGCGTTGTTCACCAGGGCGTCGATCCGGCCGTGGCGTTCGATGACCCGGTTGACGGCCCCGGTGACGGCAGTCGTGTCGGTGACGTCCACCTGGTCGGGCTCGACCGAAGGGCGAGAATGTGGTGGGTCCCCCGCCAACGCCACCACGTCCGGCGAGCGATCCCAGGCGACGACGGTCCAGCCGTCGTCGGAGAGCCGGAGGGCGATGGCCCGACCGAGACCCCGTGCGGCGCCGGTGACGATCGCTACCCGTTGGTCCGTTCGGTTCACCATGCCGTCCTCTCTCAGCGCCACGAAGAGCCTGACGTACCGGTTCGATCCAGGCGGCCCCGCTTTCCGGCGGCTGGAACGGCGGTGCTCTCTGATGCGACCTCCCGTGCGCTGCAGGACGGGCCACCCCGACGGTCTGACCCCGGTAGGTGCCCGACACCTCCAACCTCTCGGGCGGCGTTGATCCGGTACGGGCGCCCACCGGGGTTGGCCAGTGCACCGTGGTCCCGGGTCCTCCCGGGTCCTCCCGGGTCCGGTCGTGGCGGACCGGGTGGGAACGGATGAGCTCGTTGTCGACCGAGGACGGTGTCGGTCGTTCGCCGTAGTCGACAGCGGGCCTGGCTCCATCTCGAGCGCCTCGACCACGTCTACATCAAGGGGTAAGCGACACCTGACCCTAGGCCGCTTTGATGCCGACGATGGGTTGGTCGAGGGGCTGACCGGCCATGGACCCGTAGAACGGGGCGTCGCCGAAGGCGAAGACCCCGCCGTCGGCTCCGGCGATCCAGTAGCCCCCGTCGTCGGCGGTGGCGGCCATCCCCACCGCGGGCTGGTTGAGCCGACTTCCCCCCATGGAACCGTAGAACTGGG
The DNA here is from genome assembly GCA_035547695.1 of Acidimicrobiales bacterium. Taxonomy (GTDB): domain Bacteria; phylum Actinomycetota; class Acidimicrobiia; order Acidimicrobiales; family RAAP-2; genus DASZUK01. The sequence goes on from DASZUK010000059.1 coordinate 83,459, forward strand.
CGTCGCCCAAGGCGAAGACCCCGCCGTTGGCACCCAGAACCCACCCGTTCCCCGCTCCCGGCAACTGGAGCAGTCCCACGAAGGGCCCGTCGGGGAGCCTTCCGGCCTCGATGAAGGCGACTGTCCCGGTGCCCCAGCCGACGACCGGGTTCCCGTAGCCCAGGTTCACGAGCACCTCGAGGTCGGGCTGCAGCAGGTCGGCCAGCGGGATCCCCACCACCGGGATCTCCCTGAGGGGATTGAGGAGCGGAAGTTCCTGGGTCGGGATCGTGTAGTAGGAGCCGTAGAACGGGGCGTCGCCGAAGGCGAAGACCCCGCCGTCGGCCGCCACCTCGACGTACCCGCCGCCGTCGGGCATGGCCTCCATGCCCACGATCGGCGCGTTGAGTGGCCGGCCGGCCATGGAGCCGTAGAACCGGGCATCTCCGAAGGCGAACATCCCGCCGTCGGCCGCCACCTCCCAGTAGCCATGACGGTCCGGCGTCGGGTCCATCCCGACGATCGGGGCGTTGAGCGGCCGGCCGGCCATGGAGCCGTAGAACGGCGCATTGAAGGCGTACACTTCGCCGTCGGCCGACACCTCCCAGTAGCCCGTCGTCGAGCCGTCCGAAGCCGAACTGGCCAGGACTGCCGGCTTGGCCGCCGCTCCGGCGGGCCCTCCGGCCAGGCAACCGCCGAGGACGACGGCGCCCATGAGGGCACTCCCGCCCACCGCGGCGACGATGCGCCTTCCTCTTCCCAACGCGATGCACCCCTTGCCGAGCTCGGACCGACAGTACCGGGTCCGGCATGGTTGGGCGGAACGCCGCTTCCGGTGGCTCAGGCCTCCGGGATGGCCTCCCACCACTGGCACCACCCCTCGGCCCCTCCCAGGATCGTCGATCTCCTTGGGCTCCGGATCGGGGATGACGTAGCGGACACGTCGACAGGTTATCTAGGAGACATTGTCAATCATGGCCAATATGTGATGCCTATTGCGCTCAATATGCTCTACGGTTACCGTCCGGACTTCGGATTCAGACCCGGACTTCATCGCATCCAGAAGCGGCATATGATCTCTGCGATCGGCGTCCGCCTCATGCTCCAGGGCAAACCGCAAGCCGGCGTACCGCTCCGTGGCGGTGTAGACGTGATTCCAGATCCGAAAGTCCCAGTCGGACATGGCGTTCCTGAGCAGCCGCAAGTGGAACTGTCGGTGCACATCGAGCCGCTCCCCCACGATCATTCGACCGTGGAGCCTGTCCAGGATCGCTTCCAACCGCTTTCGGTCGTCCGCGGTCAGCGAAGACGAACTTTCGATCGCCAGCCTCGGCTCCAGTTTCAGGCGTAGCCGAAACAAGCCGAGGACGTCGTCGCGGTTCATCGGCCGGACCCGACCGCCCTTGGTCGGCAGCATGTCAACCAAGCCCTCCGATTCCAAGCGGCGAAGGGCCTCGCGAATGGGCACGTGACTAACGCCAAGTTGGGCCGCCAGCTCGCTGACGGTGAAGCATTGGCCTGCTGGCAAACCACCGGAAACGATGGATTTTCGAAGGCTGACCGAGACGAGATTGACGATAGAGCTCGGATCTACCGGCACCATGGAGGAGGGGCCTGATGCCCACCTGCCAGCGGCGGACGCCGTCACACCCACCTCGCTCTACGCCCTAAGACCACGCCCACCCTAGGACGCGGCAGCGGTCGCTTCTGCTCCGGGATAGGCATCGGCGGGCCAGCTCGAGCTCTCCCGGAACCCGCGGCCGACGTACTCCGGGCCCGGTCGGTCCGAGGGCGGCTGCGAGAGCTGCTTCTCAGTAGGACCGATCTGGGCGGCGAGCCGGTTGAGGTAGTCGACGTCGAGGCCGTAGACCTTGGCGGCGGTCAGCCCGATCATCGGCCGGACGTAGTCGGGCCGGATGCCGGCGAAGGTGGCCTGCAGTGACGGCAGGGTATAGGGAAAGGTGCCCTCGAGGTGGGGGTAGTCGCTGCCCCACATGATGTTGGCCGCCCCCCGGTCCGGATAGAGCGCCGCCTCGTCGTGGGACAGGAACGACCCGCCGATGAAACAGTGCGTCATCCAGTACTCGCTCGGTAGCCTCGGTAACCGCTCCCGCAGGGCCGGATTGACGGTGTCGGTGTAGGCGTAGTCCATGTCCCGGATGACTTCGTTGACCCATGTGGCCCGGGCCTCGGTCAGGACGTACTTCAGCTTGGGGTGCCGCTCGAACACCCCGGAGAAGGTCAGTTGCCAGATGCTCCGGCGGGCCAGGAAGCCGAGCTCCATGATCTGGAAGGCCTGGCCGAGGACCCCGTCCTCGTAGTCCCACCGGTCCCCGCCGGCGGCGTGGGTGGTGAGCGGCATCTCCAGGTCGGCGGCCGCGGCCCAGAACCGTTCGTAGCCCGGGTCGTAGTAGTACGGCCGCTTCTGGTTGGGAGACGGGAAGTTGACGCCCCGCAGGCCGGCCTCGCGGGCCCAGGCCAGCTCCTCGACCGCGGCGTCGATGTCGCTCCAGGGCACGTAGGCCAGCCCGGCGTGCCGCTCCGGGCAGCCGGACACGAAGTCGACCAGCCACCGGTTGTACATGCGGCAGCCGACCGCCTCCAGCTCGGAGTTGCCACCGGAGCTGGTGACGAACAGGGCATCGGCCACGAAGGGCAACTGCTCACCGTTCTGGGTGCCGTGGAAGATGACGTCGGCGCTGACCCCGTCGGCGTCCATGTCCGCCCGGCGGGCGTCGGGGTCCCACTGGCCCGCCACCAGGTTGGCCCGCTCGGCCGCCGCCAGCAGGGCCGGGTCGACGGACTTCAGCCCCAGGGCCTTCTTGGCGATCGTCTCGAAGGTCCGTCCCGGCGGCCCCATCGCCTCCTTGGCCCGGCGGACGGCCAGGTCGAAGTCGTCCCGGTACTTCGCCGGGCAGTACTCGGCAAACGCCTCGGTCGGCGGCCCGACATGGGCATCGACCGACACCACCATGTACCGGGCGTCGGTGTAGGTCTCTCCAGGCACCAATTCCACCTCTTTCCCCCATCTGTAGGTCGTTTCCCATCTGCAGGTCGCCAGGTCGGCCCTTCGACCGGCGCACATCCCTACCGACCCCGCCAATTCCTCGACTTGACCCGGCTCGGGGAACGGACGAAGCGGGTTACGCCGTTAACAACTACTATATGATACATGAGTACGGATGTCCAGGACGCCTTCGTGGATCGCCGTGACAAGCTGTCGGCGAGCTCCGTCAGGCGTGTTCTGAGCACCGTTCCCAGGCGTTGGTGGGCCAGACACGCCCGACTCCGGTGATCCAGGACGAGGACACGACCCCCATCCGGCTCCTCATTCGATCTATCATATATCGATAGAAGGTAGATACCGGACCGACAGGCCTCTTGACGGGCCGGGTCGCTACGTCCTTGCCATCCGCCCACCGTCGACCGGGATGGCCAGTCCGGTGACGTACCGGCTCAGGTCCGAGGCCAACCAGAGGACCAGCTCGCTGATGTCCACAGGCTCGATCAGGTCCATCGGCAGGAGCTGGTTCGTCCGGACCACTTCTCGGGCGTCGTCCTTGGTCGGGTTCGACAGATCCGGCCGGAACAGGCGGTAGGTCACCGGATTGCACATCATGGCAGTGTCGGTGGAGCCCGGGCAGACGCTGTTGACCCGGATGTTGAACTCGGCCAGCTCGTTGGCCAGGGTCCGCATCAGGCCGTTGACCCCGTGCTTGGCCGCCGTGTACGCACCCAGGTGCCGGTAGCCCTTGAGGCCGGCGAGGGAGCTGGTGAAGATCATCGACCCCCCACGCCCGGCCTCGATCATCGCCGGGATGGCCGCCTTGGCGGTGTGCCAGACGCCGCGCAGGTTGACGTCGATCATGTCGTCC
>DASZUK010000060.1:0-53245 GCA_035547695.1 Acidimicrobiales bacterium
AACACTTCAGGCTCGAGTGCGCGCATGATGTGGGGGACCTCCACTGGGTCGTCGGGTTTGGGTAGCACCCGACATCCCAGTTGGGCCATCACGACGACCGGTGGATGGTCCCTCTCTGGCGCCTATCCGCGCGGCCTCTTAAGCGGCACATAACAGGGGTCAAGGCCGCATAGCGGCAGTCACCCCGGATGGTGGTCGAGGCCCCGGCTCTTGCCGGGGCCTCGCCGCGCTAGTGCTCCATGGATTCTCGGCAGTGACGCCGGTGATCGGAACGCCTTGACTTCCCGGCCCCCCAGAGCGTCTCTGGACCTCTACCAAGGAGGTGACCCCATGCCCCAGGACCCCCAACCCCCCGCCGACGAGGTCCGCACCCGGCGCCTGGTGATCGTCGACCAGGACGGCACCGAGCGCATCGTGGCCGAGGTGGTGAAGTCGATCGCCGAGGTCCGGGTCGCCCTCCCGGAGATCGACGGCCACACCGGATCGGCCCAGCTCTACGCCGCCGAGCACGACGGCCAGGGCGGCTTCGGCCCAATGATCGGTCTCCAGATCTGGGCGGACGGCAACGTCCGGGCCGGACTCGACGTCTGGCCGGAAGGCTGGGGCTGGAAGTCGGCCCTCTACCAGCCCGACGAAGCCGAATAGCCCCCGGCTGCCTGTCCTGGCCAAACCCGCTGGTCAAGGGGGGTCGGCAGCTCCATCAGATTTCCATCACCTTCCATCAGTGGCCCGGCCGCCAAAGAAATCCGAGAAATCTCCGCCGGACCCCTTGACTTCGCGCCGCGATGGAGCGTTGATGTCCGCTGGCGCGCCCCGGTCGTGGGCTTTCCCATGACCAACCACCCCACTTCCCATATCCACCGCGGCCTGCGGGCCGCCGGGTCGTCGCGCCCCAAGGTTCACCGGCAGCGGCCGCTGGACCTCCAGCCGGCTCGCTACCTGGAGCTGGATGAGGCCCACGAACAGGCGGCGTTAGCCGCGTTGGTCGACCTGCTCGTCCCGCACCTCGACCGGCGCCCCCACCAGGACCAGCACGAACAGGAGGAAACCGCTTGATCGTCCGCCGTAGTGGAGGTCTGCTCCACCTGATGCCCCACTGCCCAGCTACCAGAGGATGCCGATGAGAGTTGCGACCTACACCCGGATCTCGACCGATGAGGACCACCAGCCCTACTCCCTCGACGCCCAGGCCGACCGGCTGGGCTCCTACATCGCCAGCCAGGATGGCTGGGAGCTGACCCGGCGCTTCACCGACCAGGCCTCGGGGGCGAGCACCGACCGGCCGGGCCTCCAGCGAGCCCTGGTCGAGGCCAGGGCCAAGCGGTTCGACCTGCTGCTCGTCTACCGGGTCGACCGGTTCTCCCGTTCGGTGCGGGGTCTGGCCCAACTGCTGGAGGACCTGGACGTGGCCGGGGTGGCCTTCCGGTCGGCCACCGAGCCCTTCGACACCACCACCCCGGCCGGGCGGATGATGGTCCAGATGCTCGGGGTCTTTGCCGAGTTCGAGCGGGCCACCATCGTGGACCGGGTCATCGCCGGCATGGAGCGCAAAGCCGCCCGGGGCGGCTGGTGCGGTGGTGGTCGGCCCTTCGGCTACGTCAGCGACCCGGCCACGGGGTTCTTGGTCCCCAAGCCCGATGAGGCGCCGCTGGTGCCGCTCATCTTCGACCGCTACGCCCACGCCCGGGTGGGCGCCCGGGCGGTGGCCGTCTGGCTGAACGAGGCCGGTCATCGGACCAAGGCCGGCCGTCCCTGGAGCCACACCTCGGTGCTCACGGTGCTCCGCAACCCGGTCTACGTGGGCAAGGTGTACTTCCGGGGCTCCCTCCACGACGGCCCCCACGAGCACCTGGTGGACGAGAAGCTCTTCGCCCGGGCCCAGCAACTCCTGAGCCAGCGGGGGGAGGACTACTCCAAGCGGGCCTCGGCCACCTCGGAGTTCCTCCTGGCCGGACTGGTCGTCTGCACTCGCTGCGGGAAGCACTTCGTCGGCACCTCGGCGGTGGGCAACCGCTACCGGTACCGCTACTACACCTGCTTCTCCCGCCAGCGCTACGGAACGAAATACTGCGACGCCGAGCGACTGCCGGCCGACCAGCTGGAGGCGACCATGCTGGACGCCACCCGCCGCACCTACGAGCAGACCGACCTGTTCGACAAGGCGGTGGCGGCCACCCGGGTCCGGGCCGAGTCCCTGCGGGCCAACCACGAGCAGGAGCTGGCCTTCATCGACGCCGAGGTGGCCAAGGCAGAAGAGGCCATCGAGCGTTACCTGGGCGCCTTCGAGTCGGGCACGCTGTCCGAGCACCAGTGCGGTGCCCGGCTGGAGAAGCTGGCCGCCAAAGTCACCGATCTCCGTGGCCGGCGGGTCGAGCTGCAGGCGGCGATGGAACAAGCTGCGGCCGAGGTCCCGAGCGCCGAGGAGCTGGCTGCGGTGCGGGCTGCCATCGAGGCCGCCTTCGCCACTGGCTCGGTGCCCAACCGAAAGGCCCTCCTCCAGTCCCTCGTCCACGAGGTCCGGGTGGACGCCCGGGACCACATCGTCCCCTGGTTCCGGGTCCCCGGCGGGCCCGAACCGAAGGTTCGCGCCCTGGTTGGTTTGGCGCCCCCGGCAGGACTCGAACCTGCGGCACATGGTTTAGGAAACCACTGCTCTATCCTCTGAGCTACGGGGGCTGGCTGCATGGGTGCCGCCGTCGGACCGACCGGACCCGGCGGGGCTGGACCATCGTAGGCGGTCGGCGGTGCATCCCCATGGGCGGTGGCCGAGGAGCGACGGCACAAGTCCGGCGACGAAGCCCGGACCAGCCCGATCAGCCCGACCAGCCCGACCAGCCGGAGGACCCGGCCCGGCAGACGGAGCCGGGAGAGCGGCCAGACGGTCAGCGGTCGCCGCCGTCGACGCTGCGCAGCGACACCACCACGCGGACGGTCAGCGGTCGCCGTCGTCGACGCTGCGCAGCGACACCACCACGGAGGTGCCGACGCCGACGACGGATCGGACGGAGATGGTGCCGTCGTGGCGGTCGACGATGGCCTTGGCGACGGACAGGCCGAGGCCGGTGCCGGGGAGGCCGCGGGTGCGGGCGTTGGAGGCCCGGAAGAACCGGGTGAACAGGAGGTCCTGCTCGTCGTCGGGGATGCCGATGCCGGTGTCGGCGATCTCGACCTCCCAGCCCCCCGGGATGGGGCCCGGGATGGGGACGGCCCGGACGGTGATGCGGCCGCCGGCCGCGGTGAACTTGACCGCGTTGGACAGCAGGTTCTCGAACAACTGGGCCAGCCGGTCCTCGTCGCCGGACAGGGCGGGGCCGTCGGCCAGGTCCATCTGCACGGTGATGCCCTTGGCGGCGGTCTCGGGGGCCATGGTGCGCTGGGCCCGGCGCAGGGTGGCCGGGACGTCCACCGGAGACACCGTCAGCGGCAGGGCCCGGGACTCCAGGCTGTCCAGGCCGACCAGGTCACCAGCCAGGCGGAGCAGGCGGTCGACGTTGCGGACGATGGCGTCCAGGTACTCCACCTCCTCGGCCGCCCCGGCGGAGCCCTCCAGCATGTTGCGGAGCAACTGGGTGTACCCGACGATGGAGGTCAGCGGGGTCCGCAGCTCGTGGGACACGGCGGCCAGCGACTCGGACCGGTAGGCGTCCATCTCGGCCAGCCGCCGGTTCTCGGCCCGCTCGGACGCCAGCAGCCGTTGCTGCTCGGCCTCGGCCAGGGCCTGCCGGGTGACGTCGCGGTACGCGGAGAGGTGCCCACGGTAGGTGCCGTTGACGTACATGGGGACGAAGTCGCACTCCAGGGTACGGCCGTCGACCAGGGTGAACCGGACCCCTGTCAGCCGCTCGGGCCGGGCCCTGATCTGCTTGATGACCGCGGCCGCGTCGGGAGGGTCGACGATCACCTTGTCGGCGGACAGGCCGACCGATGCCAGGGTACGGCCCTGCAGCTCCTGGGGCCGGAGCGGCAGGTGGAACAGGTCCACGAAGGCCTGGTTGGCCAGCACCACCACCCGGTGGTCGTCCTCCAGGACCACCCCCGTCTGCATGCCGTCGATCAGGCCGCTCAGCCACCGGTTGCTGGCTTCCAGGTCGGCCAGCACCTGCCGGCGCTCGGTGACGTCTCGGGCGTGCACCACGACGCCTCGGACCGCCGGATCGTCGACCAGGGCGTCGATCAGGGCCTCCATGTACCGCCAGGACCCGTCGGCGGCCCGCAGCCGGAGCTCGAACCGCTCGCCCGGCGCCACCTCCCCGGCGACGGCCCGCTCGAAGGCCCGCCGGGCGGCGTCGACGTCGTCGGGGTGGATCAGCCCGAAGATGCCGGCCTGCGGGTCGAAGTCGGCCTGGTGGCCGATCAGCCGGAGGGCGGCGCCACTGGACCACCGCCAGGAACCGTCCGGGTTGAGGATGGTGATGACGTCGTGGGAACGGTCCAGGACCACGTCCAGCAGTTGCACCCCCGACAACGCCGGACCGCCGGCCGGGCCGCCGGCGTCGACATCGGTGATGACGATCAGGTAGCCGTCCACGGCACCGTCGCGGCCGACCATCGGGACGACCTCGGCGTCGCAGCGCCGGACGGTGCCGTCCGCGCCGACCGCCCGGAACCCGCCGAAGCGGCCCTGCCGGCGGCCGGCCGGCCCCCACCGGTCGGCCACCCCGGCGACGTCGTCGGGGTGCACCGCCAGGTACCACGGCCGGTCCCGCAGCGACTGCCCCGGGGTGCCGCTGAAGTCCTCCCACCGCTGGTTGTGGTACCAGGACAGCCCGTCGGCGTCCGTGGCCACGATCCCGACCGGAGTGACAGCGGAGATGGCCCCCAGCGCCCGGCGGACCGCGGCCCGGGACGCCTCGTCGCTCAGGTTTCCGCTGGATCGCATGCCGATCGTCCTGTGGGGTGGGCAGGAGTGGCCCCGTCCCCCGGGTCCGGGGGACGGGCATAGCCGCATCGCCGCCGAAACTACTACCGACTTCCGGTCGGCCGGGTCCAGGCCGCGGCCGGGTCCAGGCCGGGCCCCTGGTCAACCCGCCCCGGGCCCAACCCGCCCGGGCCCGCCCACCGACGGCCCCGGCCGCACCTCCTATCCTGTACGTCGACCAGCTCGGACCAACCAGCCGGACCAAACCCAGCCGGACCAACCAGACGGGACCAAGAGGAGCGCCGATGACCACCGCCACCAGCACCACCGATGGCCAGCCGCAGTGGAAGGTGGCCGACCTGTCCCTGGCCGACTTCGGCCGCAGGGAGATCGAGCTGGCGGAGCACGAGATGCCGGGGCTGATGGCGATGCGGCGGGAGCACGGCGCGGCCCAGCCGCTGGCCGGGGCGAGGATCACCGGGTCGCTGCACATGACGGTGCAGACGGCGGTGCTGATCGAGACGCTGACGGCGCTGGGGGCCCGGGTGCGGTGGGCGAGCTGCAACATCTTCTCCACCCAGGACCACGCGGCCGCCGCGGTGGCGGTGGGGCCGGACGGCACCCCGGAGGACCCGAAGGGGGTGCCGGTGTTCGCCTGGAAGGGGGAGACCCTGGAGGAGTACTGGTGGTGCACCGACCAGGCGCTGCGGTGGCCGGGGGAGGGCGGGCCGACGATGATCCTGGACGACGGCGGGGACGCCACCCTGCTGGTGCACAAGGGGGTGGAGTTCGAGAAGGCCGGGGCGGTCCCGGACCCGGCCACGGCCGGTTCGGAGGAGATGGGGGTGGTCCTCGGCCTGCTGGCCCGGAGCCTGGCGGAGGACGGCAACCGGTGGACGGCGATCGCCAACGGCATCAAGGGGGTGACGGAGGAGACCACCACCGGGGTGCACCGGCTGTACGAGATGCAGCGGAACGGGGAGCTGCTGTTCCCGGCCATCAACGTGAACGACTCGGTGACGAAGTCGAAGTTCGACAACAAGTACGGCTGCCGGCACTCGCTGGTGGACGGCATCAACCGGGGCACCGACGTGCTGGTCGGCGGCAAGGTGGCGGTGGTGTGCGGCTACGGCGACGTCGGCAAGGGGTGCGCCCAGTCGCTGGCCGGCCAGGGGGCCCGGGTGATCGTGACCGAGGTGGACCCGATCTGCGCCCTGCAGGCGGCCATGGAGGGGTTCCAGGTGGCCACCCTGGACGACGTGGTCGGGGTCGCCGACATCTTCGTGACGGCGACCGGGAACAAGGACATCATCACCGCGGCCGACATGGCCAAGATGAAGCACCAGGCCATCGTGGGGAACATCGGGCACTTCGACAACGAGATCGACATGGCCGGGCTGGCCGCCACCGCGGGCATCGAGCGGATCACCGTCAAGCCGCAGGTGGACAAGTGGGTGTTCCCGGACGGCCACGCCGTCATCGTGCTGTCGGAGGGCCGGCTGCTCAACCTGGGCAACGCCACCGGCCACCCCAGCTTCGTGATGTCGGCGTCGTTCACCAACCAGACCATGGCGCAGTTGGAGCTGTACACCCGGGCGGAGCACTACGACACCAAGGTGTACGTGCTGCCGAAGCACCTGGACGAGAAGGTGGCCCGGTACCACCTGGACGCCCTGGGGGTCCGGCTGACCACCCTCAGCGCGGAGCAGGCCGACTACATCGGGGTGCCGGTGGACGGGCCGTACAAGCCGGACACCTACCGGTACTGAGCACGTCGATCGCCCGGGGAGCCGGGCGCCAGGGAGGTCCACATGGACGTCGCGGTCGTCGGCATGGGCAGCATGGGCCGGGCGGTGGCGCTCCGGCTGCTGGCCCAGGGCCACCGGGTGGCGGTGTGGAACCGCACCGCCGGCAGGGACGGCGAGGTGGTGGCGGCCGGTGGGCGGTCGGCGGCGTCACCGGCCGACGCCGCGGCGGGCACGGCGGCGGTGCTGCTGTCGCTGTCGGACGACGCGGCGGTCCGCGCCGTGGTGCTCGGGTCCGATGGCCGGACGGCCGGGCTGGTGCCGCCGGACGGCGGTGCGGCGGGGGCCACCGGCGGCGCGCTGGGCGGCGCGGTGCTGGTGGACCTCAGCACGGTGGCCCCGGCCACCTCCCGGGCGGTGGCCGCGGCCGTTCCCGGCGGCCGGGCCCTGTCGGCCCCGATCTTCGGGGCCCCGCAGGCCGTCCGCGACGGCCAGGCCGCCTACCTGATCGGCGGCCCGAAGGCCGCGGCCGACGCCCTGGAGCCGCTGTGGGCGGCGCTGTCGGACACCCACCGCTGGGTCGGGGACGACCCCGGCACGGCCACCACCCTGAAGGTGCTGGGGAACTACCTGCTGATGACCGGCATCGCCACCCTGGCCGAGGCGGTGGCCACCGGGCAGGCGGCCGAGCTGGACCCCGACGTGCTGCACCGGTTCCTGGCCACCTCCCCGCTGGTGGCCCCGGCGCTGGGCAACCGGCTGGACGACGTGATCGGCGGCGACCACCGCGGCTGGTTCGCCGCGGTGCTGGGGGCCAAGGACCTGCGGCTGATGGAGGAGCTGGCCGCCGGGGCCGGGCTGGACCTGCCGCTGGCCGCCCGGGCCCGGGAACGGTACGAAGCGCTGGCCGACCGGGGGCAGGGGGACCTGGACATCGCCGGGATCGTGGAGCTGCTGCGCTGACCGCCGCCGACCGTCGCCGTCAGGTCTGCAGGTCGCCGACGGCGGCGGCCAGGTGCTCCAGCTCCTCCCGCCAGTCCGCCGGCGGGTCCAGGGGCCGGAGGACGAACTTGGAGAACCCGACGGCGATGAACCGGTGCAGCAGGTCCCGCAGGGCGTCGGGCCCGACCGGCACCAGGTCGTCCAGGGGGCGCCCCCGGGCCCGGGCGGACAGCGCCGCGGCCACCCGGTCGTCCAGGGCGGTGCGGGCGTAGCCGATGCTCATCCCGAAGTGCTCCGGGCTGATGGCCCGGCCGGCGGCTTCGGCCGCCTCGTCCACCACCCGGCGGCCGGCGGCCGCTTCGGCGGGGCCGCAGAGGGCCGGCAGCCACCCGTCGGCCAGCCGGCCGCACCGCTCCAGGGTGGACCGGGCCAGGCCGCCCAGCCAGACGTCGAAGGGGTCCTGCACCGGGAGGGGGGACACCGACACGTCGGCGAACCGGCCGGCCGGCCCGTCGTGGGTGACCCGCCCCCCGGCCCACAGCCGGCGGAGCAGGGGCAGCACCTCGTCGAAGGCGGCCCCCCGGCCGGCCGGGGCCACCCCGACGGCGTCGCGCTCCGGCCCCTGGGCCAGGCCGGGGACGAAGGTGACCAGGAACCGGCCATCGGACAGGGCGTCCAGGGCGGCCACCTGCTTGGCCAGCCGCACCGGGTTGCGGCCGGGCAGCAGCATGGTGGTGCCCAGCTTCAGCCGCCGGTTGTGGGCCCCGGCCCAGGCCAGGCCCACCAGCGGGTCCGCGCCGTCGCCGGTCAGGATCTCGGGCAGCCACAGCGAGTCGAACCCCAGGTCCACCAGGTCGTCGGCCAGCCGGGCCAGGGCGGTCCCGTCGAGCCCGGCCGCCCCGGTGCCGATGCCGATCCGGATCTTCACGGCGCCCCCCGCAGCGCGGCGACGGCCCGGTCGGTGCCGGCGTCGTCGACGTCGTGGTGGGTGACCAGCCGGATCAGCCCCGGCCCGACCATGCCGGCCAGGACCCCCTCCCCGGCCAGGTGGTCCAGCAGCGTGGCGGGGGACGGCGGGGAGAACACGACGATGTTGGTGCGCACCGCCGCCGGGTCCAGGCCGGCGTCCGGCCAGCGGTCGGCCACCGCGGCGGCCAGCCGGGCGGCCCGGGCGTGGTCGTCGGCCAGCCGGTCCACCATCCGGTCCAGGGCGACCAGGCCGGCGGCGGCGAGGATGCCGGCCTGCCGCATGCCGCCGCCCAGCCGCTTGCGGGCCAGGCGGCCGGCGGCGATGACGTCGGCGGGGCCGGCCAGCACCGACCCGACCGGGGCGCACAGCCCCTTGGACAGGCAGGACATCACGGTGGTGGCGGTCGCCGCCATCTCGGCCGCCGGCACCGCGGTGGCCACCTCGGCGTTGAACAGCCGGGCGCCGTCCATGTGGACCGGCACCGGTCCGGCCGCGGCCCGGACGGCCCGCAGCGCGGCCAGGTCCCAGGGGGCGCCGTTGGCCGACATGTGGGTGTTCTCGACGCACACCAGCGACAGCGCCGGCTGGTGGTACTGCGCCGCCTCCCGGGCCCAGGCCACCTCGGCCGCGGACAGGACGCCGCCACGGTCGTCGGCGCCGTGGAACTGGACGCCGGCGTTCTGGGCCGCGGCCCCCAGCTCGTAGGCCACCACGTGCTGGCGGCGGCCGGCCACCACCAGGCTGCCCGGCGGGGCCTGCACCCGGACGGCGATCTGGTTGGCCATGGTGCCGGACGGCACGAACAGGGCCGCCGGCTTCCCCACCCGGTCGGCGTAGGCGGCCTCCAGGGCGTTGACGGTGGGGTCCTCGCCGTATGTGTCGTCACCCACCTCGGCCTCGGCCATGGCCCGCCGCATCTCCGGGGTGGGCTGGGTGACGGTGTCGCTCCGCAGGTCCACCAGGTCGGAAGGCACCAGCGGATGCTACCGGGGCCGGCCCGGCAGGCGGCCGGTAGGCTCCCGTGTCCATGATCGACCGGCCCGCCGCCCCGACCGCCTCAGAGACCGCCTCAGAGACCGCCGACGACCCGGGCCCGCTGGCCCTGGGGCAGGGCACCGTGGGCGAGGTGCTGGAGATCGAGACCGTCGAGGCCACCGGCGAGCGGGTGGTGCTCCGGCTGCCGGTCACCTGGAAGGTGCACCAGCCGTACGGCATCCTCCACGGCGGGGTGTCCGCGCTCCTGGCCGAGTCGGCGGCCAGCTACGGGGCGGCCCTGTCGGTCCCGCCGGGGCACCAGGTGGTGGGCGTCGAGCTGAACGCCAGCCACCTCCGGTCGGTGCGCGACGGCACCCTCACCGCCGTGGCCACCCCGATCCGGAAGGGCCGGACCGTCCAGGTCTGGGACATCGCCCTGACCGACGACGCCGGCCGGGACATCTGCCGGGCCCGGTGCACCCTGGCGGTCATCGACGGCGGCCGGTCCAGGCCGTAGGCCCGGTCCGCCGGCCCGGGTCCCGGGCGGCCACCCCGGGCGGTCCGGGACGGTCCCGGCGATCCGGGGCGGTCACCCCGGCCGGTCGAGCAGCCCCCATTCGTAGGCCCGGGACAGGGCGTCCCCGCGGGAGTGGACGTCGAGCTTCTGGTAGACGGCGCGTAGCTGGGTGCGGACGGTGTTCACGGAGACGACCAGGTGGTCGGCGATCTGCTCGATGGTCCGCCGGGTGGCGAGCTGCTCCAGCACCACCTGCTCCCGCCGGGTCAGGGCCACCAGGTCCACCCGTTCGGGGTAGACGGCGGCCACCCCGGCGGCGTCGAGCCGGGCCAGCAGGTCGGCGACGCCGGCGACGTCGGGGGCGAGGGCCTCCAGCAGGGCCCGGGGGACGGTGGCGAACGGCAGCAGCAGCCCGCGGTGCCGGCCGACGGCGACGGCGTCGGCCAGGGCCGCGGCGGCCTCCGCCGGCCGGCCGGCGGCCAGGTGGACGGCGGCCTGGACGAGCAGCAGCTCGGCCCGGGTCCGGGCGGCGACGGCGGGTCGCCACAGCTCTCGCCTGGCGACGACCGCGGCCTCGTCCGGCCGTCCGGACAACAGCAGCAGCCGGGCCTCCACCACCGCCCGTGGGGCGAAGTCCCCTCCGCCGCCCGGGCCGGGGCACCGCAGGACGGCGCGGGCCCGGTTGGCGTGGCCCAGCGCCAACAGCAGCTCGGCCCGGACGGTGGCCAACAACCGGTCGGTGATGCCACCCTCCTGCCACCGCGGCCGGTGCGTCGCCTCGATCTCGTCCAGGCTGGCCAGCATGTCGGCGCGGCCGCCGTCCACCAGGGCGCAGCGGGCCAGGGCGAAGGCCACGAACCCCCACAGCTCGTCGATGCGGTGGGGGTCGCCCAGGTCGGCGGCCGCGGCGGCCATCTGCGGCCGGTCCAGCCGGTCGACGGCGGCCAGCGTACGGGCCACCGCCCCCCAGGTCCGGACCCGGTCGGCGTAGTCGACGGTGGGCTCCGGGAACGCGGCCTCCCGGTCCAGCCAACCCGACGCCCGGTCGGCGTCACCGCCGAAGGCGGCCAGGAGGGCCATGCTGGCGGCCGCGTTCCCGGCCAGCAACGAGACGCCGTTCCGCACGTTGCCGTGGTAGGACGCGTGGAAGTCGGCGAGCGCCGGCTCCAGGGCGCCGGCCAGGAGGTGGGTGATGCCCCACTGCAACTGCAGGATCGGCAGGTAGCCGGCCACCGGCGCCGCCCCCGAGCTGCCGGCCACCACCTGCTCCACCTTGGCGGTCAGTTGCTGGGCCTCCGAGAAGCGGCCGGCGCCGCGCTGCATCAGGGTCTGGGCCGTGCTGACCAGGACCACCGCCTCCACCTGGTCGGACGCGCCCAGGCGGGCCAGGGCGGCCGGGTCGTCCGGCAGCCGGACGTCGAGGGACGGGGCCCTCGGCGGCGCGGTGCGGGGGAACGCGAGGAGGGCCCGGCCGGCCTGCACCGTCGGTTGGCCCGCCAGCGCCTCTTCGGGGATGGCCTGCAGGGCGGACCGGATGACCTCGCCGTGGTAGGCGATCAGCTCGAACCACCGCTCGCCGGTCACCGCCACCGCCAGCTCCCAGTTGCGGCACCGCATGGCGTGGACCAGCGCCCGCTCCGGCCGGCCGGTCTCGTGGTAGTGCCGGGCCAGGCGCTCGTCCAGGGCGGCCAGCCGGTCCGGGTCGTCGGCCTCCAGCTCGGCGCGCAGCGCGTCGCGCAGGGCGGGCGGGAACCCGAAGGCCCCGTCGGCCGCCGACCGCCGGGTCAGCAGGCCCTCCCGCTCCAGCTCCACCAGCCGGTCGCCGGCCGCCGGGTCCCCGGACAGCACGGTGGCCACCGCCGGGGTGAGGTCGTCGGCCACCGACACGGCCAGCAGGAGGTCGCGGTGGCCGGCGTCCGGTCCGGCGGCATCCCGGCGCAGGTAGTCGTCCAGCCGCAACGCCGCCGCGGGGTCGGTGGCCAGCCGTCCAGCCGCCGTCGGGTCGGTGGCCAGCCGGCCGGCCGCCGCCCGGGTGGCCGCCGGCCAGCCGTCGAGCGCGTGGTCCAACCGCCGGGCGTGGGCCGCCGGGTCGGCGTCCCCCAGGACGGCCAGCAACGCCTCGGTCTCGTCCACGGTGAACCGCAGGTCCTGGCCGGAGACGACCTCGGTCTCCACGAATAGCTGGCCGAGCTCCTCGACCGGGCTGACCCCGCGGGAGCACACCACCAGGCGCAGCGACCGGACCTGCTGCACCAGGTCCACCAACGTCCGGGCCACCGCCTCGTCGGCCACCGCGTCGTCGCCGTCCACCACCACGACCACCGGCCCCGGCCCGGCCCCGATCCGCTCCCGAACGGCCTGCCGGGCGCCCGGGCCACGTGCGGGCAGCCCGAGCTCCCGGGCGACACCCTCCCAGAACCCGCCCGGCCCGACGTCGGCGGCGGCCACCCAGGCCACCGCCGCACCGTCGTCGTCCCGGTCGGCCACCCAGTCGGCCACCAAGGTGGTCTTGCCGAACCCGACCGGCCCCCGTACCACGGTAAGCGGGGCGGCCCGGTCCAGGCGATCGGTCAGCCGGGGCCGGGGGACCCAGGCCGTCGGCAGCCGCGGCACCGTCGAACCCTCCCGTGCTGCCGCCACCGGCCGATTCTGCCAGCGGCCGGCCGCCGTGCCGGAATTCACCACCCTTTTCACCTGGGACCGGCGGCGGCCGGTCCGTACCCTCCCCGGAGCATGACGGAGGACCCGACGGCGGCCATCGCCGAGATCGACGCGCTGGTCCGCAGGTGGCGGACCAGGCGGCGGACAGGCGTCGCCAACCCCTCCCCCGCCCTCACGTCGGCGCTGCTGGCCTACGAGCCAGGCGACTGGGCCGCCTACTGGGCGGCCGGGTCCGGGTGGCCGGACCCCCCGACGGTGGAGACGGCCCGGCTGATGCTGGCCACCTGGACCGAGCCGGCGGCCCGGCGGATGTCGACCGGTGACGCCGTCGCCGCCGTCCGGGAGGCGTTCCCGCGGTTGGCCAGCCTGCTGACCGGCAGCCCCGCCGGCCGGCCGGCCAGGCCGCGGCGGTCCACCACCGGCTGACCGGCCCTCGGCCGGGCCGGCGGTCGCTGGCCGGCGGCCGCGGGGGTCAGCCCCCGGCGCGCTCGGCGGCCTGGGGGCGGTGCATGGTGCCGGCGGCGTCGGCGTCCCTGACCCACAGGGCGGCCACCGCGCCGACGAGGGCCAGGCCGGCGGCGGCGGCGAAGGCGGCGTGGAACCCGGCCAGGTCGACGGTGGCCGGGGACGGCCCGGCGCCGACCCCGACGTGGGGGGTGACCGCGGTGAGCACGCTGGCCAGGACGGCCACGCCCAGGGCGGAGGACACCTGGCGCTGGGTGTTGAAGATGGCCGACGCCTGCCCGGTGTCGGCGTGGGAGATCCGGGCGAAGGTGGCGGTCTGCAGGGACACGAACACGAACGACATGGACGCCCCCATGCCGAACACGATCAGCCGCACCCACCACAGGCTGGTGCCGTGGCCGACCAGGGCCAGGAGCAGCATGGCCACCGCCACCCCGGCCAGGCCGCCGGCCATCAGCCGGCGGGGGCCGGCGCGGTGGTACACCCGGGCCACCAACTGCGAGGTCACCGCCACCCCGATGGCCTCGGGGAAAGTGGTCAGGCCGGACACCAGGGCGGACACCCCGCGGCCCTCCTGGAAGAACAGCGGCAGCACGAACAGGATGCCGAGGAACGAGGCGAACCCGAACACCCCGGTCAGGTTGCACAGGGCGAACAGCCGGTCCCGGAGGAGGGCCAGCCGCAGCATGGGGTCGTGACGGCGCAGCTCCCAGGGCACCAGCACCCCGAAGCAGGCCAGGCCGGCCAGCAGGGTGCCGACCACCTCGGCGGCCCCCCAGCCGATCTCCGGGCCCTGGCTGACGGCGTAGAGGACCAGCGGCAGGCCCACCCCGGCCAGCACGAAGCCGAGCAGGTCGAAGGTGCCGCGGGGTGGCTCCCGGTGCTCGTGGAGGCACAGCGCCCCGAACAGCAGGGCGGCCACCCCGATGGGGACGTTGATGTAGAACACCCACCGCCAGCTCAGGGCGTCCACCAGCAGGCCACCCAGCACCGGGCCGGACGCCGGGGCGACCACGGTGGGGATGATCAGGATGGAGGTGGCCCGGGCCCGCTGCTGGGGCGGAAACGCCCGGAACAGCATGGCGGTGCCGACCGGCATCAGCATGCCGCCGCCGGCCCCCTGCAGGATCCGGAACACCACCAGCTCGGTGACGCTGTGGGCCTGGCCGCACAGGGCGGAGGCCACGGTGAACAGCAGCAGGGCGGCCAGGAAGACCCGCTTGGTGCCGATCCGGTCCCCGATCCAGCCGGAGGCCGGGATGAACACGGCCAGGCTCAGCAGGTAGCCGGTGACCACCCACTCGATGGAGGCGGTGCCGACCCGGAAGTCGTGGGCCATGGTGGGCAGGGCGACGTTCACCACGGTGGAGTCCAGGATGCTGGTGAACATGGTCACCACGTAGACGGCGCCGACCACCACTCGCTGGTCCGGCACCCGCCGGTCCGGCACCGGCCGGTCCGGGGCCCATCGATGTCCGGTGTGTCGGTCCATCCGGGGGCCCACCCTACGGGTCGCACCGGCCGTGCCGTCCCGGCCGGCACCCATGGTCTGGCGCGACCGGGTGCCAGCGCGCGTAGGATATGGCGTGCCCTCGGTGCCACCCGTCGCCAATTGTGGGTCCGTGGGGCTCATCCTCCCGACCACTCAATGGGGTGTTTTCCCTGGTAAATATGGTAATACTACTGGTACGAACAGAGGTACTACACCAGGTATTACCGAGGCCCTGATCCGGACCTGCCGAGAGGCCGAGGCGGCCGGCGCGGGGGCGCTGTGGGCGGTCGACCACCTGTTCTGGCCGGGCCCCATGCTGGAGTGCCTGACCACCCTGACGGTGGCGGCCACGGCCACCCGGACGGCGGCGCTGGGCACCTGCGTGCTGCAACTGCCGCTCCGGCGACCGGCCGCGGTGGCCAAGCAGGCGGCGGCCCTGCAACTGCTGTCCGGCGGCCGGTTCGTCCTGGGGGTCGGCGCCGGCAGCCACCCCGGCGAGTACCTGATGGCCGGGGCCGACTTCGGCGGCCGGGGCCGGCAGTTGGACCGCGGGCTGGACGAGCTGCGCCGGGCCTGGGCCAGTGCCGGCGACCCGGACCTGGCCTACCGGCAGGAGCCGGCGGCCGCCCCGGTGCCGGTGTGGGTGGGCGGCTCCAGCGACGCCGCCCGCCGCCGGGCCGCCCGGGCCGGCGACGGCTGGGTGCCCATGTTCCTCGGCCCCGAACGGCTGGGGGCGGCATTGGGGCAGTTGCGTGACGACACCGTGGCCGCCGGCCGGCCGGCCGGGGCGGTGACCGCCGCGGTGGTGGCCATGGTGGCCGTCGGCCGGGACCGGGGGGTGGGCGCCCGCGGCGCCGGCTGGCTGTCGTCCCTCTACGGCATCCCCCCCAAGGCCTTCGACCGCCACCTGGTGGCCGGGCCGGCGGAGCACTGCGCCGAGCAGGTCCACCGGTTCTTCGAGGCCGGCGCCGACCACGTCGTCGTCATGGTGGCCGACGATCGAGCTGTTGACCACTTCGCCGAGCTGGTCGGCGCCCTGTCCCCGGCCCGGCCGGGGCCGGCGGCGCCGGCGCCGGCCCGGCCCGAGCTGGTGGAGGTACCCGCGTGAGCGAGACTGCCGGCGTGGGGCTGGGGCCCCACGCATCGGAGGAGCCTGGGGTTGGGGCCCCAGGCGGGACCACGAGCGCGGTGGCGATCCTGGGCACGGGCATGACGGACATGAGCCGCCGGGACATGTCCCCGGAGGCCATGGCCGACCAGGCCGTCCACGAGGCCCTGGTCGACGCCGGCATCGAGCCGCACCAGTTGGGGCTGGTGGTGTCGGCCAACGCCATGGGCGGCCGGCTGTGCGACCAGGGGTGCATCCGGGGGCAGTCCTGGCTGCGGAAGGCCGGCCTGGGCGACGTGGCGGTGGTCAACGTCGACAACTCCTGTGCCGGCGGCACCTCGGCCCTGCACCTGGGCACGCTGGCCGCCCCGTCGGCCACCGGGCCGGTGCTGGTGCTGGGGGTCGAGAAGATGTGGACCGGGGACCGCGCCGCCACGCTGGCCGGCATCGAGGACGGCCTGCCACAGGACTACCGGGCCGACATGCACGCCCGGTTCCGGGCCGAGGACAACCCGGCCGGCAGCATCCTGATGGGCCTCAACGACTTCTGGGCCCGGCAGTGCATGAACGACCGCGGGACCACCCTGGAGCAGATCGCCGCCGCCGCGGTGAAGGCCCGGTACAACGCCAGCCGCAACCCCATGGCCCAGATCACCAGGCCGGCCACCCTGGAGGAGGTGCTGGCGGCCCCGCAGGTGGCCGGGGTGCTGACCCGGCTGATGTGCAGCTCGTTCACCGACGGCGCCGCCGCCGTCGTGCTGGCCCCGCTGGACCGGGCCCCGGCCGGCGCCGCCAGGATCGTCGGCTCGATGGCCCGGAGCGGCAACGGGGAGCTGGACTACCACGACCGGCTGGGCGAGACCGCCCGGGCCGCCTGGGAGCAGTTCGGGCTGGGCCCGGACGACTTCGACCTGGTGGAGCTGCACGACGCCACCAGCGCCGAGGAGATCTACGCCCTGGAGTCCCTGGGCCTGTTCGGCCACGGCGAGGCCGGACCGGCCACCCTGGCCGGCGACACCGCCGTCGGCGGCCGCGGGCTGACCGTCAACCCCAGCGGCGGCCTGGTCGGCCGGGGCCACCCCCTGGGCGCCACCGGACTGGCCCAGGTGGTGGAGCTGGCCACCCACCTGCGGGGCCGGGGCGGGCCGCGGCAGGTGGAAGGCGCCCGGCTGGGGCTGGCGGTGAACACCGGCGGGGTCATCGAAGGCGACGCGGCCTACGTCGGCATCCACGCCGTGGCCGCCGGGCGGTAGCCGGTGCGGGGCATCACCGTCCGCAGCACCGGCATCGCCGTCCCAGACAAGGTGGTCACCAACGACGACCTGTCCGTCCGGCTGGACACCAGCGACGAGTGGATCGCGGAGCGCACCGGCATCCGGGAGCGCCGGATCGGCGGCACCACCTCCGGCCTGGCCATCGAGGCCGGTCGGCAGGCCCTGGAGCGGGCCGGGCTGGCGGCCACCGACATCGACCTGGTCGTCCTGGCCACCACCACCCCGGACGCCCTGGTGCCGGCCACCTCGGCCACCGTGCAGGCTGGGCTGGGGGTGCCCGGGGGGGCCTTCGACGTCAACGCCGCCTGCTCCGGCTTCATGTTCGGCCTGGTGACCGCCGCCGGGCTGATCGCCACCGGGGTCGACCGGGTGCTGCTGATCGGCTGCGACACCCTCAGCCGGATCGTGGACTGGGACGACCGCAGCCTGGCGGTGCTGGTCGGCGACGGCGCCGGCGCGGTGGTGCTGGAGGCCGTCGACGGCCCCGGGGACCTGCTGAGCTGGAACACCGGGGCCGACGGCACCCTGCGGCACCTGCTGATGTGCGACCACGGCGGGTACCTGTCGATGGACGGCAAGGAGGTGTTCCGCAAGGCCGTCCGGGTGGTGGTGGACTCCGCCGAACAGGCCCTGGCCGACGCCGGGTTGGCCGCCGCCGACGTGGACCTGCTGGTGCCCCACCAGGCCAACCTGCGGATCATCCAGGCCGCCTGCCAGCGGCTGGGCATCCCCGAGGACCGGACCTCGGTGGTCATCGACCGGTACGGCAACACCTCGTCGGCCTCCATCCCCCTGGCCCTGGACCACGCTGTCACCGGCGGCCGGGTGCAACGGGGGGACCACCTGCTGCTGTCGGGGTTCGGCGGCGGGATGACCTGGGCCAGCGCCGTTCTACGCTGGGGGGCATGAGCCGCCCGGTACTCGTGATCCTGGCCGCCGGCCGGGCCCGCCGCTACGGCGGCGTCAAGCCGCTGGCCCCGGTCGGCCCCAGCGGCGAGGCCGTCATCGACCTGCTGGCCAGCGACGCCCTGGCCGCCGGGTTCGGCACCCTGGTGCTGGTCATCGGCCCGAGCACCGGCCCGGCCATCCGGTACCACGTGGAGCAGACCTGGCCCGGCACGGTGGACGTCCGGTTCGCCATGCAGGAGGCCCCGCTCGGCACCGTGGACGCCACCCTGGCCGCCGTCCCGCACCTGGACGACGGGGGCCCGTTCGGGGTGGCCAACGCCGACGACCTCTACGGCGAGGCCGGCCTGGCCCAGTTGGCCGGCCACCTGGCCGCCGTCGGGTCCAACTGCCTGGTGGCCTACCGGCTCCGCAACGCCGTGGTCGGCGACTCCCCGGTCACCCGGGGGGTCTGCCGGGTGGACCCCGACGGCCTGCTGGTGTCGGTGGACGAGCGCCGGCAGGTCGGTGCAACCGGCGACGGCCGGTTCGTGGCCAGGGACGGCCGGTCGCCGGAGGACCTGGACGGCGACGAGCTGGTCTCCATGAACCTGTGGGGGTTCGGCTCCGACATGCGGTCGGTCTTCCGGGCCGCCATGGCCGAGGCCGCCTCCGCATCCGGCACCGGGCCCAGCCCGGACGCCGAGGTGCTGCTGCCCGAGCTGGTCGGGCGGCTGCTGGCCGGCGACCGGCCCCAGGGATTGTCGGCCGGCCCGTTCCGGGTGCTGCGCGCCGACGGGCGCTGCATCGGGGTCACCCACCCCGACGACCTGACCCTGGTCCAGGGCGAGCTGGCCGGCCAGGTGGCCCAGGGCGCCCGGCCGGCCCAGCTATGGGGCGCCGTCCCGTGACCGCCCGGCCGGCCACCGCCGGGCCGGTGCCCGGCCAGCCCGCGACCGGCCAGCCTGTAAGTGGCCGGCCCGCGACCGGCCAGCCCGTGGGCGGCCAGCCCGCGACCGGCCGGCCGGGCGTCGATGCCCGCCACGGCGGGGGGCACAGCCACGCCACGAGCCGGTCCGCCCGCCTGCTGGTGGCCCTGGCCATCAACCTGGTCCTGGTGGTCGGCCAGGTGGTGGCCGGCCTGGTGGCCCACTCCACCAGCCTCCTGGCCGACGCCGGCCACAACGTCACCGACATCGTCGCCGTGGTGGTGTCCCTGGCCGCCGTCCGGTGGGCGCTGCGGCCCCGCAGCGACGCCCGGTCGTTCGGCAACCACCGCGGCACCATCCTGGCCGCCCTGGCCAACGCGGCCACCCTGGCGGTGGTGACGGTGGCCATCGTGGCCGAGAGCATCTACCGGCTGGTCCACCCGGCCGAGGTGGAGGGCGGCATCGTGGTCGCCGTGGCGGCCGCCGCCATCGTGGCCAACGGGGTGGCCGCCCTCGTCGTCCGGGACGGCAGCCACGACCTGAACATGCGGGCCACCTTCGTCCACATGGCCTCCGACGTGGCCGCCTCCTTCGTGGTGCTGCTGGCCGGCGCGGTCATCCTGGCCACCGGCGGCGGCGGGTGGGACCGCCTGGACCCGGCCGCCTCGCTGGTCGTCGCCGTCCTCATCACCGTCGAAGCGGTCAGGCTGGTCAAGGAGAGCGCCGACGTCCTCTTGGAGTCCACCCCGCCGGACATCGACCTCGTCGACCTCCGGCGGGCCATCACCGGGGTGGCCGGGGTCGGGGAGGTCCACGACCTGCACGTCTGGAGCCTGTCCAGCGACTTCCGGGCCCTGTCCGCCCACCTGGTCCTCACCGGCCACCCCACCCTGGAACAGGCCCAGGAGGTCGGCGGCCGGGTGAAGGCCGAGGTGTCCGGCCCGTTCGACATCGCCCACACCACCTTCGAGCTGGAGTGCGAGCGCTGCGCCGACAGCGACGACCCCTGCGGGGTCGACGACGCGCCCGCCGCCGTCCAGGTCCACGCCGACTGACCATGCCGGACCGAGGGGGGAGGGGGGCCGGACGCGACGCGGCCCCGAGTGACCGTCCGGCCGAAGCCGTCCAGCCCCTCGGGGCCACGCCCGTGGCGTCCCGTCTCTCCTGCGGGCGGGACCGTGTCGGACAATCCCGCCCCGGGGCCCGTCCCACCGGCTCCAGGGAAGCCGGCGGTCCGAGTCACGAGCCGCCTGTCGGGCACCGCCACCCACCCCGGCCTGGGCGGCCTTTCGGCCTCCCCTGCCGTCCCTCCCGGTCACCTCGCGGCTCCCGTTCGGATCGTCCGGCCGGCCTTGCGGCCTGCCGTCCGCCGGTCCCTCGGTTGCCCTCGGTCCCGCCGGTGGATGTCGGTTACCCGAACTGTCGTCAGCGTGCGCTTCTCGCCACACCAGATCAAGGGGCTGCCACGAAATCCAGACGTTCTCCCCACAAAACCCCGGGACGTCCCCAGGAGGACGGGTCCTCGTCCCCAGCTCGGCAGCCGGCATCCCCAGGTCGTCCCCAACGGTGCCGGAGGTGGCGGTGAGCGGGTCCCGTCGCAGGGACCCCGGGTGGGCCCGGGGCATCGTAGCGGCCGCCGTCCTGGCCGCGGTCACCGCGGTCGGCGTCGGCGTCGGCGGCGGGTTCGCCGGCGCGGCGGTGGGGTCGACGGCGGCGGTCCAGCCGCCGCCGGCCACACCGGCCGTGGCGGCGGCACCGGGCCAGATGATCGTGACCGGCCGGGACGCCCCGGACCCGTTCCTGCTGGCGGTGGACGGCAGGTACTACCTGTACACCAGCGAGGGGGACCAGGCCGACAACCACGTGCCGGTGCAGTCCGGGCCCACCCTGGACCGCCTGGGGCCGTTGGGCGACGCCATGCCGACCCTGCCCGGCTGGGCGGTGCCGGGGTTCACCTGGGCGCCGGACGTGCACCGGTTCGGGGACCACTGGGTGATGTACTTCACGTCCATCGTGGCCGGCACCGACCCGGCGGACGAGTGCATCGGGATCGCCGTCGGGACGTCGCCGGCCGGGCCGTTCAGCCCGGAGCAGCAGCCGTTCGTCTGCCAGTTGGACGAGCACGGCTCGATCGACCCGAGGACGTTCGTCGACCCCGACGGCACCACCTACCTGATCTGGAAGTCGGACGACAACGCCGACGTGACAGGTACCGAGCTGACCAACGTGTACTCCCAGCCGCTCAGCGCCGACGGGCTGCACCTGCGGGGACAGCCCACCCGGATCTTCGGCCCGGACGAGCCGTGGCAGGGCCGCATCGTGGAGGCGCCGGACCTGGTGCTGGTGGGCGGCACCTACTGGCTGTTCTACTCCGGCGGCTGGTTCAACCAGCCGAGCTACGCCATCGGGGTGGCCCGGTGCACAGGGCCGCTGGGCCCCTGCGCCGACACCTCGCCCACCCCGTGGCTGGGGTCCAACAGCCAGGGCCAGGGCCCCGGGGAACCGTCGGTGTTCCAGGACGGGGCCGGGGCGTGGCTGCTGTACACCCCGTGGCGGTCCCTGGTCCCCAGCTTCACAACCCCACCCCGACCGGTCGCCATGCTGCGGCTGGGGTTCGGGCCGCTGGGGCCGTACGTCGCCGCCCCCGGCGCCGGCCCCGGCCCGGCCCCCAACCCGGCGGCGGCCCGGGCCGCCCGTGTGGCCCGGCTGGCCGAGCTGCTGTCGCCGCCCGGCTTCCGGCCGGCGGTGGTGCTGGCCCACCGCCCGTCCGTCCGGTCGGCGGCCGGCCAGGGGAGGCCGACCCAGGGGAAATCGGCCGAGGGGAAGCCGTCGGAGGGCAGGTCGGCCGAAGGCCGGTGAGGTGGGTCACTGCGGGGTGACGTAGGCGGCGTGGATGCCGCCGTCCACCAGGAAGGTGGTGGCGGTCACGAAGGAGGCGTCGTCGGAGGCCAGGAAGGCGGCGGCGGCGGCGATCTCCTGCGGCTCGGCGAACCGGCCCATGGGGACGTGGACCAGCCGGCGGGCGGCCCGGTCGGGGTCCTTGGCGAACAGCTCCTGCAGTAACGGCGTGTTCACCGGACCGGGGCACAGGGCGTTCACCCGCACCCCCTGCCGGGCGAACTGCACCCCGAGCTCCCGGGACATGGCCAGCACCCCGCCCTTGGAGGCGGTGTAGGAGATCTGGCTGGTGGCCGCGCCCATGACGGCCACGAACGACGCGGTGTTGACGACCGAGCCGCCGCCCCGGTCGACCAGCAGCGGGATGCCGTACTTGCAGCACAGGTACACCGACGTCAGGTTGACCTGCTGCACCCGCAGCCAGGCGTCCATGTCGGTGTCCAGGACGGAGCCGTCGTCGGGCGGCGAGATGCCGGCGTTGTTGCAGCAGACGTCCACCCCGCCGTACCGGGCGACGGCCGCGGCGTACATGGCCTGGACCGCCGCCGGGTCGGTGACGTCGGCCTGGACGAACAGCCCGCCCACCGCCTCGGCCACGGCCTCGCCGGCGGCCGCGTCCAGGTCGGCCACCACCACCGACGCGCCCTCGGCGGCGAACCGTTCGGCCATGGCCCGGCCGATGCCGCTGCCGGCCCCGGTGACCACCGCCACCTTGCCTTCGAGCCGGTGCGCCCGGACGTCGGTCATACCATCCTCCTTGGACGTCGGTCCGCCGCCCCGGTCACCGGTCGTCGGAGATGAACACGGTCTTGGTGTCGGTGAACGCATCGGTGGCGTCCGGCCCGAGCTCGCGGCCGATGCCGGACTGCTTGACACCCCCGAACGGGGTCCAGTACCGGACGGACGAATGGGAGTTCACCGACAGGTTGCCGGTGTCCACCGCCCGGGCCACCCGCAGCGCCCGGCCGACGTCCCTGGTCCACACCGACCCGGACAGGCCGTAGGGGGTGTCGTTGGCCACGGCGACGGCGTCGGCCTCGTCGTCGAACGGGATGACCACCACCACCGGCCCGAAGATCTCCTCGGTGGCCGCCCGGTCGGACCGGTCCACCGGGGCCAGCACGGTCGGCGGGTACCAGAACCCCGGGCCGTCCGGGGCCGTCCCGCGGAAGGCCACCGGGGCCCCGTCCGGGACGAAGCCGGCCACGGTCCGGCGATGGGCGTCGGAGATGAGCGGGCCCATCTCGGACCCGTCGTCGGTGGGGTCCCCGACCACCACCCCCTTGACGGCCGGCTCCAGGAGCTCCAGGAACCGGTCGTAGGCGGACCGCTGCACCAGGATGCGGGACCGGGCGCAGCAGTCCTGGCCGGCGTTGTCGAACACCCCGTACGGCGCCCGGGCGGCGGCGGCCTCCAGGTCGGCGTCGGCGAACACGACGTTGGCCGACTTGCCGCCCAGCTCCAGGGTGACCCGCTTCACCTGGTCGGCGCAGCCGGCCATGATCCGCTTGCCGACCGCGGTGGAGCCGGTGAAGCACACCTTGCGCACCGCCGGGTGGGTGACGAACCGCCAGCCGACCACCGCCCCCGGGCCGGGCACCACCTGGAGCACCCCGTCGGGCAGCCCGGCGTCGAGGGCCAGGTCGGCCAGCCGCAGGGCCGTCAGCGGGGTCAGCTCGGCCGGCTTCAGCACCACGGTGTTCCCGGCGGCCAGGGCCGGGGCGAGGCCCCAGCCGGCGATGGCCATGGGGAAGTTCCAGGGCACGATCACCCCGACCACCCCCAGCGGCTCCTGGAAGGTCACGGCGACCCCGCCGGGGACCGGGATCTGCCGGCCGGCCATCCGCTCCGGGGCCGCGGCGTAGTACTCCAGCACGTCCCTGACGTTGCCGGCCTCCCAGCGGGCGTTGCCGATCACGTGGCCGGCGTTGGCCACCTCCAGGGCGGCCAGCTCGTCCAGATGGTCGTCCACCACGTCCGCGAACCGGCGCAGCAGCCGGGCCCGGTCACCCGGGGCCACCGCCCGCCAGCGGTCGAAGGCCGCGGCGGCTCGCCCGATGGCCACGTCCACCTCGGCCTCGGTGGCCGACGGCACCGTGGCGATGACCTCGGCGGTGGCCGGGTTGACGACCGACGTGGTGTGCACGGACCGATCATTGCGCGGGCTGCCAGCGCGGGACAGCCGGGTGGTTTAGCCTCACCGAGATGACGTTTTCCGATGCCACCGGGGGGGCCGGCGCTGCCGGTGAAGGCCCGGAGACCCAGTTCAACCTGGCGGTGGCCTTCGAGACCATCGCCGGGGTGTTCCCGGAGCGGGACTGCCTGGTGTGGCGGGACCGCCGGGTGACCTACGGGGCGCTGGCCGAACGGTCCCGGCGGCTGGCGTCGTACCTGCACGACCGGGGCCTGGGCACCCACACCGAGCGGTCGACACTGGCCGGCCACCAGTCCGGACAGGACCACCTGGCGCTGGCGCTGTACAACGGGAACGAGTACCTGGAGGGGATGATCGGCGCCTACCGGGCCCGGGTGGCGCCGTTCAACGTC
This sequence comes from Acidimicrobiales bacterium, assembly GCA_035547695.1. Classification (GTDB taxonomy): domain Bacteria; phylum Actinomycetota; class Acidimicrobiia; order Acidimicrobiales; family RAAP-2; genus DASZUK01. The sequence continues at coordinate 24,267 of DASZUK010000060.1, forward strand.
AACTACCGGTACGTCGGGGAGGAGCTGCGGTACCTGCTGAACGACGGCGCCCCCCGGGCGGTGGTGTACCACGCCTCCCTGGCGCCGACCCTGGCGGAGGTGCTGGACGACGTCCCGTCGGTGGACGTGCTGCTGCACGTCGACGACGAGTCCGGCAACGAGCCGCTGCCCGGCGCGGTCCGGTACGAGGACGCGCTGGCGGCCGGGTCACCGGACGGCCCGGACGTGGAGCCGTCGCCGGACGACCTGTACATCCTGTACACCGGCGGCACCACCGGGATGCCCAAGGGGGTGCTGTGGCGACAGCACGACATCTTCGTGGCGGCGATGGGTGGCCGGAAGGTGGGGACCTGGGAGCGGGTGACCAGCTACGAGGACCTGGCCGAGAAGGCGGCCCAGGGCATGGGGCTGCGGGTGGGGCTGCTGCCGCCGCTGATGCACGGGGCGGCGCAGTGGGCGACGTTCATGCTGATGGCCGACGGGGCCACGGTGGTGCTGCCGGACAACCCGCGGCGGCTGGACCCGGCCGACGTCTGGCGGACGGTGGCGCGGGAGCGGATCAACACGTTCACCATCGTCGGCGACGCCATGCTGCGGCCGCTGCTGGACGAGCTGGACCGGGACAGCTACGACACGTCGTCGCTGCTGGCCGTCGGCAACGGCGGGGCGCCGCTGACCCCGGCGGTCCGCCAACTGGCCCTGTCCCGGCTCCCGTCGCTGATCATCAGCGACTCCGCCGGGTCGTCGGAGACCGGGGCCCAGATGCACTCGGTGGCCACCGAGGCCGACACCGCCGGCCGGTTCGTCCCCGGCCCCGGCACCGTGGTGGTCGGCGAGGCCTTCGACGCCGTGCTGGAGCCGGGCCACGACGGCAACGGCTGGCTGGCCCAGGCCGGCGAGGTGCCGCTCGGCTACCTGGGCGACCAGGCCAAGACGGCCCGCACCTTCCCGGTCATCGACGGCGTCCGGTTCTCCATCCCCGGCGACCGGGCCCGGCACCTGGCCGACGGCGAGATCGAGCTGCTGGGCCGGGACTCGGTCACCATCAACTCCGGGGGCGAGAAGATCTTCGCCGAGGAGGTCGAGCGGGCCGTCGCCGGCCACCCGGCGGTGGCCGACGTGGTGGTGGCCGGCCGGCCGAGCGAGCGGTGGGGCCAGGAGGTGGTGGCGGTGGTGCAGCTCCGTGACGGCGCCGCGGCCACCGCGGAGGACATCGTGGCCGAGGCCGCCGTCCACGTGGCCCGGTACAAGCTGCCGAAGGCGGTGGTGTTCGTGGACCGCGTCCAACGGTCGCCGTCCGGCAAGGCGGACTACCGGTGGGCCCGGGAGCAGGCCGAGAAGGGCTGAGGACCGACCGGCTGCCGCGGCGACCGGCGGCGGCGCGTCAGCCGGTCCGGGACGGCGCAGCCTGCAGCAGCCCGCCCCGGGCGACGAGGCCGACGCTCACCGTCAGCAGGAAGAGGGCTCCCACCGCGCTCCATCGTGGCTGCTGGTGCTCCAGGGCCGCCCCGGCGGCCGCGCCCAGGAACAGGAACACCACGGTGGCCACCCGCCGGCCGGCACGCGCCGGCCGGCCGGCCACCGCCACCACGTCGGACGCCAGCCCGGCCAGTGCGGTGGTCAGCACGGTGGTGTTGACGTCCGGAACCCCCATCCGGCGGACGGCGGCGTTCTGGACCCCCATCGAGAGGCCCAGCAACACCAGGACCAGGTAGCGCACCACCCCGGAGGTGGCGCCGCCGTAGAACAGCAGGCCGGAGGCGGCGGCCAGGAGGGCCCACTCCAGCCCGAAGCCCCGGGCCACCCGGGGGTCGGCGTCCCGGCGGCCGGCCGCCAGGGCGCCGACGAGGGCGCCGGCCACGAAGGCCAGCAGGGCGGCCAGGCTGCCGTACAGGACAGCGGTGTCCAGCTCCCCTCCGGGGCGGGTGGTGGTGGAGAACCCCAGCAGCAGCACGTTGCCGGTCATGTTGGCGGTGAACACCCGGCCGAGCCCCAGATAGGCGGTGGCGTCGACCAGGCCGGTGGTGGCGGCCAGCAGGAACAGCCCGGCGAGGGCCAGCCGGCGAGCGGTTGCCGGACCGTCCGTCTCGGTGGGGGCCACGGCGACCAGTATCCGCCATCCGCCGCGCCGCCTACGCTCCGGGGATGGCCCGATCGTCCACCACCCCGCGCTCCCGGCCGGCGGTCACGGCGTGGGTGGACGACAGCCGGCCCCGGTGCGGCTGGGCCAGCGGCACACCGATGGCGCCGTACCACGACACCGAGTGGGGCGTCCCGGTCCACGACGACCGGCGGCACTTCGAGTTCCTGGTCCTCGAGGGGGCCCAGGCCGGGCTGAGCTGGCTGACCATCCTGAAGCGCCGGGACGGCTACCGCAGGGCGTTCGCCGGCTTCGACGCCGTCAAGGTGGCCAGGTTCACGGACCGCAAGGTGGAGGCGCTGCTGCAGGACCCCGGCATCATCCGGAACCGGCAGAAGGTCGTCGCCACGGTCGGCAACGCCCGCCACTTCCTGGAGATCCAGGAGGAGCTCGGGTCGTTCGACGACTACCTGTGGGGGTTCGTGGACGGGAAGCCGGTGGTGAACCGGTGGGCGTCGGTCGGCCAGGTACCGGCCACCACTCCCCTGTCCGACGCCGTCAGCGCCGACCTGCGCCGTCGCGGGTTCCGGTTCGTGGGGTCCACCATCTGCTATGCCCACCTGCAGGCGGTCGGGGTCGTCAACGACCACCTGACCACCTGCTTCCGGTACGCCGAGCTGACGGCCTGACGGCCTTAACCTGCTCGGCATGGGCCGGTCCGCAGGGCTACCGTAGCGCCGGGGGTGCCGCCTACCCCCGAGCACCGGGGGGAAGCCAGTGAACCGAAGAGCCGTTGCCGCGCTGATCGTCACCGCCGCCGCGGCGTCGTCCGCACTGGTTCCCGGGCTGGTCCCCACGGACCCGCTCCTGGGCAGCCCGCTCTCGCTCGGTCCGGTCGCACTCGGCGGCACGGCGGCCGGAGCCGCCCCGGCCAAGGTGCCGGTGGCCCCGTCGGCCGGGTGCCGGGCGGCCACCCCGGCGGCACCCGGAGAGGCCACCGTGCCGTTGACCGCCGACGGCCGGACCGGCAGCTTCGTGCAGCAACTGCCGGCGGGCTACGACGGCCGCCACCCGATGCCGGTGGTGTTCGACTTCCACGGCTACGCCGAACCGGCGTCGCTGCAGGTGACGCTGTCCGGCCTGGGCACATACGGAGAGCACCACGGGTTCATCACGGTGACCCCGGCGGTGACAGAGCCGGTGCCGCTGTGGGAGGCCACGGTCGGCAGCCAGGACATGGCGTTCGTCGGCGGGGTCTTCGACGCGGTGGACCGGACGCTGTGCGTGGACCGGAACCGGCAGTACGCCACCGGGTACTCCAACGGGGCGTTCCTGTCGTCGGCCATCGCCTGCCAGTACGCCGGCCGGGTCGCCGCGGTGGCGCCGGTGGCCGGCATCCAGGACATCGCCGGCTGCAAGCCGTCGCGGCCGGTGCCGGTGGTGGCGTTCCACGGCACCGCCGACCCGTACGTGCACTTCGACGGCAGCCCGTCGAAGGCCGCCGCCGCCCTGCCGGCGCCGACAGGGCATGGCGGCAGCCTCGGCCAGTCGGACCGCGAGGCGCTGAGGAAGGGGCCGTCCATCCTGCAGGACACGGCGGCCTGGGCCCGGCGCAACGGCTGCCGTCCCAAGCCGGCCCGGGTCAAGGTGGCGTCCGACGTCACCCTGGTCCGGTACCGGTGCCCGCAGCCGGCCCAGGTGGAGCTGTACGTGGTCAAGGGCGGCGGCCACGCCTGGCCGGGCAGCCAGGTGTCGGCGTCGCTGCAGGCGGCGGTCGGCCGCACCACCTTCTCCATCGATGCCGACGCCATCATGTGGCGGTTCTTCGCCGCCCACCCGCTGCGGAAGGCCGGCCATAGCCCGGCGAGGGCGACGGGCTAGAGGTCGCCGTAGATGGTGCCGGACCGGCCGCCGCGGATGGTGAAGAAGGCGACCACCGCGCCCAGCAGCAGCAGGCCGCCGGAGATCTCCAGGGCGAGGTGCAGGCCGGTGCCGAAGGCGTCGTAGGCGGCGTGGACCACCTTGGTAGCGATCTTGGCCACCGTGGCGTTCTTGGAGTGCTCGGCCTGGTTGGCCGCCCCGCCGTTGCCCACGCCGCCGGTGGTCACGGCCTGGAGCACCAGCGACTGGAAGCTGGGCGGGATGCCGATGGCCTTCAACTTGGCCGCCAGGTTGCCGGTCAACTGGGCGTTGACCAGTGACCCCAGCACGGCCACCCCGATGACCGCACCGAGCTCCCGGCTGGTGTTGGTGGCCGACGCGGCCATGCCGGACCGCTCCGGCCGGACCACGGTGAGGGCGGCCGAGGTCACCGGGACGAGGGCGATGCCGAACCCGATGCCGGCGATGGGCAGCGTCCAGCCGAGGCTCGAGAACCCGACGTGGGGATCGAGGACGGCGTTGGTGGCCAGGATGCCGGCGGCGGCCAGCAAGCAGCCGACGACCATGGGGATGCGGGCGCCGGACCGGGCCACCCAGGGGCCGGTGACGGCGGAGGCCACGATCAGGCCGACGGCCATCGGCAGGAAGTCCACCGCCGTCTGGTAGGCGGACGCTGTCACCACCACCTGCAGGTAGAGGGCGGTGAAGAAGAAGATGGAGAACGTGCCGAAGTAGGCGACGAACGCCACGATGTTGGAGCCGACGAATGGCGGGTTCCGGAAGTCCCGGAGGTCCAGCATCGGGCTCTTGGACCGCCGTTCGGCCACCACGAAGGCCACCCCGGCGACGAAGGCGGCGGTGAACAGCAGCACGATCGGCAGGTCCCCGTAGCCGGACTGCTCCCCCTGGATGATGGCGAACGACAGGCAGGCCAGGGCGACTGCGCCGAGGACGGTGCCGGGGACGTCGAACCGGCGGCCCTCGCGGTCGGACGACTCGGGGACGAACAGGATGGCCATGCCGAAGGCCACCAGGCCGACGGCCAGGTTGAACCAGAAGATGGCCCGCCAGTCGGCCAGGCCGACCAGCACGCCGGCCACCACCGGCCCGAGGGCCAGGGCCAGCCCGGACACCGCGGCCCACATCCCCAGGGCGTCCGCCCGGGTCTCCCGGTCGGGGTAGACGTGGCGGATGACCGACAGGGTCCCCGGCTCCGAGGCGGCGGCCCCCAGGCCCATGACCACGCGGCCGGCGATGAGCCAGTCGGTGTTGGGGGCGACGGCGGCGACGACCGAGCCGGCGCAGAACACGGCGACCCCGGCGAGCATCACCTTCTTGCGGCCCAGCAGGTCGCCCATGGTGCCGGCGGCCAGCATGAAGCTGGCGAAGGTCAGGGCGTAGCCGTTGACCACCCACTGCAGGGAGGCCACCCCGGCGTGGAGGTCGCTCTGGATGTCGGCGAGGCCGACGCTCACGACGGTGTTGTCCAGGAAGGTCAGGAACAGCACCACGCAGAGCGTGGCCAGGGCCACCGCCTGGGCCGGCGACCCGAGGCCGCCCTGCGCGACCCGCATCCCCGGCGGGCCGGCCATGGCGGGCACATCGCCGGGCGCGTCCGCGGGCGCGTCCGCGGGCGCGTCGGTCATGGCGCCACGTCCCGCATGGCCAGGAACCTACCCGGCAGGCTCACCGCCGAAGCTGGATGGTGACAGTTCGACTGAACGAACGTTCGCTCACCCGGCCGGCGCCGGGGTGGTGGACCCCGACGTGCCGGTCCCGGTGGACGCTGTGGAGCCGGTGGTCCCAGTGGACGCTGCGGCGCCGGAGCCGGAGCCCAGCGAGGGCCCTGTCAGGACGGTGACGTTGGCGACCTTCCAGGCCCCACCCACCTGGGCCAGGTCCACCACGATGCGGAGCACGTCGGACTGGGGGGAGCTGAGCTTGTTGTTGGCGTAGAGCTGGTCCACCACCGCGTAGACCGACGCCCGGGCGCCGTCGTAGGTCTGGACGTACAGGTCCCGGATCTGGCCCCGGGAGGAGGCCAGGGCGTCCTCGAGCTGCTGCCGGATGGACGAGTTGAAGAACTTGTCGGCTTGGCCGGCGAAGGAGCCGGTGGCCATGTGGGTGATGGCCGAGAAGTCGGCGTCGACGGTCTTGGCGTCGAAGTTGGTCAGGGCCACCAGGAACGTCCTGGCGGACGCCTTGGCCTGGGCCTCGCCGCCGGCCTGGCCTCGCTGGCCGGCCCAGGCCACGCCGAACCCGACGGTGCCGGCCACGCCCAGGACGGCCACGACGGCCACCGCCGCGAACGCCCGCCGGGGGCGCCGTGCGGCCCGGGACCCCGGCGCCCTGGCCGGGCGCGTCTTGGCCGGGCTCGCCTTTCCTCGGTTTGCCCCTCCCCCGTCTTCCTGGCTCGGGGCCGGATCGGCCGGAGCCGGCGCACCCTGTTCGCCCGGCCCCGGTTCGACGGCTCCGGGCCCCGCTGCCTCCTGGTCGGTGGCGCCGACCACGCGCACTCCGGTGCTCACGTCCCCTCTCCTCTCGTCCCGGCGGCTGTCCTTCCGGCGGCCGGCCGTCATGTTGAGAACGCCGGAGCCGGCGCGTCCTCACGGCCACGGGCGTGGTACCCCGAACCGTCCCGGTCCCGGTCCCGGTCACGCCCGCCGGCGGCGACGGCGCCGGGAGGGGCGGGCACCCCAGGCCAGGGCCAGTGCGGGGAGGACGAGGCCGCCGAGCAGCAACGGGCCGACCCCGCTGTCGGGAGGGTCCTTGCGGACGAACGAGCTCTGGACGGCCGGGGCGGGTGAGGGCTGCGGGTCGCCGCCCCCGCGTACCTGGGCGTCGGCCGCGGTGGCCGGTGCCAGGGACCCGCCGGCGGCCGGGGTGAAGCCGGCCTGGGTGGCCGGTCCGACGCCGTGGCCGAGCTCGGTTGTGCAGCCGGCGCCGGGGGCCACGTCGGGCAGGCCGGCCTGGGTGGCATAGGCGTCCCCGCCCGGAAGGACCGGGGGCAGGAGCAAACGGGTGCGCAGGAAGGTCTGCTGTGTGTTGTCGGGCTCCCCGCCCTTCAGCGGCTTGGCCCTGCCGGCGACAGCGACGGCGTTGACCGCGCCGAAGAAGTAGTGGTTGAGGGTGAGGGACTGGGACAGGTGGGAGAGGTTGGCCGGCTGGTCCAGGTTGGTGGCCAGCTCCGAGGTGTCGTGGATGAGGCAGGCCAGGTCGGGGGCCTGGTTGGTGAGCAGGTCGCCCAGCACCCCGGTGGCCGCCGAGCCGTTGTGCAGCAGGCCGACGAGGTCGGTCTTCTTGGTGGCCAGCACCTGCATCAGCGCCTCGGTGTTGACCAGAGCCTGCTGCAACTGCGGCCCGGCGGCGGTGACGGCGTCCATGACCGGCGGGGCGTTGGCCAGGAGGGCGTCGAACTGCCGCTGGTAGGCCAGGAACTCCTGCGAGAACGTGGTGCTGGCCGACACGATGGTCCGCAGGTCCTGGGCCCGGCCGCGCAGCGCGGTGGCCAGCTCGGCCAGCAGCTTGTCGAGGTTGCCGGCCGGGATGGCGTCGAGCAGGCGGGTGGCGGCGGCCACCACCCGGCCCACCTCGGCGGGGACGCCGTTGTCGGTGACCGGGATGACGGCGCCGGGCCGCAGCGGCGGGGCGGTGCCGCCGTGGGCCGGGGTCAGCTCCACCACCTGCTCGCCGAGGTCGTTGGCCAGGTCGATGCTGGCCACCACGTCGCCGGGCACCCGCGTGCCGTGGTCGATGGCCATGTCCACCCGGGCACCGGTCCTGGTCAGGTGGACGGCGGTGACCGAGCCGACGTCCACCCCGTCGAGCTCCACCGAGAAGTTCTGGAAGAGGCCGGAGGCATCGGGGAACACCGCCGAGACGTCCATGGGCGGCTGCAGCGGGTTGCCCAGGAGGTCGACCATGCCGTAGGCGACCAGGGCCAGGGCGGCCAGCACGAAGGCGGTCAGGTTGACGACCAGCCGGCGGTTGCTCACTGCCCACCCCCTCCCCCGGCGGCCACCCCGGAGGAGCCGTTGCGGGCACAGGTGAACGCGGCCGTTGTGTCGGACCCGCCGTCCGGGATGCCGCAGACGATGAGGTTGTTGAGCACCTGCAGGTAGTCCTGCCGGGCCACCGTGGACATGGTGGCGTCGTGCAGCGGCAGGTACTCCAGGAGCTGGGCCAGGTCCTGCTGGTGGACGGCCACCTGGTGGGCCACCGCGTCCAGCGCCTGCAGTTGGTCGGTGATCTGGGGGAAGTAGGTGGCCAGCAGGCCGTGGCCCTGGGTGGAGACGTCGTCCAGGGACTGCAACAGGCTGTCGAACCGGTCGGCCTGTGTGGCCAGCACCGACACGGTGTTGGACAGGTTGGTGATGGCCTGGGCGTCGGCGCCGGCGTTGGGGGCCAGCGAGCTGCCGAGCTGGTCGAGGCTGTCGACCACGGTGGTGATCTGCCCGGTCCGGCTGGCGTAGCCGGCGGTGACCGACGACAGGGCGTCCAGGAGCTGCCGCAGCGACGCGGCCTGCCCGTCGAACCCCTGGCCGCCGGCGGCGACGATCTGGGCCAGTTGGGAGGTGGAGACGGAGCCGAACACCTGGGCGCCGGCGCCGATGACCTGCTCCACCCCGGGCACCACCGAGGTCCTGGCGATGGTGGCCCCGTTGGCCAGCGGCTCCCCGTTGGCCGCCCCCCTGGGGGGGACCAGGTTGACGTAGTACTCCCCCAGCACCGTGGTCTGGTCCAGCTCCGCCGTCACGTCGGCCGGCACGTGGGCCCCCTGGTCCAGGGCCATGGTGACCTCGGCCCGGTCCCCGTCGAGGTCGATGGCCGTCACGTGGCCGACCGGCACGTCGGCCATCTGCACCTGGGCGCCGTTGTTCAGGTCCTCGACGTCGGAGAACACGGCTTTGACGGTCACCGCCGGGGGTGAACCGCCGAGGCCGCAGCCGGCCAGGCCGGCCCCGACCGCCGCCGTGGCCAGCACCAGGGCCACCGTGCGTGCCCGCCTGCTCATCGCCGGCCCCCGCCCTTCGTGGCGCCGTGCTGCGCACCCCCGCCCTTCGTGGCGCCGTGCTGCTTGCTGTGCTGGCTGCCGCTGTGCTGCTTGTCGCCGTGCTGCTTGCCGCCGTGGGCCTTGCCGTCGTGGGTCTTGGCGCGGGAAGCCCCGGGAGCCGACGCCGGCAGCGGGGGGAGCTGGCCGGCGCTCGGCGCGGTCAGCGGCTGGCGGTAGGACAGCAGGCCGCCCAGCCCGCCGGACCCCGACGTGGTCGACGTGGACCCCCCCGACCCGGACCCCGACGACCCGCCGGTGGTGCCCGATCCGCCGGAGCCGGAGCCCGACGAGCAGGTCGCCACCGAGCCGAGCAGGCCGCCGAGGCAGGGGGTGACCGGCGGGGCGGTGGTGGTCGTGGTGGTGGACGGGGCCGGGGTCGCCGGGGTCGGAGTGGACGGTGACGGGGCGGACGGGGCCGCCGGGGTGGTCGACGGTGACGGGGCGGCCTGGGACAGCCCGGGGATCTCGGCCAGGCCCTGCTGCAGCATGGACGCCGGGCTGGTGGTGATGGTGGGCGGGTTGCCGGCGGCGATGTCGTTCAGGATGGTGGGGATCTGGTCGACGATGGGATCGAAGAACCCGGAGCTGGGGTCGCCGCAGGACTGCAGGGTCTGCAGGGCGGTGGCCGAGAGCCCGGCGGCGTGGTGGGCGTCGATGCGGCGGCAGACGCCGGCCAGGCGGTCCCGGACCAGGCCGGCCAGGTAGGCCCCGGTGACCCCGGCCGGGAGCTGCAGGTTGAGGTTCAGCCAGTTGTAGGTGGGGTCGTAGGCGCGTTCGGCGGCGGAGAACAGGGCGGTGGCGGAGGTGAGGGCCTGGTCGACGTTGCCGAGGTTGCGGTCGACGGTACGGCCGGCGGTGGTCAGGGTGCCGACGTCCTGCTCCAGGGAGGCCAGGTCGGGGGTGAGCAACTGCACCAGTTGTGTGCTGGCCGACGAGAGCTGGGTGATCGCGTCACCGAGCTGGGCGCCGTGCTGGGCCACCACGCCGGAGACGGTGTCGTAGTCGGTGATGAGCTTGGTGATCTCGGCGCTCCGCGAGTCCAGGGTGCCGGTGAGCTGGGCCAGGGTGCCGTTGAGCTTGCCGAGGTCGTCGCCCTTGTCGGCCAGGAGCTGGATGGTGCCGGCGGCGGTGGCGATGAGCCGGTTCAGGTCCTTGCCCTGCCCGTCCAGGTCCTGGGCCAGGTTGGTGATCAGGCCGCCGACGGCGTGGGGGTTGATGGCGTCCAGGGTGTGCTGGAGCGACTTCAGCAACTGCTCGGTGGACACCGGCTCCGCGGTCCGGGACTCGGGGATGGTGGTGCCCGGGGCCAGGACCGGACCGGCGGTGTACCCGGGGTCGAGCTCGATGTCCGGCTCACCGAGGAGCTCGGGCTCCACCAGGGTGGCCCGGGCCCCGGCCGGGACCGGCTGGGCGGCGTCGAGGTCCATGCCCACCACCACCCGGTCGGCGACGTTGCGGACCGACGTCACGGTCCCGACGGGGACCCCGAGCACCTCGACGGACGCCCCAGCGAACAGGCCGGGCGCCTTGGCGAACACGGCCGACAGCGGGTAGGTGGCCTGGGTCGACGTGGCGTCGACGGCCACCAGGGTCCCGGCGGCCAGGACGGCAGCGGCCACCACCCACCGCAGCAGCCGATGCCGCCGGGCAGAGCCGCCGGCGGAGGCGACCACCCGGCCGACGGCTCGCCCGACGGCACGGCCGCCGCCGGCCAGGGTCCGGCCGGGCCCCTGCTCCCCCGGCGCCGGCGGCGTGCTCGGTGCGGCGGGCCGTTCGGGGGTGACGATGGCCATTACGTGCCCCCTCCGGCCAGCGGGCCGAGGAGCTGGGCCAGGCCGCCGAGGCCGCTGTTCGGGCCGGTGCCGGCCGACCTCCCGGCGGTCGCTCCGGCGGCCCCGGCCGACCCGGAGGAGCCGGTGCGGTTGGCGGGCACCGTCGTGGTGGTGCCGGAGCCGGGGGCGACGTTGGACGGCGTGGTCCCCGGCAGCGGGCCGGTCTGGGCTGTGCAGGCCAGCGGTGTGGGGCCGAGGGTGGCGTCGAGGACGTCGTCCAGGACGCCGCAGGGGCCGAGGACGCCGTAGGCGTTGGTGACGGTGGCGGTGTTGACGTAGATGTTGGCCCAGGAGTTGGGGGTGTCTGTGGGGCCGGAGTAGCCGACGGAGGCGAACCCCTTCAGAGCGGCGCCGAGGTAGGAGACGGCCTGGGCCAGGTCGTCCTGGTGCTGGCCGACCACCCCGAGGGTGGCGTGCAGGTTGTCCAGCAGCGCGGCCAACTGCGGCCGGTCCTGGCCGACGAGGCTGTTGGTCTGGGTGGCCATGGCGTCGACGTTGTCGATGAGACTGGCCAGGTCGCCGCTGTGGGTGGACAGGCCGGCGGCCACGGTGTCGAGGTTGTCGATCACCGAGGCCAGTTGCTGGTCCTTCGTGGCCAGGGCCGACGACACGGTGTTGGCCGAGTCGATCAGTTGGCTGACCTGGGCACGGCGGCCGTCGACGGTGGCGGTCAGCTTGCCGAGGCCGTCGATGATCTCGGCCACCTGCCGCTGCTTGCCCTTGGTGATGGCCGCCAGGGACGACACCACGCGGTTGAGGGCCCGGGCGTCGGTCTTGTCGAGCAGCTTCCCGGCGGTGTTGCGGAGCTGGTAGAGCTCGGTCGGCACGGAGGTGTCGGTGATGACCGCCCCGGGCCGGAGCGGGGCCGACCACCCGCTGACCGGGTCCAGGCGGACGTCGACCACGCCGAGCAGGGTCTCCACCTGGACGGCGGCGGTGGTGTGGCGGGGCAGCACCACGCCGTCGTCGATGGTCATGGCGGCGTCGACCGCGTTGCCGTGGATGGTGACCGAGCTGACCGAGCCGACGTGGACGCCGGCGAGCAGCACCTCGGTGCCCTTGCCGATGCCGGCGGCGTTGGAGAACCGGGCGGACACCGGGTAGCCGGACTGGAGCACGCTGCGGTTCAGGAAGATGACGCCGAGGACGACCACGGCCATGACCGCCAGGGCCACGGCCCCGATGGCCTTGGGGTTGCGCTCGGTGAAGGCCCTCATCCGGCACCCCCCGCTCCCGCTGTCCCGCCGGCGCCGCCGGCGCCGCCGGCCCCGCCGGCACCCCCCGCTCCGCCGGCCACCGCGCCGAGGATGGAGGAGATGGTGGCGTTCGGTGTGCGGCCGTTGGCCGCTGTCAGCGGGGCCGGCAGTGGGGACCCCCCGCCGGGACCGGAGCCGGACGGGGCGGGGCCGGTGTCACCGTAGGTGCAGACGGTCTGGTTGGCCAGGCAGGTGTAGACGGTCTGGATCTGGAACCACTGGCCGTAGGAGGAGATCTCGACGTACGGGGCCAGCCCTGTGCCGAGGGTGGCCAGGCTCTTGGCCAGGTTCTGCTGGTTGTCGGCCAGGTCCTGGGTGACGGTGCTCAGGTTGGTGATGGCGCCGTCGAGGGTGGACCGGTTCTGGCCGACCAGGTTGGCCAGGTCCCCGGCCACCTGGGAGAGGTTGCCGACGACGTCGTCCAGTAGCTGGTTGTGGGACGACAGGGACTGGGCGACGGTGTCCAGGTTGGACACCAGGGAGGTGACGTCGCCGCTGCGGGAGGCGATGGCGGTGAGCACCTGGTCGAGGCTGGTGATGACCTGGCCGACCTGGGTGTCGAGGTCGCCGACGGTCGTGGACACGGTGGCGCCGTTGTCGATGAGCTGGTCGATCTCGGCGGTGTCGCCTTCCAGGGCCCCGGACACGTTCTCCACGAACTGGTTGGCCTGGGTGGGGTTGATGGCGGAGAGGAACGGGCCGAGGGAGTTCAAGAAGGCGTCGACGCTGGCGTCGGAGACGTCGTGGCTGAGCGGGATGGTGGCCCCGGAGCCGAGGACGGGTCCCCGCTTCTGCGGATAGAGGTAGACCACCTTCTGGCCGATGACGTTCTTCCACCGCAGCCCCACGTCGGTGCCGCGGCGGAGCACCACGTCGGTGTCCAGGCTCATGGTCACCACGGCGTGGCCGCGCTGGACGGCGATGCCGCTGACCTGGCCGACCGGCACGCCGGCGATGTCCACGGCGTCGCCGGTGGCCAGCCCGGTGACGTCGGCCAGGTCGGCCTGGACGGTGCGGTGGGAGGCGAACAGCGACAGGTTGCCGATGCGGACGGCCAGCAGCACCAGCAGGACCACGCAGACCGCGCCGAACACGGCGAACTTGAAGGCGGACGACGGCAGCCGGCGCAGGAAGGTCATCACGCACCCCCCAGCAGCGACTGGACGTAGCCGCCGACGGAACGGGGCGTCGACGTGGACGGCCGGCCCAACAGCCCGTAGGCCTGGGTGGCCAGTGTCTGGGCGGCCCTGGTGGCCGCGCCGGTGGGCGAGGTCGACGGCGTGGCGGCGGGGGTGGTGGCCGGGGCGACCGGGGCGGTTGTGGCTGGGGCGGCTGTGGCCTGGGCGGTGGTGGCCTGGGCGGCGGCGAAGGCGGCCAGTTGGGACGAGCAGTTGAACGGGGACGCCGCCCCCACCAGGGCCTGCTGGACCGGTTCGAGGAACGACAGCCCGGGCTGGGCCGGGGCGAGGAGGTCGCAGACCAGGGTGTTGACGTCTGTGAACAGGATGAAGGTGTTGAAGTAGGCGAACTTGCTGCCGTCCGGCAGGGTGTCCCGGCTGCCGCCCCGGCCGATCTTCTCGGCGTACTGGTAGGCCCCCCGGACCACCTGGCCGACCTCGGCCTGCTGGGCGGTGAGCACCCGGGCGACGTTGTCGCCGTTGGCCAGCAGGGCGGCGATGTCGGGGTGGTAGTCGGTGAGCAGCCGGGCCAGCTCGGCGGAGAACGAGTCGAGGTTGGCCAGCAGCGACCGGTAGTCGGCGGCGGCCTGGTTGAAGGCCGGCAGGGCCACGTTCTCCTGCGCGGACAGCCCGTTGATGGCGGTGCCGTCGCCGGCGATGGCCGCGGTGAAGCGGGCGAAGGAGTCCAGGGCCCGGAGCTGGGCGGCCAGGGTGTCGTCCAGGTAGGTGGCCAGGTGGGCGCCGGCGTCGATGGACCGGGCGATCCGTGGCCCCTCGCCGGCGGCGGCCTGGGCCAGCTCCCCGATGACGTCGGCCAGGTTGACGGTGTTGACCCGGTCGAGGAGGGGGGTGGCGGCGGCGAACAGGTCGCCGAGCTCGTCGGAGGTGGCGGCGTGGGCCAGGGTGGCGCCGGGGCTCAGGTAGGGGCCGGCGTCGGCGTTGTCGTGCGGGGAGGTCAGCGACACCTGCTCGGCGCCGAACAGGTTGACGGGCTCGATGGTGGCCCTCGCCGCGGCGGGCACCCGGAAGTCGGGCTGCACCAGCAGGGTCACCTTGGCCCGGGTGCCGGACAGCGAGATGGTGGACACCCGGCCGACCTGGACGCCGCGGAACACCACCTCGGACCCCGGCTGCAGGCCCTCGCCGGCGCGGGGGAAGTAGCCGGTCAGCGCGTAGGCGCCGGAGTAGTCGCCGTTGGCGGCCCGGACGGCCACCACCGCCCCGACGGCGGCCACGGCCACGACCACCGCCGCCACCAGCGCCCGCAGGCCGCGTCTCATTGGCTGGGCCTCATCCGACCAACCGCCTCATCCGACCAACCGCCTCATCCGACCAACCGGGCGGTGAAGTTGACGCCGCCGAACAGGACGAGGGACAGCAACAGGTTGAGGAGGACGACGACGATGATGGACAGCCGGATGGCGCGGCCGGCGGCCACCCCCACCCCGGCCGGCCCGCCGGTGGCGGTGTAGCCGTAGTAGCAGTGGATGAGGGTGACGGCGACGGCGAAGAGCATGGCCTTGAGGAACGAGTACAGGACGTCGACGGGGGGCAGGAAGAGCTGGAAGTAGTGCTGGTAGGTGCCGGTGGACAGGCCGAAGAACTTGGTGACGATCAGCTCGGTGGCCAGGTAGCTGGCGAACAGGGCGGCGAGGTAGAGGGGGACCATGGCGACGAGGGCGGCCCAGATGCGGGTGGCGACGAGGTAGACGATGCTGTTGACGCCCATGACCTCCAGGGCGTCGATCTCCTCGGAGATGCGCATGGCGCCGAGCTGGGCGGTGAAGCCGGCGCCGACCTGGGCGGCCAACGCCACCCCGGCGACCAGCGGGGTGATCTCCCGGGTGTTGGCCAAGGAGGAGATGACCCCGGTGAAGGCCTCGGCGCCGATCTGGGAGAGGCCGGTGAACCCTTCCAGGCCGACCTCGGTGCCGGTGAAGAAGGCGATGCTCATGACGACGAAGAACATGCCGCCGCCGATGACGAGGGCGCCGGGGCCGATGGCGATGTCGGACACCAGCACCGCGATCTCCTTCGGGTACCGCAGGGCCCGGGGCATGGCCCGGAGGATGCGGCCGTAGAAGCGGATCTGGCCGTACAGGTCGTCCAGGGCACCCAGCGGCGCGTCGGCCATGCGGGTCCGGGACAGCACCTCAGATGCCCTTCTGGGGGATGAAGTTGAAGTAGAAGATGGTCAACACGAAGTTGACGAAGAAGGCCAGGATGAAGGTGACCACCACGGCCTGGTTGACGGCGTCACCGACGCCCTTGGGGCCGCCCTTGGCGACCATGCCCTTGTAGCAGGCCACCATGGCGGCCAGGAAGCCGAAGACGGCGGCCTTGAACAGGGCGATGCCGAGGTCGGCCAGTTGGCTGAGCTCGGAGAAGGTGGCGAAGAAGCTGCTCTCGGTGACGTGGACGGCGTGGACCCCGAAGAACAGGCCGCCGGCGACGCCGGCGACGCTGACGACGGCGTCCAGCAGCAGGGCCACCACGGTGGCGGCCAGCAGCCGGGGCAGCACCAGCCGGTGCAGCGGGTTGACCCCCATGACCTCCATGGCGGCGATCTCTGTCCTGATCCGCCGGGAGCCGAGGTCGGCGCACATGGCGGAGCCGCCGGCCCCGGCGATCAGCAGGGCGGTGGCCACCGGGGCCTGCTCGCGGACGACGGCCAGCACCATGGCGGCCCCCAGTTGGGACTGGGCGCCGATCTGCTGCAGCAACGACCCCACCTCCAGGGCGATGACCATGCCGAAGGGGATGGACACCAGGATGAGGGGCAGGGTGGTCACCCGGGCGAGGAACCAGCACTGGTCGAAGAACTCGGTGACCGGCAACCCCTTGACCAGGAGCTGGCGGAGGGATTCGAGGCCCATGGCGAACATGCGGCCGGTCTCGCGGACCCCGACCATGGCCTTGCCGTCGGGCCGGGAGCCGTCAGGCCGCCGGGTGCCGTCGGGCCGCCGGAACCGGACCGCCGGGCCGGCGCCGGGTTGCCGGGCGACGGCGTCGAGGGCCCTGGTCGAAGGGAGGACGCGGGTGGGCTCCATCCCCACTGCACCGCGCTGCTCGACCATGTCCGGCGTCCCCCTGCTCGATCCCCCCGCACGTGGTGGAACGCAGATGTGCCGGCACCCTCACGCTGTCACGCCCGTTCCGTGTGGTGGGGCCGTGGGTACCGTTCCCATCACATGGACCGCAGGGAGTGGGTGGCGCCGGGCGAGCCGATCATCTCGCTGCGCGGGGTGACCAAGTCGTTCGGGCCGCACACGGTGCTGGAGGACATCACCTTCGACGTGCCGAAGGGGAGGATCACGGCCATCATGGGGCCGTCGGGCACCGGCAAGTCGGTGCTACTGAAGAACATCCTGGGCCTGCTGGTGCCGGACCGGGGGGAGATCTGGGTGGACGGGGACCAGATCGTGGGGCTGCGGGAGCGGCGGCTGTACGAGGTCCGGAAGAAGTTCGGGGTGCTGTTCCAGGACGGGGCCCTGTTCGGGTCGATGAGCCTGTACGACAACATCGCCTTCCCGCTGCGGGAGCACACCCGCAAGAACGAGCGGGAGATCCGGGAGATCGTGCACCGCAACGCGGAGCTGGTGGGGCTGATGGACCACCTGAAGAAGCTGCCGGGGGAGGTGTCCGGAGGGATGAGGAAGCGGGCGGGGCTGGCCCGGGCGATGGTGACCGAGCCGGAGATCGTGCTGTTCGACGAGCCGGACTCCGGGCTGGACCCGGTGCGGGTGGCCTACCTGGACGACCTGGTGCTGACCGCCCAGCGGGAGACGGGGGCCACGTTCTTCGTCATCACCCACAACATCGAGTCGGTGATGCGGACGGCGGACTACATGGGGGTGCTGTTCCGGTCCAACCTGGTCAAGTTCGCCAGCAAGCAGGAGATGGCCACCACCGACGACCCGATCATCCGGCAGTTCCTGGCCGGCAAGGCGGAAGGGCCGATCGGGATGGACGAGATGGCCGACGACGACGGCGGGTTGCCGTCGAGGCGGGCCCTGACGGTCGGGCGGCGCCCTACGGGCGGGCTCTGACGGGCGGGCGGCGCCCTACGGGCGGGCGGCGCCGGCCAGCCCGGAGGTGGACACTGGGGCGTAGGAGACGGCCTGGCCGGTCTGCGGCGCCTGGACGACGGTGTTCGGCCCGTCGGGGCCGTGCCCGAGGTACATGACGA
This sequence comes from Acidimicrobiales bacterium, assembly GCA_035547695.1. Classification (GTDB taxonomy): domain Bacteria; phylum Actinomycetota; class Acidimicrobiia; order Acidimicrobiales; family RAAP-2; genus DASZUK01. The sequence continues at coordinate 41,736 of DASZUK010000060.1, forward strand.
CGTGGTCGATGGCGCCGTCACCGTCGAGGTTGTCGTAGAACAGCAGGTCCCCCGGTTGGAGCGCGTCGAGGGGGACGTGGGGCAACGCGGCGTACTGGGCGGCGGCGGTCCGGGGGATGTGCACGCCGGCCTGGGCCCAGGCCCACTGGACCAGGCCGGAGCAGTCGAAGCCGGCCCCCGGGGTCTGGCCGCCCCAGACGTAGGGCACCCCCAACTGGGTCACGGCGGCCTGGACCGCGGTGACCCCGGCCGCGCCGACCGCTGTGCCCAGGGCGCCGGCGGCTGTGCCGATGGGGCCAGCAGCGGCGGTGCCGATGGGGCCGGTGCCCGTGCCGATGGGGCCGGCCGCGCCGGCGGACGGCGGTGCCAGGGTCGCTGTGGCCAGGGTGGATGTGAACCGGCCGGCGGCCGCGCCCGCGGTGACGGCCGGGGCTGGTTGGGCGGGGGCTTCGGGCAAGCCGGGTGTGGCGACGTACGGGCCTGTCGGGCCGAGCCCCAGCCGGACGGCGTCGACGGCCCGGGGGATGGTGCCGCCGGAGGAGTAGGAGGGGTTGTACACCATCCAGTGCTGCCCGGCGGTGGTGAACAGGGAGGGGTCGCCGGGCCCGACGCCCTGGCTGTTGCTGCTGAGCAGCGGGGCGCCGGACCGGTCGACGCAGGGGCCGGACGGGCTGGCGCAGGAGGCGGCGCCGATGGCGTCGGAGGCCGCGGTGTAGCCGCCGCCGGCGGAGTAGAGCAGCCAGTACCGGCCGCCGTCGGCCAGCAGCGACGGGGAGGACAGGGTGCCCTGCTGCCAGGTGCGCTGGGGCCGGTAGATGGCGGTGGGCTGGCCGGCCAGGGCCTGGCCATCGGCGGACAGGGGCTGGGACCACACCTGGTGGTCGGCGGACAGCCACACGAGGACGGTGGTGGTGCCGTCGGAGAACACGCTGGGGTCGGACGACCCGCCCAGTGTGGCCTGGCAGACCAACGGCTGCGGTGCCGGGCGGTACGGGCCGGTGGCCGCGGTGGCGACGGCGTCCCCGATGCACCGGGTGGGTGCGGCGGCGACGGGGGCGGTGAAGTACAGCACCCACTGGTCGCCGTACTGGTGGGCGACGGGGGCGGTGACCACGCCGACGCCGGCCCAGGCGGGCAGGGTGGGGAGGGCGTCGGACTCGGCACCCCAGGAACCGCCGGCGGTGGCGGACACCACCGGCACGTGCAGGAACGGGGTGGCCTGGGTGGTGAACAGCGAGAAGCCGGACCCGTCGGCGACCACCGAGGGGTTGCCGAGGTCGACCCCGCCGGCGGCCAGGGCGACCGCGGGGGTGGCGGCGTCGGCCACCGGCGGCGGTTGGGCGCCGGCTGTCGGGGACCCTGCCGCCGGGGACCCTGCCACAGCCCAGGGCACGGCGCCGACGGTGGCCCGGACGCTGCGCTCCTGGACCACCGGCGGCTGGCGGTGGTGGCGCAGGTGGTAGCCGACGACCAGGGACACCGCCAGGAACGCCAGCACGGCGGTTCCGATCAGCACGGCACGGGCCGTCCGTCGCATCCGGCTCCCCCTACTGCTCGACACGTCGTGGGTACACGTCGTAGGGATAACGGCCACGGCCGGGCGGCCTTTCGGGGGCGGTACAGTCCGGTCATGTTCGGCACCACCCTGGTGCTGGCCCCGCTGGCGGGCGGGCCGGGGCGTCCGGAGCTGGTGGCCGCCGTCGGCGATGCCGGGGGGTTCGGGTTCCTGCCGGCCGGGTACAGGGCGGCGGCCGACGTCATGGCGGAGGTGCAACGGACGCGGTCGCTGACGGACGCCGGGTTCGGGGTGAACGTGTTCGTGCCGGGGCCCGACCGGGTGGACGAGGGGGCGCTGGCGGCCTACCTGGAGGAGATCGGGCCGGAGGCCGAGCGGTTGGGGGTGGACCTGGGGCCGGCGGTGTGGGACGACGACGACTGGCCGGCGAAGGTGGACGCGCTGGTGGCCGACCCGGTGGCGGTGGTCAGCTTCACCTTCGGCTGCCCGCCGGCGGAGGTGGTGCGGGAGCTGCGGCGGGCCGGGTCGACGGTGGTGGTGACGGTCACGTCGGCTGCCGAGGCCCGGGCGGCCCAGGGGGCCGGAGCGGACGGGGTGTGCGTGCAGGGCATCGAGGCCGGCGGCCACCAGGGGGCGTTCGAGGACCGGGACCCCGGGCCGGAGGGGGCGCTGGCCTCCCGGCTGGCGTCGGTCCGCCGGGCGGTGGACCTGCCGATCACGGCGGCCGGCGGCATCACGACCGCGGCGGACGTCGCCGCCGCCCTGGCGGCCGGGGCGTCGTCGGTGCAACTGGGCACCGCCTTCCTCCGGAGCGCCGAGAGCGGGGCCAGCGAGGTGCACAAGGCGGCCCTGGCCACCGGCGAGCGGACGGCGCTGACCCGGGCATTCAGCGGCCGGACGGCGCGGGGGGTGGCCAACCGGTTCATGGCCGACCACCCGGACGCCCCCAGTGCGTACCCGCACGTCAACAGCGCCACCAAGGCGCTGCGGCGGGAGTCGGCCCGCCGGGGGGAGCCGGACGCGGTCAACCTGTGGGCCGGCACCGGGTTCCGCCACGCCCAGGCCGACGACGCCGGCACGATCACCGACCGGCTGCTGACCGAGCTGCGCCGGCTGGCCTGACGGGCGACCGTCGCAGTGCAGCCTCGAAGCCGTCGGAGCGGATGCAGCAGTCGGCGCGAGGGAAGCACGAGCGAGGAAAGCACAATTGCATGTTCCCTCTAGATATGTCGGTGCGGCAGGTGTACCGTCTGAAACGGACGGAGAACGCGTCGGGTCGTGCCGCAAGACGTCGTCGGGCTGCGAGGCCCGAAGCGCCCAGGCCTGTCACCGACCGAGATGGGATGGGTGCAGCATGTCGGTGCTGGACGATTCGCTCCTTGCGCACTCGCGCAGCACCCGGGAGGCCGTCAGCCGTTCCCGTTCAGAGCTACGACGGCTCACCGACGAGAGCCAGGGCCTTTGGACCGCCGCACGTCGGCAGCGGGCCGAGGCGGTCGAGCTTCGCCGGCGTGGCTTCTACGCCCGCGTCGTGGGCAGGCGGAACGGCTCCCCGGTCTGCGTGCTGGTCCGCCGCGACGGCGCCGTCTCCGGCGAACAGGTGTCCGAGGGCGACCCGCTGCACGCCGTGCTCACCGTGGCCCGCGGTTGTGACCACGTCGAGTCCGTGTCGTTTCGCAGGGTTGGCGACCGACCGAGTGTTCCCGCGGTCCGTGCAGTCGCCAGGTTCGTCGACGACGACCGGACGGACCCGGGAGGATGTTCGGTCTCGGACTTCGGACAGCATGCGGCAGCCCCCACCGACCCGATGGCGTTCGACCGGGTCATCGCCGAGTTGTCCACTGCGCTGTCCGCCGCCGCAGAGTCGGCGGCCTCACCGGGACATCGGGCCGTCGACCCGCTCGCGCACGAGCGGGTCGTGCAGTTCGCGGCAGCCGTGGACCAGGCCGTCGCCGATCTTCGGAACCTGACCGGCGACCCGGCATCCGGCGACCCGGCATCCGGCGACCCGGCATCCGGCGACCCGGCATCCGGCGACCCGGCATCCGACGACCCGGCATCCGGCGACCCGGCATCCGACGACCCGGCATCCGGCGACCCGGCATCGCGGCCAGGGCCGATTGGCCGGACGGTGAAGGCCCTCGTGGAGGCCTCCCGGGAAGGGATGCTCCTCGTCGACGAAGACGGGCGAATGGTGCTGGTCAACCACCACATCGAGACGCTCTTCGGCTACGAGCGGGAGGAGTTGCTCGGCCAACCGGTCGAGATGCTCATGCCCCGGGTGCGGCGCGACACCCGGTGGGGCCGGGGGCCTCGGCACAGCGCCGGGTCGCCACCCGAGCGGTCGAGAACGGGCGTCGCCCTCTCCGGCCTGCACCACGACGGGTCGGACGTCCCCCTCGACGTCACCGTCAGCACGCTCGGCGCTGGTCAGCAGACCGCCACCATTGCCGTCGTTCGCGCCCTCACCGACCGGTTGGACCGAGAAGGCGGCGTTCGCCAGAAGGAACAGGACGTGGCCCTTGGCGAGGAGCGCCAGCGCATTGCCCGAGACCTCAACGAACGGATCATCAAGCGCCTCTTCGCCATCGGCATCGGCGTCCACTCCATGCGTGGACGAACCGCCGATCCGGCCCTACGGGGGTGGCTCCAAGAGGTGACCACCGACCTCGATGCGACCATCGACGACCTGCGGACCTCCATCTTCGAACTGACCGGCCCCCGGACGAGGGGCGACCCGGTGCTCGACGTGCCCGCCGACGAGCACCCCACACATCGGTTCGCTTCGAGCCTTCGTGTCGTCGGGCCGGTGGAGACAATGGACGTCGAAGGTGTGCTTGCCCTGCTCCGGGAGGCGGTCGCGAATACGAGCCGCCAGGCTCAGCAATCCGAGGTCGTCATCACCGTTTCCGTCGGTGAGGTTCCGCCCAGGTGACGCGACGTCGCCCAGATCCTCGCCAGCAGGTGCTTCAAAGGTAGTGGAGCATCGGGCCCGAACCGGTCGACCGCGGCCCGGGGTCGGCGATGCAGTCGTCGGTCGGTCACCTTCAGGCACACGTCGCGGTCACGGTGTACGTGGCCGACATGGTCGTCCTGCGAGTGGAAGACAACCGGGTGGGACTCCCGGACGGCTCCGCACTGCACCATGGGAACGGCCTGCGTAACATGAGGGTGCGGGCTCAAAAGCTTGGCGGGACCTTCACCATCGCGCCGAGGGAGCCTGTCGGGACGCGTCTTGAATGGAGCATCCCCTTGCAATGACATCACCAACCAAACCGCCGGCAAGCTGGCCGACCGGGCACATCGGTTGGGTCTTTGCCGGCACGGCGGAGTTTCAGGGGCGGGTGGCGACCTTCCTGGCCGAGGGAGGCGCCCAGGGGGAGCGCCTGATGTTCGTCGCGGACGACCCCAGGCCCGAGTTGTGGCCCCGGACCCTGATCGACGAAGGCCAGTTGGTCATCCTCAGCACCTCGGAGATCTACGGGGCCGACAGAGCGGTGGTCGCCCGGACCCAGCGGGCCACCTTCATGGCGACGCTCGAACGCGCGCTCGCCGACGGCTACAAGGGCCTGCGTGTCGCCGCCGACAACACCAGCCTGATCGAGGATCCCGAACGGCTGGCCGCGTGGATGCTCTGGGAGGAGCAGGCGGACCAGTTGATGCAGTCGCACCCCATCACGGGCCTCTGCGCGTTCGACCGGGCAAGGGCCGACGCCGACTCGCTCTCGGCCGTGATGGCCGTCCACGGCCAGCTTCCGCCATCGCTGTCCATCGACGAGAGAGCGCCAGCCGGTCACGATGCCTCCACGGGTGCCCCCGATCCGGTCCGTAAGGTACGACAGGTGGGCCGACCTCCTTCGCACAACGGCCGTCAGGCCCCGCTGTAGGCTGCCGGCCCGTAGCGGCCACCCGGCGGCGGTGGCCCGACGGCGGGAGGGGACCGGGAGTGGACATGGCCGGAAGGTTCGACGGCAAGGTGGCGTTCGTCACCGGCGCGGCGCGGGGGCAGGGAAGGGCCGAGGCGGTCCGGCTGGCCGAGGAAGGCGCGGACATCCTGGCCGTGGACCTCTGCGAGGCGGTGCCCACCGCCACCTACGACGGGGCGACCCGCGCCGACCTGGAGGCCACCGAGCGGGCGGTGTCGGCCCTGGGGAGGCGGATCGTGACCCGGGTGGTGGACGTCCGCGACATGGACGCCATGCAGGCCGCCGTGGACGCCGGGGTGGCCGAGCTGGGCCGGTTGGACGTGGTGGTGGCCAACGCCGGCATCTGCTCCTACGGGCTGTTGTGGGAGCTGACCGAGGAGCAGTTCCGGACCATGGTGGACGTCAACGTGGTCGGCACGTGGCACACCCTGAAGGCGGCGGTGCCCACCATGATCGCCCAGGGCACCGGCGGGGCCATCGTGGTGAAGAGCTCGGTCGCCGGCAAGAAGGGCGCACCGTGGCTGTCGCACTACGTGGCGTCCAAGTTCGCCATCACCGGCATGGCCAAGTCGTTGGCCAACGAGGTGGGGCGGTACGGCATCCGGGTGGTGTCCGTCCACCCCTACGGCGTCGACACGCCGATGGGGCAGGACGAGACCCTCCATGCCCTGCTGGCCGCCACACCGGAACAGGCCCCGATATTCGGCGCCGCGCTCCCTCCGGCGCTGATCGAACCGGAGAACGTGGCGGCGGCGGTGGCCTACATCGCCTCGGACGACGGCCGCCACCTGACCGGTTGTGAGTTCGTCATCGACCTCGGGCACCTCAGCCGGTAACGGCGGCGACCTGCCGGCCGCCGGCGGGGTCAGCCGGCGTTCTTCTCGGCCTTGACCTTCCGGCGTGGCTTCAGGGCGAACCACCAGATGCTGGCCATGGTGCCCACGACCCCCACCGTGGCCGCCACCGGCTTGATCACTTTCCGAGCCCCACTCTTCGCCATGGGGGCACCTTACCGTGCATGTCGAACGCGGATCGCTGCCGGTGGGCCGGGCCGGCGGTTCGGTTCAGGCGACGGCGCCCAGCAGGGCGTCGAACAGCCGGCGGTCGGCGGACTCCTCGGGGTGCCACTGGACGCCGACGACGAACGGCCGGCCGGGCAGCTCGGCGGCCTCCACCGACCCGTCGGCGGACCGGGCGGCCACCACCAGGCCGTCCCCCAGCCGGTCCAGGGCCTGGTGATGGGAGCAGCGGACGGTGTCCTCGTCCCCCATGGCGGCGGCGACCCGGGTACCGGGGACGGTGGCCACGTCGACGTCGGCGAACCCGCCGGCGGCCGGTCGGTGGCCGTCGTGGCCGACCCGGTCCGGCAGGTGGGGCAGCAGGGTGCCGCCGAGATGGACGTTGAGCAACTGCAGGCCGCGGCAGATGCCGAGCACCGGCAGACCACGGTCGAGGGCGGCCGCCAGCAGGGCCTCCTCGGACCGGTCCCGGTCCCGGTCGACCCCGTCGGCGGCCGGGTGGCCGGCCCGGCCGTAGGCGGCGGGGTCCAGGTCGCCGCCGCCGGCCAGCACCAGGGCGTCGAGGGCGTCGACCACCTCGGCCGCCCCGGCCGCGGGGCCGCCCGGCGCCGACCGGCACGGCGGCAGCAGCAGGGGCCGGCCACCGGCGGCGGCGACCAGCTCGAAGTAGGACGCCGGCAGCACCGCGGCCTCCCGTTCCAGCGCCCCCCAGGCCGCCGGGGAGTGGTAGGTGGTGACGCCCACCAGCGGGGTGCCGGCGGCGCGGCGTCGGTGGGTGGTCACTGAGCCCAGCGTACCGACAGCGCCACCCGCCGGCGGCCCAGTCCGCCGGCGGCCCAGCCCCGCCGGGGCTTGTCGGCGCCGCCGGCAGGGGCAATAGTGCGGCATGCCCGACCTGCCGACCCTGCGACAGCTCATCGCCGACGGCGCCGTGGACACGGTGGTGCTGGCGTTCCCGGACATGCAGGGCCGGCCGGTCGGCAAGCGGATGACGGGGGCGTTCTTCGTGGACCATGCCGCCGACCACGGCATGGAGGCGTGCGACTACCTGCTGGCCGTGGACGTCGACATGGAGCCGCTGCCCGGCTACCGGTTCGCCAGTTGGGACACCGGCTACGGCGACCTGGTGGGGGTGCCGGACTACGCGACCACCCGGGTGCTGCCGTGGCTGGAGGGCACCGCCATGGTGGTGTGCGACCTGGAGGACCGGGAGGGTCGGCCGGTGGAGGTGTCGCCCCGCCGGATGCTGCGACGGCAGATCGAGCGGGCCGCGGAACGGGGGTTCACGGTGCAGTGCGGCACGGAACTGGAGTTCTACCTGTTCAAGGACAGCTTCGACGAGGCCGCCGCCAAGGGGTGGCGGGGCCTGGTCCCCCATGCCGACGGCATCGAGGACTACCAGTTGCTGCAGACGTCCCGGGAGGAGTACGTGGTCCGCCGGATCCGCAACGAGATGGTGGCGGCCGGCATCCCGGTGGAGTCGTCCAAGGGGGAGGCCGGCCGGGGGCAGCACGAGGTCAACGTCACCTACGGCCCCGCCCTGCAGGCCGCCGACCGGCACCTGGTGTTCAAGAACGGGGTCAAGGAGATCGCGGCCCAGGAGGGGCGGGCGGCGACGTTCATGGCCAAGTGGTCCATGGACGAGGCCGGGTCGTCGTGCCACCTGCACACCAGCCTGTGCGACGCCGGCACCGGCCGGTCGGTGATGGCCGACCCCGCCGACCCCGCCGCCCTGTCGGACACCGGCCGGCACTTCCTGGCCGGCCAGTTGCACGCCGCCCGCCAACTGGCCTGGTGCTACGCCCCGTACGTGAACTCGTACCGGCGGTACGTGCCGGGGAGCTGGGCCCCGACGGCCACGGTGTGGGGCGAGGACAACCGGACGTGCGGGTTCCGGGTGGTCGGCCGGGGCCCGGCGCGGCGTGTCGAGTGCCGGATCCCGGGCGCCGACGTCAACCCGTACATCGCCCTGGCCGCCGCCATCGCCGGCGGCCTGTACGGCGTCGACCACCGCCTGGAGCCCGGCCCGGCGTACCCCGGCAACGCCTACGCCGCCGCCGACGTCCCCCGGGTGCCCACCGACCTGCCCGACGCCATCGCCGAGCTGGAGGCCAGCCCGGTGGCCGCCGAGGCGTTCGGCGGCGACGTCCACCACCACCTGCTGAACACCGCCCGGCAGGAATGGGCCGCGGCCAACCGGGCGGTCACCGACTGGGAGCTGGCCCGCAACTTCGAGCGCATCTGAGCCGCGTCCCGCCCCGCCGGGGCGCCCATAGGGTGGCCGTATCGCCTCCTACCGGAAGGGAGCCCCCCATGCCCGACGACCGTCCCGTCCATCGCTCCGGCACGTTCCTGCTGGGCGGCGACCTCCCGGTCCACCGGCTCGGGTACGGCGCCATGCAGCTCACCGGCCCCGGCATCTGGGGCGACCCGGCCGACCCCGACGAGGCCGTCCGGGTGCTCCGGCGGGCGGTGGAGCTGGGGGTGGACTTCATCGACACCGCCGACTCCTACGGCCCGTTCGTCAGCGAGCAGCTCATCCGCAAGGCCCTGCACCCCTACCCGGACGGCCTGGTCATCGCCACCAAGGCCGGCCTCACCCGGGCGGGGCCGGCCGACTGGCGGCCGCTGGCCCGTCCGGAGTACCTCCGGCAGCAGTGCGAGCTGAGCCTGCGGCACCTGGGCCTGGACCGCATCGACCTGTACCAGCTCCACCGCATCGACCCCAAGGTGCCGCTGGCCGACCAGATCGGGGAGCTGGTGGCCCTGCAGCAGGAGGGCAAGATCCGGCACATCGGGCTCAGCGAGGTGGACGTGGACCAGCTCCGGCAGGTCCGGCAGTTGGCCACGGTGGTGTCGGTGCAGAACCGGTACAACCTGGCCGACCGGGCGGCGGAACCGGTGCTGGACTACGCGGCGGCCAACGGCCTCGGGTTCATCCCCTGGTTCCCGCTGGCCACCGGCGCCCTGGCCAGGCCGGGTGGCCCGCTGGAGGACCTGGCCAAGCGCCACCAGGCGTCCCCGTCGCAGTTGGCGCTGGCCTGGCTGCTGCACCGGTCGCCGGTGATGCTGCCGATCCCGGGCACCTCCAAGGTGGCCCACCTGGAGGACAACTTGGCCGCGGCCGGCATCGACCTGTCGGCCGAGGAGGTCGCCGAGCTGACGGCGGCCGTCCGGTGACGCCCCTGGTGACGGCCGGTCGGTGACGCCGTCCGGCGGTGGCGGCCGTCCGGTGGTGGCGGCCGTCCGGTGGTGGCTGCCGCCGGTAGACGTTTCCGCGGAGACGCCCGGTCCACCGAAACGGTCAGCCGAGGCGGCCGCGGTTGAGGCGGCGGTGGATGCCCTTGGTCTGCTTGTACAGGTTGACGAACTCGGCGGCCAACTGGTCGTAGACGGCCCGGTTGTGGGGGTCCGGCCGGTACTCGGCCCGGACGGCCACCATGCCGGGGATGTCGGCGGCCCGGACCCGGCCGAGGGCGAGCAGGGTGAGGAGGCCGGCGCCGCGGACGTTGGCGAGCACCGGATCGGTGACCTGGCGGATGGTGCGGCCGGTGACGTCGGCGTGGACCTGGGCCCACAGGTCGGAGCTGGCGCCGCCGCCGATGAAGGCCAGCGACGGGAACGGCCGGCCGGTGAACCGTTCCACGGCGCCGAGGAGCCAGCGGGAGTTGAGGGCGACCCCCTCGAAGGCGGCCCGGACCATGTCGGCCCGGGTGGTGGACAGGGACAGGTTGTGGAAGCCGCCGCGGATGGTGTGGTCGTCCACCGGTGACCGCTCGCCGTTGAGCCACGGGGTGAACAGCACGCCACCGGCGCCGGCCGGCACGGAGGCGGCCACCCGGTTGAGCCGGTCGAAGAAGTCGGCCGGGGCCCGGCCGTCGGGGGCACCGGCGGCTAGGCCGTCGTCGCCGAACAGCAGGTGGTCCCGGAGCCAGGTCATGCAGGCCCCGGCGGTCTCGTGCTCGTCGGCCACCAGGTACCGGCCGGGGATGCCGGAGGGGATGGTGGTGACGTTGGTGGCCGCGGAGGTCTTCTTGAACGGGACGTGGCAACTGATCCAGGAAGAGGTGCCGACGTAGAGGTGGCCGGCGAAGTCGTCGACGGCCCCGGACCCGACCGCCGCCGAGTGGAGGTCGCCGGTGCCGGTGACCACCGGGGTGCCCGGGACCAGCCCCAGGACGGCGGCCGGGTCGGGGGCGAGGCCGGCCAGGACGGCGCCGGTGGGCACCAGGTCGGGCAGGGTGGACCGGCCGAGGCCGGCCATGGCCAGGAGGGTGGGGTCGTAGTCGACTCGGTCGAGGTGTCGGTTGTCGGTGACCCAGTGGATGGTGATGGAGTCGTACGACGCCCGGGCCAGACCGGTCAACTGCAGGTTGAGGTAGTCGACCGGTTCGAGGAAGACGGCGGTCCGGCCGTAGACGTCGGGCCGGGCCTGCCGGAGGTACAGGATGTGGCCGACGGGGTCCTTGCCGGACAGGCTGGGCGCACCGCCGGACCGCCGGATCCACCGGGCCACCTTGGCGACGTCGTAGCCGAACGCGTTGACGGCGCCCCGGACGGCCCGGCGGACGGCGGCGCTGCCGCGGGAGTCCATCCAGGTCAGCGCCGGGGCCAGCGGCACCCCGTCCGGGCCGACGGGAACGGTGCCGGCCCAGTGGGCGGTACAGCCGATCCCGACCACCTGTTCCGGGGGGACGCCGCTGTCGGCCAGGGCGCGGCGGCCGGCGGCCACGACGGCGGTCCACCAGTCCTCGGGGTCCTGCTCGGCCCCGCCGTCGGGGGTGAGGGCGAGGGGCACCGGCTCGAAGGCGTGGGCGACCACCATCCCGGTGGCTGACACCACGGCCACTTTGGGGCCGCCGGTGCCGAGGTCGACGGCCAGGACGCACGCTTCCTCGGGCGCCACGCCGTCCACCACCCTCGGAGGCAGCGACGGGCGGTCGGGGAGCACCGGGGAAGCGTAACGCCGACCCGCCGCCGCAGGCCGGGGCGGTCGGCCTCCCGGCCGGTCGAGGGCGCCTACTGCTGCAGGCCGGCCTCCACCTCCAA
>DASZUK010000061.1:0-27421 GCA_035547695.1 Acidimicrobiales bacterium
GCCTGTGGAGGTCGGGTATGTGCCGATGATTGTGAGCAGCTTGGTGTTGGCCGGGCCGGTCTTCCATGTCAACTGCTGGGAGTAGGCCACCTTCTTCGGCGGGAAGTATGTGGACTTCTGATTGCCCAGGCTTGTGGCCGCGCCGGCTTGGCCCACCACGCCGACGGCGCCCACCGTGGTGGCCGCCATGACGGCGCCGGCCAACGCCGACACGATCGATCGCTTCTTCTTCATCTTGGTTTTCCCCTCCAGGTTCGTCCGCTGCCCGACCGCCCACCCGCGTCGGCGGCCAACCAAACGGTTGACTGATAGATACTGCCACTTGCAGGGCACGTCAGCCCTTCATCTCTGCTCCGGAGGCCGCCGGGGAGCCCTCCGTCTCCGCTCCGGAGGCCGTCGACACCGCCTCCGCCCCTGCTCCAGAGGCCAGCCGGGCGGCCTCCCGGACGCCTTCGATGATGCTCTGGTAGCCGGTGCACCGGCACAGGTTCCCGGACAGCGCAGCCCGGATCTCGTCGTCGGTGGGGTCGGGGTTCTCGGCCAACAGCTCGACGCCGACGGCGACGAACCCGGGGGTGCAGAACCCGCACTGGAAGCTGGTGCACCGCCAGAACGCCTCCTGCAGCGGGTGCAGCGTGCCGTCCTCGGCGGCGACGCCTTCGATCGTCACCACCCGCCGGCCGTCGGCCTGGACGGCGAACATGATGCAGGACCGGACGGCGACGTCGTCGAGCAGCACGGTGCAGGCGCCGCAGACGCCCTGCTCGCAGCCGAGATGGGTCCCGGTCAGCCCGAGCTCGACCCGGAGGAAGTCGGCCAGGGTCACCCGGGGCTCGACGACGCCCTCCCACTGGCGGCCGTTCACGGTGAGCTGCAGGTCAACCTTGGTCGTCATGGTCGAGCGTCCTCGTATGCCCTGCCCATCACCTGCTCCAACAGGACCCCGGCCACGTGGCGGCGGTAGGCGGCGGTGCCGTGGAGGTCGCTCGGCGGGTCGAGGCCGGCGACCGCCCGGGCGGCCAGGGCCCGCCAGGTGGCATCGGTGCCCGGCTCGCCGGCGGCCGCCTCCTCCACCTCGGTGAACCGGAGCGGGGTGCCGCCGACGCCGAAGACGACCAGCCGGAGCTCGGCGACGGTGTCGGCCCGCCGGGACACCACCGCGCCGGCGCCGACCATGGCGAAGTCGCCGTGGCGCCTGGCCACCTCGACGAAGCCCCAACCGGCCCCTTCGGGCAGGTGGGGGAACCGGACGTCGGTCACCACCTCCCCGGGGCCGAGGCTGGTGGTCAAGAAGCCCTCGAAGAACGCCGACGACGGGATGGTCCGGGGGCCGGCCGGGCCGGCGGCGGACACCGTGGCCCCCAGCAGCAGGGCCAGGGCCGGCAGCTCGGCGGCCGGGTCGGCATGGGCGATCGACCCCCCGAGGGTGCCCCGGGCCCGGATGGGGGGGTGGGCCACCCAACGGACGGCTTCGGCCAGCACCGGGAGGGTGTCGGCCACCACCGCGGAACGCTCCACGTCGCGATGGGTGGTCATCGCGCCGATGGTGAGGCCGTCGCCGCCGGTCCGCACCCCGCGCAGCTCGGCGATGCCGCCGATGTCCACCAGGTGGGCCGGGCTGGTCAGCCGGAAGTTCATCATCGGCACCAGGCTCTGGCCGCCGGCCAGCACCTTGGCGTCGTCACCGAGGTCGTCGAGGAGGGCCACCGCGCCCTCCACCGACGCCGGTCGGTGGTACTCGAAGGGAGGCGGCTTCACCCTGGCCGCCCTGGGCGCACCCGGCGGACCGGGGGCGGGCCGGCCGGGCGGGCCGGGTCAGTCATGGTACCCCGGCATGATCTCCTCCGCGAACCAACTGATGCTGTCGAGGTACTGCTCCAGGCTGTCGGACTTGGGGAAGTAGGTGGCCACCACGGTGGTGCCGATGGACTTCAGGGTCTCGAGCTCCTCAATGATCTCTGTCTTGGTGGTCGGGAAGTAGGTCTCGCCGGTCTCGACGTGGGTGACGTCGTCCACCGCCAGCCGGCTCATGGGCATGACGAGGTCGAACGGTCGCGGGTTGTCCTGCATCTCGGGCTGGGAGTGGATGTACTCCATGCAGGCCGGGATGTCCTTGGGCTGGACGGTCCAGGGGTGCCAGCCGTCGCCGATGCGGGCGGCCCGGCGCATGGCCGGCTTGGAGTTGCCGCCGATGTAGATGGGGATGTTCCGGTTGACCGGGTGAGGGTCGCACATGATGTCGGAGAACGACACGTGCTGGCCCTCGAAGGCGGCCACATCCTCCCGCCACAGCTCCCGGCAGGCGGCCAGGTACTCGTCGGTCCGGGTGCCGCGCTCCTCGAACGGCACGCCGAGGACGTCGAACTCGTCGTGGGCGTGGCCCACCCCGACGGCGATGGTCAGCCGGCCCCCGGACAGCCAGTCGACGGTGGCCAGGGTCTTGGCCAGGAGCAGGGGGTTCCGGTAGGGGACCACCAGGATGCTGGTGTACAGCCGGATCCGTTCGGTCTGGCCGGCGAAGTAGGCCAGGGTGCTGAGGGCCTCGGGCCACCGGGACCCGAGCACCTGGGCCTCCTCGGTGGAGATGACGATGTGGTCCGGCATGGTGACGAAGTCGTAACCGAGCTCGTCGGCGCGCCGCAGGACCTTGGCGGCGTCGGCCACGGAGGTGCCGCCGTGCTCCCACGGGTGCATGGCCACCGGGTACTGGATGATCCCCGGCGGGAAGATGATGAACTTCATCGGCTGGTTGCCTCCCTCTTCGGTTGATGACACTGCGAACGGTGCGACCCGGCCCCGGGCCGTCCGGACCGGTCCGTGCCGGGGCCGGCGGCCCGGTTCACCCGACGGCCTCGGGCTCGATGACGCCGGCCAGCTCCAGGACGCGGGCCGGCGGCAGGTAGGACTCGCGGACCTTGGCCCCGAAGGGGGCGAGGGCGTCCTCGACGGCGTTGGTCACCGCCGCCGGCGACCCGATCAGGCCACCCTCCCCGACGCCGCGCCACGGGATCTCCTCGTCGTTGTCGGGGATGATGTGGTGGATCTCGTACGCCGGCACCTCCATGACGGTCGGCACCAGGTAGTCCATGAAGCTGGCCGCCAGGTACTGCCCGTCGGCGTCGTAGGCGGAGTGCTCGTACAACGACGCCCCGATGCCCTGGGTGACGCCGCCGGCGATCTGCCCGTCGACGATGGCGGGGTGGATGGGCTTGCCGCAGTTCTCGGCGATGATGTAGCGGAGGATCTCCACCTTGCCGGTACCGGCGTCCACCTCGACGACGCAGCAGTGGCAGGACTGGGACCAGGCGCCGGGGTAGTCGAAGGTGTACGTCGCCTTCATGTGGGTGTCGAGGTGCTTCGGCAGGTTGACGTCGGTGTAGGCGGCCAGGGCCACCTCGGTGAGGCTGATGCCGGCCCCGGAGGGGCGCAGGACCATGCCGTCGACGAACGTCAGGTCCTCGTCGTCGCCGGCGCCGAGCAGGGCCCGGGCGATGCCGACGACGCGGTCCATGACGATCTGCAGCGCCCCCAGGGCCGAACCGGTGGCCATGGTGGAGCCACGGCTGGCCCCGGTGCCGATGTTGGAGAAGGCGGTGATCTGGGTGTCGCCGACCAGGACGTTGACCCGCTCCATCGGCAGGCCGATCCGGTCGGCGCACACCTGGGCGATGGTGGTCTGGAGCCCCTGGCCGTGGGGGCCCTGGCTGCTGAAGACGGTGACGCTGCCGTCGGGCTCCAACTGCGCCGACGCCGTCTCCGACCGGACGAAGTCGAAGCCGATGCCGAACACCGGCTGGGGCGCGGGCTCCATGAAGCAGGAGAAGCCCACCCCGAGGTACCGGCCGTCCTCCCGGAGGGCGGCCTGCTGCGACCGGAAGGCCGGGTAGTCGAGGGCGGCGGTGGCGGTGTCGAGGCACTCCCGCACGGTCAGGTCCTTCAAGATGGCGGCGCCGGTGGCCAGCGGCCGGGGCAGCTCGCTGTCGTCCCAGAGGTTCATCCGGCGGAACTCGACCGGATCGAGGCCGAGCTCCTTCGGGATGACGTCGAACAGGCGCTCGCGCACCCAGGTCTCGATCTCCCACGGCCCGCGGTAGGCGACGTACTGGGCCTTGTTGGTGCAGGCCACGGTGATCTCGAAGTCGAAGTCGCTGATGCGGTAGGCGCTGGGCATGAACGCCCGGGCCAGCAGCGGGAAGACGATCGGGGGGAACGGGACGCAGGCGTAGGCGCCCTGGTTCTGCAGCAGCCGGACCCGCAGGCCGAGCAACCGGCCGTCGGCGGTGACGGCGGCGTCGACCTCGACGGTCTCCTCCCGGGACTGGCCGCCGGCCAGCATGTTCTCGGTCCGGTCGGCCACCCACTTGACCGGCCGGCCGAGCCGCATGGTGGCGAACGCCGCGGTGACCTCCTCGCGCTGCATGTAGCCCTTGGAGCCGAACGCCCCGCCGATGTCGCCGATGAGCACCCGCACCTTGGTGGCCGGGAGGCGGAGGGTGAACGCCAGGCCGAGCCGGAAGGTGTGGACCCCGGGACAGGAGCTCCAGTGCGTCAGCTCCCCCTTGGCGGGATCGAAGCTGGAGACGCAGGCGTGGCCCTCCATGGGGACGTTGGCGTACCGGTGCTGGACGAACTTCTCCGTGATCACCCGGTCGGCCCGGGCGAAGGCGGCGTCGGTGTCGCCGTAGCGCTCCTCCTTGTTGAACATGACGTTGGTGCCCAGCTCCTCGAAGAGCAGCGGCGAGCCGGGCGTCACGGCCTCTTCGGGGTCGACGACGGCCGGCAACGGGTCGTAGTCGACGACCACCTGCTCGGCGGCGTCCTCGGCCAGGTACCGGCTCTCGGCCACCACGGCGGCGACGGGCTCGCCGACGAACCGCACCTTGTCGGTGGCGAGGGGGTAGAACGGCGGGCAGATCAGCCCGTCGACCGGGGCCAGGGCGAGGGGGTCCATGTGGTCGACCAGGTCGGAGCCGGCGTAGGCGGCCACCACTCCCGGCATCGACCGGGCCGCGTCGACGTCGACGGACACCAGCCGGGCGTGGCCGACGGTGCTGCGGACGATCACGAGGTGGAGGGTGCCGGGCAGGTCGATGTCGTCGACGAACTGGCCGCGGCCGGTCAGCAGCCGGGCGTCCTCCACCCGCTTGACCCGTGCCCCGGTGAACCGCTGCACGATGCGACCCTCCCCTCCCTTGGCCGGCCGTCCCCCCGCCTGGTCCCCCGGCCCTCCCCGCGAAAAGGCCGTTGTGCCAACCAAACGTTTAGTCATAGTATTGGGGTAGAGGAGGGTATTGTCAATGGGGAATTCCGGGGCGCCGGAGGCGAAGGTCCTCACCGTCTCCGACTCGGTCGCCGGCGGCACCGCGGAGGACCGCGCCGGGGACGCGCTGCAGGGCCGCCTCGAGCGGGCCGGCTTCGCCGTGGTGGCCCGCCGGGTGGTCCCCGACGGCCGCGGCCCCGTGGCCCAGGCGCTGGCCGACCTGGCCGACGGGTTCTGCGGCGTCGTGGTCACCACCGGCGGTACCGGCTTCGGGCCCCGGGACCACACCCCGGAGGGCACCCTGGACGTGGTCGAGCGGGCGGCGCCGGGACTGGCCGAGGCGATGCGCGCCGCCAACCCCCTCGGGCGTCTCTCCCGGGCGGCCGCCGGGACCGTCGGCCGCTGCCTGGTCGTCAACACCCCCGGGTCCCCGGGCGGCGCGGTGGAGTGCCTGGAGGCCGTCGTCGACGTCCTGCCGCACGCCGTGGCCCTGCTCGGCGGCGACAACCCCCACCCGCACCCCCACGGCGGCCCCGCCGCGCCGGCGCCAGTGGCAGGCCCGGCGGCCGGGTCCACGTTGCCTTCACCGGCGGCGGTGCCCACGCTGCCGCCGGTGGCGGCGGTGCCCACGCTGCCGCCGCTGACGGCGGTGCCCACGCTGGCGACCGATCAGGCCGATCAGACAGCGCCGCCGTCCGGCGACGACTGGGTGACCCTCGGCCACCGGCCGTTGCCGGTAGCGGCGGCCGTCGCCTGGGCCACCGTCCCCGGCTGCGGCGCGGTGGTGACCTTCGCCGGGACCGTCCGCGACCACGCCGAGGGGCGGCCGGGGGTGGAGGAGCTGACCTACGAGGCGTACGAGGGGCCGGCGGTCCAGCGGATGGGGGCGGTCGTCGCCGAGGCCCGCCGGCGCTGGGGCGGGCTGGGCCGGGTGGCGGTGCTGCACCGGCTGGGACGGCTGGCGGTGTGCGACGTCGCCGTGGTGGTGGTGGCGTCGGCGCCGCACCGGGAGGAGGCGTTCGACGCGGCCCGGTTCGTGATCGACACCGTGAAGGAGACGGTGCCGATCTGGAAGTTCGAGCGGTGGTCCGGCGGCGCCGGCTGGGGGACGTGCGCCCACGACGTGAGGCCGGTGTGATCCCCCTCGCCGACGCCCGCCGGGCGGTGCTGGAACGGTGCTCGCCGTTGCCGGCGGTGACCGTCGACGTCGCCGATGCGGTGGGCTGTGTGCTGGCGTCGGCGGCGGAGGCGGCCGGCGACGTCCCGCCGTTCGCCAACTCGTCCATGGACGGCTACGCGCTGCGGGCCGCCGACGTGGCGGCTGCGCCGGTGGCCCTGTCGGTCGTCGGCCGCGTCCTGGCCGGGTCCACCCCGACCGTTGCCGTCGGCCCGGGGGAGGCGGCCCGGATCATGACCGGCGCGCCGGTACCGGCCGGGGCCGACGCCGTCTGCATGGTCGAACGGACCCACCCGTCGGACGTCCCGGGGGGCGAAGGCGTGGTGATCGAGTCGGCGGTGGCCGTCGGGGAGAACGTCCGGCCGGCCGGCGACGACGTTCGCGCCGGGGAGCACGTCCTCGACGCCGGGTCGACCGTCGGGCCGGCGCAGCTCGGCGCGCTCGTCAGCGCGGGCTGCCGCTCCGTGGTGGTCCACCGGAGGCCGAGGGTGGGGGTGCTGTCGACCGGCGACGAGCTGGTGCCGGCCGGCGCCGCCCGGACCGGCGCGGCCGTCTACGACTCCAACGGCCCGATGCTGCGGGCGCTGGTGGCCGAGGCCGGGGCCACCGCGGTGGACCTGGGCACCGTCCCCGACGACGCCGCCGCCATCGCCGGGCGGGTCACCGGCGCCCTGGGGGCCGTCGACGTGCTGGTGCTGTCGGGCGGGGTCAGCGTCGGCGACGTCGACCTGGTGAAGGGGGTGCTCCAGTCGCTCGACCCGAGTGGGTTCCGCTGGATGCAGGTGGCCGTGCGGCCGGCCAAGCCGTTCTGCTTCGCCCGCCTCTCCGGTGCCGACGGCCCGGTGCCCGCCTTCGGCCTGCCGGGCAACCCGGTGTCGTCGGCGGTCAGCTTCGAGCTGTTCGTGCGCCCGGCCCTCCTGGCCCTGTCCGGCCACCGGGCGACCGAGCGGCCCAGGCTGTGGGCCCGGGCCGGCGACGTCCTCCGCCGGCAGCCCGACGGGCGGCTGCACCTGATGCGCGTCCGGCTGGAGCGGACCGGGGGCGCCGGGCCGACGGACGGCGACGGGTGGGGTGCCGGGCCGACGGCCGGCGACGGGTGGGTGGCCCGGCCGTGCCCGGGGCAGGGGTCCCACCAGATCCGGTCGCTGGCGCTGGCCGACGGCCTCGCCTTCCTGCCGGACGGCGACAGCCTGCCGGCCGGGAGCGCCGTCGAGGTCATGGTGACCAACCCCGCCGTCCTGGCCGGTGGCCGGTGACGGACCGGCAACCCGACGGGTCGGCGGCCGACGGGGCCGCCCGGCCGGGGAGCGGTCCGGCGACGACGCCGGCGGCGCCGGCCGGCCTGGCCACGCTGCTGCTCTTCGGGCCGGCGAGGCAGGCCGCCGGGACGGCCAGGGCGAAGGTGGAGCCGGGCCCGGTGGACGAGCTGTGCCGGGCCGCCGCCCTGCGGTTCGGGCCGAGGTTCACCGAGGTGTTGGCCGTGTCGTCGGTGTGGGTGAACGGGGAGCCGGCGCCGGCGGGCACGGCGGTCGCCGCCGGCGACGAGGTGGCGGTGGTCCCCCCGATCTCCGGCGGGGCGTAGGCGGGCGGCGGGGCGGCGGGGCGGCGGGCGATGAAGGAGGTCATCGGCGACATCGAACGGTGGCGGCACGACGGGCTGCGGGTGGCGGTGGCCCGGGTGGTCGGCGTCGACGGCTCCGGGCCGAGGGACCCCGGGGCGACCATGGCGGTCAACGAGGCCGGCGACGTGGCCGGTTCGGTCTCCGGCGGTTGCGTCGAGGGGGCGGTGGTCACCGAGGCCCTGGACGCCATGGCCCGGGGTGGAGGCGCCCGGCGGTGCACGTTCGGGTACTCCGACGACGAGGCGTTCTCGGTGGGGCTGACCTGTGGCGGGACCATCCACGTGCTCGTGGACCCGACACTGCCGCCGGTCTACGACAGCCTGCGGCGGGCCCTGGAACAGGGGGAGCCGGTGGCGCTGGCCACGGTGTCCGACGTCGGCCCCGGCGAGGTGGCCGACGTGCCAGAGGGCGGCACCCTCGAGAGCGGCACCGTCGAGGGAGGCACGGTCGAGGGCGGGACGGTCGAGGGCGGGACCGTCGAGGGCGGGACCGGGCCGGCGCTCGGGGCCGGCGTCCTGGTGTACGCCGACGGCCGGACGGAGGGCACGCTCGGTGATCCCGGCCTGGACCGGGCGGTGGTGGCGGACGCCGCCGGCGCGCTGGGGTCCGGGGCGTCGTCCACCCGGCACTACGGCCGGCACGGCCAGGCCAGGGAGCGGTCGGTGGAGGTGTTCGTGGAGGTGTTCGCCCCGCCGCCGCGCCTGGTGGTGTTCGGGGCGGTCGACTTCACGGCCGCCCTGGCCCGGGTGGCCAAGGTGCTCGGCTACCACGTCACCGTCTGCGACGCCCGGCCGGTGTTCGCCACGGCCGTCCGGTTCCCGATGGCCGACGAGGTGGTCACCGACCGCCCGGACCGCTACATGCAGCGGGTGGGCGACGCCCTGGGCCCGTGTGACGCGGTGTGCGTCCTCACCCACGACCCCAAGTTCGACGTCCCGGCCATCGTGGCCGCCCTGGGGACCGGGGTGGGCTACCTGGGGGTCATGGGGTCGCGGCGGACCCACGCCGGGCGGCTGGCCCGGCTGGCCGACGCCGGGGTGGGGCCCGACGGGATGGCGCGGGTGATGGCGCCGATCGGGTTGGACATCGGGGCCCGCACCCCCGAGGAGACGGCGGTGGCGATCTGCGCCGAGATCATCGCCGTCCGCTCCGGCCGCCCGGTGCCGTCTCTACGCGACGGCACCGGCCCGATCCACCGTCCCCCGGCGGCCGGGGAGCCGGCGTGAACGGCCCCGGACACCGGCCGGTGGCGGCGGGACCGGCCGGTGGCGTGGCGGCGGTTCGCCGTTGGGGCGGCTTGGCGGCGGACCCCAGCCGGGGTGTGGCGGCGGTGGTCCTGGCCGCCGGCGGCGGCAGCCGGTTCGTTGACCACGGAACCGGCCACGGGGCCGGGCACGGGCACAAGCTGCTCCGCCCGTTCCGGGGGCAACCGCTGGCGGCCTGGGCGCTGGGCGCGGCCCTGGACGCCGGCTTCGACGAGGTGCTCGTCGTCACCGGCGCCGCCGACCTGGGGCCCGTGGTGGACCGGATGGCCGCCGACCGGCGGCGACGGGTGACGGAGCTGCGGAACGACCGGTGGGCGGAGGGCCAGGCCACGTCGCTGCAGATGGCCCTGGACCGGTGTGCGGCCGACGGGCGGCAGGCGGCGGTCGTCGGCCTCGCCGACCAGCCGTTGGTTCCGGCGGAGGCGTGGCGGGCGGTGGCCGGTTGCGCGACGGCCGCGGTGGTGGTCGCCACCTACGGGGGCGGCCGCCGGAACCCGGTACGGCTGGACCGGTCGGTGTGGCCGATGCTGCCGGTCGACGGCGACGAGGGGGCCCGGGCGCTGATGCGGCGTCGGCCGGACCTGGTCGGTGAGGTCGCCTGCCCGGGTGATCCGGCCGACGTGGACACCGTCGGTGACCTGGAGCGCCTGGACGGGAAGCGCCTGGGCGAGAAGCGCCTGGGCGGGGAGATCGGATGGACCGGCCGGACGCCGGCGGAGAGGGGTGAGGGACGGTGGAGCTGACGAACGAGTTCACGGTGGACGTGCCGGTCGAAGAGGCGTGGGAGGTCCTCACCGACGTCGAGCGGATCGCGCCGTGTATGCCGGGGGCCCAGTTGCAGGAGGTCGACGGCGACGAGTTCCGGGGACTGGTCAAGGTGAAGGTGGGCCCGATCAACGCCGAGTACCGGGGCAAGGCGACGTTCCTGGAGAGGGACGAGCAGGCACGCCGGGCGGTGCTCCGGGCCGAGGGGCGCGAGGCACGCGGGCAGGGCAACGCCACCGCCACCGTCACCGCCACGTTGGAGCCGGCCGGTACCGGCACCCGGGTGTCGGTGCTGACCGAGCTGACCATCACCGGCCGGGTCGCCCAGTTCGGCCGGGGGGTCCTCGCGGACATCACGGCCAAGCTCCTGGGGCAGTTCGTCACCTCCCTCGAGGCCACCGTGCTCACCGGCGGCGCGCCGGCGGCGGCTGCTCCGCAAGCCGGGGCCGTGGGAGCCGTCCCCGCCGGCGAGGCCGGATCGCCGGCCGCGGCGAACGGACGGGCCGGCGGCCCGCCGGCTCCGGCCACCGGTCCGTCCGAGGCCGGGGCCGGGGCCGGGGCCGGGGATGGGAATGGGACCGGGACAGGAGCAGGGATCGCCGCCACCGGCCCGGTGGTCGGGAAGGCCGCCGGGTCGGTGGACCTGCTGAAGGTGGCCGGTCCCGCCGTGGCCAAGCGGGCGGCGCCACTGCTGGGGGCCGTCACGGTGGTGTCGGTGGTCTGGGTCGTCGCCCGGCGCCGCCGGCGGCGGTAGGGCCGCCGGGCCACAGCAGGCCCCACCACGACGGGCCCACCCAGGCCCACCACGGCAGGCCCACCACGACGGGCCCACCACAGCAGGTCCCACCACGGCAGGCCCACCACGGCAGGCCGGCTCCGGGAAGGGGCGGGGCCACCTGGCGGCCGGCGGCCGGCAAGGGCCAGACTCTGCCGGTGGACGACGGACCCAACCCGCTGGCCGACGAGGACCTGGCCATCCTGGCCCTGGAGTGCGACACCATCGCCGGGCACACCTGCAAGGTGGTGGTGCTGGACGGGCCGGGGGTGACCAGGACGGCCCTGCTGGACCGGCTGGCCGGACGGCTGCCGCGGGCGCCGATGCTGGCCACCCGACTGGACACACCGGCCGGGGGCCGGGCGTGGGTGCCGGACGCGGCGTTCTGCGTGGAGGACCACGTGGTGGAGGACGGGGACGGGCCGGTGGACCGGCGGGGGCTGCTGGGAAAGGTGGCGGGCCTGTTCGAGCAGCGGCTGGACCGGACGCGGCCGCTGTGGTGCATGAACCTGGTGGCGCTGGACGGCGGCGGGACGGCGGTGGTGTGGCGCATCCACCACGCCCTGGCCGACGGCACCACGGCGGCCCGGCTGGCGTCACTGCTGCTGTGGGACGAGGACGAGCCGGCGCCGGCGGCGAAGGCGCTGGCGGAGGCCCACCGGGCCGACGACGCCCGGCGCCGGGCCCACCTGTCGGGGTTCCTGCGCCGGGAGTTCTCCTGGCAGCACGGCCGGTCGCCGTTCGACGGCACGGTGGGGACCACCCGGGAGATGGGGCTGGCCACGACGTCGCTGGCCGGGCTGCGGGCGGCGGCCCACGCCATCGACGGCGCCACGGTCAACGACGCGGTGCTGTCGGTGGTGGCCGGGGCCCTGCGGCGGTGGCTGGAGCATCGGCACGGCCCGGTGGTGAACCTGCGGGCCCGGGTGCCGGTGAGCCTGCACCACGACGGCGACGGCGCCGCCAACCGGGACTCGTTCTTCAGCCTGGTGCTGCCGGTGGACGAAGCCGACCCGGTGGCCCGGCTGCGGACGGTGCACCGGCAGACCACCCTGCGGAAGTCGGCCGACGACGCGGCGGAGATGGACGCGCTGTACCGGGAGCTGGCGGCGGTGTCGCCGCGGCTGCGGGAGTTCGCGTCGAAGCTGCAGGAGAGCCCGCGGCGGTTCGCCCTGAGCGTGTCCAACGTGCCGGGGCCGCGGGCAGCGGTGACGGTGCTGTCGGCGCCGGTGGCCGAGCTGTTCTCGTTCGCCGAGATCGGCCAGCACCACGCCCTGCGGGTGGCGGCGCTGTCCCATGCGGACCGGCTCAGCCTCGGGTTCTGCGCCGACCCGGTGCTGGTGCCGGAGGTGCAGGCCATGGCGGAGGCCGCCGAGGCCGAGGCCGCCGACCTGATGGCGGCCGCCGGCTGAGCTGACCTGCCGGTGCCGCCGGCTGGCGCCTGTCCGGCCGGCGCCGCCGGCTGAGTAAAGTTTGACCGCCCGGTCAAAAAATGGTGGGACCCGCGGGGACCTGGAGGCGGCATGAGCTGGAAGTACATCGAGTCGGAGCGCGTCGACGACGGGCGGGTGGTCCGGATCACCCTGAACCGGGTGGGGGCACGGAACGCCCAGAACCGGGGCCTCCTGGTGGAGCTGGGTGAGGCGTTCAGGGAGGCCGAGGAGGACGACGAGGTGCGGGTGGTGATCCTGCGGGGGGCGGGGCCGATGTTCTCGTCGGGCCACGACCTGGGGTCGAAGGAGGCCCTGGCGGAGCGGGACCCGGAGAACCCGGAGTACCACCACAGCTACTCGGTGAACGGCGGCACCCGGAAGGGGGCCGAGCTGCGGATGCTGCAGGAGTGGCACTACTTCTTCGAGAACACCCTGCGGTGGCGGAACCTGCGGAAGATCACCATCGCGGAGGTGCACGGCACGGTGTTCGCCGCCGGGCTGATGCTGGCGTGGTGCTGCGACCTGATCGTGGCGGCGGAGGGGACCACGTTCGCCGACGTGGTGGGCACCCGCCTCGGGATGTGCGGCCTGGAGTACTTCGCCCACCCCTGGGAGTTCGGGCCGAGGAAGGCCAAGGAGCTGCTGCTGACCGGGGACTCCATCGACGCCGACGAGGCGTACCGGTTGGGGATGGTGTCGAAGGTGTTCAAGCCGGAGGAGCTGTCGGACCGCACCGTGGAGCTGGCCCGGCGGGTGGCCCAAGTGCCGTCGATGGCGTCGCTGCTGATCAAGGAGTCGGTGAACCAGTCGGTGGACAACATGGGGTTCTACAACGCCCTGCAGGCCTGCTTCACCATCCACCAACTGAACCACTCGCACTGGGCCGAGGTGCACGGCCCCGGGGTGTGGGCGGCGACGCCCGACGACGGGGTGCCGCCGTGGCGGGAGGCGCCGCCGGTGGTGCCGGCGGTGAAGGACCAGGTCCGGGCCGGCACTCCCACCAACTGAGCGGCGGCTGACGTCGATGCGGCGGGTCGCCGAGGAGGGGGCGGCCCTGTACGTGCCGGACGGCGCGCGGTTCGTGCCGACGGTGTACGCCCAGGGACCGTGGGACGCCAACGCCCAGTTCGGCGGGGCCCCCAACGCCCTGGTGGCCACCCTGGTGGAGCGGACGCCGGCGCTGGCGCCGATGCAGTTGGCCCGGCTGACCACCGACCTGATGCGGCCGGTGCCGCTGCAGCCGATCACCGCGGAGGTCCGGGTGGTCCGGGAAGGGAAGAAGATCCAGGTGGTGGCGGTGTCGCTGCTGGCCGACGGGATCGAGGTGGTCCGGTCGACGGCGCTGCGGCTGCGGCGGGCCGACCTGGGCCTGGAGGGACTGCCGGACGGCCGGGAGCCGGTGGCGCTGCCGGGCCCGCGGCCGGTGGACGCGGACCCGTTCCCCCCGGAGCCGCACGGCGGCCGGCTGGCCACCGAGTACCTCCACGAGGCCACCGGTGGCCACTACTTCGACCCGACCTGGGTGCGGCTGCGGGTGGACGTGATCGCCGGGGAGCGGCCGCTGCCGGTGGCCCGGGTGGCCCACGCCGCCGATCTGGCCAGCGGCGGCCCGCACCGGTTCACGGTGCCGGTCACCTGGATCAACGCCGACCTGACCGTCAACATGGTGCGGGAGCCGGCCGGCGACTGGCTGCAGATCGACGGCGGCGGCTGGGTGGGCGGCCACGGCCTGGGGCAGGCCCAGGCGGTGATGTCGGACACCGGCGGGGTGGTGGCGTCGGTCACCGCGGTCCGGTTGGTGGACCGGCCGGGAGCCGACGGCCACACCCTGCCGCCGGCACTGGTCCAGCCCGAGCGGCACCGGCTGGCCGGGCACCCGGACCCTTCCCGGACCGGGTGAGGGCGACGCCGGCCGGTCCGATCGGGCGCTAGTCGGCCCCGGCCCGAGCCCCGGCCCCGGCCCCATCTTCGGCCACCGGTGGGTCCCGCCGGACGGTGCGGTGGGCGAACCGCCAGCGGCCGTCGGCGGACCGGTGGTAGCGGTCGCGGTAGCGGCCCCACCGCCAGAGGCCGGCGTTGTTGACCACCAGCCAGTAGGCCTTGCCGGAGGCCCAGCAGGCCTGGCCGGTGACGAGGTCGGGAGGGTCGACGTCGATGCAGAGGTTGGCGACGTGGTGGCGGACGTAGGTGATGCCGGGGACGGCGACGTGGCCCTCGGCCAGGCCGCCGAGGAAGCCGGCGATGGCCGGCCGACCGACCATCGGGGGCTGCCCGGTGGGCTCCAGGACGCCGTCGGGCTCGAACAGCTCCGCCAGCTCCTCCACCCGGCCGCCGTCACCGAGATGGGTGTACCGGGCCACGAGGTCCCGGATGCACTCCCGGGCCTCCAGCTCCCAGTGCTCCACCGCCGCCCCTCCCCGGCCCTGTCCCCGCTGGTCCGGCCGGTCAGCCCTCGGCGGGCTCTCGCCAGAACATGGGAGCGTCGCCCTGGCGTTCCATCACCCGGCGGACCTCGGCTTCGGTCTCGGGGGTCTGGAGGCACAGGGTGAGGAAGCCGCCGTCGCAGGGGATGGTGACCCCGGTGATCCAGGAGGCTTCGTCGCTGGCCAGGAAGGCCGCCAGGTTGGCGATGTCCTCGGGCCGGCCGGCCCGGGGGATGGGCTGGGCCTTGGAGGCGATGCGCTCGGCGTCGTCCAGGTCGCCGGGCAGGGTGCCGACCAGGGCCGGGGTGATGGTCCAGCCGGGAGCGATGGCGTTGACCCGGATGTTGAACGGGCCGAGCTCCTGGGCGGCGCTGACGGTGAGCATGTTGAGGCCGGCCTTGAAGGTGGCGTAGCCGTGGATGGCGGGCAGCGGCCGGATGCCGGTGACGGACGAGGTGGAGATGATGGAGCCGCCGCCCACCTTCTTGAGCTCGGGCATGGCGTGCTTGATGCCGAGGAAGGCGGCCCGGACGTTGATGGCGTGGTCGAAGTCCCACTGCTCGACGGAGCAGTCGAGGCCGGTGGACTGGCCGCCGCCGACGTTGTTGTACATGACGTTCAGCCGGCCGTGCTCGGTGACGGCCCGGCCGACCAGGGCGTCGATGTCGGCCTCCTGGCTGACGTCGGTGTGCTGGAACACCGCGGTGCCGCCGGCGCCGACGATGCCGTCGACGGTCTCCTGGCCGGCGGCGTCGTTGATGTCGGACACCACGACCGCCGCCCCCTCGGCCCCGAACTTGGTGGCGATGGCCCGCCCCATGCCGCTGCCGGAACCGGTGACGATGGCCACCTTGCCGTCGAGTCGCCCCACCACATGCCCCCTTCCGCCTTCCGGCTTCTGGCCCCGGCGGCCTCCGCCGACCGGGCGCCGATCCCCGTCACCGTACCACGGGGGCCAGACGGTCGTTTGGTTGATTATCGAGGGGGCAGGACCGCCCAGCCCAGCCCAGCCCGGCCCGGCCCGGCGGCCGTGGGAGCTCAGGGCACGTTGACGGCGCCGCCGGTCAGCATGAAGGTGCCGCCGGTCAGGTAGCCGGACCCTTCGCCGCAGAGGAACACCAGCAACGGGCCGACGTCGCGCTCGGGGGTGCCGATGCGGCGGACGGGGACGGTGGTGAGCAACTGCTCGCGCATGCCGGGGTGCTCGTCCATGTAGCCGGCAAAGGCGTCGGTCTCGATCATGGGGACGACGGTGTTGGCGGTGATGCCGTACTGCCCCCACTCGCGGGCCGCGGTGCGGGTGAGGACCCGGATGGCCTCCTTGTTGGCGTTGTACGCCACCGTCCCCTCCACGGCCAGGAAGCTGTTGCCGGACCCGAAGTTGACGATGCGGCCCCAGCCGCCGGCCTTCATGTGGGGGAAGGCGGCCTGCATGGCCCAGAGGGACGCCCGGAGCCCGGTGTCGAAGGTGTGCTCCCACAGGTCGTCGGGGAAGGTCTCCAGCGGCCGGTAGATGGGGGTCTGCTCGCCGCTGCCCGGCAGCCCGTAGCTCTGGGCGGCGTTGACCAGGATGTCCACGGTGCCGAACCGGCCCACCGCCTCGGCCACCATGGCCTCCACGGCCGGCCGGGTGCCGACGTCGGCGGTCACCCCGAAGGCGGTGCCGCCGGCGGTCTCGATGTCGGCGACGACCGCGTCCACCGTGCCGGCCGTCCGCGAGGCGGCCACCGTCCGTGCGCCGGCCGCGGCCAGCGCCACCGCGATGGCCCGGCCGATGCCGCGACCGGCCCCGGTGACCAGCGCCACCCGACCGTCCAGTGGTCCGCTCATGTCCCATCCCCTCCGCTCTGGGCCCCGTTGCCCTGCGTTCCATTGCCCTGCGTCCCGTGGTCTCGGGCGGCCAGCGCCCGCAGCTCCGCCTTGGCCACCTTGCCGGTGACCCCCTTGGGCAGCTCGTCCACGAACAGCACCCGCCGCGGCTTCTTGTAGCCGGCCAGGTGCCGGACGCAGTGGCCGACGATGTCGTCCTGGTCGGCCGAGGACCCCGGCCGGAGCACCACGGCGGCGGTGACGGCCTCGCCCCACAGCGGGTCGTCCACCCCGAAGACGGCCGCCTCCCGGATGGCCGGGTGGCGCTGCAGCACCGCCTCCACCTCGGCCGGGTAGACGTTGAGGCCGCCGGAGATCAGCAGGTCGCGCTCGCGGCCGACGATGCTGATGGCCCCGGACGGGTCCCGGACGGCGACGTCGCCGCTGCGGTACCAGCCGTCGCGGAACACCGTCGCGGTGGCCTCGTCGTCCTGCCAGTACCCCGACATCAGGTGGGCCCCCTTCACCCACAGCTCGCCGGGCTCCCCGACCGGCTGCTCGGTGCCGTCGTCGGCGGCGATGCGGACGGTGACGCCGGTGGTCTCGTAGCCGGCGGACGACAGCAGGGAGCCGCCGCGCAGATGGTCGGCGGCGGACAGGGCGGTCACCGGATGCGGTGCCTCGCAGGACCCGTAGACCTGGGTGAGGATGGGGCCGAACGCCGCGATGGCCTCCTCGGCCAGGGCCGGCGGCATGGGGGCGCCGCCGTAGGTGATGTTGCGCAGGGCCAGGTCGGCCGGCCGGTCGGGGGCGTCCAGCAGCATACGGACCATGGTGGGGACCACGAAGGTGCTGGTGCCCCCGTCGTCGGCGACGGCGGCGAAGAAGGTGGTGGGGTCGAACCGGCGGAGGGTGACGTTGCGGGCGCCGCGGAGGAAGAAGCAAAGGATCTTGGACCCCGACCCGTGCGACATGGGGGCCACGTGGACCATGCCGTCGGTGGTGGTCGGCAGGAACTCGTCCAGCCACATGTTGGTGGCCGACGCGATCCGGGCGGCCTGGGAGGTGGTGGCCCCCTTGGGGTGCCCGGTGGTGCCGGAGGTGTGCAGGATCATGCTGGGTGCATGGGGGTCGATGTCGACGGCCGGCGGGGTGGCCGCGGCGCCGGCCAGCAGGGCGCCGTAGTCGACGGTGCCGGCGCCGGCGGTGCTGCCGCCCACCGGGCCGGCGCCACCGACTGGGCCGCCACCGCCGACCGGGCCGTCGACGCTGACCACGTACCGCAGGTCCGGCAGGTCGGCCCGCAGGGCCTCCAGCCGGTCGACCTCGCCGGCCTCGGTGATGACGACGTCGGCGCCGCAGTTGGCCAGCACGTACCGGCGCTCCTCGTCGGTCAGCCGGGGGTTGAGGGGGGCCTTGACCTTGCCGGCGGCGGCGATGGCCAGGTCGGCCTCGACGAACTCCAGCCGGTTGGCCATGATCAGGGCCACTCGGGACCCGGGGTGCGGGGACAGGCCGATGAGGGCGTTGGCCAGCCGGTTGACCCGGTCGCCGACCTCGGCGAAGGTCAGCCGGCGGGGCCCGTCGACGACGGCCACCCGGTCGGCGTACCGACGTACCGCCCGGTCAACGAGCGCCGGGATCGCGCGCAACGTACCTCCCCCAGTGCTTGGCCAACACGTCGCAGATCTCCCCCACCGTGGCGTAGGCCCGGACCGCGTCGACCAGGGTGGGGATGGTGTTCTCGCCGGCCGCGGCGGCGTCGCCCAGCGCGGCCAGGGTCCGGTCCACCCGGGCGCCGTCCCGGCGGCGGCGGACGGCGGCCAGCCGCTCCAGTTGGTCCCGCTCCCCCTCTGTGCCCACCGACGGCGGGGAGGGCGCGGCGGACGGGGCGTCGCTCTGGAACCGGTTGACCCCCACGACGGTGCGCCGGCCGTCGTCGATGGCCCGCTGCTGCCGGTAGGCCTCCTCGTCCACCTCGGCCGCCAGCCAGCCGGACTCCAGCGCGCGCAGCGCCCCGCCCTGGGCGTCGATGCGGCCCAGGTACGCCCAGGCGGCCTCCTCGAACTGGTCGGTGAGCCGCTCCACCAGGTAGGAGCCGCCGAGAGGGTCGGGGGTGCGGGCGACCCCGGTCTCGTAGGCCAGGATCTGCTGGGTGCGCAGCGAGATGCGGACGGCCTCGTCGGACGGCAGGCCGAGGGCCTCGTCGAAGGACGAGGTGGCCAGGGTCTGGACGCCGCCGAGCACCGCCGCCAGGGCCTGGTAGGCGATGCGGACCACGTTGTTGTGGGGCTCCTGCGCCGTCTGGGGGCTGCCGAGGGTGTAGCAGAAGATGTTCAGCCGGGCGCTCTCGGGGCGCTGCGCCCCGTACCGCTCGGTCATCAGCCGGTGCCACATCCGGCGGGCGGCCCGGAACTTGGCGACCTCCTCGAACAGGTCGAGGTGGGAGGACAGGAACAGGTAGATGGTGGGGGCCACGTCGTCCACCGACAGGCCGCGGCCGATGGCGGCGTCGAGGTACTCGATGCCGTTGGCCAGGGCGATGGCCACCTCCTGGACCGCGGTGGAGCCGGCGTCGCGGATGTGGTAGCCGCAGAACTCGATGGGCTTCCAGTGCGGGAGGTGCCGGGCGCAGTACTCCATGACGTCCACCGAGAACCCGACGGCCGGCCGCGGCGGGAACACGTAGGTGCCGCGGGCCAGGTACTCCTTCAACACGTCGTTCTGCAGCAGCACCCGGAAGTCGGCCGGGGAGTAGCCGTGCTCCTCGGCGGCGGCGATGAACAGGGCGATGGCGATCGGGCCGATGGCGTTGGCGGTGGTCCGGATCTGGGCCACCTCGTCCAGGGCGATGCCGTCCAGCAGGTCCACCATGTCGGCCAGGGAGTCGACGGGGACCCCGACCCGGCCGACCTCGCCCTGGCTGAGGGGGTGGTCGGAGTCCAGGCCGTTCTGGGTGGGCAGGTCCAGGGCGATGGAGAACCCGCGCTGCCCCTGGGCCAGCAGGGACCGGATGCGGGCGTTGGTCTCCTTCGGGGTGGCCCGGCCGGAGTACAGCCCCATCACCCACAGCCCCTCCCGGTACCCGCCGGGGGCCACCCCCCGGGTGTACGGCGGCTCGCCGGGCAGCCCGACGGTGGCCAGCCCGTCCGGGCCCGCCGACGGGGCGTCGAGGGCGGTGTACAGCGGGGCTACCGGGATGCCGGACAGGGTGTCCCCGCCGGCCTCCCCGGGGGCCAACCGGTCCTGGTGCTCGGCCCGCCACCGGGCCACCTCCCGGGCCAGTACCTCGTCGTGCTGCCACTGCGACACGCCCTTCAATGTAGACCAACCGTTTGGTTAACAACCGTTTGGTTACCAACGGTGGCGCACGCACCGCCGTGCCGGGGTAACATTCAGCCAAACGGTTGTTCAAAGGTAGAAGGTGGCCATGACTGACGAACTGTCCTTCACGCACCCCAAGCTCGACTTCCCGGTCTTCGACGCCGACAACCATCTCTACGAGACCGTCGAGGCGCTGACCCGCTACCTGCCGGACCCCTACCGCGGGTCGATCGACTACGTGGAGGTCCACGGCCGGACCAAGATCGCGGTGCTCGGCCAGATCAGCGACTACATCCCCAACCCGACGTTCGAGCGCGTCGGCCGGCCCGGTGCCCAGGAGGAGTACTTCCGGATCGGCAACCCCGAAGGCAAGCCGTACCGGGAGATCATCGGTCGGGGCATGGACTGCCCGCCGGCCTTCCGCTCGGCCGAGCCCCGGCTCGAGCTGCTGGACCGGCAGCACATCGACTACGCCCTCATGCTGCCGACGCTGGCCAGCCTCATCGAGGAGCGCATGCGGCACGACCCCGAGCTCTGCGCCGCCGCCATCCACGCCTTCAACCGGTGGATGACCGACGAATGGCCCTACGTCTTCAAGGACCGGATCTTCTCCACCCCGATCATCACGCCGGGCCTGGTGGACAAGGCGGTCGAGGAGCTCGAGTACGTCCTGGCCAACGGCGCCCGGGTCGTCCTCATGCGTCCGGCCCCGGCGTGGGGGTTCAAGGGCCCGCGGTCGTTCGGCCTCCCCGAGTTCGACCCGTTCTGGCAGCGGGTGGAGGAGGCCGGCATCCTGGTCGTCCTCCACGCCTCGGACTCCGGCTACGTCCGCTACATGAACGAGTGGGAGGGCACCAGCAGCGAGACCCTCCCCTTCGCCGCCCCCAAGCGGTTCACCGCCTCGGTCCGGGACCAGCACCGCGACATCCAGGACGCCGTCACCGCGCTCATCTGCCACGGCACGCTGTGGCGGTTCCCCAAGCTCCGGATCGCCCTCATCGAGAACGGCGCGGGCTGGGTGCCGGACCTGCTCAAGCACCTCGACCACACCTGGCGCACCATGCCCCAGGAGTACACAATGAAGCCCTCGGACACCTTCAAGCGGAACGTGTGGATGCACCCGTTCCACGAGGAGGACCCCCGCGAGCTGGTGGAGCTGCTGGGCGCCGACCACGTCATCTTCGGCTCGGACTACCCGCACATCGAGGGCCTCTCCGACCCCGTCGCCTACGTCGAGGACCTCCAGGGCCTCGACCCGGCCGACCTCCGCAAGATCATGGGCGCCAACATGATGGGGCTGCTCGGCGTCGCCGCCTGACGTGCCGGAGCGACCCATGAGCACGGCGACGTCGGTACCGGCCGAGGCAGGGCCGGCCGAGGCAGGGCCGGCCAGGACAGTGCCGGCTGAGGCAGGGCCGGCCAGGACAGTGCCGGCCATGCTGGCGCTCACCGAGGACGGCCCCGGCCGCTACCTGGTGACCCAGCCGGCGGAGCCGGCGGAGGGCCGCGACGTGGTGTTCAGCGGCCAGTTGCTCGGGCAGACGATCATGGCGGCGGCCGCGTCGGCGCCGGGCAAGGAGGTGCGGGCGGTCCACGCCATCTTCGCCCGGGCGGGCACCTACACCAAGCCGATCGTGCTGGAGGTCGACCCGATGCACGCCGGCCGGACCTGGGCCAGCGACACCGTCACCGCGGTGCAGGACGGCCGGCTGCTGTGCCGGTCGCTGGTGCTGCTGCACACCGCGGAGCCGGACCTGATGCGGCACGCCCCGCCGATGCCGGCGGAGGTGCCGCCGCCGGACCAGTTGGAGGACGGGCCGGGGCAGGTGTTCCCGGGCGGGAAGCTGCGGCCGGTGCCCGGGGAGCGGACCGCGGACGGGGTGCCGTTGCACCTGGTGTGGCACCGGTTCCCGGGGCCCCTGGGCCCGCAGGCCGCCCACCAGGCGGTGCTGACCTGGTCGACCTGCGGGGTCATCATCGGCCTGGCCATGCGGCCGCACCGCGACACGGTGAAGATCGAGGAGGCCCACCTGAAGCTGTCCACCGGGGTCATCGGGCACAGCATCCACTTCGTCGAGCCCCTGGACGCCACCCGGTGGCACCTGGTGGTGACCGAGGGCACCCAGGCGGCCGGCGGCCGCATCTACGGGAGCGGGTCGGTGTTCACCGAGGACGGCCGGCTGGTGGCCACCTTCCAGCAGGACGCCATGGCCAAGGCGGCCGAGCACACCCTGGACCCGCGCCGGTCGATGTAGCCGGTCGATGTAGCCGGGGCAGCCGGAGCGTCGCCGGGGGCGGCCGCCGCCATCCGCCCCCGGCGACGCCGGTCAGATGGCCTGCAGGCTGCCGCTCAGGATGAGGCCGCCGTCCATCACCGGCTGGTTGGGGTCGCAGATGAAGCTGACCGGCGAGAACAGGAAGTTGCAGGTGCCGGTGTAGGCGGAGACGGCCCAGTAGGGCTCGTCGCCGCCGATGGCGCCGAGGTCGTAGGTGACGAGCTGCGGCCGGCCGCGGTCGCACCTGCGGAACGAGAGCTGCGGGCCGGCCTGCACCAGGGTGGGCTGGACGGCGCCGTCGCGGTCGACGTGGGCGACGTTGAGGTGGCCGACGTGGGTGGCGTCGGTGCCGTTGACCGGCTCCGGGTCGAACATGCCGGTCTCCAGGATGACCCGGCCGTCGACGGCGACGGTGCCCCAGATGCGGTCGTGGCGGCGCTGCAGGTCCACGGCGGCCGGGGCCAGGGCGTACCCCCACCGGCGGCCGAAGTAGTCGGCGGCGTCCGCGTTGTCGACCCAGCCGGCGATGGGGTAGCTCCACCGGGAGATGCCGGCGAGGGCGCTGGTGCGCACCTGGGCCATGGTGAACGGCCCCACCGGGCTGTCGGGGACCTTGTAGAAGAACATGTGGGCCAGCGGCGGGTGGGTGGGGTGCAGGGCCGGCGGGATGCGCTCGGCGAAGCCGGTGAACGGCAGCTCGTAGACGGTCTGCAGGATCTCCCCGCCGGTCAGCTCCAGCGGCTCGCGCTCGCTGAGGTCGACGGTGGGGGCGCCGACGGCGTCCAGCGCCACGTCGCGGGTTCCGTAGGTGATCATCGGGTTCCCTCCCCCACCAACGCCTTCTCTTGCACGGACTGGGCTTCCACGGCCTGGGCGGCCAGCGGGTCGAACTTCGGCATGACCTCGCGGGCGAACAGCCGCAGGCTGTCCAGCACCTCGGCCTGCGGGATGACGTTGTGGGAGTTGATGATGAAGTTGACGCCGTCGGCGCCGGTGGCCTCCCACAGCTTCATGGCCTCGATGATGTGGTCGGGGTCCCCCACGGTGAGGCCTTCGGGGATGAAGGCCCGGCTGGGCGACGGCGACGCCGGGTTGTACCCCTCCAGGGCGGCGGTGTAGTCGGGGTAGGCCCGGCTGATGGTGGCCTCCCGGGTGCCGACGACCTGGGCGGTGCCGTACTGCACGTGGTCCGACATCCGCTCGCCCATCTCGACGGCGTAGTCGTGTGTCTCGTGACAGAACAGGTAGTTGACCGTGTAGAACTTGTTGGTCACGAATGTGCCCACCGGGTCGCAGGTCTCGATGCGCTTCTTGTAGCGGTCGATCTTGTCGGCGTGGGACTTGATGCCGCCCCAGCTCAGCCCGAGGGCACCCATGCCGCGCTCGGCGGCGTCGATCTCGGTGCCGGGGCTGGTGACGGCCACCCACAGCGGCGGGTGCGGCTGCTGGTACGGCTTCGGGATGACCGGCCGCTGCGGCATGGAGAACCGGCGGCCGTTCCAGGAGAAGAACTCCTCGGTCCACATCTTCGGCATCATCCGGACGTACTCGTCCCAGGTCTTCTTGGTCTCGTCCGGGTCGGACCCGAAGCCGCCCAGCTCGTACCAGGTGCCGCTGCGGCCGGAACCCCAGTCGAGGCGGCCCTTGGACAGCAGGTCGATGGTGGCCATCCGCTCGGCCACCCGCACCGGGTTGTTGTACTCCGGCACGCACACCGTGATGCCGGACCCGATGCGGAGGTTGGTGGTCTGCATGGCGCACGCCGTCAGGAAGATCTCCGGCGCCGCCGAGTGGGACACCTCCTCGAAGAAGTGGTGCTCCACCGCCCACACGCTCTCGAAGCCGACCTCGTCGGCCACCCGGACCTGCTCGAGGCAGTCCAGGAACACCTGGCGCTCCGACTCCGGCGTCCAGGGCTTGGGCACCGAGATCTCGTAACTGAGCCCGAACCGCATGGCTCTCCCTCCCCGCCGCGCCCGGTCCTCCCGGGCGGCCCTGCCATTCTAAAACTAGAGACTTTCTCTAGTCAATGGGTCGGTAGAGGGAATCTCTAGGAGGCCTTCTGCGCTCCCGGCGGCGGCCCCAGGCGGGCCCACAGGGCGTCGGTGGTGGCCTCCAGGGCGGCGTCCACGTCGACGCCGACCCCGTACACGATCCACATCTCGAACAGCCCGTAGATCTGGGCGTTCAGCACCGCCGCCTGCGCCTGGGTGGCGGTGCCGGGCGGCCGGCCCAGGTCGTGCAGGAGGGCCTCCCAGAACTCGATGCCGCCGGCCAGCCGGGCCGACTGCTGGGCCCGCAGCTCCGGCTCGATGAGGACGGCCTGGCTCAGCGCCAGGCGGGTGGCCTCCAGGTGCTGCCAGGTGTCGAACAGCCGGCGCAGCCAGCCGGCCACCCCGTCGCGGGTCAGCGGGCCGGCGCCGGGCAGCAGGGGCTCGGACACCAGCCACACCGCCTGGTCCTCCTCGGCCAGCCCGGCGATCAGCACGTCCACCTTCCGCTTGAAGTGCAGGTAGAACGTTGCCGGCGACGTGCCGGCCCGCTGGACGATGTCGTCCACCGTGGTGGCCGCGTACCCCTTCTCGGCGAAGACGGCCCCGGCCGCGTCCATCAGCCGCCGGCGGGTGGCGTCCTTCTTCCTCGTCCGTACCGCCCCGCCCTGTCCACTGCTCCCGGCCATGCGGGCCCGATGCTACCGATGCCCCGGCGGGGCGGCCCCATCGGCGGCCCGGCCGGTCGTGCCGGGCGACAGCCGCCTACTCCCAGACCAGGCCCAGCGGCGGCGTCTCGCGGATCTCGTCCTGCCGGTTCCACAGGATGGCCCGCACCGCGTCGTAGTACTCCCGCCACAGCACGATCTTGCCGTCCGAGAAACGGAAGAACCCGAGGTAGTCCATGCAGTAGGTGCCGCCGGTGGCCTTCACGGTGGCCTCCCCGGTGTACTCCGCGAAGAACGCGTTGGGGTCCAGCATCGGCATGATGCTCCTGACCGTCAGGTTGATCTCACCGAGGTCGTTGCCGTTGACGGCCTTGAAGAACGCCTGGACGTTGTCCTTGCCCTCCACCCGCCGCAGCGCGTGGTTCGGCATGAACGGCAGCTCCAGGGCGGAGTCGTCACCCCACAGGGTGAAGATGCCGTCGAAGTCCTCCGCGGCCAGGTACTCCATCATCTTGCGCAGCGTCGCCTCGTTGGCGCTCCGCACCGCGTCGTCCGACGCCGTCGGCGTCGTGTCGTCCGACGCCGTCGGCGTCGTGTCGTCGGAACCCGTCATGTGCTCCCCTCCCCTTCTTCCCCCCGCTCCGCGGTGGCGCCCCTCGCTCCGTGCCCCTGCCGGGTGGTCAAAGGCGCTCGATGATGGTGACGTTGGCGGTGCCGCCGCCCTCGCACATGGTCTGCAGCCCGTAGCGGCCGCCGGTGCGCTCCAGCTCGTACAGCAGGGTGGTCATCAGCCGGGCGCCGGTGGCGCCGAGGGGGTGGCCGAGGGCGATGGCGCCGCCGTTGACGTTGACCTTGGCGTGGTCGGCCCCGAGGTCGCGCTCCCAGGCCAGGACCACCGGGGCGAACGCCTCGTTGATCTCGACCAGGTCGATGTCGTCCAGGGTCAACCCGGCCCGGTCCAGGGCCACCCGGGTGGCCTCGATGGGGGCGGTCAGGCCGATGATGGGGTCGTCGCCGCGGACCGTCATCTGGTGCACCCGGGCCCGGGGCCGCAGCCCGTGGGTGGCCACCGCCCGCTCCGACGCCACCAGCACCGCCGCCGCGGCGTCGGAGATCTGGGAGGCCATGGCCGCGGTGGTGACCCCGTCGGGCAGCAGCGGGGGCAGCGACCGCATCTTCTCCCGGTTCGGCTCCCGGGGGCCCTCGTCGGCGGCGACGCCGTTGACCGGCACGATCTCCCGGTCGAACCGCCCCTCCGCCCGGGCGTCCAGGGCGCGGCGGTGGGAGGTGGCGCTGTACTCCTCGAGCTCGTCACGGGTGAGGCCCCACCGCTGGACGATCATGTCGGAGCTGACGAACTGGCTCAGCTCGGTGGGGCCGTACCGCTTCACCCAGCCGTCCGACCCGGTCCACGGGTCCGGCTGGCCGAAGGGGGCGCCGCCGGCGTTGGCGGTGCCCATCGGGATCATCGACATCTGCTGCACCCCGCCGGCCACCACCAGGTCCTGGACCCCGGCCATGGCCCCCATGGCGGCGAAGTGGACCGCCTGCTGGGCCGAGCCGCACTGCCGGTCGACGGTGGTGGCCGGGACCGATTCGGGCAGGCCGGCGGCCAGCCAGACGGTCCGGGCGACGTTGGCGGCCTGGGG
The DNA here is from genome assembly GCA_035547695.1 of Acidimicrobiales bacterium. GTDB lineage: Bacteria > Actinomycetota > Acidimicrobiia > Acidimicrobiales > RAAP-2 > DASZUK01. The sequence continues at coordinate 26,438 of DASZUK010000061.1, forward strand.
GCCGAGGGCCTCGAGGCAGCCGAAGATGACGTCGTCGACGGCGGCCGGGTCGATCCCGCTGCGGTCGACCAGTGCGCCGACCACCTCGGCGCCGAGGTCGGCGGGGTGCATGGCCGACAGGGCGCCGTTGCGGCGGCCCACCGGCGAACGGACGGCTTCGACGATGTAGGCCTCACCCATGGTCGCTCACTCCCCTCCGCGCCCTTCCCGGTCGGCGCGGTCCGCCGCCGTCGGCGTGGTCAGGGTCGACAGTAACAACCAAACGGCTGGTCGACAACAAGGGAGGCGGGCCCGGAGACCGGCAGCCCGGAACCGGCGGGCCCCGGGAGCGCAGCGGTCCCCGAAACGCAGGACGCCCCGCCCGGGAGATCCCGGGCGGGGCGCCTGCTCACGAACCGGCTGGGTCAGCCGATCTGTGTGTAGAACACGCCCCCGCAGGTCAGATCCTTCAAGGGCACTGTCTTCTTGGTCTTGGCCGACTCCCGGGCCAGGGTGGCGCAGGGCTGGGCGTTGTACTTCCCGTACGGGAAGGTCTGCTTGGCCGCCACGTCACCGAAGCCGGGGTAGGTCCAGCCGTTGTTCATGTAGTTGACCAACGCCTCGGCCGTCAGCTTGCCACCCTTGGCGCCGAAGCCCTTCAGGCCCTGGACGGCGAGGTCGGCGTTGACGTAGCCACGGTAGAAGCCCTGGGTGAGGGAGGTACCGGAGGACTTGGCCGCCTTGGTGATCTGGGTCCAGTACTTGCCGCCGAAGGACGGGTAGCCGTACCCGGTGGAGGTGGCCATGCACCCTGTGATCTCGGCCGCCACCGTGGCGTTCTGGAGCTCGGCCGATGTGCACGACGCCGACACGTTGCCCTTGTACCCGTTCTGCTTCAAGGACCCCATGAGGCGGGCCACCAGGGTGGGGTCGGCGCTGTAGATGCCGATGAGGGTGGGTGTCTTGGAGATGATGTTGGTCACGTACGGCGACAGGTCGGTGATG
>DASZUK010000062.1:0-277178 GCA_035547695.1 Acidimicrobiales bacterium
CCGTCCAGCAGCTCGGTGCGGCGGGTCTCCCCGACGAACAGCCCGGCGTCGCCCATGCGGTGCCATTCGTCCACGGTGAAGGCGTGACGGACCACCATGGCTCCCATCGTAGGGCCGGGTCCTCCCACCGTCCCTCCCACCACTCTTCCCACCACGTGGACGTCTCCGCGGAGACGTCCCCGCGGCGACGTCCCCGGCGACGTCCCCGGCAACTGGTGGGCCCGTCCGGCCAGGTCGTATCATCGGGGATCGATGAAGCGCCCGTACCGCGTGGTGGTGGCCAAGCCCGGCCTGGACGGCCACGACCGAGGGGCCAAGGTCATCGCCCGGGCCCTCCGTGACGACGGGTTCGAGGTGGTGTACACCGGCCTCCACCAGACCCCGGAGCAGGTGGTCAGCGCGGTGGTGCAGGAGGACGCCGACGCGGTCGGCCTGTCGCTGCTGTCCGGCGCCCACCTGACCCTGGTGCCCAGGGTCATCGAGGGACTGGCCGCGCAGGGCCGCAGCGACGTGGTGGTGCTGGTGGGGGGCATCATCCCGGAGGACGACATCCCGAAGTTGAAGGCCCTCGGGGTGGCCGAGGTGTTCACCCCCGGCGCCCCCCTGCCGTCCATCGGCCAGTGGCTGGCCGACGCCCTGGACCGCCGCGAGGAGGCCCTCGGGGTCTAGCAGCACCCCAACCCACCCCATCCCCAACCAAACGGGGGCACGGTGCCGTCGACCGCCGCGGCCCGGACCCCCATCGAGCGATACGCGAGCAGTCCGACAGAGGAGGACCCAGTGGACCTGTACGAGTACCAGGGCAAGCAGTACTTCGCCCGCTTCGGCATCCCCATCTCGGCCGGCGGCGTCGCCGACACGGTGGACGAAGCGGTGGCCCAGGCCGACGCGGCCGGCTACCCGGTGGTGGTGAAGGCCCAGGTCAAGGTCGGCGGCCGCGGCAAGGCCGGCGGGGTGAAGCTGGCCAACGACGCCGACGAGGTCCGCCTCCACGCCGGCAACATCCTCGGCCTCGACATCAAGGGCCACATCGTCCACCGGCTCTGGATCGAGCACGCCTCGGACATCGCCAAGGAGTACTACGCCAGCTTCACCCTGGACCGGCCCAACAAGCTGCACCTCGGCATGCTGTCGGCCGAGGGTGGCGTCGAGATCGAGGAGGTGGCGGCCACCAACCCCGACGCCATCGCCAAGCTGCACGTCGACCCCACCAAGGGCCTGGACGAGGCCACCGCCCGTGAGTGGGTGGACCGGGCCGGCCTGGACGAGGAAGCCCGCGAGCAGGCCGCCGCCCTGCTGGTGAAGCTGTACACCTGCTACGTCGACGGCGACTGCGACCTGGCCGAGATCAACCCGCTGATCCTCACCCCCGAGGGCCGGGTCCACGCCCTCGACGCCAAGGTCACCCTGGACGACAACGCCAAGTTCCGCCACCCCGAATGGGAGGAGTACGCGGCCACCGAGACCGAGGACCCCCGGGAGCGGATGGCCAAGGAGAAGGGCCTCAACTACATCGGCCTGTCCGGCACCGTCGGCATCATCGCCAACGGCGCCGGCCTGGCCATGAGCACCCTCGACGTCGTCACCCAGGTCGGCGGCACCGCCGCCAACTTCCTCGACATCGGCGGCGGCGCCAACGCCGACGTCATGGCCGCCGCCCTGGAGGTCATCAACGCCGACCCGGCCGTCAAGTCCATCCTCGTCAACATCTTCGGCGGCATCACCCGGGTCGACGAGGTGGCCAAGGGGGTCATCGAGGCCCTCGATCGGGTGGACCTGAAGTCCCCCATCGTGCTCCGGCTGGACGGCACCAACGCCGAGCAGGGCCGGGCCCTGCTGGCCCCGCACCTGTCCGACACCCTGCAGGCCGAGCCCACCATGCTGGACGCCGCCCGCCGCGCCGTGGCCCTGGCCGCCGGCTGAGCCCCACCACCCCGCACCCCCACCTGTACAAGGAGCGATCGTGAGCATCTTCGTCGACGAGACCACCACCGTGGTCGTCCAGGGCATCAGCCCCACCAGCCAGGGCCTGTACCACGGCCTGCGCAACCGGGCCTACGGCACCAAGGTGGTGGCCGGCACCAACCCCAAGCGGGGCGGTGAGGACATCGAGGGCATCCCCGTCTTCGCCTCCGTCAAGGAGGCCGTCGAGGCCACCGGGGCCACCGCCTCGTTCATCTCGGTGCCCCCCCCGCACGCCGCCGCCGCCATCCTGGAGGCCGCCGAGGCCGGCATCGCCTTCGTGGTGTGCATCACCGAGGGCATCCCGGCCCAGGACGAGGCCCTGACCTACAACCGGCTGGTCGAGGAGTTCCCCGGCACCCGGCTGCTCGGCCCCAACTGCCCCGGCATCATCTCCCCCGGGAAGTGCAACATCGGCATCACCTCCGGCGACATCGCCCTCCCCGGCGGCCCCGTCGGCATCGTCAGCCGCTCCGGCACCCTCACCTACCAGGCCCTCCACGAGCTGTCCCAGCAGGGCGTCGGCCAGACCACCTGCGTCGGCATCGGCGGTGACCCGGTCCCCGGCACCAACTTCATCGACTGCCTCGCCGCCTTCCAGGACGACCCCGACACCAAGGCCGTCATGATGATCGGCGAGATCGGCGGCTCCGAGGAGGAGCGGGCGGCCGAGTTCATCGCCGCCAACGTCACCAAGCCGGTGGTGTCCTACATCGCCGGCGTCACCGCCCCCCCGGGCCGCAAGATGGGCCACGCCGGCGCCATCATCTCCGGCTCCCAGGGCACCGCCCAGGCCAAGATGGCCGCCCTGTCCGCCGCCGGCGTCACCGTCGCCCAGAACCCCACCGAGGCCGGCATCAAGATGGTCGAGATCGTCAAGGACCTGGGCTGACCCAGCCCGGCCGCCCGGTCCCGCTCCACTAGTTTGGGGGCGTGCGCGTGGCGGTCCTGGTCTCGGGGAGCGGAACCATCCTCGAAGCCATGCTGGACGCCGGGGTGCCGGTGGCCGTCGTCCTGTCCGACCGGCCCTGCCGCGGCCTGGAGGTGGCCACCTCGGCCGGGGTGGCCGCCGAGCTGGTGGACCGCCGCCGCTGGGGCGGGTTCACCAAGGACTTCGACCGGCCCGGCTACTCGGCCGAGGTGGCCCGGGTGCTCGCCGGCCCCACTTCCGACAACAGGGCCCCCGACCTGGTCGCCATGGCCGGCTTCGGCACCGTCCTGGACCAGCCGTTCCACGACGCCTTCGGCGGCCGGGTGCTCAACACCCATCCCGCCCTCCTGCCGGCCTTCCCCGGCTGGCACGGCGTCGAGGACGCCCTCGCCGCCGGAGTCGCCGTGACCGGCTGCACCGTGCACATCGCCACCCTCGACATGGACGCCGGGCCCATCCTGGCCCAGCAGTCCGTGCCGGTGCTGCCCGACGACACCGTCGACACCCTGCACGAGCGGATCAAAGAAGTGGAGCGGCGGCTCTACCCGGCCACCGTGCTGGCGGCGTTGGACGAGCTGGCCGCCACCGGCTCACTGGACCGGCTTGCTCGCCAGGCCGAGCAACAGGGCCTGCGGGAGCAGGCCGAGCACCAGGGCGTGCGAGAGCAGGCCGAGCAACAGGGCCTGCGGGAGCAGGCCGAGGAGGTACGGACGTGAGGGCATTGCTGTCGGTCTACGACAAGACCGGCCTGGTGGACCTGGCCGGCGGCCTGGCCGACCTGGGGTGGGACCTGGTGGCCAGCGGCAACACGTCCGCCGCCCTGGCCGGCGCCGGCATCCCCCACCGCCAGGTGGCCGAGGTGACCGGCTCCCCGGAGATGCTGGGCGGCCGGGTCAAGACCCTGCACCCCCGCATCCACGGCGGCATCCTGGCCGACCGGGCCGTGCCGTCCCACGTCCAGGACCTGGCCGACCAGGGCATCGACCCCATCGACCTGGTCGTCTGCAACCTGTACCCGTTCTCCTCCGACCCGTCGGTGGAGCTGATCGACGTCGGCGGACCCACCATGGTGCGGGCGGCGGCCAAGAACTTCGCCCACGTCGGCATCGTCACCTCCCCTGCCGACTACGGCGTGGTCCTCGACGAGCTGCGGGCCACCGGCGCCCTGTCGGTCGCCACCCGGCACCGGCTGGCCCGGACCGCCTTCGCCCACACCGCGGCCTACGACGCCGCCATCGTGGCCTGGTTCGACGCCGGCGGCGCCCCCGGCGCCCCCGCCCCCGCCGCAGCCGAAGGGGCCGAAGCGGTGCTGCCGCCCACCATCCACCTCACCCTGGAGCGCGCCGACGTGCTGCGGTACGGGGAGAACCCCCACCAGCACGGCGCCCGGTACCGGCTGGCCGGGTCCCCCACCTGGTGGGACGACGTCGTCCAGCACGGCGGCAAGGAGCTGAGCTACCTCAACATCTTCGACGCCGACGCCGCCTGGCGGCTGGTCCACGAGCTGGCCGCCGACGGCGGCAACCCGGCGGTGGCCATCATCAAGCACGCCAACCCCTGCGGGGCGGCCGTCGCCGGCGACCTGGTCACCGCCTACCAGCGGGCCCTGGACAGCGACCCCACCTCGGCCTTCGGCGGCATCGTCGCCATCGGCGGCCCCGTGACCACCGCGGTGGCCGAGGCCATCGCCGCCGGCCCGCAGGCCGACGTCGTCATCGCTCCGGGCTACGACCCCGACGCCCTGGCCCAGTTGACCGCCAAGCGCAAGGCCACCCGGCTGCTGTCCGCGCCGGCCCCCGACGCGGTCACCCGGCAGGTCCGCAGCCTGGGGGCGTCGGTGCTGGTGCAGGAGGCCGACCGGTTCCTGGCCGAGCGGTCCGGCTGGCAGGTGGTCACCAAGGCCGCCCCCACCGAGGCGCAGTGGCGGGACCTGGTGCTGGCCTGGCGGGTCTGCGGCCGCACCACCTCCAACGCCATCGCCGTCGTCACCGACGGCCAGGCCGTCGGGGTGGGGGCCGGCCAGCAGTCCCGGGTGGTGGCCGCCGAGCTGGCCGTCACCAAGGCCGGCGACCGGGCCCGCGGCGGCGCCGGGGCCAGCGACGCCTTCTTCCCGTTCCCCGACGGCCTCGAGGTGCTCGGCCGGGCGGGGGTGGCGGCGGTGGTGCAGCCCGGCGGCTCCGTCCGGGACGGCGACGTCATCGCCGCCGCCGACGCCCTGGGCATCGCCATGGTCACCACTGGCGAGCGGCACTTCCGCCATTGACGACGGATGAGGGACGAACCGGTGCGGGACGAACGGGTGAGAGGACAGCGATGACGGCCATCCTGCTGGACGGCGAGCTGCTGGCCGCCCGCGTCCGGGCCGAGGTGGCCGACCGGGTGGCCCGGCTGCGGGCCGAGGGCGTCCAGGTCGGCCTGGGCACCGTCCTGGTCGGCGACGACGGGCCCAGCGCCCGGTACGTGGCCATGAAGCACGCCGACTGCGCCGAGGTCGGCATCGCCTCCTTCGACGACCGGCTGCCGGCCGACGCCACCCAGGCCGACGTGGAGGCGGTGGTGGCCCGGTTCAACGCCGACCCGGCCGTCCACGCCTACCTGGTCCAGCTCCCGCTGCCCGACGGCCTCGACGAGGAGCGGGTGCTGCTGGCCGTCGACCCCGCCAAGGACGTCGACGGGCTGCACCCCGTCAACCTCGGCAAGCTGGTCATGGGGGCCCCCGGCCCGCTGCCGTGCACCCCGGCCGGCATCGTGGACCTGCTCCACGCCTTCGACGTCCCCGTCGAGGGCCGGCACGTCGTCATCATCGGCCGCGGCCTCACCATCGGCCGGCCGCTGGCCTTGTTGCTGGCCATGAAGCGGCCGGGCTGCAACGCCGCGGTGACCGTGGTGCACACCGGCGTCCCCAACCTGGCCGACCTGGTCCGGGAGGGCGACGTGGTGGTCGCCGCCGCCGGCCGGGCCGGGCTGGTCACCCCGGACATGGTCAAGCCCGGCGCCGCCGTGGTGGGGGCCGGCACCAGTTGGGAAGGTCGCAAGCTGCTGTCCGACGTACAGGAGGAGGTGGCCGAAGTGGCCGGATGGATCACCCCCCGCATCGGCGGGGTCGGCCCCATGACCCGGGCCATGTTGCTGCGCAACGCGGTCCGGGCCGCGGAGCGGTCCCGATGACCCCCGACGAGCCCCCCGGCGGGGGGGAGTGGCGGGCCCGGGAGCACGACGAGCGGCCGTGGGGGTCGTACACCGTGCTGGACGACCAGGCCCACGACCACAAGGTCAAGCGGATCGTGGTCAAGCCCGGGAAGCGGCTCAGCTACCAGCAGCACGCCCGCCGGGCCGAGCACTGGTTCATCGTCAGCGGCCACGGCGTCGTCACCGTCGACGGCTCCGCCGTGCCGGTGGCCGCCGGCCACGCCGTCGACGTCCCGGTCGGCGCCGCCCACCGGATCGAGAACACCGGGGACACCGACCTGGTGTTCGTCGAGGTGCAGCACGGCGACTACTTCGGGGAGGACGACATCGTCCGGCTCGAGGACGACTTCGGCCGGGCCGGGGACTGACGTCGGCCGGGCCGGCCGGCACCGGCCGTCCCGGCGGCGGGCCCGGCAGCCGGCCGCCGCCAGGGCCCCAACTACCATTGGGTGCCGTGACCAAGATCGCCGACCTGCTGGCGGCCGGGCGGACCTACTCGTTCGAGTTCTTCCCCCCCAAGACCGACGCCGAGCTGGCCACCCTGGCCCACACCCTCCGCGACCTGGAGCCGCTGGAGCCGTCGTTCGTGTCCGTCACCTACCGCGGCGGCCGGGTGTCCCGGCAGCGCACCTACGACCTGGTCACCGGCGTGCTGCACACCACCTCCCTGGTGCCCATGGCCCACCTCATCTGCGTGGCCCACACCCGGTTGGAGTTGGCCGACATCCTGGTGGACTACCGCAAGGCCGGGGTGGAGAACCTGATGGCGCTCGGCGGGGACCCGCCGGAGGACCCGGCCGACGGGCCCGGCGAGCTGGCCTACGCCGTCGAGCTGGTGGAGCTGGCCCGGGCCATCGGCGGGTTCTCCATCGGCGTCGCCGCCCACCCCGCCGGCCACCCGTCGTCGCCGAACATGGCCGCCGACCGGGACCACCTGGCCGTCAAGCTGGCCCTGGCCGACTTCGCGGTGACCCAGTTCTTCTTCGAGGCCGACGAGTACACCGGCCTGGTGGCCGACCTGGCCGACCGCGGCATCCGCAAGCCGGTCCTGCCCGGCATCATGCCGGTCACCTCCCTGACGTCCATCCCCCGCATGGCCGTCATGGGCGCCCCGGTGCCGGACTGGGCGGTCCGCCGGCTACAGGCCGCCGACGAGCGCGGCGGCGCCGACGCCGTCCGCCGGGAGGGCATCGCCCTGGCCACCGAGCTGTGCCGGGCCCTGCTCGACGCCGGGGCCCCCGGCCTGCACTTCTACACCCTCAACCGGTCCACCGCGACCCGCGAGATCTACCGGGCCCTCGGCCTCGCCCCCGAGCTGACGGCCGCCGGGTAGCGGGGCGCCATGCAGGGAGCCCACGGGGAGGGCCGGTGACCCGACCCAGGTCCGGGGCGGCCGCGGCGTCGCTGACGCTCGATCGGCCGTGGCGCAGGCCCGGCGCCCTGGCCTACGCCCTCCGCCGCCTCCCCGGCCTCCTCCGCCCGCCGGTCCGGGTCCACGAGCCGCCGGCCGGCAGCGTGGTGGTGGACGCCGACGTGGCCGTGCCGGTGCGAGACGGCACCGTGCTGCGGGCCAACGTCTACCGCCCGCCCGGCGACGGTCCGTTCCCGGTGCTCGTCTGCGCCCACCCGTACGGGAAGGACAACCTGCCCCGTCGTCGTCGTCGCCGGCCCGGCTACCGGGTGTCGTTCCAGTACCGCGCCCTGCGGCAGACCGGTCCGGTCCGGTTCTCGTCCCTGACCGCCTGGGAGGCCCCCGATCCGGCCTGGTGGACCGGCCACGGCTACGTCGTCGTCAACGCCGACCTCCGCGGCTGCGGGACGTCCGAAGGGACCGGCGCCGTCCTGTCCGACCAGGAGGGCGACGACGTCTTCGACCTGGTCCAGTGGGCCGGCGCCCAGCCGTGGAGCACCGGCCGGGTCGGCATGCTCGGCGTGTCCTACCTGGCCATCTCCCAGTACAAGGCGGCAGCCCTCCGGCCGCCGTCGCTACGGGCCATCTGCCCCTGGGAGGGGTTCACCGACGCCTACCGGGACCTCATGCGTCCCGGCGGTATCCAGGAACGCGGATTCCTCCAGATGTGGGCCCGAGGCCTCCGCGAGGACCGCCTGTCGGTCGACGTGCTGGCCGAGCAGCGGCGGCGGCCGCTCCGCGACGACTGGTGGCGGTCCCTCGTCCCCGACCTCCCGCGCATCGACGTGCCCATGCTGGTGTGCACCAGCTTCTCCGACAACAACCTGCACAGCCGGGGGTCGTTCCGGGCGTTCCAGTCGGCCGGATCGGCCGACACGTTCGCCTACACCCACCGTTCCGGCAAGTGGGCCACCTTCTACTCCGACGACGCCCTCGCCGCCCAGTTGGCGTTCTTCGACCGCCACCTCCGGGACGCCGACGTCCCGGCCCCCCCACGACTCCGGCTCGAGGTCCGCGAGGACCGCCGCCGGGTGGCCGCCGTCAGGGACGAGCAGGCCTGGCCCCTGGCCCGCACCCGCTGGCGCCCCCTGTACCTGGCCGACGGCGGCCGGCTGGTGGACGACGTCCCCCCGCCCGGCGCCGGCACCTTCCCCGTCCGTGCCGCCGCGGCCGCGTTCACCTGGACCGTCCCCGCCGACCTGGAGCTGACCGGCCCCATGGCCCTGCACCTGTGGCTGGAGTCCCCCGACGCCGACGACGTCCACCTGGTCGCCGGGGTGGAGAAGTGGCGCGGCCGCCGGTACGTGCCGTTCGAGGGCTCCTACGGGTTCGGCCGCGACCGGGTGGCCACCGGCTGGCAGAAGGCCTCCCTCCGTGCCGTCGACCCCGACCGCTCCACCCCCGCCGAACCGGTGCACCCCTTCGACCGCTCCGAACCCCTCCGGCCCGGCCTGGTGGTCCCGGTCGACGTCGCCCTGGGGCCGTCCGCCACCCTGTTCCGGGCCGGCGACCAGCTCCGCCTGGTGGTCGCCGGCCGGTGGCTGTGGCCCGCCAACCCCCTCACCGGCCAGTTCCCGGCCCGCTACGAGCGTCCCCCCGCCGGCCGGTGCACCCTGCACTGGGGCGGCCACCGCCCCGCCCACCTCCTGGTCCCCGAGGTGCCCCCGCCCGGGGTTGGGGCCCCAGGCGGGTAGGTCAACGGCCGGCGTGGGGCTGGGGCCCCACGCATCGGAGGAGCCTGGGGTTGGGGCCCCAGGCGGGTAGGTCAGCCCAGCGCGGCCAGGGCGTCGTTGAAGGTCTTCGACGGCCGCATCACCGCGGTGGCCAGGGCCGGGTCCGGCCGGTAGTAGCCGCCGATGTCGACGGGGGACCCCTGGACGGCCAGCAGCTCGTCCACGATGGCCTGCTCGTCGGCCGCCAGGGTGTCGGCCAGCCCGGCGAAGGCCTCCGCCAGGGCGTCGTCGTCCTGCTGGGCCGCCAGCTCCTGGGCCCAGTACAGGGCCAGGTAGAAGTGGCTGCCGCGATTGTCGATGCCGCCGACCCGGCGGGTGGGGGACTTGTCGCGGTCCAAGAACGTCCCGGTGGCCCGGTCCAGGGTGTCCGCCAGCACCTGGGCCCGGCGGTTGCCGGTGTGCTGGGCCAGCAGCTCGAGGCTGACGGCCAGGGCCAGGAACTCGCCCAGGCTGTCCCACCGCAGGTAGTTCTCGCGCAGCAACTGCTGCACGTGCTTCGGCGCCGACCCGCCGGCGCCGGTCTCGAACAGGCCGCCGCCGGCCAGCAGCGGCACGATGGACAGCATCTTGGCGCTGGTCCCCAGCTCCATGATCGGGAACAGGTCGGTCAGGTAGTCCCGGAGCACGTTGCCGGTGACCGAGATGGTGTCCTCCCCCCGCCGAAGCCGCTCCAGGGACAGCGCCGTGGCCTCCACCGGCGACAGCACCCGGATGTCCAGCCCGTCGGTGTCGTGGTCCCCCAGGTACTCCTCCACCTTGGCGATCAGGTTGGCGTCGTGCCCCCGCTCCGGGTCCAGCCAGAACACCGCCGGGTCCCCGGTGGCCCGGGCCCGGTTGACCGCCAGCTTCACCCAGTCCCGGATGGCCACGTCCTTGGTCTGGCACATCCGGAACACGTCCCCCACCGCCACCGGCTGCTCCAGCACCACCGTGCCGGCCTGGTCCACCACCCGGACGGTGCCGGCGGCGGCGATCTCGAACGTCTTGTCGTGGCTGCCGTACTCCTCCGCGGCCTGGGCCATCAGGCCGACGTTGGGCACCGACCCCATGGTGGCCGGGTCGAACGCCCCGTGGGCCCGGCAGTCGTCGATGACCACCTGGTACACCCCGGCGTAGCTGCCGTCCGGGATCACCGCCAGGGTGTCCGCCTCCCGGCCGTCCGGGCCCCACATGTGGCCGGACGTCCGGATCATGGCCGGCATCGACGCGTCCACGATGACGTCGCTGGGCACGTGCAGGTTGGTGATGCCCCGGTCCGAGTCCACCATGGCCAGCGGTGGCCCGTCGGCCAGCTCGGCGTCGAACGACGCCCGGATCTCCTCTCCCTCCGCAAGGGCGTCCAGCCCCTTGAAGATGGCCCCCAATCCGTCGTTGGGGCTCAGGCCGGCGGCCGCCAGGACGTCGCCGTACCGGGCGAAGGTCCGCGGGAAGAACGCCCGGACCGCGTGCCCGAAGATGACGGGGTCCGACACCTTCATCATGGTGGCCTTCAGGTGCACCGAGAACAGCACCCCCTCGGCCTTGGCCCGGGCGATCTGGGCCGCCAGGAACCGGTCCAGGGCGGCCACCCGCATGACCGCGGCGTCCACCACCTCCCCGGCCTCCACCGGCACCGACTCCCGCAGCACCGTCGTGGTCCCGTCGCCGCCGGCCAGCTCGATCCGCAGGGCGCCCCCCTCGGGCAGGACCGCGGACCGCTCCGTGGACCGGAAGTCGTCGGCGTCCATGTGCGCCACGTTGGTGGCCGACCCCGCCGACCAGGCCCCCATCGAGTGCGGGTGGGTCCTCGCGTACCGCTTCACCGACGCCGGCGCCCGCCGGTCCGAGTTGCCCTGCCGCAGCACCGGGTTGACCGCGCTGCCCTTCACCCTGTCGTACCGGGCCCGCACCTCCCGCTCCTCGTCCGACTTCGGGTCGTCCGGGTAGTCCGGCAGCGCGAACCCCTGCTGCTGCAGCTCCGCCACCGCCGCCTTCAACTGCGGCACCGACGCCGAGATGTTCGGCAGCTTGATGATGTTGGCCTCCGCCGTCTCGGCCAGCGCCCCCAGCTCCGCCAGGGCGTCGTCGACCCGCTGGTCCTCGTCCAGGTGCTCCGGGAAGCTGGCCAGGATGCGGCCCGCCAGCGAGATGTCCCGGGCCTCCACCACCACCCCGGCGGTGGCGGCGTAGGCCTGGACGATGGGCAGGAACGAGCACGTGGCCAGCGCCGGGGCCTCGTCGGTGTGGGTGTAGATGATGGTGGAGTCAGTCACTGCTACAAGAACAGCACCCGGCCCTGACCAGCCGCAACCCGGCCGGCCGGCCCGTCCCCGGCCGGCCGGCCCGTCTCGACCGCCGGACCAGGGGCCGCCTAACGTGGCGGCATGGCTACGACCCCCCTCCACGTCACCGTCACCGGCGCGGCCGGCCAGATCGGGTACTCCCTCCTGTTCCGCATCGCCTCCGGCCAGCTCCTCGGCCCGGACCAGCCGGTCGTCCTGCGCCTGCTGGAGATCGAGCCGGCCATGAAGGCCCTGGAAGGGGTGGTGATGGAGCTGGACGACTGCGCCTTCCCCCTGCTGGCCGACATCGAGCCCACCTCGGACCTGGACGTGGCCTTCGACGGCACCTCCTGGGCCCTGCTGGTGGGGTCCATCCCCCGCAAGGCCGGCATGGAGCGCGGCGACCTGCTCAACGTCAACGGCGGCATCTTCGGGCCCCAGGGGGAGGCCGTCGCCCGGAACGCCGCCTCCGACGTCCGGGTGCTGGTCGTCGGCAACCCCTGCAACACCAACTGCCTGATCGCCCGCGCCCACGCCCCCGACGTCCCGGCCGACCGGTGGTTCGCCATGACCCGGCTGGACGAGAACCGGGCCAAGAGCCAGTTGGCCCGGAAGGCCGGCGTCCCGGTGTCCGAGGTCACCAACCTGGCCATCTGGGGCAACCACTCCGCCACCCAGTTCCCCGACTTCGGCAACGCCCGCATCGCCGGCAAGGCGGCCACCGAGGCCATCACCGACACCGCCTGGCTGCAGGGCGACTTCCTCACCACCGTCCAGAAGCGCGGTGCCGCCATCATCGAGGCCCGCGGCCTGTCCTCCGCGGCCTCCGCCGCCAACGCCGCCATCGACACCGTCGTCGGCCTCCGCACCGCCACCCCCGACGGCGACTGCGTCTCCGTCGCCGTCGCCTCCACCGGCCAGTACGGCACCCCCGACGGCCTGCAGTTCGGGTTCCCCGTCCGGGCCGACGGCCGCGGTGGCTGGTCGGTGGTCGACGGCTTCGAGCACGACGACTTCGCCAGGGACCGCATCCGGGTCACCACCGAGGAGCTGCTGTCGGAGCGGGCCGAGGTGCAGGCCCTCGGCCTCCTCGGGTAGGCCGTCCGGCACCGGCCACCGGCCACCGGCCACCGGCCACCGGCCACCGGCCACCGGCCACCGGCCACCGGCACAGAACGGCGAAGGGCCCGCCCGGTCGTCCGACCAGGCGGGCCCTTCCGCGTCGTGGGTGGGTGGCCGGCTCAGCCGACCGCCCGGTCCGTCGACGGCCTAACTGGCCGCGGCGATGCCCACCACCGGCTTGTTCAGCGGCTTGCCGCCCATGGAGCCGTAGAACTGGGCGTCACCGAACGCGAACAGGCCGCCATCCGACGCGACCTCCCAGTAGCCCTTGCCGTCGGGGGTGGCCGCGATGCCCACCACCGGCTTGTTGAGCGGCTTGCCCCCCATGGACCCGTAGAACTGGGCGTCACCGAACGCGAACAGCCCGCCGTCCGACGCCACCTCCCAGTAGCCCTTGCCGGTCGGGGTGAGCGTCATGCCCACCACCGGCTGGTTCAGCGGCTTGCCGCCCATGGAGCCGTAGAACGCGGCGTCACCGAACGCGAACAGGCCGCCGTCCGACGCCACCTCGTAGTACCCCTCCTTGTCCGCCGTCGACGTCATGCCCACCACCGGCTGGTTCAGCGGCTTGCCCCCCATCGAGCCGTAGAACTGGGCGCTGCCGAAGGCGAACAGGCCGCCGTCGGAGGCCACCTCCCAGTAGCCGTGGTTGATGGCCGCCACCTGCGGCACCACCGACATGGCGTTGGCGGCGTCGCTCACCCCGGACAGGGTGTACGGGGTGCCCCGGGTGGGGCTGGTGGTGGTGGAGCCCGACACGATGGCCAGGTGGAGCTGGGTTGTGGCTGTGGCCCCGGTGGCGTACTCGACCACCAGGTTGCCGCTGGCCGTGTACTCCAGGCTGGCGACGATCCCCGGCAACGTCAGCGGGTCGGCGCTCTGCTGGAGCGGCGAGCTGGCCGCCGCGGTGCTGAGGCCGCCGTAGAAGTACAGGGTGTCGCCCACCGCCACCACCACGTGGTCGCCGTCGGGCGCCACCGCCACCGAGCTGGCGCCTGCTGTTGTGGCCGCGCCGGGGATGTCCGTCTTGGACACCACCGCGGGGTGCGCCGGGTCCGACAGGTCGATGCCCTCGAAGCCGTCCGCGGTCGGCACCACCGCCTTGGTGGCGGTGGTCGGCGAGAACGCCATCCCGCCGTTGCCCCGGTCGCCGAGCGCGCCACCCACGCCCGGGTCGGCCAGGACGCCGGCGAACTTCACCCCGGAGGTCCCGACCCCGGTGATCGCGGCCACCGCCTCGTCGTCCTGGTCGAGGGCCAGCCCGACGTAGTGGCCGTCGGCGCCGGTGGTCCGGCTGATGACCACGCTGTCGTACAGGGTGGTGTTTGTTGTTGTTGTCGGTGTCGCCGTGGTTGTCGGCGCCCGCACCCAGCCGGGCTGGTGGGGGTCACCGGCCTGGTTGGTCCCCGGGCTCTGGACGCCGGTGTCCACCGCCCAGGAACCCGAGGCGTGGGTCAGCGCGGCGACGCCCTGGGAGTCCAGGGAGACCAGGGCGGTCTGCCCTTCCGGTGTGATGGCCACGCTGTAGCTGAACGCGTTGTATGTCGGGCCGCCCTCACCGGTGAACTTGCTCAGGTTGATCGGGGCGGCCACCGACGGGGTGGTCAGCGGGCTGTTCACCACCGCCACCAGCCCTGTGTCGGTGCTGAGCAGGGCGCTCTCGCCGTCGGGGGCGATGGCCGACCCGTTGATCTCGTAGTACGTCGATGTTGTGAGTGTGACTGTGGGCAGTGCCGTCGTCGTGGACGCGCTCGGCGGGTTGGCCGACGAGTTCACCGGTCCCGCCACGTCGAACGTCACGTCGGACGTCGGCGCGAGGGCGGCGGACGACACGTCGAGCGGCCCGCTGCTCACCTGCGGGGGGGTCGACGCCGGCGCCGGTGCCACCGCCGGGTGCCGGCCGGACTGCCCCGGTCCGTTGCCGTTCCCGGCCGCCCCGGCCGCCCCCGCCGTGAGCGCCACGGTGCTCGCCGCCACTGCCGCAGCGGCGACACCGCTTGCCAACCATCGATATCGCACGGGCCTTCTCCTATCGCTCGATTGCCGATGCCGGAGAAGAACCTAATGGCAACCTAAGTTGCGATCCAGCAACTTAGGTTGCACAACCTCAGCGGGCCGGGCTCACCGTCCCCGGGATGTCGATGCCGGCGTTGGAAAGGAACACCAGCTTCCGGGCCAGCGCGTCCTGCCAGACGGCCATCTCCTCGTCGAAGTGCGGGCGGTTGCCCTCTTCGCAGGCGTGCTCCACCTCGTCGAAGGCGCAGTCCTCTGCGTCCAGCAGCTCGCGGTACCGAAGGAGGAAGTGGTCGTCAATCGGCTGGGGCACCTTGGCCTCCCATCTCCCGGGCCCGCCCTACACGGGCCGCCATGCCCGACACTATTCCCGTTCGCCTCCCCATGTTCCCCGCGCCGCCACCGCGTAGGGGAGTGCCGGCACCGCGTAGGGGGCGCCGCCACCACGTAGGGGGGCGCCGCCACCGTGTCCGGCGCGGCGGACCCGCCGGCCCGCGGACCCGTCGCCCGGCCCCACCCGCCCTACCATGGCCGTCGGGACGCACCCGCCGGGACCGGCCGGGGCAGGGACACGAGACGGCGACGGAAGGAGCGGCCGGTGGCCGGACGGGTGGACGGCAAGGTGGCCTTCATCACCGGCGCCGCACGGGGGCAGGGCCGGAGCCATGCCATCCGGCTGGCCGAGGAGGGGGCCGACATCGTCGCCGTGGACATCTGCCACGACTACCACCCGGTCCGCTACGACCTGGCCACCCCGGCCGACCTGGGGCAGACCGTCAAGGCCGTCGAGGGGCTGGGGCGGCGGATCGTGGCCGTCCAGGCCGACGTCCGCGACGCCGAGGCCCTGCGGGCCGCCGCCGAGGCCGGCGTTGCCGAGCTGGGGCGCCTCGACATCGTCTGCGCCAACGCCGGCATCTGCGCCGCCCACCCGTGGGACCAGGTCCCGGCCCAGGTGTGGCAGGACATCCTCGACACCGACCTCACCGGCGTCTGGAACACCATGGTGGCCACCGCCCCCCACCTGGTAGCCGCCGGGGGTGGCTCCATCATCTGCACCGGCTCCACCGCCTCGGTGAAGGGGCTGCCGTTCCTGGCCCCGTACGTCGCCGCCAAGCACGGCATGATCGGCATCGCCCGCACCATGGCCAACGAGCTCGGCGCCCGCCACGTCCGGGTCAACGTCGTCGTCC
This sequence comes from Acidimicrobiales bacterium, assembly GCA_035547695.1. GTDB lineage: Bacteria > Actinomycetota > Acidimicrobiia > Acidimicrobiales > RAAP-2 > DASZUK01. The sequence continues at coordinate 15,813 of DASZUK010000062.1, forward strand.
CCGCCGGCGTCCGGACGGCGATGGCCGACAACCTGGGCGCCCTGCACGACCTGGTGGCCACCCGGCGGGACCTGGGGGCCATCTACACCAACGCCCTCCCCCTGGACCACATGGACCCCCGCGAGGTCTCCGAGGCCGTCCTGTTCCTCGCCTCCGACGAGTCCCGCTACGTCACCGGCCTGGTCCTCACCGTCGACGCCGGCAACGCCATTCGATGACAGGGCCATCCGGTAACTGGTCCATCGGCAGGAGCCGGCCACCGGCGGGTCAGCCCGAGACGGCCGGGGGCGGGGCTGGGGTCCCCGCCCTCCGGAGGAGCCTGCCATCGAGGGGACCACGGCGGGGCCCTAGGCGGGTTCGACAGTTCAGTAGGTGGTCGCCGCCCGCAGCTCCGCCAGGTGGGCCGCTGCCGTTGCCAGCAGGGCCTGGGCGGCCACCAGCACCGCCAGGTCGCCCCGCACCCGCACCCGCCCGGTGGCCACCAGCGCCGCCGGCTCCACCTCGCCACGGGACAGGGCGGCGGCGTCGGCGTAGGACAGCGACAGGGTCACGTTCACCGGGCCCACCTCCGCCCCCGGCTCCGGCCGCTCCATGGCAAGCTGCCCGTCCGCCAGGGCCAGCACCACCCGGAGGTCCGCTCCGGACGGCCCGTCGTGCACGACCTGCTCGACCCGGAACTGCCCGTCCGCGGCCGCCAGCGACGGCCCGCCGCCCTCCGCGACCTCGAGATCGGCCACGGCGGCGTTGAACGCCGCCACCCATTCAGGGGAGTAGAAGACCGGCACCGGCGGGCCCTACTGGCCGCCGGCCGCCGCCTCCTCGGGGGAGGCAGCGTGGAGGGCCTCCTCGGGGGAGGCAGTGCGGAGGGCCTCCTCGGGGGACGTCTTGTGCCGGCGCATGATCTTGCGGCCCAGCCACCCCACCGGGTCGTAGGAGGCGTCCACCGCCCGCTCCTTCAGCGGGATGATGGCGTTGTCGGTGATCTTGATGTGCTCCGGGCAGACCTCGGTGCAGCACTTGGTGATGTTGCACAGCCCCAGCCCCATCTTCTGGCGGACCAGCTCCCGGCGGTCGTTGGTGTCCAGCGGGTGCATCTCGAGCTCGGCGTACCGGATGAAGAACCGCGGCCCGGCGTACCGGGCCTTGTTCTCCTCGTGGTCCCGGATCACGTGGCAGACGTCCTGGCACATGAAGCACTCGATGCACTTCCGGAACTCCTGGCCCCGCTCCACGTCGATCTGCAGCATCCGGTAGCCCTCGGCCGGCACCGGACCAGGCTTGAACGCCGGCACCTGCTTCGCCATCTCGTAGTTGAAGCTGACGTCCGTGACCAGGTCCCGCAGGATCGGGAACGTCCGCATCGGCGCCACCGTCACCGGCCCCTCCGGCAACTGGTCCATCCGGGTCATGCACATCAGCCGCGGCTTCCCGTTGATCTCCGCGGAGCACGACCCGCACTTCCCTGCCTTGCAGTTCCACCGGCACGCCAGGTCCGGGGCCTGGGTGGCCTGGAGGCGGTGGATGACGTCCAGCACCACCTCCCCCTCCTGGGCCGGCAACTGATAGTCCGCGAACTCCCCGCCGGCCTGGTCACCCCGCCACACCCGCATGGTCACCTCGTCGGGGCCGGCAGCCGCCTCGGGCTCGGTCGTCGCCTCGGGGACGACGGCCACGACGGGCGGCGCCTCCGGCTCGTCCGGGACCGGCACCGCCGGCACCTCCTCGGGGTCCCCGGTCACCTCGGACATCAGTGTCCCTCCTCGAAGAGCTCGCGGAGCTCGGCCGGCATCTCCGGCAGCGGCTCGGGGTTGATGGAGATCGGGGCGTACGGCCCACGCTCGTCGGTCTGGCGCTGGACGAAGTTCACCTTGCCCATCTCCGGATCGGCGTTCGGGTAGTCCTCCCGGGTGTGCCCCCCGCGGCTCTCCTTGCGGTGCAGCGCCCCCTGGGCCACCGCGGTGGACACCGTCAGCATCGACGGCAGGTCGGTGGCCAGGTTCCAGCCCGGGTTGTACGGCCGGCCGCCGCCGACGGCCACCTTGGCCGACCGCTCCTTCAGCTCCTCCAGCTTCACCAGCGCCTGCTCCAGCTCCGGGCCGGTGCGGATGATGCCCACCAGGGCCTGCATGGCCTCCTGCAGCTCGTGCTGGATGGCGTACGGGTTCTCGCCGCCGTCCCGCTCCAGCGGGGCCAGGGCGTCGGCGATGGCCGACTGGATGTCCCCCTCGTCCACCGCCGGCTCCCCGGTGCGGCCCTCGGCGTAGTCCGACGCCCCGATCCCGGCCCGGCGCCCGAACACCAGCAGGTCCGACAGCGAGTTCCCGCCGAGCCGGTTGGCCCCGTGCATGCCGCCGGCCACCTCCCCGGCGGCGAACAGCCCCGGCACCGTGGCCGCCTCCGTCTCGGCGTCCACCCGGACCCCGCCCATCATGTAGTGGCAGGTCGGGCCCACCTCCATGGGGGTGGTGGTGATGTCCACGCCGGCCAGCTCCATGAACTGGTGGTACATCGACGGCAGCCGCCGCCGGATGTACTCGGCGGACCGCCGGGTGGCGATGTCCAGGAACACCCCGCCGTGCGGGCTGCCCCGGCCGGCCTTCACCTCGCTGTTGATCGCCCGGGCCACCTCGTCACGGGGCAGCAGGTCCGGGGTCCGGCGGTGGTTGATGTGGTCCTCGTACCAGGCGTCGGCCTCCTCCTCGGTCTCGGCCGTCTCCGCCCGGAACATCGGGGCCACGTAGTCGAACATGAACCGCTTGCCGTCGCTGTTGCGCAGCACCCCGCCGTCGCCGCGGACCCCCTCGGTGACCAGCAGGCCCCGGACCGACAGCGGCCACACCATCCCGGTCGGGTGGAACTGGACGCACTCCATCTCGATCACGTCCGCCCCGGCCCACAGCGCCATGGCGTGGCCGTCCCCGGTGGACTCCCAGGAGTTGGACGTGTACATCCAGCTCTTCCCGATCGAACCGGTGGCCAGGATGACGGACTTGGCGGTGAACGTGATGAATTCCCCGGTCGGCCGCCAGTAGCCGACGGCGCCGGACACCCGGCCCTCCGAGTCGGCCAGCAGCCGCAGGACCTTGCACTCCATGAACACGTCCACGCCCATGGACACGACCTTCTGCTGCATCGTCCGGATCAGCTCCAGGCCGGTGCGGTCGCCGACGTGGGCCAGCCGGGCGTAGCGGTGGCCGCCGAAGTCCCGCTGGGTGATCCGGCCGTCCTTGGTCCGGTCGAACAGCGCCCCCCAGGCCTCCAACTCGTAGATCCGGTCCGGGGCCTCCTGGGCGTGCAACTGGGCCATCCGCCAGTTGTTCAGCATCTTGCCGCCGCGCATGGTGTCCCGGAAGTGCACCTTCCAGTTGTCCTCCGACCACACATGGCCCATGGCCGCCGCCGCACCCCCCTCGGCCATCACCGTGTGGGCCTTCCCCAGCAGCGACTTGCACACCAGTGCCACCCGCAGCCCGCGCTCCTGCGCCTCCACCGCCGCCCGCAGCCCGGCGCCGCCGGCGCCAATGACGATCACGTCGTACTGGTGAGACTCGTACTCGGCCATCTGTTCTCCGGTTCCTCTCGTCCCTCTCGCCGCCTGGCGGCCCGACCGACTGCGCCCGCGCCCTGCGGCCTAGAAGTGGAAGCCCGGGTCGTGGAAGGCCCCGGAGGCCACCAGCCGTACGTAGAGGTCGGTCAGGGCCACGAAGACCAGGCTGGCCCAGGCGAACTTCATGTGGATGGCGTTGAGGGGGGTCACCAGCTTCCACAGCCGGTACCGGATGGGGTGCTTGGCGAAGCTCTTCAGTTGCCCGCCGCACAGGTGCCGGCAGGAGTGGCAGGACACGCTGTACAGCCACAGCAGGACGGCGTTGACGCAGAGGACCACCGTCCCCACGCTGATGCCCCAGCCGGTGGGGTAGCCCGGTTGCCGGAACGCCATGACGGCGTCGATGGTCAGGATCACGTTCAGGACGAGCCCCAGGTAGAAGAACCACCGGTGCACGTTCTGCAGGATCAGCGGGAAACGGGTCTCGCCGCTGTAGGTGGCGTGGCCGTCGGCGACGGCGCAGTTCGGCGGCGACAACCACATCGACCGGTAGTAGGCCCGACGGTAGTAGTAGCAGGACAGCCGGAACCCGAGGGGGACCACCAGGATGAGGATGGCCGGCGAGATCTCCCACCAGCTCAGGGTGAAGCTGGGGTGGCTCCCCGGCACGCAGCTCGCCGCCAGGCAGGGGGAGTAGAACGGCGAGATCAGGTCACGGTGTGTGGCCGCCCCGACGAAGTAGTCCTTGTTCACGAACGCCGCCCACGTCGAGTAGACCACGAAGGCGATCAGGACGGAGGCGGTCACCGCCGGCTGCAGCCACCAGCGGTCCTGCCGCAGGGTCGGCACATCCGGGCCCCCGCGGGCGCCCCCGATCTCCACCGGGGTGACCGTCACGTTCTCCACCGTCGTCACGCCGTCCTCCTTCCCCGCGCCGGACGGCCGCGGGCCTCCTGGGACCGTCTCTTCCCGCGCCGAGCCATGGGGCCCGAGCACGGATGGCCCACATCTTTCCAGACCAGCAGCCCAGGGGTGCAACTCCCGGCCCCGTCGCTCCGCTCCCCGGCGGCCGGCGCCCCATTTCCGGCCCGGCGCCGGCCCCATTTCGGGATGGCGGGCATAGGCTCAATCCCATGCCCCCCGATCCCATGGCCTCCGATCCCCCCATGGCCCCCGGTCCCATGGCCCCCGCCCCGGCCCACCCCCTCGCCCCCCCGCCGGACCTGCCCCGCACCCTCGGCGCCCTCCGGGCGTCGGGCTGGCAGTCGGTGCCGGTCGCCGCAGAGCTCCGCCGGAACGCCGCCGCCCGCATCGCCGCCGGGTCCCCCCTGGTGGAAGGGGTCCTCGGCTTCGAGGACACCGTCATCCCCCAGTTGGAGAACGCCCTGCTGGCCGGGCACGACGTCATCCTCCTCGGTGAGCGCGGCCAGGCCAAGACCCGGCTCATCCGGGCCCTGGTCGACCTGCTCGACGAGTGGCTGCCCACCGTGGCCGGGTCCGAGATCAACGACGACCCCTACCACCCCACCTCCCGGTTCGCCCGGCTCCGGGTGGCCGAGGAGGGCGACGAGACCCCCGTCGAGTGGCGGCACCGGTCCGACCGGTACGGCGAGAAGCTGGCCACCCCCGACACGTCCATCGCCGACCTCATCGGCGAGGTCGACCCCATCAAGGTGGCCGAGGGCCGGTACCTGTCCGACGAGCTGGCCCTCCACTACGGCCTGGTCCCCCGGGTCAACCGGGGCATCTTCGCCATCAACGAGCTCCCCGACCTGGCCGAGCGCATCCAGGTCGGCCTGCTCAACGTCCTGGAGGAGCGCGACGTCCAGATCCGCGGCCACCGCATCCGGCTGCCCCTCGACGTCGTCCTGGTCGCCACCGCCAACCCCGAGGACTACACCAACCGTGGCCGCATCATCACCCCGCTGAAGGACCGGTTCGGGGCCCAGATCCGCACCCACTACCCCCCCGACACCCGTACCGAGGTGGCCGTCATGCGGGCCGAGGCCCAGTTGCCGGCCGGCGGCCCCCCGGTGACCGTGCCGCCGTACCTGGAAGAGGTGGTGGCCGAGATCAGCCAGTTGGCCCGCCGCAGCCCGCACCTCAACCAGCGCAGCGGCGTCTCCGTCCGGCTCACCATCGCCAACTACGAGACCCTGGTGGCCAACGCCCAGCGCCGCGCCCTGCGGACCGGCGAGCCCGTCGTCGTCCCCCGGGTCAGCGACCTGGCCGCCCTGGTGTCCTCCACCCAGGGCAAGGTCGAGGTGGAGGCCCTGGAGGAGGGCCGCGAGCAGGAGGTCGTCGCCCAACTGGCCGCCGCCGCCGTCCTGTCCGTCTTCCGCCGCCGCGTCACCCTGGACGAGCCCGGCCGGCTGGTCGCCGCCTTCGACACCGGCATGGTCGTCCACGCCGGCGACGACCTGCCGGCCGCCGACTACCTCGCCGTCCTCGCCGACCTCCCCGAGCTGGAGCCTCCCGCCCGGGCCCTGGCCGGCCCCGACGCCGCCGAGTCCCCCGCCCTCCTGGCCAGCGCCCTCGAATTCCTCCTGGAGGGCCTCCACCTGACCAAGCGGCTCAACAAGGACGCCTCCGGCCCCCGCGCCCTCTACCGGAGCCGCAAATGACCCACACCGGCGGCGTCAATTACTCGTACAGCGCCTGGGACGGCTCCCAGGAGCACCTGGACCTGGACCCCGACGAGCTGCTGGCCGAGGTCACCGACGACCTGCTGGCCGGCGGCGACCTGGACGACGCCCTGCGGCGGCTGATGCGCAGCGGCATGCAGACGGCGTCGGGCGAACGGGTGATGGGCCTCCGGGAGATGCTGGAGCGGCTGCGCGAGCGCCGGGCCGAGCTGCTTTCGCAGGGCGACCCCGACGGGGAGCTGGCCCGGCTGTCCGACGCCCTGGACGAGGTGGTCGAGACCGAGCGGTCGGCCATCGACGGCCTCGAGGCGGACGCCCAGGCGTCCGGCGACGACCGCCGTCAGCAGGTCACCGGTGACGTGGCCGCCGAGAGGCGCATCGCCCTGGACCTGTTGCCCGAGGACCTGGCCGGCCGGGTCAGGGAGCTGCAGCACTACGAGTTCGTCTCCTCGGAGGCCCGCGAGCAGTTCGAGCAACTGGTCGAGGAGCTCCGCCAGCAGGTGGCCGACACCTACTTCAAGGGCATGGCCGACGCCATGTCGTCCATGGACCCCGACCAGCTCAACCACATGCGGGAGGCCTTCGACGCCCTCAACACCATGATCGAGCAGCGCGAGCGCGGCGACCCCCTGGACCCCACCTTCCAGGACTTCATGGACCGGTTCGGTGACCTGTTCCCCGGGGCCGAGTCCCTGGACGACCTCCTGGAGCAGATGGCCCAGCGGATGGCCGCGGCCGAGGCCATGTGGCAGTCGCTGTCCCCCGAGCAGCGCGACCAGCTCCGGCAGTTGGCGGAGTCCCTGCTGGAGGACGTGGACCTGCGCTGGCAGGTGGAGCGGCTGGCCGGCAACCTGCAGCGGGCCGTCCCCGGCGCCGGCTGGGGACAGGGGTACCGGTTCACCGGCGACAACCCCATGGGCCTCGCCCAGGCCACCGACATGGCCGCCCAGCTCGGCCAGTTGGACCGGATGGAGGACGTCCTGCAGTCCGCCTCCGCCGCCTCCGCCCTCTCCGAGATCGACGTCGACCAGGTCCGCCGGCAGCTCGGCGACGACGCCGCCCGTTCCCTCGACCGCCTGGCCCGGCTGGCCCGCGACCTGACCGAGGCCGGCCTCATCGAGAACCGCGGTGGCCGCCTCGAGCTGACCCCCCAGGGCGTCCGCCGCCTCGGCCAGCGCGCCCTGTCCGACCTGTTCTCCCAGATGTCCCGGGACCGCCTCGGCGACCACCAGGCCACCTGGTCCGGCACCGGCCACGACCGGGAGGAGACCACCAAGCCGTACGAGTTCGGTGACCCCTTCAACCTCCACCTGGCCCAGACCGTCCACAACGCCGTCCGCCGTTCCGGCAGCGGCGTCCCCGTCCGGCTGGACCCCTCCGACTTCGAGGTGGTCGAGACCGAGGCCCTCGCCCGGTCGGCCACCGTGCTGCTCGTCGACCTGTCCATGTCCATGCCGATGCGCGACAACTTCGTGCCGGCCAAGAAGATGGCCATGGCCCTGCATACCCTCATCTCCAGCCGGTTCCCCCGCGACTACCTCGGCATCGTCGGCTTCTCCGAGGTCGCCCGCGAGATCAAGCCCGAGGACCTCCCCACCGCCATGTGGGACTACGTCTACGGCACCAACCTGCAGCACGGCCTGCTGCTGGCCCGCAAGATGCTGGCCCACCAGCACGGCACCAAGCAGATCATCGTCGTCACCGACGGCGAGCCCACCGCCCACATCGACCCCGACGGCGAGGTCTTCTTCAACTACCCCCCCGTCCCCGAGACCCTCCGGCGCACCATGGCCGAGGTGGTCCGCTGCACCCGGGCCCGCATCACCATCAACGTCTTCGCCCTCGACATCGAGCGCACCCAGTTCCCCTTCGTGGAGCAGATCGCCCGCATCAACGGCGGCCGCACCTTCTCCACCACCCCCGACGCCCTCGGCGGCTACGTCCTGGTGGACTTCCTCACCCACCGCCGGGTGCTCCGGCCGGCCGGATAGCACCGCCGGGGCTCCCCCTCGTCCCGTCGGGGATGGCGTCGGCCGGGGCCGTCAGGCGGGGTGCCCCTTGCGCATCCTGGAGAGATGGGGGAAGATAACAACGTTGTAGTTACATCGTTGCCACCTAGTGGTGAGGGGAGGCGCACCCGTGGACATCGTGTCGCTGCTCTACGGTCGCCAAGACCGGAGTTGGCAGGCGCAGGCCAACTGCATGGGCGTGGACCCAGATCTGTTCTTCCCGGAGCGGGGGGCGTCCACCCGGGAAGCCAAGGAGGTCTGCCGGGGCTGTGTGGTCCGCGAGGACTGCCTGGAGTACGCCCTGGCCAACGGGGAGAAGTTCGGCATCTGGGGGGGGATGAGCGAGCGGGAGCGCCGCCGCATCCGCCGCGCCCGGGCCATGCAGCGCCGGGCTGCCGTCGCCAGCGCGAGCTGAACACCGCCGGCCCGGCCGGGGTCAACCCGGCCGGGTGAGCCGGCTCTCCAGCCGGGCCTCGATGGTGCGGTCGGGCCGCAGGTCCAGCTCGGCCCACCTGGCCGGAGGAACCGCGGCGAGGACGGCCTCGGGGACCAGGCCGACGAGCTCCGAGCCGGCCACCCGGGCCCCCTCCGCCCGCAGCAGCCGGTCCACCGTGTCGTGGACCTGGGCCGGACCGACGTCGTACGGGGCCACCAGGTTGCAGGACACCTGGAGCTTCCCGGACAGGTCCAGGCCCAACGACCGCACCGCCGGACCCCGGATGGCCGACGCCACCGACCGGATCAGCCCCGGGGTCCCCCCCGCCACCCACAGGTTGTAGGCCACCAGCACCGGGCGGGCACCCACCGCGCAGCCACCTGCGGTGGGGTGGGGGTCCGGCGGCCCGTAGTCCGGCCGAAGCTCCCCGAACGCGGCCCGTCTCAGCTCCGGCAACGTCCGATGCCCGCCGTCCGGCAGCGGGCCGTACAGGAAGCAGGGCAGCTCCAGCTCCGCTGCGGCCCACCGGGCGAACCGGTCCCTGGCGGCCACCGCCGGGGCCAGGTCCGGCACGGGGCCGGTGTCGAGGGGGACGAACGGCACCACGTCCAGCACCCCGATCCGGGGATGCCGGCCCGCATGGCCGGCCAGGTCGACGGCGGCCACCGCCGCCGCGGCCAGGGCTCGGGCCCCGGCCTCCACCGTGGCGGCCGGGCCGCCGAGGGTGAACACCGCCCGGTGGTGGTCCGGGTCCCGGTGGACGTCCAGCAGCACTCCGCCGCAGGCCGCCGCCAGTTCGCCCAGCACGGCCACGTCGCGGCCCTCGCTGACGTTGACGACGCATTCCAGGTTCACCGACCGCCACCGCCGGTGGGAATGCGCGCGGCCGTCCCGCAGGGAAATGGAGGCAAATGACGCCGGGCCACGCCGCCCGGAAACCGCCGTTTCAGGGGCGGCCGTCGGTCAGACCGGAACGGCCGTCGCCACCGTCCGGCGTCGGCGCAGGATCCGGCGGCGCTCCCGCTCGGACCGGCCGCCCCAGACGCCATGATCGATCCGGTTGACGAGGGCATACTCTAGACATGCCTCCGACACCGGGCACTCGGCACAGATGCGCTGCGCCGACTGCACGCCCAGCCCGTCGCTCGGGAAGAAAACGGCCGGCGGAACCTCCCGGCACTTGCCTTCGGCCATCCAGTCGGTGTTCATGGGCGTGCTCCCTTCTCGGGACCAAGTGTAGTCATCCAACTGCAACGAAAGGCCGTCCGGGCCCACACTTTGACGGAATCCTTATCTTCGGCTCCTGCGCCTGAACCCCCGCCGTCCTGGCCGCCACCCGGCCCGCCCAGCCCCTACGGAGCCCCGCCCGGTGCCCCGCCGTCGGTGCCGGGCGGCTCGCCGTGGCCACCACCCCCGCCGCCACCTCCACCACCCCCGCCACCCCCATTGCTGCCACCCCTGCCCGGCCCGGGACCGGCATACGGCCCGCCGCCCGGCCCGCCGTGGCCGCCGGTCCCCCCGCCCCGGCGGGTCGTCCAGACCCTGACCCGCCGCAACTGGATATGGGTGGTCGCCGTCACCGCGGTCGTAGCCGCCCTGATCGGCGCCGTGGCCGGCCTGTGGGTGGGCCTGGGCAGCCAGCACACGGTGGTCGAGAAGTACTTCCCCAACCGCAGCCTGCTGGCCCATCCCCACGACATCCAGGCCGTCCTGGCCAAGGTGGAGCCGGCCGTGGTGTCCATCGACACCACCGGGTTCACCGGCGGCACCGCCGACGGCGGCACCGGGTCAGGGGGCCAGGGGACAGGGGGCCGGGAGGTGGAGGGCGCCGGCACCGGCATGATCCTCACCCCCGACGGCGAGGTGCTCACCAACGACCACGTCGTGGCCGGGGCCAGCACGGTCACCGTCACCCTGTTCGGCCAGGACGACGCCCTGCCCGCCCACCTGGTCGGCACCGATCCCACACAGGACCTCGCCCTGGTGCAGATCGACGGCCAGCACGACCTGCCGACCGTCAGCCTCGGCGACTCCGCCCGGGTCCAGGTCGGCGACGACGTGGTCGCCATCGGGAACGCCCTCGCCCTGCAGGGCGGCCCCACCGTGACCGAGGGCATCGTGTCGGCCACCGACCGGTCCCTGTCCGCCCGGTCCGACGTCTCCGGCGCCACCGAGCACCTGTCCGGGCTACTGCAGACCGACGCACCGATCAACCCCGGCAACTCCGGCGGCCCCCTGGTGAACGCCGACGCCGAGGTCGTCGGGATGAACACCGCCGTGGCCCAGAGCGGTGGCGGCAACGCCCCGGCGCAGGACATCGGGTTCGCCATCGCCATCGACACCATCAAGCCCCTGCTGCCCGGCCTGCGGACCGGCGGGACCGGCGGGTCCGGCGGGTCCGGCGGGTCCGGCCAGGGGGGCGCAGCCGGCGGGGACGGACCGGCCACCACCGCCTACCTCGGGGTGGTGGTGGAGAACGTCACCCCGCAGGTGGCCGAGGCCCGGCACCTGGCCACCACCGGCGGAGCCCTGGTGGTCGGGCTGGCCAAGGCCGGCCCAGCCGCCGCCGCCGGAGTGCGGACCGGGGACGTCGTCGTGTCCCTGGACGGCGCCGCCGTGCCCGACGTGGCCACCCTGGTGAAGGACATCGCCGCCCACGCCCCCGGCGACACCGTCACCGTCGGCATCGACCGGGGCGGCCGCCGCTCCACGGTGTCCGCCACCCTCGGCTCCACCCCCGGCTCCACCTCCGGCTGAGTGATGAGGCCCCGCCGGCCCCGCCCGGGGTGCCGGTCCGGCCGGGCCCCACCCAGACCGCCCAGGCAGGCCGCCCACCCAGGCAGACCGTAGAGCCGGCAGCCGGTACGCTGAGCCCCCGTTCGCGTCCTACGACGCTTCACCAGGAGGTGCCATGTCCCCGGAGCCCGACGAGACCATCACCGAAGAGCCGGTCGAGCCGGTGGGTCACGTCCGCGTCGTCTACCTGGGCCCGGTGGCACCGCACTGGGAGGTGCAGTCCGACTTCGGGCCGGCCGACGTCATCGACGCCTTCCGGGACCGCGTCCTGGCCCGGCTGGTGCTGCTGCCGCCGCACGACCCCCAGTTCCGGCGCAACCGCGAGCGGGTGGTCCGCGACGCCGAGCGGGAGAACCTGGCCCTCGACTGGGACCTCGGCTTCGAGGAGAGCGAGTAGCCCGGGCCGAGTAGGCCGGCGGTGGGCCAGCCGGCGGTGGGCCAGCCGGTGGCCCGTCAGTCGTCGCCGGGGTCGGGCAGGTCGATCCGCTCCAGCCACAGGCCCGGGGCGTCCACCTCCGCCGGCGTCGGCAGGTGGCGCGGGGCCGACCACAACCGGGCCAGCCCGTCCTCGCCGGACCGCTCCACGATCCCGGTCACGAACGCCGCACCCCGGTCGACCTGCTGCCGGCCGAGGTCCAGCCCGAACAGGGCCCCGGCCGCCTGCTCCCCGGCCGCGTCGGCGATGCGGTGCCGGTACCAGGCCTCGGTGAGCACCGCCGGGTTGCCCACCAGCGCGCCGGCCACCCGGGCGGTGACGTGGTCCACGTACCCGCCGACGGCCGTGGTGACCGCGATCAGATGATCCGACGTGCGCTGCTGGCCGGGGGTCAGGAGGTCGGCCAGCAGCGATTCGGGGTCCGACAGCAGGTTCTGTAGCGACTCCACGTCCCCGGCCTCGCCACCGATCCGCTCGGCCAGCCCCTGCTGGGCGGCCACCGCCGCGGTCGCCGCCTCCTCCAGCAGGGCCCGGATGCGGTCGGCGACGTGCGGCCGGGACAGCACCGCGTGGGCCGTCAGCTCGTGCACGCAGACCCACAGCCGGGTCTCGTCCAGGGGCAGGCTCCAGTCGTCGGCGAACCGGGCGATGTTCTCCGGCACCACCAGCAGCTCGCCCGACCGCGGCCAGGGCAGCGGCAGCGCGTACTGCCCCAGGGCCCGCTGGGCCAGGTGGCCGGCCGCGGAGCCGAACTGCATGCCCAGCAGCACCGGCCCCATGGTCGTCGCCAACTGGGCCAACAGATGCTCCAGGCCGCCGGACCCGCCGAACCCCTCCAGGCCCCCCAACCCGCCCAGGCCGCCCAGGCCGCCGAGGCCGCCCAAGCCGCCGAGGCTCTCCATCCCGCCCAGGCCGCTCATCCCGCCCGGGCCGCCGGGGCCGGTCGGCCCGGCCCCCACCTCGCCCTGTCCGGCCGGGCCGGTGCCGGGACCACCGCCCCCGGCCGGTCCGCTGTTGGCGGCCCGCTGTGCCGCCACCGCCGCGTCGATCACCGGCGCCCAGGCGTCCAGGGTCCGCAGGGCCCAGGCCCCCCGGCCGACCGGGGTGAACGTCAGCGGCTGGTCCCCGACCCCCACCGGCAGGCCGGTGGCATCGGCCACGTGCAGCTCCGCCACCCGGGACAGCTCCTCCATGGCGATGCGCTGCAGCGGGTCGGCGTTGCCCTCGGGGGCGCCGTCGGTGGCCACGTTGTGCGCCAGGGCCCGGGCGGCGTCCTGCCAGCCGGACCCGCCGGTCTGGGCGCTGCCGATCAGCTTCAACAGGTCACCGAGGAGGCCCTCCAGGGGGTTGCCGGAGCCGGACGGATCGTTCATGCCCACACCCGCATGCTATGGCGAGGCCGCCAGGGTGACGGCCGCCTCCATGAGCGTCCCGCCGCGGTCCACCGCGAGCCGCACCGAGGTGCCGGGGCCGAGGACGTACAGCCGGGTCCGCAGCTCCGCCATCGACCGTACCGGCGCGCCGTCCACCGCCACGACGACGTCACCCGGCTGCAGCGAGTGGGCCGACGCCCCGGTGGACTGGACCGAGGTGATCAGCGCCCCGACGGTCGATCCCGCCGGATCGCCGGCCGACGTCGCCGGGGCGGTGGTGGTCGACGTCGCCGGGGCGGCGACCGTGGTCGACGTCGTCCGCACCGACCTCGGCGGGGCGTTGTGCCCCTTCACGTCCAGCCACCCGTGGTCCACCACGCCCTTCTCGGCCAGTGCCCGGGCCACCCCGACGACCAACTGGGTGGGCAGGAACACCTCCTCCCCGCCCCCCGACATGGGCCGCCCGGTGGCGTCCAGGATGCCCAGCACCTGCCCGCCCGGGGCGAGCAGGGCCGACCCCGGCACCTCCGGCACCTCGGTGACCCCGGTCGTCAGCGACGCCATCCCGGCGGCGTCGCCGCCCTGGACCGCGGTGGCCACCGAGCGGACCGTGCCGGTCGACCAGATGGTGGCGCTGCGGGCCCCTTTGTGCGGACGGGCCGCCACCGCCACGACCACCGCCGTCCGGCCGGCGGCCACCGACGAGTCGTCCGCCATCGGCGCCACCGGCAGGTCGGCCTGCACCCGCAGCACCGCCAGGTCGGAGTCGCGGTCCACCGCCATCACCCGGGCCTTCACCCGCCTGCCGTCGACCGTCACCGCCGTCACCGCCGTGGCGCCGGCCACCGCGTCGGCCGTCGTGGCCACCAGGCCGCCCGGGGCGACCGCCACCCCGCACCCCTGGCCGACGCCCCCCTTGGTGGACACCTCGAGGGCCACCATGGACCGTTGCGCCGGCCGGGCGGCCACCGGCAGGGCCTTGCAGCACCCCACGATGGCGCTGGCCAGCGACTGCGGCGCCGATGTCGACGACGTCGCCGGACCCGGCCCTGACCCGGCGTTGGCCAGCAACAGGATCCCGGCCACCACGGCCACCGCGGCCCCGATGCCGATCCCCAGGGTGGCCAGGTGCCGGTGCCGGTCGAAGCGGTGCCGGTCGGAGTGGGGGCTGCCGAAACGGCCCGGAAGGGGAGCCGGCGGCACCGGTGGCCGCCCGCCGCCGCCACCGTTCCCGGGGCCCGCCGCGGTCGGCAGCTCGGAGGGGTGCCGCCAGGTCCGGTCCTCCGGTGGGATCCAGCCCTGCGGCCCACCTTCCTCCCCGCCGTCGAGCGGTCCGCCGGTTGCTCGATCGTCGTCGCTCGCCCCTCGCGGTCCTTCCGGTCCACCCCCGAAGGGATACGGGCCTCTTGGGGTCACGAACCCCGAGGTTACCGAGCCGTCCGCCCGGTGGGACGTCGCCCCAACCGCGTCCGCCCCGATGCGGCCCCCTACCATGAGGCCGATGTCCCGGGACCTCGCCATCGACCTCGGCACCGCCAACACGTTGGTGTACGCCAAGGGCCGCGGCATCGTCCTCAACGAACCCACCGTGGTGGCCCTGGACAGCCGGTCCCGCGACGTGCTGGCCATCGGCGAAGAGGCCTGGCAGATGATCGGCCGCACCCCCGGCTACATCGTCGCCGTCCGCCCCATGCGCCAGGGGGCCATCACCGACTTCGACATCACCGAACGGATGCTGCAGGTGCTGCTCCGCCGGGTCGGGGTCGGCCGGCTCAACCGGCCGAGGGTGCTCATCTGCGTCCCCTCCGCCATCACCCGGGTGGAGCGACGGGCGGTGAAGGAGGCCGCCCGCCGGGCCGGGGCGGCCTCCAGCTACCTCATCGAGCAGCCCATGGCCGCCGCCATCGGCGCCGGCCTGGCCATCCACGAGCCCATCGGCAACATGGTGGTGGACGTCGGCGGCGGCACCTCCGAGACCGCCGTCATCTCCCTCGGTGGCGTCGTCGCCATGCGGGCCATCCGTTGCGGCGGGTTCGACCTGGACGCCGCCATCCAGGGCTACGTCCGCAACGCCCACGGCGTGGCCATCGGCGAGCGCACCGCCGAGGCCATCAAGCTGGCCATCGGCTCCGCCCACCCCTACGCCGGCGAGCAGCACGCCGAGGTCCGCGGCCGCGAGATCGTCACCGGCATGCCCAAGACCGTGGTGCTGTCCCCCGAGGAGGTCCGCGGCGCCCTCGAGGAGCACGTGGCCCAGATCGTCGACGCCGCGGTCACCTGCCTCGGGGAGGCCCCCCCGGAGCTGGCCCAGGACATCATCTTCCAGGGCATCCACCTCGTCGGCGGCGGCGCCCTGCTCCGCGGCATGAACCAGCGCATCGCCGACGGCACCGCCGTGCCCGTCCACCTGGTCGACACCCCCCTGGAGTGCGTCGTCCTCGGTGCCGGTCGCTGCATCGAGTCCTTCGACCGGCTCAGCAACCTGTTCGCCGGCGACGACTGATCCGCCGACGGCCGTCCCCGGCGGGCCCCGGCCGGCGCCGGCGGTCCGGCGCGGGCCCTGGCGGGGCGGCGCGGTGGTCGGCGGCGCGGTGGTCGCCGGCGCCGCTCAGGGACCGAGCGCTCAGGGATCGAGGAGGATGGCCGCGGCCTCCCGCACCTGCCAGTCCCGGTCGTCCAGGCTCCGCCGCAGGGCGTCGTCCACCTCCGGGCCGTCGAAGGCCGCCAGGGCCACCACCGCCCGCCGCCGCACCGTCGGCTTGTCGTCCAGCGCCCCCAGCACCGCTGGCAGTCCTGACCGGTCGCCCACCGCGCCCAGCGCCGCCACCGCGGCCTCCCGGCAGCGCGTGTCCCCGTGGTCCCGGGCCACCGCGCCCAGCGCGGCCACCGCGGCCGTTGTCCGCCACTCGCCCAACGCCCAACAGGCCGCCTCCGCCACCAGCGGGTCGGCGTCCTCCAGCGCGGCCCGCAGGGCCGTGCCCAGCGCCGCCTCCCCGGCCGCCTCCCCGGCGTCGCCGCCGGTGGCGCCGCTCATGGCCGCCTCCCCGGTGGCGGCATTGGCGGGGGCGCCGGTGGCCGGGTTGCCGGCGGCGGCATTGGCCGCCTCCCCGACGGCCCGCCGGCGGACGACCGGGGAAGGGTCGTCCAAGGCGGCCAGCAGGTCGGCCACGCCGAGGGCCCCCATCCGGGCCAGCGCACCGACGGCCGCGGCGCGGACCGAACCGTCCGGGTCGCCCAACGCGGCCCTGGCCCCGGCTTCGTCCCCGCGGTGGCCGGCCACCACCACCTCCTGGCGCCGGGCCGCCGCCCGGTCGACGCCGGGCTCCGCCGGTCCCGCGGCTCCGGCAGAGCTGTCCGACGGCACCGCGGCTCCGGGAGAGCCGCCCGACGGTTCAGCGGGTTCCGTGGCAGGATCGTCCGGCACCGCCGCCAGTATGTACGACCCCCCGTCGCCGCCCTTCCCACCACTGCCACCCCGGCGGCGCCGCTGGCCGTTCGTGGTCGCCGCGGTGGCGGTGCTGCTGGTGGTGCTGGGGGCGGTGGCCAGCCGGATCACACTGGACTACTACGCCCTCACCCCCGGGCTGGCCCAGCCGGTCGGGCCGCTCGTCAAGGTGCCGCCCGGCCGCGCCCACCCCGCCCGCGGGCCCATCCTGCTGACCGACGTGTACGTCACCCGGGTCACCCTGCTCGACTACCTGCCGGACCTCCTGGACTCCGACGCCCAGGTGGTCGGGGCGGCCACAGTGCTCGGCCCGGACACCCCGGCCGATCAACTGACCACCCAGGGGTACCTGGAGATGGCCCAGTCCCAGGCCGCGGCCAAGGCGGCGTCGCTGACCCGGCTGGGCTACACGGTGACCCACCGTGACGCCGGGGCGTTGGTGTTCGCCGTCCAGCCCGGCTCCCCGGCCGCCACCGCGCTGCGGGTCGGACAGATCGTCACCGCGGTCGACGGCACCCCGACGGCCGACGACTGCGCCTTCATCGCCGCCCTCCAGCCGTACGGCCCCGGCCAGACCGTGCGGCTGTCCGTGGAGCAGTCCACGGTGACGTCCCGGGGCGTCATCAGGCCCGGCCGTACCGTCACCGAGCGGGTCCGACTGGGCCGCCGCCCCGCATCCGCCGGCCGCCGGCCGTCCGGCTGTCCCGGGGTGCACGGGACGTCCCGCGGCTACCTGGGGGTGGTGGTGGAGACCCAACGGGACTTCACCTATCCGTTCCCGGTGTCGGTGGACACCTCCGACATCGGCGGCCCCTCCGCCGGGCTGGCCATGACCCTCGGCATCATGGACGCCCTTTCCCCCGGCCCCCTCACCGGCGGCCGCACCGTCGCGGCCACCGGCACCATCGCCCCCACAGGGGCCGTCGGCGACGTCGGCGGGGTGGCCCAGAAGACGGTGGCGGTGGAGCGGGCGGGGGCCACCGTCTTCCTCGTGCCCCCCCAGGAGCTGGCGGCGGCGAAGTCCAAGGACGTGCCGTCACTCCGGATCTACCCGGTGTCCTCCCTGGACCAGGCCCTCGCCGTGCTCCGCCGGCTGGGCGGCCGGGTGCCGCCGGCACCGGCGCACGCTGGGAAGACACCACATCCGGCCGGACCCAGGTCGTAGGCTCTGGACATGTCCGACGACCGTCCGACCATCTCCTCCTCGCGAGTGGCCGCGGCCGACGTCGCCCGCCACTCCTTCGACGTCGTCCGCCGGGGCTTCGACCCCCAGGAGGTCCGGTCCTACCTGGAGCTGGTGGCCCGGGAGCTGTCGGCCTGGGAGCAGCACGAGGACGACCTCCGCCGGCAGGTGGCCGAAGCCGAGGAGCGCTCCCGCAACCCCGTCATCAACGAGGCCACCCTGACCGCCGCCCTCGGCCAGCAGAGCGCGGCGGTGCTGCGCAACGCCCACGACGAGGCCGCCCGGATCACCCAGGCCGCCGAGGAGGCCGCGGCCACCCTCACCCGGGAGGCCCAGCAGCAGGCCACCGAGGCCCTGGTGCGGGCCGAGTCGTCCGCCGCCGAGCGCATCGCCGAGGCCGAGATCGCCGCCACCGCCGTCCAACAGCAGGCCCGCCAGGAGGTCGCCACCATGCTGGACGCCGCCCGCGCCGAGGGGGAGGCCCTGGTGGACCGGGCCCGGCAGCAGGGGCGGGCCATGATCGACCAGGCCCAGGACGCCCGCCGCCGGGTGCTCGCCGACATGGCCCAGCGCCGCCGGGCCGTCACCCTGCAGATCGAGCAGTTCCGGGCCGCCCGCGACGAGTTGGCCGCCGCCGTCCTCGGGCTCCGCGACACCGTCGACCGCGTCGTCGGCGACCTGGTCCGCGCCGACGACGACGCCCGGGCCGCCGCCGCCGACGTCGCCCGCCGCCAGGAGACCGACCTGCCCGACGCCGTCCTGGCCGCCGAGGTCGACCGGTCCGTCGCCGACCTCGACGCCGCCGGCGCCGTCTTCGACATCGACGCCTTCGGCCCCCCGCCCGGCCCGCCACCCCCCCCAGCCGGACCGGCCACAGAAGCCGCCGCCGAAGGGATGGCCGCCGGCCCCGGTCCCGGCGTCGGTGCCGCCGAGCCCGACCTGGCCGACACCGAGCTGGCCGACGCAGGGCTGGCCGACACCGAACTGGTCGATACAGGGCTGGTCGGTACAGGGCTGGCAGCCACCGGGCTGGTGGACGCCGGCCTCGGCACCGGTGCCGACCGACCGGCCGAGATCGACGCCGTCGAGGACCTGTTCGCCCGCCTCCGGGCCAGCCATCCCGGCGACGCCTCCACACCGTCCACCTCCCCGCTGGCCGCACCGGCGGACGCGGCGGACGCCGCGGACGCCATCGGCGCGGCCGGCGTGGCCGGCGCTCCCGACGACGAGGGCGCCGCCGGCCTCTCGGCCGGTGGACCGGATACCGCTTCGAGCCGGGCCGGGGAGCCGGTGGTGGAAGCCGCCTCGGCGGACGGGGAGGACGCCGGCCCGGTCGCCACCACGGAGGACGACGCCGCCGGTGCCGGCAACACCGCCGCGACCGACGCCGCCAGCGCCGACGCCGACGCCGACGGTGCCGCTGAGGTCGAAGGGGCCGCTGAGGTCGAAGGGGCCGCTGAGGACGAGCCGGCCGACGCCGGGCCCGACCAGGCCGCCCTGGACCGCCGGGCCGAGCTCCTCGACCCGGTGACCGCCAAGCTGGCCCGCCGGCTGAAGCGGGCGCTGCAGGACGACCAGAACCGGTTGCTGGACGGCATCCGCAGCGGTTCCGGCGAACGGCTGGGCAGTGTGCTGCCGGACGAGGACGACCAGCGGGCGGTGTACGTCGAAGCCGCCTCCCCCGACCTCCGCGACGCCGCCGTCGCCGGCATCGCCTTCGCCCGCGGCCAGCTCGGCCAGACCCGCGGCCGGCCACCGGCCCCCGACGCGGCCGCCGTCGCCGACGTGGCGGCCGGCCTGGCCGGCACCGTGGTCACCCTCCTCCGCCGCCGGCTGGCCGACGACGACGCCACCGGCCCCGACGCCGCCGACCGGGTCGGTGCCGCCTACCGCGAGTGGCGCGGCGCCCGGATCGAGCGCCTGGTCGGTGACGCCGCCCTGGAGGCGTTCTCCGCCGGGGTGATCTCCGCCACCGGCGCCGCCGGCCTCCGCTGGGTGGTCGCCGCCACCGGCACAGGCTGCGCCGACTGCGACGACAACGCCCTGGCCGGCGTCGTCGGCAAGGGGGACGAGTTCCCCACCGGCCACCGCCATCCTCCGGCCCACGCCGGCTGCCGGTGCCTGGTGGTGCCGACGCCGGATTGATCCCCCTCGACGCCTAGGCTGCCCCCGGTGCGGACCCCTCAGGACCTGCCCGCCCGCGCCCCCCGGACCCGGGGACGCGGTCGCTGGTGGATCATCGGCGCAGTCGTCGTCATCGTCGTCATCCTGGCCTCCCTCAAGTCCCTGGCCACCCTCTACACCGACAGCCTCTGGTTCTCGTCCGTCCACCTGCACGACGTCTGGTCCACCCTGCTGGCCGTCAAGGTCGGCCTGTTCGCCTCCTTCGGCGCCATCTTCTTCGTCGGCCTCTGGGTCAACCTCCTGGTCTGCGACCGCATCGGCGTCCGCACCGCCACCCTCGAACCCGACGACGAGCTGGTCCGCCGGTACCAGCGCGCCGTCCGCCCCTACGCCCGCCGCATCTACGCCGCCATCGCCCTGGTGCTGGCCCTCATCGCCGCGTCCGGCACCGTCGGCGAGTGGAACAACTGGATCCTGTTCACCCACGCCACCTCCTTCGGGGTCAAGGACCCCCAGTTCGGCATGGACGCCGGCTTCTACGTCTTCCGGCTGCCCTTCCTCCAGTTCCTGGTCAACTGGAGCCTGGTCGCCCTGGTCGTCATGCTGGTGGTCACCGCCATCTTCCACTACCTGAACGGCGGCATCCGGGCCCAGCGGGCCGCTCCTCGGGTCCGGCCGGCCGTGAAGGCCCACCTGTCCGTCCTGCTGGCCCTCGTCGCCCTGGTCAAGGCCGCCGGGTACGTCCTACAGCGGTTCGCCCTGGACACCTCAACCAACGGCTACGTCGAGGGGGCCGGCTACACCGACGTCCACGCCCGCCTGCCCGCCCTCGAGGTGCTGTTCTTCGTCTCCCTCTTCGCCGCCGCCATCCTGCTCTACAACATCCGCCGCCAGGGCTGGACCCTGCCGGTGCTGGCCGTCGGCGTCTGGGCCTTCGTCGCCCTCGTCATCGGCGTCATCTACCCCGCCGTCCTCCAGGCACTGAAGGTCAACCCCGCCCAGAGCACCCTGGAGCAGCCCTACATCAAGCGCAACATCGCCGCCACCCGCGACGCCTACGGGCTGGACCACGTCAAGACGTTGCCGTTCCAGGGCAAGACCGCCGTCCCGGCCGCCGCCCTGGCCGCCAACGCCACAACCCTCGCCAACGTCCGCCTGTGGGACCCCGACCCCAGCATCTCCCTGCCCACCTTCCAGAAGCAGCAGGGCCTCCGGTCCTACTACGCCTTCCAGTCCGTCGGCATCGACCGGTACACAGTCGACGGCACCCTCCGGCCCGCCGTCGTCGGCGTCCGCCAGCTCAACCCCAACGACCTGCCGTCGTCCAGTTGGGTCAACACCCACCTGCAGTACACCCACGGCGTCGGCGCCGCCCTGGCCCAGGCCAACCAGACCACCACCAACGGCAATCCGGTGTACTCCATCAAGGACGTCCCCCCGGTGTCCAAGAAGGGGCTGCCCAAGATCACCCAGCCCGGCGTCTACTTCGGCCTCGACGACCCCGGCTACGTCGTGGCCAACAGCAAGCAGTTGGAGCTCGACTACCAGAAGCGCACAGGCAAGAACGTCGAGACCCACTACCAGGGCACCGGCGGCGTCCAGCTCGGCTCCTTCTTCACCAAGGCTGCCTTCGCCATCCGGCTCGGCACATTCAACCTGCTCATCTCCGACCTCATCACCCCCCAGTCCCGGATCATGTTCGTCCGCACAATCCAGGCCATGGTGCAGAAGGCCGCCCCGTTCCTCAGCTTCGACGCCGACCCCTACGCCGCCGTCGTCGACGGCCACATCGACTGGATCCTGGACGCCTACACCACCTCCGCCGAGTACCCCTACTCCCAGAACGCCGACACCCAACAGGTCCCCCCGAACAGCGGCCTGCCCGCCAGCTACAACTACGTCCGCAACTCCGTCAAGGTCGTCATCGACGCCTACTCCGGCTCCATGACCTTCTACGCCATGGACAACGACCCCATCCTCCGGGCCTACGAAGCCGCCTTCCCCCACATGTTCGTCCCCAAGGCCGCCATGCCCGGCGACCTCGCCGCCCACCTCCGGTACCCCGAGGACATCTTCTCCGTCCAGGCCGCCGTCTACGGCCGCTACCACATCACCTCGCCGTCCAACTTCTACACCGCCGGCGACGCCTGGAGCCTCTCGCCCACCGCCGGCGCCGGCTCCCCGGCCAACGCCCTGGCCGTCACCATCACCACCAACGCCCAGGGCCAGGCCATCGGCGGCACCCTGCAGCGCATGTCCCCGCTCTACCAGGTCCTCGAAGAACCCGGCGAGCAGAACCAGTCCTTCACCATCTCCGACGCCTACGTCCCGGCCTCCCAGGGGGCCTCCACCCAGATCCTCAGCGCCTTCATGATGGCCGGCGCCGATCCCGGCCAGTACGGCCAGCTCCGCGTCTACGTCACCACCCCCGGCCACAGCATCCCCGGCCCGGCCCAGGCCGACACCTACATCCAGCAGAACAGCGCAGTGTCCCAGAAGATCAGCCTGCTCGATCAGCACGGCTCCCAGGTCATCCTCGGCAACATCCTCATGGTCCCCATCGACCAGTCCATGCTGTACGTCCGCCCCCTCTACACCGAGTCCACCGGCAACCCCCAGCCCCAGCTCAAGTACGTCATCGCCGTCTTCGGCCAGCACGTCGACATGGAGTCCTCCCTCAACGCCGCCCTCAACAAGGTCCTCGGCGCCCACCTCGGCACCACATCCACATCCACATCCACAGCCACATCCTCCACATCGTCCGGCCCCACATCCGGCCAGTCCTCCACACCGGGCACCTCCGGCGTCACCACAGCCTCCGCCATCGCCCAGGCCACCGCCGACCTGGCCCAGGCCGCCGCCGACTACGCCCGGGCCCAGGCCGCCCTCAAGGCCGGCGACCTGTCCGGCTTCCAGGACGCCATCAACGACGAGCACGCCGCCGAGGCCGCCGCCCAGCAGGCCCTGGCCGGTGCCACCCAGGGCGCCGGTGCCACCCAGGGCGCCGGTGCCACGACCACCACCACCGTTCCCGCCGGCGGGTCCGCATCCGGCACGTCCGGTTCGGGATCGTCCGGGGGCACCGGCACCGGGACCAAGACGAGCACCAGTACCAAGACCAGTACCGGGGCCAAGACGAGCACCGGGGCCAAAACCAAGAAGTCAAGCAGTGGGACCGGTTCGGGCACCGGAGCCGGCACCGTCGGCGGGAGCGGTGGCGCAGCGACCGGTGGCACCGGTACCGGCAGTACCGGCAGCGGCGGTACCGGCACTGGCAGTACCGGCAGCGGGGTCACCGGGACAGCAGGCTCTGCCGGCTCCGGCACCACCTCGCCGGCCGTGTCGCCGTCGCCGTCGCCGGGCAAGGTGACCACCACCACTTCGCCGACAGCGGGCACAACACCGACCAACGAAGCCTGACTGCCGAGCGCGTGCCTGCCGTCCCCGGACCGCACCGTCGGCGGCCCCGTGGGAAGATGGCCGTCACCGGGCCTCCAGCCGGCCCGTGCCGACGCAGCACGGAGGTGACGTCGATGGGCTTTCTCGACAAGATGAAGGAGCAGGCGGCCGTCGCCACCGCGGTGGCCAAGGACGCGGCCCAGAAGGGCCAGGCCAAGCTGGACGAGATGCAGGCCAAGCGGGCCGCAGACGGCCTTCTCCGCGACCTCGGCGCCGTCATCTACGGCCAGCGGTCCGGCCGGGCCTCCTCCACCGCCGACGCCGACGCCGACCGGCTGGTCGATGCCCTCAAGGCCCACGAGCAGGCCCACGGCCTCATCGACCTCAGCCCCACCGCCACCGGCGGGTACCCGGGGTCGCCCGGGGCTGGTTACCAGACCCCGCCCGGGGCCTGAGCCCTGCCTCGGCCGAGCTGGCTGACCGAGTGCCGGCCGGCTGCTGACCGACTGCGGCCGAGTGTCGGCCCACCGAGCGCCGGCTGAGGTCGGGGGTGAGGCCGGGGGAGGGCGGGCGAGGGCGCTGCCTGGCAACGGGGTCGGAGCGTGCCGCCCGAATGACCGGCCGGCGAAGGCTGCTAAAGTGTTCGTCACCGCCGCGGGGTGGAGCAGTCTGGTAGCTCGTCGGGCTCATAACCCGAAGGTCGCAGGTTCAAATCCTGCCCCCGCCACTCGCCCGCCGGAGTCCGGCGCATGAAGTCCCACGAAAGGCCAGGTCAGACCTGGTCTTTCGTGCTGTCTGGGCTCGGTTCGACCCCCTCCCGAGGCCCAATCTCGGATTTCCACCTGGGCATCTGCACTGGCATCCCACCCCTGCATACCCCGCCCTGACCTGGGCTTTCCTACGTCGAGGGGGCGGCAGGGGGTGTGCAGGACGGCCCAATCTCGGATGGAGATCCGAGATTGGAGGGGTCCGAACGAAGTTGGGACCCGATTTGGCGGTCGGGGCGCGATCGGTCCGCCATTGGGGCATCGCGGCCGACCGTTCCCCGGCGCCCATGTCCGCGCTCCACGCCATTGCCCCGGTCCCCGAGCCCGATCGGCTGTTCCTCACCCGCCGTGAGGCGGCCGCCGCATGCGGGGTCTCGGAGGACACCCTGCGCCGTGACCAACGTTCGGGCAAGCTGCCGCACACCCGCTCAGGCGCTGACGGTGCGGTCCTCTACGCCGTGGCCGACCTGGTGGCGCTCGGCCGGCTCGATCCCCGCAGCGGGGCCGGCGAGCCGGTGGAGGTCGGTGGCCGGGTGCGAGCCGAGCGGGAGCTGGCGGCGGCCCGAGCCGAGCTGGCCGCCGCCCAGGCTCGCATCGCCGGCCTGTCGGCCTGGATCGAGCGGACCGAGGGCGAGGTGGCGTTCCTACGCTCCCTCCTGGCCAAGGCACCGGCGTCCTGATGGCTCGGGCACCCAAGGGATCGCTCCGACCGCGTGGGGATCGCTGGCTGGCTTCGGTGCCGATGCTGGCCGACTCGAAGAAGCGGGTCGAGTACAGCTTCGCCACCGAGGCGGCCGGGCAACGGTGGATCGACGAGCAGCTGGCCCGCCGGGCCGAGGGCCTCGAACCCGAGAAGCCGGCCAACCGGGGGGTGGCGCCCCTGCGGGCGGTTGGTCCGGACGGCGAGCCCCTGCCCCTGCCGCGCTTCGCTGATCTGGCTCGCGCCTGGCACCGCGAGTGGTACGAGGAGATGCACAACGCCGGCCCGGACCGCTCGGTCGAGGCGTGGCGGGACATCGAGCTGCACCTGCTCCCCAACTTCGCGTACCTGCTCGACACCGATCTGGAGACCGGGCGGGCGATGGTGAAGGACTGGCTGCGGACCATGTCGGGCCGCAAGGCCCTGAGCGACGACTCGGCCTTCCGGCCGGGCCGCAAACGCTACGCCCGCGAGACGGCCGGCGGCTTCCTCTGGCTGCTGCGCTCGATGCTTGCCTTCGGGCGGACCCTCGGATTCGACATCCCCCCGTACGCCGAGGGGAAGGGTATCCACGCCCTCCATCCCGTCGGGCGGCCCAAGCGGCGCAAGGCGCCGCTTGTCTCGGTGGCGACCACGGCTGAGATCGCCGGCCAGCTCCACGTCATCCACCAGCTCGTGCTGTGGCTCCTTCGGTTGTGCGGCTTGCGCATCTCGGAGTCCTATGGGCTCCTGGTCGGGGACTTCTTCTGCGACGCCGAGGGGGATGGCTTCCTCCTCGCCGCTGCCCAGGGCGGCCGAACGTTCCGCCAGCGCACCGACGCCGACGAGGTCGAGGTGACCAGCCGTAAGGAGGCCGGCAAGACCGACAGCGCCTACCGGCTCATCGCCCTGCCGAGGCCGCTGACCGCACTCATCTCGACCGTGATCGAGATCTTCCACAGCGATGCCGAGGGACGGATCGACACGAGCGCCCGACTCATCCCGCCGATCCGTGCGAAGGACGGCGGCCAGGTCGGGTTCCGCAACGCCCTGCGGGTCGCCGCAGCGTCGCTCGGCCAGAGCGCCGTGGAGGACACATTCATCGCTCCTCACGACCTGCGAAAGAGCTTTGCCACCGATCTCGCCTGGTCGGCCGAGGTCTCCGGCCTTGTTGCCCGCCGGGCAATGGGGCACCGGGTGGGCAGCGACGTCTTCGACCTCGTCTACACGCTCGACAGTCGCTTGAAGGAGCACCTGGCCCCGGTCGCCAGGCAGGTCGAGCGGGAGATCGAGACCGCTGGGCTCACCACGCTTATGGTGCCCACCGTCCGGCGGCCCGCCTATGGCAACGTTCCCGACCCCGAGCACCTGGCCGTCATCGACGTCGAGTTGGCGTCGATCGGATGGCAGATCCGAGATCGGGCCGGCTTGCTCGGCGTCCGCGACGTGGCCGGCCTCCTCCACATGGACTTGGGCGCCACCCGGCGCCTGTTCCCTTCCAAGATCCCTGGCGTCAAGGTCGGCGGTGAGTGGCGCTGTCGGGAGGCCGATGCCCTGGCCTTCGCCGAACGCCTGGCTGGGTGCCGGATGCTGGTCGACGTGGCGACGGCGGGCTGCGTGGATTACCACACCGCCTACCGGACGATGAAGCGCCTCGGCATCGACCCGAAGACGGACGACCACTCCCGAACCCTCATGTTGTTGTCCGACGACGCGGCACTCATACTGGCGGAGCTGGACCGCCTCGACCGTCTCCGGGCCCGCTCGGTGAAGGTGGCTCAGGCGGCGGCCATGCTGCGGACCTCGGAGAGCATGGTCCACTACTGGGCGCGAGCTGGCCGTCTGGCCTATGACGCCGAGAGTGACGGCAGCGGGTCGAAGTTCGTGACCCGGATCTCGATCGAGAGCAAGCGTGCCGATCGACTCGGCCGAGGCCGGCCGAGGGTGCTCCTGGCCGACTTTCTTGCCGCGACCGGGTTTAGCGAGTCGCAGGTGGCGGCGCTTGTGGCGGCTCGACTGCTCGTGAGGGCTCGCCGGGATGGCCTCACGCCCGAGTCTGTGTACTCGTGGGCAGCTGGGCACCGGCCCGATCTACTGGCGTCGCCACTCCTCTATCTCCGTGGATTTGACCACCCACCGACCGCCGCCCGAGACGCGGCATGCCTCGACTCTCACGGTCGGCTAACCATCGTCGATGCCCCGTCCCTCCAATGACGCCGCTCGGCATCCTGAATCTCACTGAGCGCCTCTGCGAGGCGGCCGAGTACTTCGCCGACAACGCTGAGGTGGCGGAGGCACTTTGGCTGGCGGCGGAGCGTCTCCAGAGGGAGGTGGCTCGCGACCTGGGCTTGGGTGACCAGCCGTAGCTCGAAGACTCCCCGGCCGGACCCCGTTGACTCGTTGCGTACGTCGCCTGCGCCAAGCTCCCTGGTCAGGGCATGGAACTCGGCTGATAGGGGTGTGGCGTGGAAGACTTGACTGATACACCCGGAAGCGAACATATGTTCGTAAGATCTGGTACTGTCGGAGAGGGAGTCACAGCCGGGGTGAGCGACATGAGGGTCAGCGAGGTCCAGCATCGCCTTCTTCAGCTCTGTGCGATTCGGCTGGATGATCAGAGCCCGGACTGGTCGGTGCTCGCCCGAGAGGCGATGCACGTGGGCTCGATGGATGAGCTGGCAGAGGGCCGACTGGTAGAGCGATCGGCCCCAGCCCGAAAGACCGCCGCACTTCTCCGGCGAGGTCTCGCCGACGAGGCGAGATGGCGGGACCGAGTCGATGAAGAACTGGAACTGGCGGCTACGGCGGATGCACGCCTTGTCACCGTGATGGATGACGATTATCCGACGAATCTTCGGCTCATTTACAACCTGCCGCCATTCCTATTTGTGCGGGGAACTGAGCCCGCACCCGGTGACGCCCGGTCGGTTGCCGTCGTGGGCACGCGGCAGCCGTCCCCCCAGGGGCTGAAGCGTGCCTCACAGCTAGCAGAGCGTTTAGTCGACGCCGGAGTGGTGGTGATCTCAGGGTTGGCTCGCGGCATCGACGCGTCGGCCCACCGCGCCACGCTGGATCGTGGAGGACGGACCGTAGCGGTCGTTGGGACCGGCATCACTCGGACGTACCCCAAGGAGAACGAGGAGCTGGCGGAGGAGATCGCGAAGGGCGGGATGATCGTCTCGCAGTTCTGGCCCTCGACGAGTCCTGCGAAATGGACGTTCCCGAGGCGAAATGTCGTTATGTCCGGCATGTCTCAGGGGTCGGCGGTTGTTGAGGCATCGTCTACCTCCGGGGCACGCATGCAGGCGAGACTTGCGCTGGAGCACGGGAAGATGGTCTTTCTTCTCAAATCCCTTGTCACTAGCCAGCCCTGGGCACAGAAGTTTGTCGCCGAGCGAGGAGCCCGCGAGGTTTCATCGGTGGATGAGATTGTGGATGCGCTGGCGCCAGCAGAGCGAATCCACGAGGTGAAGTCTGCTCGTCAGCTCACTCTAGAGCTGGTGTGAATACCTCCAGGGGGGCGCATGACGTCAACTCCGCCCCCTGTTCCAGCTGGTTTTCCCCGCTGCCCGAGGTGCCCGTTGCTGGCGACCGGCACGCCAGCGATCTGCGCCCGCTGCGTCCAGGCAGCGCTGCCGCCACGAAGTCATCGGTGTCCGATCTGTTCGCACCGTCTCAGCAGCGCTGGGGAGCAGTGTGGAAATCCGATCTGTAACTGGGAAGACCGAGGCTTCGGCCAGATCTACGCCATCTATGCCAAGACCGGCGCCGTTGATCGCATCCTCAAGGCGCTGAAGTATGACGGCAAAAAGGGCTGGGCAGTCATCCTTGGACGCCTCGTACTGGGCTGGCTCGATGAGAATCTCTCGCCTGACGACTATGACCTCATCATTGCGAACCCTACCGAGCCTGGCCGCGCCATTCACCACACCGAGCTCATCTTGGAAGTGGCCGACGGAGAAGACCTCGAAGATGTCTGGCCGATTTTTCCAGACGCGCTCGTAAAATCTGGACCAACCAGCCAATCAGGACAGCCCGGCACGAAGTGGCGGACGAAGTGGGACGCGGCCAACGAGCTTCGTTCGGTGGTCACCCCGGCAGACTGGGTGAACTTCGAAGGAGCGCGCGTCCTTCTGTTTGATGACATCACCACCATCTGCGGTCAGATCCATGTTCTGGGAGAGATGCTGACCCAGTGGGGTGCATCCCAAGTAGATGGCCTCGTCATCGCCCGTACCGGTGGCTAGATGGGGCATCGCACCACGGCGCCGGACTCGGTCTGTCACCTGCTCCCGAGGGTCCCCGTGCCGGCCGGCTCTCGGCACGGGGCCACCCGGGCTTACTACGCCCTCCAGAGCCCCAGATTGCCGCCGCGCTGGAGAAACTCCTTGCCGGCGGCCACCAGGCCAAGTGCGCTCAGGATGAAGAGCACGATTTCGGTCCACATCTCACATCACCTCCTTTCTCCGACCATGATGCAACAGGTGGTCCGGGTGTCCTCTGTCCAAAGCGGGTACCTCCGAGCAGCACAGGTACCCGCTTTAATCCCCCGAGACCGTCACACCCCCTCCCTAGGCTTGGACGTGATGAAACGGAACTCCCAGCTCACCATCCGGCTGCAGAAGTCGCTCGTGAAGCAAGGCCGCGCTGTCACGACTCGGAAACTGGAGCGCTGGTCGATTGACGAGCTTGGCCCCCTCGACGAATCTGACTTCAGTGGGCTAGTTGCCCACTACGCTCAGGTCGCAGACCTGTCGTCGATTGGACGCGACAAGGATACGGTGGCTCGACGGCTCGCAGCTCGCGGCTTCGCCTGCAAGAGGCTGCGGCCCGCCATCCTCAGGGAGCTCGGGATTACACCCGAGACACCGTTATTGGTGCCCGCCCTGCCGGACCTTTCAAGCGGGCCGTCCGGTGATGCGGCCTTCGCCGCAATCGAGCATTTCGCTGAGGTAATGGCCACCGATACCCGCGGCCTTCCGGCCCTCCTCGTCAAGGTAGTCAAGGCCCTTCAACGCAACGCCTCCGAGCGGGCCAGCCAGGTCGGCGAGTCGCCCGAGCAGATCCTCCACTCCTACTTCGTTAATGCCCTGGTCCATCTCATGGGAGACAACTACTACAACGGTCGTGCGATGGAGGCCGTTCTTGGTCTTGACGACGGCGCCGTCTCCGTCGAGGTGCTTGACCTACTGAATACTGGCCTCCGGGTATCAATGCCCGCGCTCGACAACACCTACCGGACGGCTCCCGTTGAACAGATCGCCTTCATGGCGCAACGTATGACCGCCTGGGCGCCCCTCCTTCTCGATCACCTAGAGGTGATCGGCGTGAAGACTGCCGAGATCGAGGACCTGGCAACTGTCTTTGCCCCCGCGGCGGTCTACTTCGCGAATCTGCTGAGGGAGGCATTCGATGACTTTCCGGACGACTACGTGATCGAAGCGCCTTTGCCTCAAATTGAGGTGCCTCCGGTACTCATCAAAATGAATTCGTAATTGCTCACCTGAGTCATCTCACTGCATGGAACCATCTACGAATCCCGCACGTAAGGTAAAAGTCGCTTGGCGATGGGTGTTTGCCTGCGAGATACCCGGTGTCGTCCTCATTGCTCTCGCCTTCTTCCTTGAAAGTCATTACGCATGGGAAGGCGTGTCCCAGGCGACGATGATCGGCATCGGGACGGCGTTGCTTCTTGCGGGTGTCCTCTTTTTCTTCGAGCGTCGATTCTTGCAGGACGTTGGGGACATTGCTGCACGTGAGGGAGCCGCTGCAGCTCAAGAGGAGATTGCTGCTTCGACGCAGACCATCAACGTTCGTATCGATCAGCTAGCCGATCAGATGCAGAGCCTGATCTCAGAGCAAGCGGCTGTCCACGATGAAGCCGTCGCCGCCATGGAGGTTCCGACTTTCGACAGTGTGGCGTCCGCACTTGCGCATGCGAACACACTCGGAGCACTGAATTGGGGGCATGTCACCGTCCAGGGCAGCGATGACCCGGATGAGCTGGGAGTTGAGTTCTCCTGGGGTCTTGATCGGGGTGACGGGCGGTTCAGTCAATCGGCCCATCATGCGTTGACGGTCAAGGCGATTGTCTATGCCGACTTCTACATATCCGGTGGCCGTCCAGTATTCGAGATTGAGTGGGCACCCGACGAGGATGCCCTCCAGGCCGGACTAAGACTCCGGTCACAACTCGTAACCAGAGGCCGCTTCAAGAGTGAGGGGACGTTTCGCTGGGAGCAATCTCTAAAGAATCTGCAAAGCGCGCTGGACCTTGCCATCCGTTCTCGGAGGCTTGATCCCGGTGCGGTGCATCTTCACGGTGCCCTCAGCGAACTCGTGAGTGACGAATGGATGATTACGGAAGCTGGCCTGGAGTGCCCGGGTCATGATGGCTATCTCTACGCTCATGACAGCTTTCCTTCTCGTCACCTTCAGATGACCCATCGCGAGCGAGAAGAATGGATGCCAGATCGACCGAACTGGGTAGACGATGCGATGTGGAAACGTCTCATCGAGCGGGGTAAGCGCATCTTCCCAATCGAGCGCGGGCCGATCACGGCGGCACCGTCGTGGGTCCCGACGACGCAGACCCCGGCAGAACTCCGGGAACATGCGGCGAGAAACGACCAGGGCTGATCACCTTCGGGCGTCGGGCCTTCTCCGCGGTGAGGATTGGCGTCGAGTTCTCAGCTGCCAGACCGTCCGGTCAGCGGAGTCTCGCTTGTTATCGTCGATGAACCGCTCAAGGTCCGAGGTGCGGAACATCACGCGGTTGCCCAGCTTGTAGTGCACGATGCGCCGCTCCGAGACCAACCGGCGCACCAGGCTTACCGAGAGGCCCAGGTGCTCGGCGGCGCCGGCGATGTTCAACACTCTCGGCTCCCCGGCTGACGCCGGAGCCTCGCTCGACTTCCGAGTCTCGCCTATCCGTTCCCGCAAGAGCCGGACCTCGTCGATCAAGAGCAGCATCGTGTCGATCAGCTCACGCTCGGCAGGGGTGTGATCGGGCACCCGCGGGTCGGGCACAGGCATACCCATGGCCTCCTCCAGACGGGGCCAAAGAGACCTGTCGGGGAGCGCCACGCCGGTCTCCCATCTCCGCACTTCGGCCAGTGGTACGTCGATGTAGTCGGCGATGCCCTTCTGGGTCAGGTGCTGGTCCTTGCGAACCCGAGCTATGGCTTCTCCCCAGCCGCCGCCGGGCCAGATCCGCGGGGTCGCCCACTTCTGGAAGTTGTAGGGCCTCGTCATGGAGCGATGGCCTCTTCAATCCTCTGATCGTAGAGAGCCTCTGAAAATACGCTATGCCATCGGGTGCCAACCGACTTATCAACTAAATAGTTCGCGCCCATAATACGGAAGGCGTAAACCTTAAAGATAGTAGTCAGCTTCTGAATTGCGCTATCGAGGTATTCCCAAGAGAAATCACTAGGTCGCGGTTTGCGAGATATGTGGGCAATGACCTGATCTCGCCAAGGAAGCACCTCGTTGACGGCGGTCCGCAGTTCAGCTTTATCCCGCTTGGGATCGAGAGCGCGGCCGAGTTCACGTGACACTCTGTAGCCGTCGAGGCTCTTCAGTAAGTCGGGGTAGCCTCTCATCTCGTCCAAGAGTTGGCTTAATGACACCGAATTTTGCTGCTTAGC
This sequence comes from Acidimicrobiales bacterium, assembly GCA_035547695.1. Lineage (GTDB taxonomy): Bacteria > Actinomycetota > Acidimicrobiia > Acidimicrobiales > RAAP-2 > DASZUK01. Next base: position 48,301 of record DASZUK010000062.1, read on the forward strand.
ATGAAAGATGCGAGAAATGGCCAGCAGTTGAGAGTCCACATACAAGCCGTCGTAATGCCTGGTCCAACCGCAACGAGGATCGCGCCGTTCAATCACCGTCGTGAGATCGGTCCACATTTCCCTATGTCGGTGCATGAGGACAAGGTGAAGAGATAGGTCATCCAGAACCGCTTCTTGTTCGCGTCTCCATTTCTGTATTCGATCCGGCAACGCGGTTAGGCCCTCACTCCATAAAGGAAGGGCAGCCTTCTCCAATGGGTTGTTATCTGGTACCACTGCCGCCAACCTCAAGGCATTCAACTCCGGCCCGCACTCCCCAGGCCCCCACACGATCTCGCCATTCCTGAAGGAACTGCTGTTTGACGAGTTGAAGTTCATCCGTGATCTGGAGCGGCTCGGGCTGGCCGAACGCCGAAAGAAGATCTCCGGCCAGCAGCCGCACTGCGGCCAACCGGTCCCTTCCCGGCTGGGCACATGCATCGGCCGAGATCGTGTGTCGGCTGATGCCAACGCCCTCCGCTACCCGGGTGCCTTCGAGCATTCCTTGGATGGACCAGCGCGGCTGACCGACTACTAGGCCTCCACTTGGCACCTCCACCGTGGCAGCGACCTGAGCGTTGCCATTTCCACCCGCCCGGAGACAGTGCTGCGTCAGAAGACCGAGTCCATTGATCAGGTCACCGATCAAAAACTCGTCATACAGAATCCGATGCCCACCGGTGTTGATGTGTTGCTCAGGGTCGCCGAGGTAACCGAACGCCAGAACTCCGGCGCCGTCGAGTTCGAGTCGGCCACCAAGCCGCCAGTGATCGATCCGCGAGTCGAGAGAATCGTGAACGATGAGCGACCGGAATCCCAGTGCCACGTGGTATCGACTCATTTGATCGTTGTAGGCCGGGAAATCCTTCAGCACTTTCGGGACCCATTCCTCCCACTCCCGAGTGAGTTCCCCTCGTAGTGGAATCTCGCCCGGCACGTCGGGAACGAGAGCTAGTTTCAGCCAAATCTGAAATTTTCCCTCGGCTCGATTGACGACATCCTCAGCGGCTGCCAACTCTTCGTCGAGCGCACGCGAGCGATCGGAAAGTCCAATGAAACGACGCTGGTATCTGTCGGCTACTCCACTCTCAGTGAGGTAGTGCCGTTGGCGTCCGTTGCGCACCGGATAGCGCAACGTCTCAGCGGACGCGACGCAGTGGGGTGCATGCAGACTCGGTGGGATCGAGAAGAGGTGTACCAAGCCTTCTGAAAGAGCGACCGCTCGGTAGCCAATGGTCAGTGACGGATGGACACGAGATGCAGAGACCTGATCAGCCCAGAGGCCGATGTCCAGGTCCGACTCCCTAAGGGGCACCAGCTTGGTGGCCAGACCGGCTGAGTCCTGTTCGACTCCAAGAACCAGTAGGGCGCCGCCGCCATTGGCAAGGGCCGCGAGGTCATTGGCCAACTCCTTCCGGCCGCCCTCGGTCATCTCGTACGGAGCCGACTTGAACTCCAGGTCGGTGTCTTCTACCAGACCTACCAACCGACCGAGGGCCTCCGGCGTAACGGCGCCTAGCCCAGGTCCCAGCAGCGGGCGTAGTCGGGGCGGGAGCCAGTCGCTAGACATGGGCAGATTGTCGCGCCCGGGGGCGATGGCAGCTCGGACTCTCTCAATCTTCGTGATCGGACAGCAGTTGTTCGATACCAATCCCTGGTCAGAGGCGGTATCTCCGGGCGGATCAGCGGTCGTCTGCACCCTAGGGTCCTGTTAGCAAAGCCGAACCTGCCCTTCCGGGGCGGTACTGGCCAGAATCCCGAGGTGTCGTTGGTATCGAACGCCACCGGGGAGCAAGATGGTTGATCCGTTTCACGGATCAAAGGAAGTTCGTGTCGCCGTTCGTCCCTTCGGGCCGACCGTTCTCCGACGTCGCAACACGGTTGCGTCGCTGCGCTGGCGAACGAGGAGAACGAGGACATGCTCGACGAGGCGATAGGAGAGGCTGAGCGACCGACGTGGGCAGGGGGCCGGGTACGGCGCTCGGCCACCGGTCGGCACCGAGTAGTGGGCGTTCGGGTAAGCGAGGAGGAGTTGGCCGAGCTGCGCCGTCGGGCGAGTCTGGCCGGGGTCTCACCGCCTCGCTACTTGTTGGAGCAAGGGCTGACGGGTGGTCAGGTCACGGTGGCCGAGCGCCGTCGTCGGCTGGCCGATTTCACCCGGCTCCAGGGCCAACTCGTCCGGGCCACGGCACAGTTGGCTCGACTAGTCGACATGGCGAGTGCGTCGGGAACCCCGATCGCCGGAGCACAGGACGAGATGGCCCGGTTCGGGCAGCTTCGGGCCGATCTGGCCGACGCCCTCGATCGGCTCACCGACGGCCTCGGCGGCTTCGGACGGTGATCGCCAAGATCGGCCGGGGGAAGGACATCGGACGGCTCATCCGCTATCTGTTCAGTCCTGGGCGGCACAACGAGCACACCAATCCCCGCGTCATCGCGGCGGCAGATTCCCTCGACCCGAACTGCGGCGTACCGCTCACCTGGGACGAGGTGGGCGAGCTGGGACGGGCCTGCGACGCCCCGCGAATTGACTTTGGGGTAGAGGTCACCGGCGGCCACGTCTGGCACCTCTCGCTCTCCAACCATAAGGACGACCGGCCGCCGACCGATGAGGAGTGGGCCGAGGTCGCCAGAGCGTCTATGGCGGCGATGGGCTTCAGCGAAGGGGAGGGACGGGCGTCGTGCCGATGGGTGGCCGTCGCCCACGGCACGTCGAGCGCCGGCAACGAACACATCCACATCGCGGTCTCCTTAGTACGAGAGGACGGCCGGGTGGCCTCGGTTTGGCAGGAGCGGGTCACCATGTCCAAGGTCTGCGCCGAGTTGGAACAGACCTACGGGCTCACTGCTACCCATGCGGGTCGTGGCGCCGGGTTACCGGGAGTCACGAGAGCGGAGGAGGAGCGGGCTGGGCGTGAGGGTCGGGCCGAGCCCGATCGCATTGGTCTCGCCCGAAGGGTGCGATCGGCATCGGTGGCGTCGGAGACCGAGGCCGAGTTCGTTCGCCGCCTGCGTCGGGCGGGCGTCTTGGTCCGTCCCCGCTTTGCACCGGGGGGACGAGAGGAGGTGGTCGGCTACTCGGTGGCCCTTCGGCCCACTGAAGGTGCCGAGCCGATCTGGTTCGGCGGCGGCCGCTTGGCCCGCGATCTGGCCCTCCCACGGCTCCGAGAACTGTGGGAAGCGTCCCCATCCGACCCAGTGGCCGTCGCCGAGTGGCGGTCGACCCGGCTCACCCAGGAGGGTCGTGAGGTCCAGGTCGGTTCGCCCGAGAGTTGGCGGTTTGCCGCCGAGGCCGTCCACGACGCCTACGAGCATCTGGCCGCCGTCCCGATCGACGACGCCGCTACCTGGGCTGGGGCAGCACGGGACCTGGCCGGGGCCTTCGCTGCGTCCTCGTTCCGGCTCGAAGGCTCGACCCCCGGACCGCTCGCCAAAGCAGCCCACCTTTTGGCCCGCTCGGCCCAGACCGCCGCCAAGGAGAGGGCGTCGTTGCGCCATCCCGCCCGGAACCTCCGAGGAGTGGCCATCATCGTCCAACAGGCCCGGTACGGTGAGAACAACGAGAAGGAGTGGGCGGCGTTGCTCACCCAGATGCGCGGGACGGCCCTCCTCCTCGCCCGTCTTCACGCCGAGCGAGGCGAGCGGTTCCAGGCCACCCGTCTGGCGCGGCTGGCCGATGGCGAGCTGGCGAGGCTGTGCGAGCGCCTCGATAGGCGCGTCGTACCCACGCCCGGTCGGAGGGTGCCGGAAGTGGCTCCTCGGATTCCCGCGGTCGGTACGTCGCCGGCGGCATCGCCGTCAGCTCGGGAGTCCGAACGTTGATCGAACTGAAAAGTCACCAGATCGGGTCGCACTGCCTCACAGACCTTGGCGGTGTCCACGAGTCAGCGTTTGCGAGTCACCACGAGGGCGAGGGACCCGCTGGCTCCGTCATATTCCCAGGGGAAGCCGATCACCCTGCGGATGGACGGATTGCGGGTTGGGGTCAGTCAGATCGCGGAGAAGTCGGCGATCAGTCGCCACGTATCCTCGGGCGCCTCTTCCTGCGTGAAGTGTCCGGCGTTCGGCACCAGCGCATGGTCGACGTGGGTCATTCCGGCCGACCGCAAGCCGTCGAGGTAGTCGCTCATCTGGCCGCCCTCCTTCTCGCCCCGCAGGTACAGCAGCCGCATCGCCGCCTGGCTGTTCGCTTCCTTGTTGGCCGCGGCGTCCAGGGGGAACGTTCGGTACCAGTTGAACCCAGCGGTCAGGGCGCTATCGGTGGCGTAAGCCTCTGCATAGGCCGCCCGCGCCTCGGGGGTGACCTTCGACGGGTCGGCCGAGATGGCGTCGTAGAAGTAGGCGAAGTATTCGCCCTGGTGGCCCTGCACGAGCCTTTCGGGCAGCTCGGGGATCGAGTGGAAGGCGAAATGCCACAGGTAGGGGTTTCGTAGCACCTGTTCCCACGGGTCGATGCCCGGCAGCGCGACGTCCATGATCACTGCCTGCTTCAGGTCCGGGAACATTCGGAGGTAGGCGTAGGTGACCATGCCGCCGACGTCCTGGCCCACCAGGGTGAGATCCCTCAGCCCCATTGCCTCGACCAGGCCACGCACAGTGGCAGCGAGCTGGCGCTTTGAGCCGTCGGTCGGGTTACCCGTCGACTCTCCAATGCCGGGGAGGTCGATCGCGATCGCTCTCACCTGCTGTGACGCCACCACCATGATCTGCCGCCAGCTATGCCACGATTCGGGCCAGCCGTGCAGGAAAAGGAACGGGGTAGCCTCGGGGTCTCCCGTCTCCACTACGTGCACCGATGACCTGGCCACCGTGACCTGTGACTGCCGAAACGCCGGTTCGTCATCGACCACGATCCCAGCTTGGCACCTCACTGCGACCGGTGGTTCAGGGCCAGGCGTCCCACAAACGACCGCATTTGGGATGGTGACGGTCCCTACGTGACACCGGACTACAGGGCGTCCCGTAAGCCGTGTCCGAAATCAACGTCCCATCCACCGCCCCCCTGACGTTTGCGGGACGGTCTCAGGTGCTGCGACTGGATCAGGAGTTCAGGCTCGTTCAACCCCGTTGGCTCGGTGTGCGTCGTAGAGGCGGCTAGTCGTGGTAGACGCCTCCTCGGAGGTGACTAGGGCCGAACCGGCGGGGTGGGCGCCCCGACCCTTGACTGGGCCGGCCACAGCGTCGCGGCTGGCCGCCAGCTCGCCCTCTGGCCCCCGACCAAGGTGGGCGCCGTAGAGGCGGCGCTGCGCTTGGCGGTCGGTGACCTGGAGGGCGCTGGCCGAGACCAGCCGCAAGAGCCCGTCGAAGTGGCCGTGGGTCTCTCGGATCGGATCGTCCAATGATTCCTCGGTCATCTGCGCTCCCTTCGCTCGGTACTACCGGTCGAGGTCGTGACCGGGAATCGGCCGGCCTCGGTTGATCGGGATGGGTTCGACGGGAGGGGCCGATGGGTCGACCGACGGCTGGTGCGCCGGGCCGGCGCTCACGAGTCGTCGGACCTCGCTGATCTGGACCACCTCAGCCTGGGTTCCGGCATTGGCGTCGGGTGCTGATGGCGGCGCCTGGTGCTCCTCGCCGTAGCGGCGGGCCAGAGTCTCGCGCAGCGAGGTGAGCGTCCGGCGGGCGTCCTTCAGCTCGTCGACGTGGGGAAAGGGGGCTCCGAGCTTGGCCCGCACCCGGCCCAACTCGCTCGTCAGCTTCTCGAGTTCGGCGACGGCCAGAGCGTGGCGGTCGGGTAGTTCGTTGACCTGATTGGTCACACGGACGATCGCGCCGATGAGTCCCTCGTGATCTCGCCGCTCGACCGAGACCGTGATCGAGGCGGCGCCGACGTCGAGCCTGAAGAACCCGCTGCCATCGCTCTGGACGATCCAGTCTACGGCGACACCCGAGCCCGGAAAGACGAGGAGCCCGGCACGGCGGTAGCGACCGAGGAGTGGGGCGAGCGCTCGGGCAGCGTCACCCTTGTTGTCGAACTGTCGCCCGTCGATCTCGACGCACCAGGGCTCGCCAGTGCAGGCGGCCACCCGCCGGGATGGAGCCGCCAGCGCGTCGCGGCGGTGCTCGGTGGTGACGATGAGCGAGCTGACCGCTCGCTCGCGGCGGGCCAGAGCAGCCTGCTCGGTTCCGTGGCCCCGCTGGAGCCGTTCGAGTCGGCCGATCCTGTCCTCGACGGTCGCTGCTTCGATGTAGGTCTCATCCCCCGAGGACAGCGCCATGATCTCCCCGTAGGCGATGGCCTCGGTGTCGGTGACCTCCAGCACCCGCGGGCCGTTCAAGTCGGCACGGAGCAGTTGGCCGACGAAGCCTGCCTTGCGCTGGACGGTCTGCCAACCGAACGTCGAGAACGACCGCTCCTGGGCGTAGACAACCACCTCGATCTCCTCGTTTTGGTTGCCCTGTCGCAGACCTCGCCCGTCACGCTGCTCGATGATGTCGGGGCGCCAGGGCACCGAGAGGTGGTGAAGGGCAACCAGCCGGTCCTGGACGTTCGTGCCCATGCCCATCTTGGCGCTGGAAGTGATGGCCACGGCGTAGCGGCCATCCCGGCACGCGCTGAAGAAGCGCGCTTTGGCCTCGTCGTTTTTGTCGTGCTCGTGAACGATGCCGATCTTCTCGAAGGGGATGCCGCGATCCGCCAGCATCTGGCGGAACCGCTCGTAGGCCGACGTGCCGTCGCTCTTGGGGGTCCCCAGGTCACTGAAGGCGATCTGGAAGGCGCCGGTCCTCGGGTGGGGCAGGCCGGAGTCCGTCAGGTACTCGTGCTTTTCATGCAGTGCATAGACCGCGGCGATCCGATCGGCCGCCCGGGCCAGCGGCGCGAACCGCTCATCTACCCGCTCACCGCGAAAGCTCTCCCAGTCGAACGCCGCCAACCGGCAGTCCGAGCAGAGCTTCAGCATGTTGTCTTCTTCGGGCGCCACCGTTCCCGAGTGGATTGCCCTGGCACGCTTGGCGACCTCCTCGGTCATGAAGATCTCCATCTGCGGAGAGGCCGGCACGACCACCACCTCCCGCTTGCCACCTTTGAGGGTCGGTCGGGGGAGGTCGAGGTCTTCGGCCATCACCACGTCGGCGAACTCGCCCATGAAGCGGGCCAACTCGGGCAGGTTGGTGTACTTCGCCAACCGCTCGACCCGGCGCATCCGGGTGCCCGAGGGATCGAGCTCCATCTGTGAGACGGTCCGGGTGAACTGTGCCCGGAAGGCGTCGAACGAGGAGATGCCGAGCTCCTCCATCAGATCCGGGCGCAGGTACTGGCCGAGTACCCACAGCTCGGCCACGGTGTTGGTGATGGGCGTTCCCGTCGCCATCGTGGCCACCGGGCGGTCCCCGAAGCGGTGCCGCAATGCCCGGAGCTTCTCGTCCAGGTCGTTGGCCTTCAGGCTCCCCGGCCCGACCGGCACGCCGCGCAGGTTGCGGGCCTTGGAGGTGAGCCCGAGGTTCTTGAACTCGTGGCCCTCGTCGACGCAGAGGTAGTCGATGCCTGCCTGGTCAAAGAAGAATTCGTGGTCGTCCCGGCGCTCACTCAGCGCGTGCTCGGCCTTCTTCAGCCGCTCCTCGTAGTTGAGCAGTGAGCGCTCGATCGCCTTGGTGAGGGTGCGGTCTGCGCCTCGGCCCTTGGCGTCGAGCCCAACCAGGTCCGAGCGCAGCTCGGCCACCTTCTCGCGCAACACCCGCTTGGTGGCATCCGGCGACACCCCCCAGCGTCCGAAGGACGAATGCGTGATGACCACGGCGTCCCACTCATGGCTCTGCACCCGAGCGGCGAACATGGCCCGCTTGGTCGGGGAGATGTCTTCCCGGTCAATGACGAGGATTTCGGCTGCCGGATAGAGGTCGGCGATGTCCGTCGAGAACTGCTCCAGCATGTGGTTCGGCACTACGAAGGCCGGCAGGGCACACATGCCCAGGCGCCGCCGTTCCATCGCCCCGACGATCAGCTCCGCCGTCTTGCCCGCCCCCACGGCGTGGGCCAGCAGGGCGTCGCGCCCGAAGACGATGCGGGCGATGGCCTGGTGCTGGTGAGGGCGGAGTGAGAAGTCCGACCGCAGCCCTGGCGCCCGCATGGTGATCCCGGAGTAGGAGCGGGGAACGTAGGCGTTGAACTGCTCGTTGTAGCGCCCGAGCATCTCTGCCGAGCGCACCGGGTCGTCCTTCAAGAGCCAGGCGTCGAAGGCTTCTTGGAGCAGCTCGGACTTCTCAACGGCCTGCGTGGTGGCATCTGCGTCGACGATCCGGGCGTCGTTCGGGCCGAGTTTGGTAATGACCGGCGACCGGCCGTTCACTGCTGCACTGAGCACCGTGAGGGCGTCAAAGGACGGGCCGCCAAACTCGTGGTCCCGGCCCATCGACTGGCGAGCGGCCCCGCTGGCCCCGATTACCCACTCGCCAGTCGCCGTCGAATGCGACACCGTGATGTCCTGGCGCAAGTACCGTTCGGGGCAGAGGCTGCGGGCGAACTCCTCGACGACCGTGACCGGCACCCAGGGGGCGCCGAGGGTGCCTTGCAACTCGTCAGCCGTCACGTCGCGGGGGATCACCGCGGTGAGGGCCTCGACGTTGCGGGCGAAACGGTGGTCGTCGGCGGCGGCCGATTCGGCTTCTCGCAGCTTCACCCGGACGTTGCCCGATAGGTACTCCTCGGCTACCACCCACTGGTCGTGTGCGGGATCGAGATAGACCCGATCGCCGAGCGCGGCCAGCACCTCGGCTGCTGGCTGCGCGGTGACCTGGGCCAGGTACTCCACGTCCAACCGGCCCCGCTGCTGGAGCGACATGCTGAGCGCGTCGGCGGGGTCGTCCACGTGCTCGGGGACGACGACCGGATGGAGCACCCGGCGTTCGAGCATGGTGGCGGGGGCGGCCGTTCCCGTGGCCTCGTCGTACACCTCCAGGGCGGCGACGCGGGGCCAATCTGGGTCCCGGCGAAAGCCCCCCATGCGGGGGTAGGTACGCCGGTCGGTTGCTGGGTCGACTTTCACCCGGTTGAGCGGCCCGTAATGCTCGACGTACCGGCGATAGGTGGCGGCCAGGTCGGCTCGGCGGGCCTCGATGACCTCTTCGGTGGACTCCTGCGCCCCTTCCAGGTCGACAAGTTGGCGGGCTTGGTCCCGCAAGCTGACCAGGACCGCCAACTCGCCTCGGGTGGTCCCCGGATCGTGGGCCACCCAACTCTCGGGTCCACGCTGGCGAAAGAGGCCCGAGGGGAGTCGTTCGATCCGTCCCACGGGCGAGCGTTCACGGCCGACTCCCAACAGCATCGAGGGGAGCCGCTCGGGCGCGCTTGGTTCCGGCACGATGCCGGCCTCGGTGACCAGGCGGGTGAGGGCCGCCGCCAGCTCCTCGGCGGTGTCCTTGCGGCCGGCGACGCGCATCTGGACGCCGAAGGGTCCGGTGGCTACCTGGATCTCACCGAGCACCTGGTTCGGGTGGGCCAGGTAGTAGGGGGAGAGGGCCATCGGCTCCATGAGCGGCACCCCTCGCCACTCGGCCACCTCGGCGCTGCGGTCGAGGAACCCCGGCAGGTGGGCTGGCGGGGCACCGGATGCCCGGCCACGGAGCACCACCACGTCGGTCACGGCCGAGGTGCCGGCTTCTTGTTGGTGGGCGGCCGAGGGCAGACGGACGGCACCCACGAAGTCGGCATAGCGACCGATGGCCTGTCGCCCGGCCGTGGACTTGGCGTCGAGCGTGTAGCGGCTGGTGATGAGGATGGCGAGCCCGCCGGGCGCCAACATGGCGGCGGCCTTCGCCAGGAAGTGGTCGTGCATGGACAACTTGCGGTCCGGGTTGTAGGTGGGGTCGAACAGCCCGACCTCGGAGAAAGGCACGTTGCCGATCGCCACGTCCGCCCTTCCTGGGGCAACGGCCAGGGTGGCAAAGTCGGCGTTCACCACTTGGTGGCGCGGATCGGCCAGGAGTTGGGCGATCCGGGCAGTGGCGGGGTCCAGCTCCACCCCGAGGCCTCGCATCGCCTCGGGAGCGAGGCTGAGAAACGTGCCCCGCCCGCAGCCCGGCTCGACGAAGGTGCCCTCGGTGATCCCCGCCGCCTCCACTGCTGCCCACATGGCGGCGGCGAGGGCCGGATCGGTGTAGTGGGCATTCAGGGTGTTGCGGGCCGCTGCTGCATAGCCGTGCTCGCCCAACAGAGCTTTCAGGCGGGTGCGGTCCTCGGCGAACTCTGCTTTGTCGAAGACGCCGGGTGCCGCTCCCCAGCCGTGCCAACGGTCGAGTTGCTCGCGTTCTATGGCCCGCAGGCGCGGGTGGTCCTCTCCCCGATGCGCCTGGACGACGCCGAGGGCGGCGAGGTTGTCGGTTAGGGCGCGCTTGGGGGTGAGGACGGCTGGACGGGCAGCCAGTCCCCGTAGCTCGCCCCCTCGTCCTCCATCGCCATCACCTCGGAGATCGAGCCCGAGGAGCGATCGAGGCTCGCCACGCCCTGGCGGAACTCCCGCCACCAGCGTTCGTTCTCGGTCTCGGGCTCTTCGGGCGCTTCCTCCACCCAAGTCCTGGCCCGAGCCTCCTGGATCGTCTCGGCCGCCACCTGGTCGGCCTCGCTGATCGCCGCCTGGCGCTCCGCTTCGTCCTGCGGCTGACGGCGCTCGATCATCTGGCGCCGCATCGTGGCGACCAGGGCTTCCTCGTCCAGGCTCAGGTCGTCGGGTACGAACATGGCCGTCCTCTTCCCTATATTCCTTGACTCCGCGTTCCTCGACGCCAGCATCGAGGGCGCCGAACAGGGAGAGCTGTTCGGCGTGCTCAGCCATGACCGGCGCTGCTGGTGGTTGCTACAGCGGTCGAATCCCATGTGCCGTCCTCCTCCCCCGAAGCGTACGCCTCGGGTGTGTCGGCCGGGGGACCCCCGTTGGACGCCTCAGCCAAGGCGACGGCGAGGTCGTCGGGCATCGGCTCGCAGTCGAGGCCAGCAAGGTCTTGGTGCTCGTCCCGACACCCGGCGAACGGCCCGGTCTCGGGGTCGAACAGGAAGGCCAGGTGGTGATCGGCGTGGTATACCCACCAGCTCGATAGCCCGGTCCCGCCTTCGACCCGAAACGCTTCCCAGGCTTGCCACAACGCCATGAGGCGGAGCACCGCTTCGGGGTGCGCCCACCACCGAGGGCACCAGGCTCGGCGGATCGGCTTGCGGCAGAGCGTCTGCGCTAGGTAGCCGGCTACGAACCCCTCCAGGCTCCCGAAGTACGGCCCGGGCTCCTCGTCGTCCTCCCCGTCGACCGTCTCGACCTCGGGGGCTGGCCCTGGTTCGGTGTCGAGGGGCATGGTCAACTGTCCGACCCACTGATCGCCGCTGTCGGTCGGCTGGCGATCGGGACTGTGCTCGGTCATGCCACCTTCTTCTCCCGGCCTTCGCCGTAGCGGGCGATGGAGCGGGCGACGGCCGGTGCATGGGTGCCCTCGAAGCACGGCTGGACGGCCACCACCACCGGCCGTGCACCCGAGAGGAGGACGACGGCTCGCCGGGCCGGGAGTGCGGCGAGGGCATCGGGATCGAAGACCCGCTCCTTGCGCATCGAGGCGCTCACCTGGCGCCCCCAGCGCGAGTCGCTCACCGAGCGGGTCGGCAGATCGACGTCGCCCAGGACCTTGGAGAGCGAATCCAGGAACTCGGCCTCGCTCACCCCGCCGCCATAGATGCGGAGGTTGGCTGCACCCCACAGCTTGCCCATGGCCTCGCGGCCCCAGCACTCGACCCCCTGGGACCAGGACTGCAAGAAGCTCAGGAGCACGATGCCGCGCGACCCGTAGTGGGAGTAGAGGTCGGGCAGCTCCTTCCACCGGCAGACGTTCGCCACCTCGTCCAAGACGCAGACCATCGGGACGACCAGCCGCCCTCGGAGCGAGCGCGCCGCGTGGGCCTCGGCCGCCCGCAGCACCGCGGCGGTCAGCGCAGCCGTCAGCGGGCCGGCCGATCCCGGCCCTTCCATGGAGAGGGCGTAGAGGGTGTCGGTGCCGGTGACGAACTCGGCCGCCACGAACCGGGGTCGCTCGTCGTCGGCAACCGTGGCCCAGCGGGCCAACACCGGGTCCGAGAGGAAGGCGATCATCTGACGGGCCGTGCCGAAGATACCGGCTCGTTGCTTCTCCGGCATCCCGAGGACGCCGCGCACGCCCGTTCCGGCCAGCGCATGATCGGCATGGCGCAGGTGACCGACCGCCTCGTCGTTGGTTGGGTCGGCAAGCCAGCGATAGACGTCGGTGACAGGCCGTTCGGCCAGGGCGGCAGCTAACAACATGGCGGCGAGCAGTTCTCTGCCCTCGGGGTCGAAGTAGGCGTCGGTGTGGGCACCGGCCTCCCTCGTGGCCGTGGCGAAGATGCCGGCCAAGGTGCGCGCCCCGGCGATGTCGTGGGCCATATCCAAGGGGTTCCACCACCAGTTGGGCTCGCCACCGGCGATGGCTTGGGGGTCGTAGAGCCAGACCCGGTTGCCAGTCGCCTCCCGTGCCCCGCGGGTCATGTCCACCACGTCGCGCTTGTTCGAGGTGGCCACCACCGCGCCGGGGGCGCCGAGGACGGCCGGGACCACCCAGCCGGTGGTCTTGCCCATGCGAGACCCGGCGATGGCCACCGCCACGTCCTCCCATCCGGCCCGAACCTCGCGCCCGCTCACCACGTCGCGGCCGATGAGCGGGCCGGGACCAACGTCGGGCGCCGGACCCCGTCGTGGATCGGTATAGCGACGCAGGGCCTCGGGGCTGCGTACCAAGAGCTTGGCCCGCTGGTCGGTCCGCCGCCCCCGTCCGCGTCGCCGGAAGACGACGACGGTCGCCGCGATGATGCCGGCGATCATGGCCCCTTGGACCACCAGCCAAACCGTGCATCCGGCCGTCCACGCCCCCCGGCGGCCGAGGAGGGCCGCGACTAGCGAGAAGGGATTGCCCGATGGTGGCGGTGCGTGACCGCTCCAGGCGGCCAAGTGCATGGCCGACCAGATGGCCCCCACCCCGAGCACCACTGCCAGTAGGGCGGCTGCGATCGCCACCTCTTCGGCCGGCATCGGCAATCGGCGACGCGCCATCACGCCACCTGCGCCCAGCGTTGGTTGGTGTCGTTGACCCGGCGTTCCTCGGCGGTCAGGATCACCTCGACGGGGACGCCCGGCCGACCACCTACCTTGACCAAGAACTTGCCCCGGCCCGGCGGCTCGGCCTCTCGCTCGGCCTCGCGGTCCCAAGCAGGCGGGGACGACCAACCGGTCAGCAGGCTCCGTTCGGGACCCGAGAGCGCCACGATCTCTTCCACCGAGGCCAACTGGGCGGCGGCCAGGCCCCCGCAGATGACAAAGCCAGCCCGCTCGGCGAACCCCCGTGCCTTCATCCGGTCGGCTTCGCTCGGCAACGCCAGGAGGTCGTCCATCGAGTGGGTGACCATCGCCGTGCCGACGCCTTGGGTCCGGTTGAGCCGGGTGATGGCGTCAACCCGATCGACCATGCCGGTCCCGGCTCGCAGCACCCGCCACAGTTCGTCCAAGACGACGAAGTAGTTGCGGGCCGGGGCCAGGCCGGCGTCGGCCAGGGCTTGGGCGGCGGCCAAGGCTCCGAAGCCTTCGGCCCAGCACGCCAGCAGCACCGAGGCCTGCAACTTCTCGTCCGACTCGGAGATCCCCGAGATGTCGATGCACAGCGGCCCGTCCAAGGAGAGGGGCGTCGTCGTGCGCGCCGCGAACGACTCGCCCAAGGCCCCGGCACACAAGGCATGAAGCGAAGCTTCGAGCGGGTCGACGGCTGCCCGGTAGCGGTCGTCGTGGCCCCGAGCCAGGGTGACGTGGCGGACCGGTTCGGGTCCCTCCTCCAAGCAGGCAATGAGGTCATGCAAGGTCGCCAGGCCGGGTAGGTGGCGCTCGTCGAGCACGCTCAGGGCAGCCGAGAGGATGGCCTCTTCGGTGTCGGAGACCGGTCCACGGCGGTTGAGGCTGATCAGTGCGGCCACCATGGTCAGCCGACGGCCGTGGGCGTCGGCCAAGAGCTTGCGCCGGGCCTTGCCAGTGAGCCGGCCGGCGGCTGCCGCGGCGGCGCCCGGGTCGACCACGTTGAGGGTGCCCTGTCCCCGGCCGAGGCGGACCACGTTGCCACCGAGCGCCTCAATGAGTTGCACGTAGTCGGGTTTCAAGTCCCCGAAGATGAGCGGGAGCGTCCCGAACCCGGCCAGTCCGAGCGCCATCCGCCGAATCACCGTCGACTTGCCCAGGCCGGGCTTGCCCAAGAGAAAGAGGCTTGGGGTACTGATGAGCCCAGCGCGGGTGAACCACGAGATCGGGTCGCAACAGACCGTTGCTGAGGTCCGGAGGTCCCGACCGAGCGGCACCCCCACCATGGGCGTGCCCGAACCGGCGATATAGGGCCACAGGCCGCAGACCTGGCGGGTGGTGCCTCGCCACTCGGCTGGCGCCTCGGTCCAGGCGACCCGGCCCCCTCCCCGGCCCGCCCAGCCTCGTGCCGGCGCCGTGACCCCGGCGTTCCTCATAACAGCTCCCTGACACTGGCCGGCACCCGGAGGTGGCTGGGAAGGACGAAGCCCAGGGGAAGGCCGGCCACGAAGGCAGCGGATTGGCTGCCATAGGCGCGGCGCAGGCGAAGCCGGGCGGTGGTCCCCAAGTTCTCGACCGCGGCGGCGGCCACGTCGAGGTCGGCGTCCTCGGCCACGGTGGCAGTCACGACCATGGCGAAGCGCACCACGCCTGCGCCCTGAGCTTCTTCCTGGGCCGAGCGGTCGGCCGCCTGCTTGCTGATGGCGTCCCGGGCCCGGCCGAACCGCTTGGCGTGCATCGAGAACTGGGCGTCGAGACGGTCTCGCTCGACCGTCCGGGTGGCCGAGGCCGGGTCGTGGGGGCGATAGAGCAGGGTCACCCGCTTGCGGGCGATGTCGCCGTGCGGCGCGACCAAAGGTTCGAGGACCGAGGAGAAGACATGGCCCGACGGCGCCTCACACATCACCCAGACCACCGAGACGGCGCTGTCGTGTCGGTAGTGGTCCCAGCACTCTTCGGCTGCTATTGGCCCGGCGTCGGGCCACGCAATGCCCGCGCCACCGAGTCCGGTGGTCTCGATCAGGGGATGAGCGGCCGGGTCGTAGGCAATGCGGACGGCCGCCGCCAGCTCGGCCATGGCCATGGGCCGGGCCGACCCCGCCCCGGTCGAGCCCAGCGAGCGGGTGAGAGCGGGCAGGCGGTGGCCGATCTCGACCGCCATGTCCCCTGTGTTCCGCCGGCCCGTGCCTCCTCGTCCGAGGGTGCTCCAGGTCAGCGCGATCCGGCACGAGATGGCGGCGGACCCCGCCGGATAGGAGGCCACGATCCGTCGCAGTACGTCCTGGGCCAGCGCGGGGGCAGCGGCGTCGAGCCGCTGACCCACCTCACGAGCAAGCCGGGTTCCGGTGTCCGGCGCGCTTTCGATGGTCACGCTGGCCGCCACCAGCCCCGGCTCGTGGGCCAGCCCGGCCAGCCAGCTCCCCCAATGGGCCACCCGGTTGTCGACCTCCGCCGCGTCCACCAGCGCTGCCCCGTCGGGCGAGGTCGAGATGACCGTCGAGAGGTGGCCGACCCCCCGGTGGCGCAGCAGCACGAAGGGACGTCCCCAGGCATCGAGTGCCTCGGTCGCCTCTACGCTGGCTGCGAGGCCGGGCAGCGAGCAGCGACCGTGCCCGGTGCGCGACAGCGGTCCAGAGCGGTAGAGGTGCTGGCCGGTGGCCTTGCCGTGCTGCCAGGACAGGCGCAGCCCGATCCAGCCGAAGCCGTTCTTGCCGTGGCGGTCTCGGACTCCGAGAGGGACCAGCACCATGAGCGACAGTCCCAACATGGCTACGCCGGCCTGCCACATCACCATGAAGCCAATGAGCGAGGCGACGATCCCGCCCAGCAGGGTGATGGTCCCGAGGGTGCCCAGCGGTCCGAGGCCGGGCGAGGACGGACGGCGCCAGTTGCCGTAGGTGCGGACGGTGGCCTCGGTCATGCCGGCCCCGTCTCGTGTGCGCCCGGTGCGGCCGTGCCGTCGGGATCGTCATCGTCCCGATCCTCATCCGCTGCGCTCTGCCGGCTTCGGGCCTGTCCCATCTGACCGGTAGCCACTCCGATCTTGCGTCGGCGCGAGGCCGAGGACCCAGACGGTGCCATGCCAGGCGGGTGGGTCGTGGGGGGTGGGCTCGACAGACCGGCCATGGCAGTCGAGGCGGGCGTGCCGGATGCCGCACCGGTGTCATCCGCACGGTTCGTTCCCGTGCCCGGACCATCCTGCGGCCCGTCGCCCGGGGCGGATCGACTGCCGGATGGGTCCGAGGCCGGGGTACCGGGAGCGGCGTTGCCGGGGGCTGACCCCCCGGCCGAGCTCGGCCCGCTGGCGGCCTCGGCGGTCGAACCCTCCGACGTCGACAGTGCGTCGCTGGTGTCGGTGCTCGACACAACGGCACCTGCCCCCGAGGGCCTCTCGGTGCTCTCTCCCGGTGGACCGGCGTCCTCGTGCGGTACCTCGGCTGCCTCGCCATCGTTCGGCTGAACGCTCCCGGTCGGTCCACCGCCGGAGGTGCCGGTGGTGCCGACAGTTGCATCGCCACCGCCACTGCCTGAACTTCCGCCGCTCCCATTGCCGCCGCCGGGCGCCCCGCCCGAGCCACCACCTCCTGACGGGCCGCCGCCCCGTCCGCTACCGCCGAGTGCTCCACCAACCGCACCGTCACCGGCTCCGGTGGCTGCCGCGCCCCCACCGGCCTCGGCGGCTGCCCCAGCCCCACCGGTGGCGGCGATGAGGGCGGCCCCGGTGGCGACTCCGATGGCCGCACCGGCCACCTCGGCTCCGCCCACCCCGCCGACACCCGAGACCATCGGGACTACGAAGCGGAGCAGGGCCGGCAGAGCGATAGCGGCCAAGACGATGAGGATGAGCCCCTGGATGGCCGCCAGCTCACTCCCGCCCGAGCCGGCCACCAGCTCGATGGCGGCGGCGTAGATGATGGCGGCGGCTGGTTTGTAGAGCAAGAAGGCGAGCAGCCAGCCGGTGATCTTGCGGTTCCAGGATTTGCCGGTCTTGGTGATGGAGCTAGCCGCGGCAAGCGGCCAGACCCCGGCCAGCACCACGAGCAGAGCCGATCGGATGAGGAGCAGGGCTAACTGCACGACCATGCCCAAGATGGAGAGCAGGGCCAGGATGATGACGAGGCCCGGTGCGGTGATCTCGGTGGTGGACAGCGTGCCCAGGTTGGTCAGCGCCGTGGTCCCATCGGTGCCGCCGGCGGCCTGGTTGATGATCCAGGTGCTGAAGGAGTCGGCTGCCACGCTCAGGCCGCCGATGACCGCCACCCCTGCACCGATGACGAGGAGGGTGGTGAGCAGGCCCATCCCCGCGTCCTTGGCGGCATCGGGGCGACGTTCCCAGGCCAGACGACCGGCGGCGATCAAGAGGCCGAGCACTGCTACCGCGCCCACGAACCAGGACAACGACGACTGCAAGAAGCCCACCGTCGAGTTCCCGTCGATGCTGGGGGTGGGCACGGACACCCAGGCGCTGATGAGGACACGCAACATCTCGGTCTGGGCGTCGGCGAAGGCCGAGGCGATGGCCGAGATGATCCCAGAGGTGAGCGATCCGGTGAGCGAGCCCCCGACACCGCCTGCGGTCGAACAGACGAGGGTGATGACCGGCAGCGCGCAGGCACCCATCAGCGCACCCCCCAGGTGACGAAGCCGGCCAAGGTGCTGAGCGGCTCGGCCTCGGGGCCGTCGCCGCCCTGGTCGGTCAACTGGAGCTGCCAGTCCCCGCCGATCCAGCGCACGGTGAGGGGCACCATCAAGAAGCTGGCGTCGGTCCCGACCGTCACGACCTGGACCACCGCCTCGCTCGGCGAGTAACTCACCATGTCAAAGCCGGCCAACTGACGCAGGGAGGGAGTGGCGGTTCCCGTCGAAGGGGGCAAAGACGATGCGGTGCTGGCTTGGGTACGCACTGCCACATACGCGGTGCGTCCGGCTCCAGCCACCACCTGGGCCTCGGTGACCGCCTGCCAGTCGGGGGCGAGGAGGTGGCGGTAGTCGATCTGGACGGCGGCCACTAACGCACCGACGGGAGTGTGGGCGTAGCCGGTGGCGAGGCTTGCCGTCACCACCCGAGGCCCGGCCGAACTTGAGTACGGCAGCAGCACCCCCTGGTAGGGCTGCCAGGTGATTCCCGGCGGGGACGAAGTGGGAATGGCGCTCGACCCCGGTTTCGCGAGGTGCGGTGCCGGCGCCACCCTGAGCAGCGGCACCGAGCCAGCGGTGCGGGTGGCGGTCGGCGCGGGACTGGCTGGCCCGCGGACCACCACCCACAGGCCGAGCACCACTACAAGGGCCACCACCACGGCGGCGGCCAGGAACGACCGGGTGCGCCAGGGACTCGGCGCTGGTTCCATCGAAAGACGGGCCATGGACAGGCGGCTCACTGGCATGCGGGCCATCTCAGATGAGCGAGCCGACGATGGCCGAGGCCGAGGCGACCAGGATGCAGGCCCCGAGCACGTAGGCGATCCCGCTCATGTGCTCGCCGGCCATCCCCTGGCGGTGCGAGACCGCCATGCGTCCGGCGCAGATGAGGACGCCCACCACGCAGATGGCACAGACCACCCACGCCGCGTAGCTCATGGCGGTGACGATCCCCCCGGTCCCCGGTGGCTGGCTGCCCGAGCCGACCGAGGGCACGTCGGCCAGGATCACTCGGGAGGCCAGACCCCCCGAGGTCAACTGGCTCTCTGCACTGAGCAACCCTGACAACGGGGTGATGACGGCGTGCAACATGACAGTGGCCTCCTTCAGCCGAGACGACGGGTGGACGAGAGGTCGGTGACGAGCGAGCGCAAGGAGCGCGGCAGGTGCGGCAGGGTGTCCTCGCCGAGCCGCCAGCCTTCGATCCAGCCGATGGCGGCCGAGCGGGGATAACCGCCGGCCACCAGCCGCGCCAGGGTCCGAAGGGCCTTGGGCGGCCGGCCGGGCGTGTCGGCCACGATCACGAGCCCCCCGACCCGCTCGGCCGAGGCGCCGGTGCCCGGCGCCAACTCGCGGGCGGCGAGGTCCTGGGCGGCCCGGAGCCCCGCCGCGTGGGACCGGGCCACGACCACTACCGGGGTTGTCCCGTGGAAGGCCGGCGTGGCTGGGTCGTAGGTGCCGAGGTCGGGTCCGCCGAAGGCCGCGGCCAGGGTCGAGGTGCCGGCCCCGCCGTGCGCCCCGAGCCAGCCGCACGGGCCGGCGCTGGTCCTCGTGATTGGGCGCGGCGTGGTCGGTCGATCGACTGGGGGCGGCGGTCGGCGGGGTGGGTGCGGGTTGGCCGGGGCCTCGGGTGCGTCGTGCCAGGCGGAAGGCAGGTGGTCGAAGGGGAACAGGTTGAGGACGGTCCCGCTGACGACCCCCGCCCCGGCCAGGGTGGCGGCCGGGTCGAGGATGCCTTGGGGCCGGGTCACCACCAGCACCGCTTGGGCGCCGCACCCGGCGTAGGTGAGCGAGAGCGCCGGCAGCAGGTCGGCCAGGGCCACGTCGGCGGGCAGGATCACCTCGGCCTCGCCCACCGGGCCGCTGACCGTGACCGACACCCCGACCTGCCGGTCCACGGTGCTGGTCATCCGAACCGCCGGACGGACCAGGGGACCGATTGCCAGTAGGAGGAGGCGAGCGAGTCGATCCGCACCACCGAGCCGGTGTCGGGGGCGTCGATCATCTCGTCTTGGCCCACATAGATGCCGATGTGGTCGAAGTCGCCGGGGTTCGAGGGATCGAGAGCGAAGCCGATGACGTCGCCCGGCTCGATCTCCGAGCGGTCGACGGCCTGGCCCAAGGTGACCTGGATCTCCGAAGAGTGCGGGAGCTTGATCGTCCCGCCCGAGGCTTGGTAGACGGCGAAGAGGACGAGGCCCGAACAGTCGAAGCCGACGGTGCCCGCCCCCTGGTCGGTCCCGAGCGTCGGGCCGGCATAGGAGCCGCCGGCCCACGAGTAAGGCACGCCCAGTTGCGACTCCGCCGCCACGATCTCCGCCGAGGCGAACCCCGTCGTGCCCCCGACGGCTAGGGCGGCTGAGTACGTCGGGATGGCCGCCTCGACCTTTTGGATGTAGGCCGCCAATGCCGGATCGTCCGGGACGCCGCCCGCGTCGAGGACGTAGCGCGGCGAGTAGTCGTAGGCGGCGAGGACGAGGGCCAGGGTGTCCACGCCCGGCCCCTCCAGCGGGGCCAGCGCCGCCGCCGAGGCGCAGTTGTAGCGGCCCTGGGCCATCACGGCATCGGCCGGATTGAAGGGGCTCACGTTCCCGGTGCCGTCGTCGTCTTGGCCCCAGCTCGGCCAGGTGGTCGGCATGAACTGGGCCAGCCCCTCGGCTCCGGCGGACGAGACGGCGGTGGGATCCCAGTCCGACTCGACCGAAATCTGCGCGGCCAGGAAAGGGGCGGTAATGGTCGGGCAGAGCGAGCCCGCTTGCTCTAGCCAGGGGATGACGCCGGGCAGTGGAATGGCGCTCGTGTTGAGCGTGGAAGACGAGGACTCAGCCGTGGCCGAGGCCCCGCCAACGGCCGTCAGGCCGACCAGCCCCACGGCCAAGGCGAGGACGAACCCCATCGCGGCGAGAAGGACCTTGGTCATCGGGACCCCTCACGGGGGCGCCGAACGAACAGGGCGCTGGTTGCGATCACGGCGGCGAACGGTCGGCGCCACCCCCGTCGTGGCGGGGGCAATTCGAGAAATTGCCCCCGCCAAGGGGCACCGACGACCGACCGTTCGCCGGCATGGCCACCGTCGACCTCGGCCCCACGCCGGTTACCCCTACGGGGGGTGAGCGTGCGGGCTCTGTTGGCTCAGATCAGACCGATGGCGTGCTGGCCGCGCTCGTCGCAGCGTCAGTGCCACCACCAGCAGTCGCTGCCCGTCGTCCCATCGACTTGCGATGGGTGGCCACGCTGCCGGCCGACACGCTCTTTCACCTGGCCGCCATCGCCAAGCACTACGACCGCCGGGAGTTCAAGGACCCCCAGCTCGCCGCCGAGGAGCTGGCTGAGATGCTGTCCAAGGGCCAGCGCCCGGCGCTGGGCTGGTATCGGCGCCACCTGGCTCCCCGAGAGCGGCCGCCTACCTATCAGCCCCCCGAGCGCCCCTCGTCGCCAGGCCTCGGCGACTGAACAGCGACGCGCTCAGCCGTCGCCGGTCGGACCAGGGCGAACTGAGAACTGTGCCATCGCGACGTGGTAGGCGTCGTAGGTCTTGGCCGTTGGCGACGCCCCTGGGTAGAGGTCCTCGATCATCGCCTCGCACGCCTGGAGCTCCCGGTCGATCCATGCGGCATTGCCGACCCGCGAGGCGCACTCGATGGCCAAGCGGAACAGCGACTCATTGAACGGGTCGAGACGGCGGGCCTGGTCGATAGCCCATCGGGCGCCTCGTCCGTCGCCCCGCTCGGCGAGCAACGGCGCCAGCAGGTGCGCGGCGTCGGTGGCGGCATTGGCGGCAAGTGCCTCGAACTGCGGTCCCCACCACCCCCAACCCATCCCCACGCGGCTGGCTGGCGCCCCCTCAATGAGGTCGAGGGCCGGTCGTAACAGCGCGACCAACGCATCAGGGTCGGACACCGCGTCGGCCCGTTGCACGGCCGCCTGGAGCCGACCGAAGTCGGTGCTGACGTCAAGGGACTGGTAGCCGCCGGCGCGATCGGCGTGGGGAAGGTGCTCGGCGCCGACCCACTGACGCAGGGCCGCTGCCACCAGGCGCATGGTGTGGGCCGATCCTTCCCCAGTCCGGGTGGCGAGGGTCTCGGCCCGGATCTCGTAGGGCGGGATGGCATGGCCATGGAGGGCCAGGTAGGCGAGCAGCTCGATTGCCCGAGCTTCCCGGTGTTCGGGAGCGGTTCCCGTTGCCCCTTCGATGCGTGGGACCGGCGTGAGGACGCGCACCTCGACTGGCGCCGGTTCGGGGAAGGCGGCTGGCGTGGTCTCCCCACCTGCGTCGCCAGCGGAGGTCCGTCGCGCTTCGCTGGGCTGTTGTTCGTCCACCACCTCGGGCGGGACCGCCAGCTCGTCGAGGGCTCGGGCCATGTCGTCGTCGACGGCGGCAGGTAGGAGGGACAGCCCGAAAGGTTGGATCGTGGTCACCGTTGGGTCGCAGACCACGGTGACGTCGGTGGCCGACGCCGCCTCGGTCGTGACCGTCCCGACCTGGGCTCGGGTCGACGGATCGAGAGCCTCGGGGTCGCCGAGGTAGAGAACGCGGCCCCGTTCCTCGAGGAACGTGGGATTGCCGAGGAGTGCCAACGCCTCTCGGGCGGCTTCGGGCGTGGTGACCACATGGAGCCGGTCGCCGGTCCAGGCCCACGCCTGGGCAACCGTCCGCATGGCGGCCAAGACCGACGGTGCGTTGGTCCCGACCAATGGCACCACGGCGCCGGGCTCAACGGGTACGAGGAACGTCCCCGCGGCACTCTCACCGGCGGGCACCAGCGCGGCGATCCAGGGCTCGGTGTCGTGGGCACCGGGAAGTGTCGTCACCTCGACGGCGGCCGGGAGCACCCAGGCGTAGCCGTCGGCCCCGGAAAGAAAGGCGCCGGGGGCCTCGGTCGTTGGTTCGGCGAGAACCAGGGTCAGCCCGTCGGGGCCGACCCGGACCAACCGGATACGGGGGGCGGTGTGCTCTTGTCCGGCGAGGGCAAAGGTGAGGTGGGAGAACCCGTAGCCCACGAGATCGGGAAGGGGGACAGCGGTGAAGGCGGCCAGGTCGGCCTCGATGGACTCGGCCCTCTCGGTGCGAGCTCGGGTCGTCTGGCCGGGGAGGCGGTGGCGCCGGGCCAAGCGCCGGCTGCGAAGTGCTGCCGCCGCCAGCAGGGCGGCGCAGAGGGCGCCGAGGCCGAGGGCGGCCAGCTCGGGTAACTCGTAGCGGTGCGGGTCGTCAGCGTGGCGCCGCACGCTCGGGTGCGCCGCCACATGGCGCGCCGGGACCGTGCTGTCGTTGGCTGGGGCTCCTTGGCGTGACGGCGCCTGGTCATGCGGGGCGGTCGTGGTTGGCGTCGACGTCGGTCCGGGGGCGGTGGCCGAGGCCGCGGGCGGCGGGTCTGGTGTGGCGGGTTGTGGGTCGCTCGGTGCCGTGACAGGGGCCACTGTCTCGGATGGCGCTGGGGTGGCAGGCGGCGGATCGCTGGTCGTGGACGGGACGCTCAGCTGCCAGCCGGCATAGATGAGGTTGGGATCGGTGAAGACCAGGCCGTCGTCCATCGTCCGGCCAGCGTTCGCCTGCCAGAGCAGTTGCCAGTTCTCGCCGTCCCCGTACAGCTGCTCGGCGATGATCCAGAGCGATTGGCCCTCTTCCACCGTGTAGGTCGAGGCAGTCGAGGCCGGGGTGACCGGGGGTACCGAAGGGCTCGCCACGGCCGGCGTTGGTGCCGTGCTGGCCGCCGAACTGCTTGTGGTCGGCGTCGCGTTCGGCGGGGCCGGGGCGGCGACGGCCACCGTGCTGGTTGGCGCCGCACCAGCCGAGAGTGAGGTGCCGGCCACCACTGCCGCTACTGCCATGCAGGCCCCGGCGATGCGGACGGCCAGGCGGTTGATGTAGTGCGGCGTCCGGGGGTCGGGGTGGTCGTGGCGGAGTTGGGTGACGGTCGCCCGAATCAACAGCACCAGGTGGATCGCCCACAGGACCCACACGATCACCACCACGAGGTCGAACAGCCCCCGCTCAGCGAAGACCGTCGACGCGTCGAAGGGCCGGGGGATGGGCAGCCCGACCACGATGGCCAGGACGACGGGCACCGAGGGCACGATGATGAGGACGGCGAGCAGCGTGACGGCCGCCGAAAGGGTGCGCCGGAGCCGGGGAAAGGGGCGGTCAGTCATCGGCGTCCTCCTTGCTCGGTCACGCTTGGTCCGGTCACGTCGGCGCGTCACTCAGTTCGACGGGTAGGAGATGACGAGGTTGTACGAGACGGTGGACTCCACCCCGGTCGACTCGGCGATGGTGACCGAAGCCGACCCGGACGGACAGGTAGCCGAGACGGACAGGCCGCTCGGCCCCTGCTGGCTGCTCGTGGCCCCGCCGGGGCAGGTGACGGTGATGGAGAGGTCCGGCGTGCCCGACCAGGTGCCGGTTCCGCTCACCACGCCGCCACTGGTGGTGACCGTGTAGGTCGCGGACACCACCCCAGGCGTCGGGTAGCCGAGGGACCCCGGCTGGGTCTGGCTGGCGATGTGCGGTGGCACGTAGCCCTGGGTGGTCGTCGTGACGACCGACGGCGTAGCGGCGGTCGTCGGGGGAGCTGGCGGCGCGACGGTGGGGGTCGGTGCGCCGGTGGTCGTCGTCCGAGGCGCCGTCGTCGGGGGATCGGTGGTGGGCGGGGAGGTCGTGGCCGGTGCCGGAGGATCGGTGGTGGTCGTGGTAGTCGGTGCGGTCGTGGCCGCCGCGCTCGGTGGCGGGGCGATCCCGAGGCCGCGGGTGGCGGCGTTCAAGGCCACGAGGTTCGGGTCGTGGATGAGCATGAGGACGACCAGCAACAGGCCGACGAGCAGGCACACCACCAGCCCCGGGCCCTTGAAGCTCGGGAGCCGGAGCCGGCGTGGCTTCACGCGCTGGCGCTCAGCACCCATCGCTCGGCCATGTCGCGCCGGTGTTGGACGTGCCCCCTCGTCCTGCCCATGGCCTTTGCCACCTGGCGCACGCTGTAGCCGTAGACGCGGGTGAGCGAGATGATGGTGGCGTCGTGATCGTCGAGGCCAAGGTCGGCCGGCACGGCCAGGGCAGCGGCGAGCGTTTCGAGGTCGCTCTGCTCGGGGGGTGCCGGAATCGTGTCGATGTCGTAGGTGGCGGTGCGCCGCTGTTCGGCCAGCACCGCCCAGGCCTGGCGCCGCAGACGGCAGCGAACGGCCGCCAGGATGTCGCCCGCTGCATACGGCCGGTCTTGGCCGCACCAATCGTTCACCACCATCCAGAGGGTGGCGATGGCGTCGTCGTAGCAGGAGCGCCGGTCCGGCCAGGTGTGGACGAGAGGCCCGATCGCGGCGACCGGGCGGACGACCCCGTGCACCAGGCACTGCACCACGGCGCGCGGGACGAGCCGGTGAGACCCGGCCGAACGCAGCATGGCCGAGAGGACGTGGCCGGCATCCTCGGGAGCGAGGCTGTTCGGTCCCCGGCGCACCAACGCCACCAGGTCGCCCAGGTCGGCGGCGCCGAGGGCGGCCACCACCGGCTCTCGATCCGAGAGTGCCCGCTGGGCGCGGGCGGCCTCAGGTGCGTGGGCCAACCACTCCCACTCGTCGTCGAACTGTGCCATGAGGGTCTGTGTCATGGCGGCACGGTGCGCCGGCCCGATGCCAATGAACGTTCCTACGAGCGTGTCAACAGGGATTTTTCGGTACCAAAGGCCGTTGGTAACGAGCACGCACCGCCGTGATCGCCGCCAACGCGGTGCTGAGGCGAGGTGGTGAGAGGCTGCCCCGACGGCGCGGGGAGGATCCAGATGCCTGGGGCGGCGGGCGGCCCGATGAGCGCAGGTACGGTTAGTCGGCACCGAAGAACCCGGCGTCGCCGAAGCTGAACACCCCGCCGTCCGCCGCCACTTCCCAATAGCCACGTCCGTCGGGGGTGGCAGCGATGCCGGCAACCGGCCGGACGAGCGGCGCTCCGCCCATCGAGCCGAAGAACCCGGCGTCGCCAAAGGCGAACACCCCGCCGTCGGAGGCCACGAGCCAGTAGCCCCGGCCGTCGGGTGTGGTCGCCATGCCCACCACCGGGCGGTTCAGATGGAGGCTCCCCGTCGAACCGTAGAAGGCAGCATCCCCGAAGGCGAAGATGCCGCCGTCCGCCGCCACCTCCCAATAGCCATGTCCGTCCAGGGTGGCAGCGATGCCGACGACCGGCTGGTTGAGCGGCGTCCCGCCCATCGAGCCCAGGAATGGGGCGTCCCCGAAGGCGAAGATGCCCCCGTCTCGGGCGACCTCCCAATAACCTCCGCCGTCAGCCGTCGCGGCCATCCCCACCACCGGCTGGTTGAGGGGGCGGCCGCCCATCGAGCCGAAGTAGCCGGCGTCGCCGTAGCTGAAGATGCCGCCATCCGATCCCACGAGCCAGTAGCCGCCACCGTCGGTCGTCGGCGCCATCGCTACCACCGGGGCGTTGAGTGCCAGGCCGGCCGCCGAGCCTCGGAAGGTGGCGTCCCCGTGGACCGACACCGCACCGGCGGCGTTGGCAAGCGCGTAGCCGCCGCCGTCGGAGGACGGGACGATCGAGACCACCGGGGCAGGGAGTGGCGAGGTCGGCACCGAGCCCGCCGGGTAGCTCGGGCCGGTGCAGCTCCAGTCGACCCCGGTAGCGAAGGGCGTGTCAGCCACGATGGGCTGCTGGGGGAAGACGTTGTTCGAGGGGTACGTGCCGCCCGCGTCGGTGACGGTGGTGACGGTTCCCCCCGAGGCCGTGTAGACGTTGTTCTCCGCCAGTTCGGTCTGTAGCGCCGCCTGGCCGGCGTTCCAGCTCGCCTCGTCGGGGTCGTAGAAGGCGGCGACAACGTAGAGGGCGCCGGTCGCGGTGCAGGCAGCACCGATGCCGGCCAGGGTGGGCGCGGCCGAGAGCACCCCCACGGCGTGGCCGTAGCTCTGCATGACCGCCTGGTCGATGTTGGCCGACGTGCTCCCGGCCGCGGCGAAGCCGCCCGCCAGGTACTCGTAGCCGGATGGCACCGGGCCGCCGTAGTCGTTGAGGCTGTTGTTGGCGGCGTCCCACTCGGCGGCCGCTTGCAGGGTCTCCTCGATCCCGGCCGATGGGGAGAGGGCGCTCAGGGCGGTGGGAACCCCGTTCACCCGGTAGTCCCGAGCGGGCGCGGCCCGCTCCAGGTTGATCCGGGCCAGCACGTCGTCGGCGATCCCGACCTCGGCGGAGGTTGGGGCCGAGTACGGGCACTGAGGGCCGGGGCATTCGATCCGCAGGATGTCGTGGGGCATCGCCGCGCCGGCCGACGAAACCGCGTCGAGCGACGTTCCGGCAACGAGCGCCGTCGTCATGAGCGCCAGGCTGCTCGCCATCGTTACCAAAGTCCGTTGGTACGTTCGTAGGTATCGACGCTCACGAGTCGGATCTACCTGGTGAAGTTCCCTTTTCCTGGTCATCCGATCCCTTTCCCGATGACGTGGCTCCTCTGCGCTTCACACTCGCAGGAGGGTGTACCGACGCCGCTCACCTCGGCTCGCCGTGGCTCGCTCCCGGCGCTGGCTTCCCCAGCTCGGCCGGTCGGGGTCGACGCCAGCGCCCGACGACGAGGAGGAGGACACCCACGCCGGTCAACAGCCCGCCACCCTCGACCAGCAGCGCCGAGGGACCCCCGGTGAAGGCCAGGGCCGGCGGAGGCACTGGCTGTTCGGGCAGGGCAATCGTGGCCGCCTGGGCGGGAGTAGCCGTGGTCACGACCGGCGTGCACTCCCAGGCGCTGTCGAGCTGGTAGGCGGGTGGTGCCGACAGCTCGTGGAAGCACCAGCTCTCCCCGGCAGGGACCGAGAAGCCCAGCATCCCCTGGGCGTTGGTCGTCCCGGTGGCGTAGTACCAGTCGCCGGCCGGGACCGGCAGGTTGGCGGGGTTCGCTGGCAGGCTCCAGCCGGGTGGCGGTGCCCCCTGGCCCACCAGCTCGTAGGTGGCACCCGGGATGACCGTGTTCGGATCGGTGGAGTTGAACTTCCGGCCGTAGATGTCGACCATGACCAGGGTCTCGGGTAACGCGACGGTGGTATCCGTAGCCGGCGAGCTTGCGGTGACGACCGGGGTGCAGCGCAGGGCCGGGTCGAGGACATAGTTGAGCGGCGCCCCCGTCTCCAGCCAGCAGTAGGCGTAGCCAGCCGGCACGGTGAAGGACAGTTGGCCGCCTAGGTCGGTCGTCCCCTGTTCCCACCAGGTGTCGCCGGGTTCTATCGGAATCCCCGCCGGCATGTTGCCGCCGGGTGGACCCGAGGGCGCACCGGTGCCCACGACGTAGAGCTGGTAGGTGGCGCCGGGAATGACCGTGTTCGGTGAGGCGGCATTGAACTTTCGGGCCGAGATGCTGACGGTCTGTTCCGTGTCGCCGACGGTCACGTTGGCTGCCGGGGCCGGTGTTGTGGTGACGCCGACCACCGGACCGCTGGTGCAGTGCTCGGTGGTGTCGGCCACGTAGTTCGCCGGCGGCGTCACCTCCAAGAAGCAGTAGACGTAGCCGGGGAACTGGAGCGGGTAGCTCGCCACACCGTCCGTGCCAGTGGTCGACCGAGCTACCCAGGTCTGGCCGGTCTCGGCTGCGGCATTGCCAGGCGGGGTCGGGTGATCCGGGCCGTTCCCGCCGTCCACCCGGTAGAGGTCGAAAACCGCCCCCGATAGGGGCACGTCGGGGTTGGCGGCGTCGACCTTGGTGAGCGTGAGGTTGACGAACTCGCCGGGATCGGTGACGGTGATCGGCTGAGCGCCCTGGTCATTCTGGGCGGTGGAGCAGCCGGTGGCCCCCGCCTGGAGTCCCGGCGGGGCGACGGTCTCGGCCCAGCAGTAGGGCTCGGAAGAGATGAGAGCCGGGGGCGTCGAGCACGCGCCCGAGCTGTCCGTGGTGCACGTCGCTACCACCGGCCCGGTCGGCGTGGTGCCGGCGTAGACGTCGATGACCGCGCCGGCGAGGATGACGGTCAGGGGATTGACGTTCCCCGTGGCGACCTTCTCGAAGCTGGCCGGCACCAGCAGGTGGTCGGTGAAGCTGGGCGATGCTGACCCGCCGGGCGTGAGGGTGAAGGTGGCTACGGGCGCAGGTGTCGGGAGGTAGTAACCCGGAGGAGCGGTAACCTCGATCGCCTCGTAGTTGCCGGGTAGGTACGCCGTGCCGTCGTTGGCCGGAGGTGAGCAGGTGCCCGAAGTGTTGGTCGTGCACTGCCCGAGATCGGTGTCGTAGGTGCCGCTGCCCGCCGAGTCGTAGCGCACGTCAAAGACCGCTCCGGCCAAGGGGTCGCCCGTCTGGGCGTCGGTCTTGGTCACGACGATGGTGCCCGGCACGACCGCATCGGCGGCCGAAGTGGTCGTCGTCGCGTGGCCGGCGGTGACCGAGACAGTGAAGGGTGCGACCGGCGAGTACCCGGCTGGCACGGTGGATTCGGTGACGGTGTAGGTCCCCGGGACCAGCCCGGACAAGGTGTTGGTACTCCCGTTGGTATCGACCGTGAGCACGCCGACCGCGACCGTCGAGGGAGCCGGACCGGTGACGGTGAACTGGGCCCCGGCGATCGCCCAGTAGGCGGTGTCATTGCCCGACTTGGTGAGGGTGAGGGAGCCGAGGTAGAGGTCGCCGAAGGTGACGCTGGCCACGGTGGAGGCCCCTGGCGCGAGGTAGATGGTCTGGGTCGTGGTCGCCGGGTTGAGCCAATAGCCAGGTGGTGCCCCACTTTCGGTGATTTGATACCAGCCGGGCAGCCAGGCGGCGCCATCGTTGGCGATGGGCGGCAGGCAGACGCCACTGGCCGGCGTCGTGCAACTCCCAAGCGACTCGTCGTAGACGCCGTTGTTGGCCGTCGAGTAGCTGAAGCTGAAGACCGCACCGGCCAAAGGCTGGTTGGTCTCGGCGTCGATCTTGGCCGCGCCCAGCTGCGCCGGCACGATGTGGTCTCCGGCCGCGCCGGTGAAGGCCGCGACGGTGTTCTGGTTGGGGTAGACGGTGACCACCTGGTCGGGGGCGGCCTGGTACCCGGTGGGGACGACGGACTCGTGCATGCCGTACTGCGTGCCCCCGACGGTCGCCTCCAGCTGCGTGGAGGGCGGCGTGTTGCCCGAGGCATCAGTGGTGAGGGTGTCGAGGACGTTCCCGAAGCCATCTTTGATTTGGAACTGCGCACCGGCGATCGAGTAGTAGGCCGTGTCGTCACCGGACTTCTGGACTGAGATCGTGCCGTACTCGACCACATTGATGGCCGAGCCGGAGAAGCCCGTCCCGAGGCCCTCGCTCGCACCCGAGATCATCATGTTCTGGCCGCCCGACCCGGCAGGTGCGCCGTAGGTGGGTGGCGTCGTGCCGACGGCATCGCCGATCACATTGATCGATGGCGCGCTGAAGGGTCCGGGGTTCGAGACGTTCCACTCGTAGAAGATCTGGCCGGCGGCGTTGGTGGTCGTGCCATTGGTCCATACGAAATTGGTGATCTCTCCTGGGCCACCGACGGGTGGGGCAGTGAGGCTCAATCCACCTACGCCGTCACCGTTGGCGGAGAGCACCGTGATGGTGCCGTCGTAGTTGGTGTTCGTGTCGAAGGTGCCGCCCGAAGCCGGTGTCATCTGCAAGGAGATGGTCCACGGCCCGGCATAGGTGACCATCCACGCTTCGATCTCGGCGACGAGCGCCGGGGGACCTTGGCTGACAGGTGGGGTGAGACCGCCACCGGAGGCATACGCCACCTGAGCAATGGCCGCCGCGGTGTCGTTCACGCTGTAGCCGGGAAAGCCGGACCCCTGGTACTCCTGGGCGAAGAAGGCGAGTGCTGCCATCTCGCCGTTGGTGAAGTAGGGGCTGCCAGGATAGGGAATGGCGCTCCACTGGTACGTCGGGAGCTGGACAGGGTCGGCATCACCCGGCTCGATGCAGTACGCCAGGCCGGCGACATTTTGCAGCGTGTAGGCGCCGCCCCAATGGCCCGAAGGGGACTGTGGGCCGACGCCGGGACCGTAGCCATTATCGGCGCTAGCGAACGACGTTGGCGTAGCTAGACCGGCTAATCCAAGCGCCAAGGACAGGGTCCCTCCAACTACGAGAATGGCGCCAAGGGAACGGAGAATGCGCAGACGCCACCTGCCCTGTCCGCCTGCCTTTCGTACCACCCTCCCCCCTCCCGCCAGTAGCACCCCCGCGCTACTCGAGCGCCCCCCGCTTACCGTCGCTGAGCCTTCCCATGGCAGTCGATGTCGATCGGGTCGGCCATCACTCCTGGCTGCCCTGAGCGAGGATCAGGCCGATTCCCCATCAGCAGTTCGCGCCCTGGCGCTCGACGAAGGCGTACGTGACGGGACCGGCCTCGTTCGCCGGGCGACGGCGGAATCCACGGCGAGATGATACGCACGCTATGACGAGCAGCCAGAGCACAGTGGTTCGTTCCTGGTCTCGATCTACGACAGTCAATCGTAACAAAGGTACCCGCCAATTGTCTAGGAGGCACGCTACTGGACTCATATGGGCACTTGATGCCAGGCGAGCCGATGGGGACTCAATGGTCGCTGGTCTACGTTACGACAGAGAATCGTAGAAAGACTCCTCTGTCGGCGTCGCTCTCACCCTGGGCGATCGGTGGCCGAAGGACCGATCCCAAGTGAGCGAGCGGGAGTGACCAGGGGGAGGAGCAGGTGGTTCCTACCCCGACAGCATCGGGGTCGCCGCGCGGGTAATGAGACCTCTTGCCCTGCCGGGCGGTGAGATGCTGTACCGGGAGCGAAAGTATGGAGGAGAGGAAACGAATGCGAGGGAACCGGCTCCCAATGGGAGCCTTGGAGGACGCCGTCATGGATGTCTTGTGGGCCGACACCGGCTGGATGACGCCAGCGGAGGTCCACGAGGCATTACCCATGGGCCCCACCATCGGATACACGACGGTCATGACGACGCTGGCCCGCCTGTGGAAGAAGGGGCGCCTGGAGCGGCGCAAGGACGGACGAGCCTTCGCGTACCATCCCACTGCCAGTCGGTCGGAGTGGACGGCGATCCGCATGGATCAGGTGATGCGCTTGAACGGTGAACGCGCCGCGACCCTTGCCAACTTCGTAGAGCGACTCGACAAGGCGGACCGCATCCAGCTCCGTCGCATGCTGCTCGATGGGAACGAGCGTTGATTCTGGTCCTGGCGGCCACCGGGCTCAGCTTGCTCGCTCTGCCGCGGCTCCTGAGCGGCATCGGCCGGCGGCTCCACCCTGGCACGTGGTCCGTACTGTGTGCTGTAGCTCTTGCATGCGGGATGGTAGTGACGGTGGTCGCCGGCCTACTTCTGTCGGCCCCATGGGCTCTGTCGGCTACCGGACTGTCCACGGAAGCGGGAACCTGCGAGCGCGTGTTCGGACAGCTGGCATCGGACTGGTGGGGTTTCGGGATGTCGGCACTCCTTGTCACCCTCTCGGTGCTGATCCGCGGTGCTCTCTCACTGTGGAAAGGACGACGCGGGGCCAAGGACGCCTGGGTGGAGCCATCCGTAGGTGTCCGCTTGTCGCAAATCAGGTCTTGCGAGGTGGTCGTATTGCCCGATCCTCGCCCTCTTGCGTTGAGCGTGCCTGGCTCACGATCTCGACCCGGACAGGTGCTTCTCACCGCCGGGCTCGTGGACGCGTTGTCGGCCGATCAGATCGACCTCGTCTGTGCGCACGAAACCGCCCACCTCCAGCTGGCCCACGGCCGTTACCTGGCCATGGCCTCGGCGGTAGAACGAGGTGCGTGGTTCTGGCCGCCCGCCAGGGCTAGTGCCCGCACGTTGCGAATCGCCCTCGAACGTTGGGCCGACGAAACTGCCGCAGGCTCGGTCCCTCACGCCAGGATTCGCCTACGCTCGGCCCTGCTGGCCGTCGCGGGAGCGGCCGATGTCCCACTCCTGGCTGCCTTCTCGTCCCTGGGCGGACTGGCCGAACGCCTGTCGGCCATGAGCGCGCCGCCACCTGGTGGGCTCCGGTCACCGTGGTGGCCAGTACTTCTTCTCCCGGGCCTCGTGCTCGGCGCGATCGCTGTCTTCATTCTCGTGCGCCTCGGCCTCGTCGGCTACTGCCTCGTTTGGTAGCCGGCCACTGCCCTTTACCCAAGGCGGTTTCGTCCCGCACGCAATGGTCGAATACAGCGGGCCCACCTATGTTCGAGGGCGTCGTGTTCGGTGCGCTATGCCCGTCATCCGAGGGGTTCCTCCATTACGGACGACCTGCTCCGACGAACCCGTCTCCGAGGCGCAGTCCGGTGATTCGTACCACCGAACCGGTATATGGAGCTTCGATCATGCTCCCCCCGCCGATGTACATGGCCTCGTGCTCGCTGCCGCCCGGTCCGTAAAACAGCAGGTCACCTGGCTGGAGATCCGACACCGGAACCGGCGTGGTGGCGGACATCTGCGCTCCTGAGTAGTGCGGAAGCTGCACACCGGCCGTAGCCCACGCCAGCATGGTTAGCCCCGAACAGTCCACACCGGCTCGACTGGCGCCCCCCCATACGTACGGCACCCCGACATATGACTCGGCCGCAGCCACCGCGGTCGCCGCCCCACCGGCTGAAGGGGGAGACGCACCGGAAGTGGCGATCGCAACTGGCGGCGATGGTGACTTCGCGCCGGGCGCACTGGGGGCGCTGGGCGGCAACGTAGTGGCCGTTGACGCCGCAGCCAGTTTCTGCGCTGCTTGGATCTTCTGCTGGGCCGCAACCTGCGCGGCGGCTTCTGCTTCTGCCTGCTGCTGTGCCACCAGCGTCGCGATCTGACCGTTGACCCGTGAGAGCGCCGCGCTCTGCTGGGCCTGGAGTTGCGCGGCCTGCTGCTCGGCCTGCTGTGCGGAATTGGCCCAACTGGCCGCTGCCTGTTCATGTTGTTGCAGGACAGAGTTCTGCTGGTCGAGGAGGTTCTGCGCCGTGTGGAGGTTGGCTAGGGCAACCGAGAGGTTTCCCTCGGCCACTTGGGCGTAGACCTGGCGAGCCGCCGCCGTACGCTGGTCACCAGCGAAGAGTGGATTGATTGCCCCCGTTCCTCCGCCAGCCACGTATTGGTTGATCGCCGCCTTCTTGAGGCTTCCCCTATCAGTTGTGATTTGTCGCTGGGTCGCCGCAATCTTCGCTTGGGTCACCACTATTTCCTGTCGGGCCGATGCCACCTCCAGCTGGGCCTGGTCGAACTGCTGGCCGAGTGCAGAGATCTGACGGCCGGTGGATGCCAGCTCTTGGGTCAGTTGCGTGGCCTGGTTCCTGGCGTCCGATAGTTGATCGGCGCCTGCCCGGGTGGACTCGCCGAGGTCGATGCCCAGCCCAGAAGCGGTGATCGTCAGGATGGCTACGCCAGTGACCAACGTCGGTGACGTTGGCTTGGGATAACGATGACGGTGGAGTCTCCCTCCGCGAAGGAGGCGTTGTCTCCTCATCCGTGGAGACGAGCTGCCAAAGTTTGACGCAGGGAGGGAGCTGCGCGCTGGGTGAAATGGATAGCAAGCCCGATCATGCGTGCCTTCCAGTAGAGAAGAAGAGGTCGCCCAGCCGCGCTCGGGTGGCTGACGAACTCAGCCCTCTGGGCTCGGTGGTCGTGGGGTCTCCCCAAATTACTACAATGAATCGTAGGTTGTTGACCACCACCGCTTGTGCAGTCCCCCGGATCGAGTTAGTGCCTGCCCTGGAGCATAGCTCACCTACTACTGTGAGTCGTTGATGTCGCCGTACCTTCTTCCCCTCTTGGCCGTCGCCGCCGGCATCATCTCGTTCAGCTCACCCTGCTGTCTTCCCCTCCTGCCGGGCTACGTCTCGTACATCTCGGCCCTGCCGACCTCCGCGCTGGGGACCCGGGAGGCTCGGAGGTCCATCCTCTGGGCGTCGATCGCTTTCGTATCAGGCTTTACGGTGGTTTTCACCGCCTTGGGAACGGCGTCGGCCTTCTTCGGTTCCTTCGTGCTCGGCGTGCTGCCCACGCTCGTGCGGATCATGGGCATCGGCATCATCCTCCTCGGCCTCTCCCTGATGGGTCTCTTGCGCATCCCGGTCTTGCTGCGGGAACGACGGATCGACATGGCCCGTCTGCCCTCCGGCACTCGGGGGGCCTTTGGCATCGGCGTAGCCTTTGCCGCAGGGTGGACGCCCTGCCTCGGCCCGGTGCTCGCCGCCATCCTGGCCGCCGCAGCCGCGACGCAGACCGTTGCCTGGGGCGCCTTGCTCTTGATCCTTTACTCACTGGGGCTCGGGGTGCCCTTCATCGCGCTCGCCTTGGGGCTCAACCGCGCCCGGCGATCGATGGGCTGGCTTCGGCGGCACGGACACCACATCGAGATTGTCGGCGGCACGCTCCTGGTCGGGGTGGGCGTGCTCTTCGTTACTGGGACGTGGGAGGCATGGTTCCGACCACTGCAACGGATATTCGCCCGCTACGGTTGGCCCCCGGTGTGAACCAAGGCGATGGCCGATGTTGTTCCAACCGATATCGCTAGCCCATCGGCCGCCCGGCTCCAGGTGAGGTCCCACCGGATGGACCAGCCAAGGCAACGACGCATTGGACACCGGATCCGCTGGATCGTGGCAGCGGCCGGAATCGTCGTGGCGGCGATGGTGTTCCTTCTCGCCACCGCCCCCCCGGCCACGGTCTACGACGCCCAGAGCCCGCTAATCGGTCGCCGAGCGCCGGCCATCGCCGGACCGACTCTGACCGCGGAGACGTTCGACCTGGCCGCCGAACGGGGTCGCTACGTGATCATCGACTTCTTTGCCAGTTGGTGCGTGCCATGTCGCCAGGAGCAGCCCCAACTCGTGAAGTTCGCCAAGAGCCCGCCCGACGGTGCCCAGCTAGTGGGAGTTGTTTTCAATGACTCCATCGCCGGCGCTCGGTCGCTCCTCGGTCCCTGGATGGGCCTCTACCCGGTCATTCCGGACACCACAGGAAGGCTGGAGGTCGACTACGGAGTGGAGGCGCCACCGGCCAAGTTCGTGATTGATCCAAGCGGGAGGGTGGTTGCCAAGATCATTGGCCCAGTGACCGCCGCCGGCCTGGATTCCCTGATCCTGATCGATCGAAAGAAGTTCCAAGATTCATGAGGCTGCCCCAAGTTGAGGTGGCGAGCCGAAGGGCCCGGCTCCTGACGCGGCGGGGCAAGCTCATGGTGCTGGGCGCGATCATCGTGGTAGCTCTCGGAGGTGTCGCGGCGTGGCAGGTCGCGTCACGCCCCCGGGGCGACTCGCCGGCGGTTCTGGTCGGCCGGACCGGAGCATCGACGCCGGCATTCTCACTCCCCAACCTCGTCAACCCTGTCACGGAAATCTCACCGTCCGAGTTGCGGGGCAAGCCACTGGTCATCAACTTCTGGGCGTCGTGGTGCGTTCCATGCCGAACCGAGATGCCGCTCTTGGAGAACGCCTACCGTGGGGAGGAGGGAAAGGTGGTGTTCCTCGGGATCGACACCAACGACACGTCGACCGCGGCCCGTACCTTTCTCGCGCGGTTGCACGTCACTTACCCGGTGGTGTCGGACGTCGGTGGGGCAGTGGCCATCCAATACGGTCTCTATGGCCTGCCGACGACGGTATTCGTCTCACCGACTGGGAAGATCGTGGGTCGCCATATCGGTCAGTTGAACCAGGCCACCCTTCGAACGGCCCTGAACGAGGCCTTTGGCATCTAGCGCAAAGACCACCGAACGGAGAGCGCGCCCTCTCGTCCAGGAAAAGCGCCGTTGACGCCACCTCCCGGCTCCTCAGGAGCCAGCGTGACCAAGAAGACGGACGAGCGGGCGCTACCGATCGCCGGAGGCGTAGGTGGCGGGATCGGCCTCGAAGCGTTCTTGGCAGGCGGCTGAGCAGAAGCTGTACGTGATGCCCTCGTAAACGGCGCTACCGGCGGCTGCGGACTCCTCGATGGTCATGCCGCAGACAGGGTCGGTCGTGGTGGCCATGGTTTCCTCCTTGTGGGGTTGTGCTGGCGGTGTGGGAGCAGTGCCGACGGGTCGTGAGCGACGGTGTTGACCGAGCGCGCCCCAGCGCAGCAGTGGACCGATATGAGTGCCGGAGCGACCCGGGTCGGCGATCGCCCCCGGCAGGGGTCGACAGAGGCGCCCTGCAGGGCGGAGCGTGTGCCGCTTGCCGCCGATGAGGACGGTGATCGGCGCGGCCGCACCGGCGGCGGAGGTGACGACCACCTCGTCGTGGTCCACCTGCAGGTCGAGCCGATGGCCGCGGTAGGTCATGGTGAGCCCCATCCGCTCGATCTCTTCGGGGAGGGCGGGCTCCACCACGAGCATGTCGGCACGGACCTCAAGGCCGCTGTAGCAGCGACCGAGCAGGTCGATCGTCCCGGCCATGGCGCCCAGGTGGATTCCTTCCCTCGTCGTCCCACCCTGGATGTCGGCCATGTCGGCGGCGAGCGCGCCGGTGAGTTGGTGCCATGAGGCCCGCCGATCGGAGCGAGCGGTGACCCAGGCGTGGACGACCTTCGACAGCGTGGACCCGTGGGTGGTCCGCGCCGTGTAGTAGGCGATGGTGTTCTCGACGCAGGGCTCGGTGAGCTCATAGCCGAGCCGGGCGAAGACCTCCCGCAGCTCGGAGAGCGAGAAGAGGTAGAAGAGCATCAGGGTGTCCGCCTGCTTGGCCACCTGGTAGCGGCGTACGGTGTCGCCCTCGGCCTCCAAGATGAGGTCGAGCCGCCCGATATTGGCGTAGCGGGATCGGTAGGCGTCGAGATCGATCGGCTCGAGGCGTTCGTAGCCGGCGAACTGACTGATCACCCCTTCGTGGAACGGGACGGAGAGGCGACGCGAAACGTGGTCCAGTCTGAGCAACTCCTCGTCATCGACGCCGAGACCGGCGAGCACGTCCCCGCGGCCCTGGCGGGTGAGCCGTTCGGCGAGCTCGACGACCCGAGCGCACAGCCAAGCGGCGAGGACGTTGGTATAGGCGTTGTCGTCGATACCAGGGGTATCGGTCCAGGGGTAGCCGTCGTGGAACTCATCGGGGCCCATGACCCCGCGGAGGTGGTACCGGTCGAGCTGCTCGTCGTAACTCGCCAGGTAGGCGAAGTGGCGGGCGACCTCGACGACGACCTCGGCGCCTTCCCCGAAGAAGAAGGCGTCGTCACCGGTCGTCTGCCAGTGCTGCCAGTAGTTGTAGGCAACGGCCAGGCCGACGTGGCGCTGGTGGGAGGAGCGATCGGCCACCCAGTGGCCCGATCGGGGGTTGAAGAGCATCGTGGGGGTGACGTCGGATCCATCGCTCGCAGACTGCCAGGGAAAGCGGGCGCCGACCTCACCGGAGGCGACAGCCAGCCGCCGGGCCGATCCCAGCCGCCGGCCCCGGTAGCGGAGCAGTGCCCTACTGGAGCGGGGGAAGCGAAGGTTGAGTATCGGGAAGACGAACAGCTCGTCCCAGAAGACATGGCCGTCGTAGCCCTCCCCATGCAAGCCGCGTGCCCCGAGCCCGCAATCGAGGTCGGCGACAGCAGGCGTCGCGACCTGGAGGACGTGGTAGAGGTGGAGGTTCACTATCCCGGCCGGCCTGCCGGCGGCAGTGATCTCGATGGCCGCCTGCGACCACAACCGAGCCCAAGCGGCGCGCTGCGCGGCGACGAGTTCAACGAACCCCGGCGCCTCCACACACGCCCGACGGGCGGCACCAATGGGGTCGGAAATGGCTCGGTCCCGGCAGGTGTAGATGGCGGTGACCTTCTCTACGCAGCAACGGGCTCCGGCGACGATGGGGATGCGCCACTCGTGGGCGACGGCGTTTGGCGAACGTTGAAACACCGGGAGCCCCGAGGGCTGATCGGTCCTGGTGCTGGTGCTGGTGCTGGTGCGGGTGGCCTCGGCCACGAGCACGTCGGACTGAGTGGTGCGAGCCGCCAGCCACACTGCCCCGCCGGAGTCCTCGCCGGAGCTGACCAAGGAGAGATGACAGTGGGAGAGCAGGCGAGCCTCCGTCGTCTGATCGGCACAGCCGGTCGCGTCGATCCCCGAGCGGACGGAGAGCGTGCCTGACCAGTTCTCGGCTACCAGCTCCACCTGCAAGGCGGCGAGGTGCGGGTTGGCCATTGACACCAAGCGCCGCTCGGTGACCGTGCTGCGACGCCCGTCTGGATCGACCACCCGGTAGCGGCGGCGCAGGACCCCACATCGCAGGTCCAGGCGTAGCTCCTGGTGTGAGACCTCGACTCCTGGCTCGCCAAGATAGGGACCGCCGTCGGCCGAGAACGTGAGGGGCAACCAGTTGGGGGCCCGCACCATGGACTCTCGTTCGACGACGCCCCCGAGGACGTCGCTGTCCAGTCGGTTGTACAGCCCGGCCAGGTACGTGCCCGGGTAGTGCGTGCCATCGTCTTGTGCCCAGGTGGCGGCGCCCCGGGTGCCGAAGTAGCCGTTGGCAAGGGTGAGGAGCGTCTCGCGCATCCCTTCGCCATGCTCATGGACCGGCCGGTAGTCGAGGTGCCAGCCGTCGGTCAGCGGTCCTGGCCCGACGAGTTCGAGCGCTCGAAGGTCCTCGACGACCAGACGCGCGCCGGCCGCCAAGAGCGCCTCGGGGCGGTGGTGATGATCGACGCCGACCACGGTGTGAAAGCGCCCGGCGTGGCCGGCGGCTACCCCGGCGATGGCGTCTTCGACGACTGCTGCGTGCGCAGGATCGACGCCAAGGCGCCGGGCTGCCTCCAGGTAGACGGCGGGGTCGGGCTTCCCCCGAAGCGCCATTGCAGCCGCCACTTGGGCGTCAACGACCACATCGACGAAGGGCGCCAGGCCGGCCTGGGCGAGCACGTCGTGGCAGTGACGACTAGCAGAGACCACCGCCACCGACACCCCCGCGGCGTGCAGACACTCCAGAAGGCCTTCGGCACCTTCGAAGACTTGTGGGCCGTGCTCTTTCAGCAAGGTGGTGAAGCGCTCGTCCTTCTTCGTGGCGACGGCCCATGCGCTCGACAGGCCAGCCGGATCCGACGGCTGCCCCTCGGGAAGGGCGATTCGGCGATCATCGAGCACATGGAGCACCCCGTCCAGGCGTGGCTCGCCGTCAACGAGGCGCCGGTAGTCGTCGCCGCTGAACACCGTCGGCCGGTCCCGGCCGCCCGATCGGGCGGCAATGTGGTCGAAGAGCTGGTCGAAAGTCTCGGTCCATGCGGCCTGATGCAAGCTGGCGGTGTCGGTGAGCACCCCATCCAGGTCGAAAAGGACTGCATCGAGCTCGGAGAGCGTGAGCACTGCGCCTCTGTTTTGAGGTGGGAGGGAGCGCCGGCGCGGCTTGGTCGAGTGCGCAGTTGGGTGAGCCAGATGGGCGCCGGTCACGGCGTTTCGTCCAGACCGCGGGCTGCCGCGGCCGCTCGGGGGGCTCGTGAGACACCTTCGTGCTCAGCGTTGGCGGCGGCGCGGCGGGGCGCGATGGTCATTGCCCGGTCGTCGCTGGGAGCCGCCTTGCCGATGATCTCATAGACAACTGCGCCGTCGACGGTTTCGTGGTCGACGAGCAGATCGACCAGATGTGACAGCTCGGGACGGTGGGTTTCGAGGAGTTCGATGGCTTGGCGTTCGGCTTCGCGCACGAGACGTGCGACCTCGGTATCGATGGCGGCTTGGGTGGCCTCGGCGAAGGGCCGTGACGAGAGTTCTGCGCCGCCGCCGCCGAGGAACAGCGACCCCCCTTGGGGGTAGCTGACAGGTCCGAGGGCCGGGGACAGTCCGAACTCCCGGATCATCTTGGTGGCCAGATCGGTGGCTTGGGCCAGGTCGTTGGCTGCCCCGGTCGATCCCTGGCCGAGCTCAACCAGTTCGGCGGCTCTCCCTCCGAGGCGGACCGCCAGGGCGTCGTCGAGGTAGTCCTGACCGTAGAGGTGCCGTTCGACCAGAGGCAGCTGCTCGGTGACGCCGAGGGTCTGGCCGGCCGGGAGGATAGTGACCTTGGCGACGGGGTCGGCGTGGGCCGACAGCGCGGCGACCAGGGCATGGCCGGCTTCGTGGACGGCCACGGCGTGTTTTTCCTCGGGTAGCAGCACGTTGGAACCCTCGCGGCGGCCCAGGAGGATGCGGTCGCGGGCCCGCTCAAAGTCGGCGGCGTCGAGGACGTCGCGTCGGTCACGCACGGCCCAGATGGCCGCTTCGTTGACCAGGTTTGCCAGATCGGCACCGGAGAAGCCTGGAGTGCCTCGGGCGACGACGGACAGGTCGACATCGGCATCGAGGCGCTTCCCGTGACTGTGCACCCCAAGGATCGCTTCTCGGTCGGCCAGGGTGGGCAGGGGGATGGTGATCTGACGGTCGAAGCGTCCGGGGCGCAGCAAGGCGGGATCGAGAACCTCGGGACGGTTGGTGGCGGCGAGCACCACGATGCCCGAGACCGGATCGAAGCCGTCCATCTCGGAGAGCAGTTGGTTGAGGGTTTGCTCGCGTTCGTCGTTGGAGACGATCGCTCCCGCTCCTCCCCGACGTTGGCCGATGGCGTCGATCTCGTCGACGAACACGATGGCGGGTGCCCGCTTCCGGGCCTCGGCGAACAGGTCGCGGACTCGGGCGGCGCCGACCCCGACGAACATCTCGACGAAGCTGGAGCCGGCGACGGAGAAGAACGTCACCCCGGCCTCGCCGGCTACGGCCCGGGCCAGGAGCGTCTTGCCGGTCCCGGGCGGCCCGATCATGAGCACTCCCTTGGGGGCGCTCGCCCCGACCCGGCGGTAGCGGTCAGGTTGGCGTAGGAAGTCGACGATCTCGGCCACTTCGGCCTTCACCCCTTCGTAGCCGGCGACGTCGGCGAAGGTGGTGTCGGGGTGCTCTGCGTCGAAGACTTTGGCCTTGGACTTCCCGACGCCCATCGCTCCCTGCATCTGGCCGGCCGCTCCTTTCGACATGCGTCGCCACAGCCACCAGATGAGCGCGAACGGCACCAGCAGGATCAGCCAGGAGAGCACTTGGGAGCCGAAGCTCGACGACGGCTGCGACGCCACGATCGAAACGTTCGCCTTCTCCAGGCGGTTCAGCAAGGCGGAGCCGGCAAGCTCTACGGGGATCTGGGTCGTGAAGTCGTGACCGTTGCGTAGCCCTCCCGAGGCGGTGCCGTTCGAGGAGATGGTGACCGACTTGATCTGCTTGGTGTCGACGTCGGAGATGAACTGGGAGTACGTGAGGTTGTGGGTGGGGGTGCTCTTGGGTAGGCCGGGGAGGACGAACCACAGCACCATGAATGCCGCGATCGGGAGCAGCCACAGCCAGTGGCGCCACGCAGGTGGGGGTGGTGGCGCGGTCGGGACTGGGCGGTCGCCGGGCGGCGGGGATTGGGCCTGGTTGGTCACCGGCTCTGCCTTTCCATGGCCAAAGGCCGTTGGTGGCCCGAAGGGTCCTGTCCGTCGGGGAGGGATGGCGTGACAGCAGGCCGACGGTCGAGGTGGACGGTTTTGGCACCGCGCAGCCGGTTGGCATTGGTCACCACCGACAGCGATGAGAGAGCCATCGCTGCTGCGGCGATCATGGGGGAGAGGACGATCCCGAACAGCGGGTAGAGCAGGCCAGCGGCAATGGGGATGCCGAGGGCGTTGTAGCCGAAGGCGAGGATCAGGTTCTCGCGGATGTTGGCCATGGTGGCCCGGGAGATGCCGATGGCGGTGACCACCCCGGCGACCGAGCCGGACATGAGGGTGACGTCGGCGGCCTCGATGGCGATGTCGGTGCCCGTGCCGATGGCCAGACCGACGTCGGCCTGGGCGAGGGCAGGGGCGTCGTTGATGCCGTCGCCGACCATGCCCACCTTTCGCCCTTCACCTTGGAGCCGGGCGACTTCGGCGGCCTTGTCTTCGGGGCGGACCTCGGCCAGGATCCGGTCGATCCCGACCTTTCGGGCGACGGCCTCTGCGGTGCTGTGCGCGTCGCCGGTGATCATCACCACCTCCAGCCCGAGGCGCTGGAGGGCGCCGATGGCGGCGACGGAGTCGTCCTTGATGGGATCGGCCACCGCGACCACCCCTGCCGCCTGTCCGTCGACGGCGACGAGCATGGCGGTCTTCCCTTCAGCGGCGAGCGTTGCCGCCACGGCGGGGAGACGGGCGGGGTCGATACCGGCACCCTTGAGCAGTCGGAGGTTGCCGACCAGTACCCGGCGGCCCTCGACGGTGGCGGCGACACCTTGGCCGGTGACCGACGCGAAGTCGTCGGCTCGCGACGGTGCCAGGCCTCGGGCGGCGGCGCCGGCGACGATGGCTGCGGCCAGCGGATGCTCGGAGTCGCCCTCCACCGCGGCTACGAGACGTACCAGGTCGTCGGCGTCGAACCCAGCCGAGGGGACGACATCGGTGAGGACGGGATGGCCGGCGGTGATCGTGCCGGTCTTGTCCATCACCATGGTGTCGAGCCCCCGGGAGGTCTCGATGGCCTCGGCGTTGCGGAACAGGATCCCGTGCTGGGCGCCCTTGCCGGTGCCGACCATGATGGCCAAGGGGGTAGCCAGGCCCAGCGCGCACGGGCAGGCGATGATGAGCACGGCGATGGCGGTGATCAGGGCATAGGTGAACACCGGCGCCGGTCCGGCCACGTACCACAGGGCGAAGGCGCCGAGGGCGACGTAGAACACTGCCGGGACGAACACCGCGGAGATCTGGTCGACCAGGCGCTGGATGGGCGCCCGGGACGCCTGGGCTCGCCGCACCATGTCCACGATCTGGGCCAGCACGCTGTCGGCGCCCACCGCGGTGGCCCGGACCCGTAGCGACCCGGTGCCGTTGATCGTCGCCCCGGTCACCGGATCGCCCGGGTCCTTCTCGACGGGGACCGGCTCCCCGGTGATCATGGCCTCGTCGACGACCGAGTGCCCTTCGACCACCTTGCCGTCGACGGGGATCTTCT
The DNA here is from genome assembly GCA_035547695.1 of Acidimicrobiales bacterium. GTDB lineage: Bacteria > Actinomycetota > Acidimicrobiia > Acidimicrobiales > RAAP-2 > DASZUK01. The sequence continues at coordinate 91,810 of DASZUK010000062.1, forward strand.
CGCCGGGGTGGACGAGGACCACGTCACCGGTGTGCACCTCCTCGATCGGCACCTCGATCTCGGTGCCGTTGCGCTCGACCGTGGCCGTCCTGGCCCGCAGGCCGAGTAGCGCTCGTATGGCCTCACCGGTGCCGGCCTTGGCCCGCACCTCGAACAGCCGGCCGAGCAGGATCAGGGTCAGGATGAAGCCGACCTCCTCGAAGTAGACGCCGCGGACCTTGGCCGGGGCGAAGGAGGGGGCGACCGTGACCACCAGGCTGTAGAGGTAGGCGGCGCACGCACCGATGGTGACCAGCGAGTTCATGTCCGGGCTGCGGTGGGCCAGCCCCAACCAGCCGGTACGGTGGATCGGCCAGCCGGTGTAGACGAAGACCGGAGTGATCAGCCCCAGCCCGAACCACGGGTTGATGAGGATCGGCGGCAACCAGCTGGCGTCGAAGAAGTCGTGGGCCATCACTCCGAACAACACCGGCAGCGTTAACACCGCGCCGAGGACCACCCGCAGCAGCAGGTCCCTGCTCTCCGCCCGGCGCTCCGCCGCCTCGGCGTCCTCGCCCGGCTCGGGTTGGGGTTCCGCCGCTGAATCCGGCACGATCGGCGGCACGATGTCGGTCACGTCGATCGTGCCGTGCAGCATGCCCATCCCGCAGCGGAACTCGTGACTCCCCGGGCTCAGCGCCGGCAGGTCGATGTCCGTCGTGTCACCCGACGCCAAGGTGGCATCAACTCCGGCGTCGGGGATGAGCACCCGCTCCGAGCATGGGCCATCGTCGCGGCGGTCGAAGCGCATTCGGATGGGCACGCCGGCTCGGGCCAGGACTCGCGACGGTTGGTAGCCACCGTCGACCACGACGCTGATCTCCTGTACGCCGCTATCGGCCACCATCGCCGCCGTCACTTCGCTGGGGACCGGCGCGGGCATCAGCTTCTCGTGCTTGCCGGGATCGTCCCCGCCAACTCGGCTCTGATCGGAAAATCCCTGCTCGGGTAGGTCGATGCCCGAGACCGCGTCTTCGACCACGAGCATCCCGTGGATCATGTTCATCCCGCACGAGAAGCCGTACTCGCCGGCCTTTTGTGGGGTGAGCTCCAGAGCCGACTGGCCGAACGCCGGAAGCTCTGCGCTCGCTCCGAAATCGGGGAACACAACTTTCGACGTGCAATCACCGCTCTCCTGGCGGTCGAAGACCAGCCGGACCGGCAGACCGGCCCGGACTCGGATCCGGTTCGGGCTGTACCCGCCACGGACGGTCACTCGGACCTCTTGCACGCCGGCGGCCACCGTGGCTTCGACCGTCTTCTTCGGCCCGAAGAACCACCACCCCAAGATGCCTGCCACCGCCACGTCCGCGACGATCACCCCGATGTCCGACCCATTCACGATCCCGTCTCCTCCCGGCCGGCTAGTACCCTATACCCGTATAAGGTACAGGCTTACCGATGTTGACCTTCTGCCGAACGACGCTCGGCCGGGAGCGCCGGCACCGGTTGGGGCTGGGCTGGCGCTGGCCGGCGCATCTCGGCCACCCACCACCACCACGAGATCCGCTTCTCCAGGTAGTAGTCGACGCTCCAGCGGGCTGGACCGGCGTAGTAGCTCAGGGCCAGCAGGCCCACGAAGACCACGGCATAGATGATGCCCGTGCCGATGTCGGAGGCCCCCGAGGTGTAGGGCCCGCCGAAGCCCTCGGCCGTGGCCCAGATCAGCACGCTGAAGATGGCAGCGGCGATGTAGGTGAGCTTGCGGGCGAAACCGAAGATCAACGCCAGCGCGATGAGCGTCTCCGCCGTCGCCACCAGGTCCACGAAGAGATTCGTCCGCGGGTGCTGGAGATTGATCCAGAAATCGAACCATGGCCGGAGCCAGCCGGGCTGGCCTTGGGCCGTACCCATGATCGTGCTCATGTAGTCGGAGCGAAACCCTGGCAACCACTTGAGGATGGCGTCGATCAACCAGATCAGCCCGAAGCTGATCCGCAACGCATCCTTGGGCCACATCGACTTCACCTGGGGCTCGACCCCGGCCGGCTCTGGCGATATCGCGGTCATGGTCTGCCTCCCTTCCACTCGGCTGTCCACGGCGTTGGTTCGCACCATGGCCACCAGCCTGACCAGGGATACCCCTAGCGGGTAGGGGCTTTGGGCCCTAATCCTTCGTCGATCCTTCCAGGTCCCCGATGTGACCAAAGGCCCTACCCCCTACCCGTATCTGGCGGCACCATAGACGTAGTGGTCCCGACCGCGGGACCCCAGGAGGTGGTCGTGATGATGCTCTGGTACGGCGGCGGTGGCTGGTCGTTCTGGGAAGTGGGCCTGATGTGGGTCGGCATGATTGCGTTCTGGGCGCTCATTATCTGGGCGGTCTACGCGCTGGTCTCCACGGCGTTCCACCGAGGGTCGGCCAACGACCGGCGGGACGACGCTCGCCGGATCCTCGACGAGCGGCTCGCCAAAGGCGAGATCGATTCCGAGGAGTACCGACGAATCGTTGACGAACTGTCGGGGAAGCCTCGCAGCGACACGCATGCAGGAGGTGCTCGATGACCAGGATCGATGCTGCGGCAGTGGGCGGGCGGACCCGGGGATATGCCTCGGGAAAGGCCGACTATCTGGCTCGATTGCGCAAGATCGAAGGGCAGGTCGGCGGTCTCCAGCGCATGATCGAAGAGGATCGTTGGTGTCCCGAGGTCGTGACCCAGATCGCCTCTGCGACCAGGGCCCTGCAAGAGGTCGCCGTCGGAATGCTGAACGACCATCTCGCGCACTGCGTCTTGGCAGCAGCTCGTCAATCCGACGACGACGCTCAGACCCAGCTGCGCGAGGTGGCTGCCACGATCCGCCAGGTCGTGCGGCTATGACCCGCCCCGAACCTCCAACCAACATCCGAACTCACACCAACGATCCGGAGGTACTGAAGATGACCACAACTACCCGCAACCAACCTACTCAGGGCGCTTCGACCGAAGGCCCGCCTACGCCTGCGCTCGCCGATCATCGGCGGCGGGCCAGTATCAACATCACGCCAGCGGAGCGCGCCGGTCGGATCGGTCTTGGACTCGCTGCCGTCGTCGTCGGCGCCATTCTGCTGGCTGGGGCGAGCAGCGTGGTGGCGGTGGTGCTCGAAGCGCTCCTGGTCGCCGCCGGCCTCGACCTCGTCGTCACCGGCGCTACCGGCCACTGCCCCCTCTACGCCAAGCTCGGCCACGTGCCGGCCTCTCTCCGGAGGACGTCATGACCGCCCGAGGGCGGCACCCAGCCGGGGACGAGACCCGGGCCCCGAGCCACGACATGGACGACATGGGCCACATGGGCCACATGGGCCATGGTCGGCACGGCTTCATGATGATCGCCTGCTGCATCCCGATGCTCATCATCGCCATCGTCCTGGTGGCCACGGGCGTTGTTGGCTTCGGGTTCATCGTGGTGGCTCTGGCCTGCACGGTGATGATGGCCTTCATGATGGGCGCCATGAACCACGGCGGCGACTAACCGGGCCACCGGCAGGCCCGAGGCCCCGACCCCACCACCACAGTCCCAAAGGAGAAGGCCATGAACATGACGTCACGATCGAAGTCCGACAGTGGGGGCTCGGCTCGTTCCATCCCTCGGGTCGTGGTCGGCGTGGACGATTCGCCCGGCGCACGGGCCGCGCTGCGTGCCGCCGCCCAAGAGGCTCAATGGAGGGCTGGCGAGCTGGAGGTCATCTGCTGCTGGGTCATGCCCGGGGGGCACAACGGCCACGCCAAGGTGCCCGGACCACTGCGCGAGGCGTGCCTCGACGAAGCACAGGCGACCCTCGACCGGGTCGTCGACGAGGTTCTGGGCGGCTCGCCGGCCGTGCCGGTGGTCCGGACCGTCGGCGAACCGACGCCAGAGAAGACGCTCGTGGCGGCCAGTACGACCGCTGATCTTGTCGTGGTCGGTTCTCACGGCCGAGGGGGTTTCACCCGACTGGTTCTGGGCTCCGTCAGCACCCAGGTCGTCCACCACGCCCACTGCCCGGTCCTCGTCGTCCCACCCGGCAATGACGTGGCCGGGCCGCCGGATTCGCTAGCGGTTGACACCCAGGCAACACCGACCGTGGGCACCGATGCCGTCGGCGATCCGGTCCGCCAAACCATGCACCAACCAAGGAGGACGCCATGACGAACTTTCTCGCGTCGAACTGGATCTGGATCCTGCTCGTCGTCGGATTCCTCTACTTGTCGTTCGGTCGCCGCCGGGGCGGGATGGGCCGTGGCATGGGCGGTGGCTGCGGCGGCGGCGGCCAGGCGAGCCGTCAGGATCCGTCGGACGACCGCCAGGATCCGTCGGACGACCACCAGCCAGAACCAGGCGTCGATGAGCACGAACCGGCCACCACTCGGCGGCATCGAGGCTGCTGAGCAGCGTCAATCTCTTGGCGAGGCGTCCGAGCGGATACTCGTCCTCCGAGGCTCCAAAGATGACTGACATCGCAGCAGTGTCGGCCGACGCCCGGCCCTCCACGATCCGCATGATCTGGATAGCGGCGGCGCTCGGCGGCTGCTTCGTGCTCATCCGGTCCGGACTGGCCGACGCCCCCACTCTGTGGTTCGCCACGCTCCGCGCTCTTCTCGCCGGGATCGTGCTCGTCGGGCTCGCCACCGCCCGCCACCGGCCGGTGCCCCACGGAGCACGCCAATGGGGTATCGTCGCCGCCCTCGGTCTGGCCAACGGCACGATCGGGCTCGGCGCCATGTACCTGGGCGCCGCCCACCTCTCGACGGGTGTGGCGTCGGTGGTCGCCAACGCCCAGCCGCTGCTCATCGTCCTGCCCGCCTGGGCGCTCTACCGGGAGCGGCCGACCCGCCGGGTAATCACCGGACTGGTCGTCGGCATCGTCGGGCTGATCATTGTCGCCATTCCCGCAGGCGGCGGCTCGGGGGCCGTCCTGTCGCTCAGCTCTGCCGCGGCGGCTACCACCGGCACGCTCATTGCCCGACGCCTCGGCACCCTCGACAACCTCGCCGCTGCCGGATGGTCGTTCCTCCTCGGCGCCGTCGGCCTCGCCGGGTGGTCGGCCGCTACCGAGGGAGTCCCGCAAATCCATTGGAATGTCCAGTTCGTCGCCATCCTCGCCTTTCTCGGCATCATCGGCACGGCCGCCGTCTACGTGGCCTGGTTCAAAGAAGCCCGCCGATGCCCGCTCTACCGTCTCGCCGCATGGACCTTCGCCGTGCCCCTCTTCGGGCTCGCTCTTGCCGTTGTCGTCAACGGCGAGCGCCCGTCGCTCGCCACGGCCTCCGGCTTGTTCGTCGTGCTCGTATCGATGTGGATCGTGCTGGGCGGCAGGCGGCAACGCCGCGCCGCTGATCGGTCTCCCTTCCTTACGGCAGAGTCCCTGACCGAGACCGACACCCCGCCGGATGACCGCACGATCATTGCCCCCCCTCCGAGGCCCGAGTGCCCGGGTGGGGGCCACAAGTTCCCGGGCAGCGGTTAGTCGGTGGCCGTCATGCAGGTTCCCGCCGGGATGGCTCCCATAGCCCAGATGCTCTCGGACTAGGGCCCAAAGCCCCTACCCTGTAGGGGTATCACCGGTCAGACTGGTGATCATGGTGCGAAGCAACTCTATGGACGGTCCGGTGGAAGGAGAGCTGTTCAGCCGGTCCCAGCCAGGTGACATCGAGCCCAATTGCGCATGGCCGCAGTCACACCCGCCTCACCCCAGCCCCGGAGCCCAACATGCCTGACACCGTCCACTCCGTTCACGACAACGAGGCCGTCGCCGTACTCGATGTCAGCGGGCCGCACTGGGCCTCCGAACAGGCCGTCGTCACCGCCGTCCTGTCGCGTCGTCCCGGCGTGCTGCAGGTCGAGGCCAACCCGGTTGCGCAGAGTGCGACGGTCACCTTTGACCCTTCGCTCACGTCTCTGGCTGCACTGCGTGGCTGGGTGATCGACTGCGGTTACCACTGCGTGGGTCAGTCGGTTCCCAACCACCTCTGCGACCCGATGACGGAACCCCAACCGGGCAACCCCCACGACCGGGGCCCCCAACCGGCGGACAGCATCGCCGCGCCCGATAGCCATGCCGATGTAGGCGGACAGGCGGATCACGACGGTAGTAGCCACAACGCTCATGTTGCCCACGACGATGACGCTGCAATTGCTGGGCACATCGCACAAGGTGGACCAACCACGACCACGCCGGCCGATCACGACCACGCCGACCACGGCCACGCCGACCACGACCACGCCGACCACGACCACGACCACGACCACAACCACAACCACGCCGACCACGACCAGGCCGTCGCTGGTGGCTCTCAGGAGATGTCGCCACACGAAATGATGGGGCACGGCGGGCACGGCGGGATGTCGATGGCAGCGATGGTCGCCGATATGCGGAACCGGTTCCTGGTTGCGGTCGTGTTCTCGATCCCGATCCTGATGTGGTCGTCGATCGGCAGCAGCGTGTTCGGGCTACACCTGCCGGTGCCGTTTGGTTGGCGGCCAGACGTATGGGAGCTGTTACTGAGCCTGCCGGTGATCTTCTACTCCTGTTTGATCTTCTTCGACGGGGCGGTGCGGGCGTTACGAGCGCACACGTTGGACATGATGGTGCTGGTCGCGGTGGCGATCGGCTCAGGCTGGCTGTACTCGCTGATCGTGACCTTGACCGGTGGCGGGGACGTCTTCTACGAGGCGGCCAGTGTGCTGGCTTCGTTCGTGTTGCTCGGGCATTGGTTCGAGATGCGGGCTCGGGGCGGCGCCAACGACGCCCTGCGCACGCTGCTCGACCTCGCGCCGCCCAAGGCGCTGGTGCTGCGCGACGGGCAGCCGGTCGAGGTCCCGACTGCCGAGGTGGCGGTCGGTGATCTGTTGCTGGTTCGCCCGGGAGCGAAGATCGCCGTGGACGGGGTGGTCACCGATGGGGAGTCCGATGTCGACGAATCGATGGTGACTGGGGAGAGTCTGCCGGTGCACAAGGTGTCCGGCGACACGGTGATCGGGGCCACCTTGAACACCACCGGAACCGTACGGGTCACGGCCACCAAGGTCGGCGCGGACACCGCCCTGGCCCAGATCGTCAAGCTGGTCCAGCAGGCGCAGAACTCCAAGGCTCCCGGGCAGCGGTTGGCCGACAGGGCGGCGTTCTGGCTGGTACTGGTCGCCCTGATCGGCGGGGGGCTGACGCTGGCGGTCTGGTCGCTGGCCAGTAACCGGCCCTTCAGCGCGGCGATCCTGTTCGCGATCACCGTCGTCGTGGTCACCTGCCCGGACGCGCTGGGATTGGCCACCCCGACCGCGATCATGGTCGGCACCGGGCTCGGGGCCAAACGCGGGGTGCTGTTCAAGAACGCCCTGGCGCTGGAGACCTCGGCGCACATCGACACGGTGGTGATGGACAAGACTGGCACTCTCACCCAGGGGCGGCCGCAGGTCACCGACATCGCCGCGCTCGTCCTGGCCCAGTCCGAGCTGCTGCGACTGGTCGCCGCCGTCGAGCGCGACTCCGAACACCCCCTCGCCGCTGCCATCGTGGCCTACGCCCAAGAACACGACGTGCCGCCGGCTAGCGCCGACGGATTCGTGAACGTGCCCGGGCACGGCACGATCGCCCAGGTCGACGGGCGACGCGTGCTGGTCGGCAACGACCGGCTCCTTGAGCGTGAGCACGTCGCCCTCGGCGACTTGGCCGCTCGCCGAGATGCGTTCACGGCCAGCGGGCGTACCGCCGTGCTGGTCGCGGTCGACGGCGCCCCGGCCGGGATCATCGCACTGGCTGACGAGCCCCGCCCCACCGCGGCCGCCGCCGTCGCCTCCCTGCACGAGGCCGGCATCCAGGTCGTCATGCTTACCGGCGATAACGCTGTCACCGCGGACCGAATTGCCGGCCAGTTGGGCATCGATACCGTCATCGCCCAGGTGCTCCCCGAAGGCAAGGCCACCAAGATCGCCGAGCTGCAAGCAGCCGGCCGCAAGGTGGCGATGGTGGGCGACGGCGTCAACGATGCCCCGGCCCTGGCCCTGGCCGACCTGGGCATCGCCATCGGTGCGGGGACCGACGTCGCCATCGAGGCGGCCGATGTCGTGCTCATGCACTCGGATCCCCTCGACGTGCCGGTTGCCTTGCGCATCGGGCGGGGCACCCTGCACAAAATGCGCCAGAACCTCGGCTGGGCGATCGGCTACAACGCCATCGCGCTGCCTATCGCCGCCGGTGTGTTCGCCTCCGTCGGATTCACCCTGCGCCCCGAGATCGCCGCTATCACTATGGCCGGGTCCAGCATCATCGTCGCCCTCAACGCCCTGGCCCTCAAGCGACTCCGACTGCCCGCCCCCGCCGTCGACGGCCCGCCCCGCAGCACTCCTGCTGATCAGCTCTCGGTGGCCCGGCCATGACCCCGGCACCAACCCAGCCTGATAGTGGATCGCTCACCCCGGCGTCAGACGGCTGCGCGTGTAACGAACCCCCGCCCTCCGACGACGGCAGGCTCGAGGTGCCGGCCGGGGCGTGCGCGCCCTGCATCGCGCACCTGAGCACGCTGACCCAACAGGCCGCCGCCACCCGAGACGTCCTGGCGACGGAGACCGAGCCGCTGGTCAGCCTCACGCACCTGCTCCGACTGTGCCGCGACCATCACCCGCTGCTGTGGGAACGCCGTGGCGACCCCGCCACGGACGCCGCCCTCACCGCCCGCCTCGCGCCGCTCACTGCCCTGACACCGGACACCCCGAGCGAGGGGCACTTGGACGACATCACCCGAGCCGTCCTGGCCGCCTCCCTGGACCCCAGCCGCGGCGGCGACCCTGACGATGGCCTGCCCGCGGTCGTAGTCGCGCACGCCCTCGCCGACTGGCTGGACACCCACTACGCGCACACGTTCGCTGACTCCTTCCGCCGACGTAGCCCCTACCAGCCCAGTGTCGGCGACCCGCTCCCGCTCGACGCCCCCGACCTCCGCCAGCTCACCGCCTTGGCCCCTACCGCCCCGCCCTGGCGACTGGCGAACCGCCTCGACCAGACCCGCCACGTCCGCCTCGCCGGTCAATGGGCGACCCAGTTCCGGGTGGTGTTCGACTACCGCCTCTACGAGACCCTCAACGGCCTGATCGGCCCGGACACCATCATCGCGACCTGCCACCCCAACGGGCAGCTCACCGAGATCGCCATGCCCCCGGCAACCGAGCCGCAGCTGACCGGGTCACAGGCGGCCCAGGCACCGTCAACCGAGTCGCAGGACAGCCAGCAGCGCCGCTACCCGATCGGGCCGGCCGACCCCCACCGACAGCACGAGCAGATCACCCATCTCCTCACCGCTGCGACCGCCGCCGGCGCGACGATCATCGTGCTGCCCGAGCTCACGGTCACCGGTGCCCTCGCCGCCCACCTCGAACACTGGGTGCGCCGCCCCGAGGGGCCCCGGCTGCTGCTTGCCGGCACCTACCACCACCAGGCTCCCGGCTCGACACCAGACGGATCGGGCCCGATCCGTCGCAACACCGCGCTGGCGTGGGTGCGCGGCGACGACCAGCCCCTGCGCCACGACAAGTACGCCCCTGCCGACCACCCGGTCCGCGAAGACACCACGCCCGACGGCTGGCCGGAACTGCGCGTCTACGTCACCAGCGACGGCTGGCACCTGGCTATCGTGATCTGCCGAGACCTGCTCGACCCCACCGCGGTGCACGCGCTCTGCGAGGCCGGGGTCAACCTGCTGCTGGTCCCGGCCATGAGCGAAACCCTGATGCCCTTCGGCGGTCCCGCCGCCCAGCTCGTCGGTTGCACCCAAGCGCTCGTCGCTATAGCGAACAACCCCGCCGACTGGTCCACCAGCGACCAACCCAGCGGCCCCCAACCGGCCCACGCCCTCTTCGGCCATCCCGGCTATGGCCAACTGACCCGCCGCGTCCCCGCCGACCCCGAACCTGGCCCCGGGGTCGCGCTGCTAAGCGTGCACAGCGGCCAACTCGCCTGGCACCCCGCACCGCCCATCGAGCCCCAAGCCTCGCCGGACACGGTCAACAAGGCCGTCGACCACCGCCCCGGCTGGACCGGCACTCTTGCTGCCCTCACGACCCCCAGCCCAGCCCCACAGGCACCAAGTGTGAGCCTGCGTACCGCTGCCGTGCTGGTCTTGCTCCGCGACACCCCAACCGGCCCCCGCGTCCTGCTGACCCGCCGCACCCCCGACCTGGCCGACTACCCCGGTCAGCTCGTATTTCCCGGCGGCGCTACCGACCCCACCGACAGCGGACCGGTCGCCACCGCGCTTCGCGAAGCCACTGAAGAAGTCGGCCTCGATCCCGCCACTGTGCACGTCATCGGCTGCCTGCCCCCGCACGTTCTGCCCGAGAGCGGTTTCCTGGTCATTCCGGTGCTGGCCTGGACCACCCACCCCAGCTATCCCGCCCCGGTCAACCTCGCCGAAGTCGACGGTCTCACCGAACGTCCCCTCACCGATCCCACCGGCGATCCCACCGTCGCCGCCCAGGTCCGTATCGCCCAGTCCGGTGCCACGTGGGACGGGCAGACGACCGAACCTGCCCTGTTGGGCAGCATGACCCGTACGGTCCTCGCTCAGCTCCGCAGAGCCCTGGCGAACACCGACTCCGGCACACGTCGCCCCCGGATCACCAAAGCACTGCACGCGTGACCCCGAAGGATGCCCCTCACGGGGTCGTGGCAACCAGCTCGGGCGAGAGTCCGGTAGTCCGCAGATAGCCCTGAAAGCAACCCATAAACCAAGCCATTCCTTGTCGCTTCCGTCACCGATAGAGCGCCGGCCTGTATACCCCGGTGGGGTAAGATGAGGCGACGACGACCAGGAGGATGGCCGAGATGAGGCGTGGTTACAGCGACCGCAAGGACGAGGTGCAGAAGCGCCTTCGGCGCATCGAGGGCCAAATACGGGGCCTGCAACGCATGGTGGACGAGGACACCTACTGCATCGACGTGCTCACCCAGGTTTCCGCGGCCACCAAAGCGCTGCAATCGGTGGCTCTGGAGCTACTCGGTGACCACCTGTCGCACTGCGTGCACGATGCGGTGGCGGCAGGCGGCCCCGGAGCGGACGAAAAGATCCGCGAAGCTCAGGCTGCCATCGAACGACTGGTGCGCTCCTAAGCGGACATCCGATGCGTGCGGACCTCTTGGCCACTCTGACGGTCGCCCAGTTCTTCACCGACATCGGCCGAAGCCTGCGCGAGGCCTTCTACATGTTCTGGGACACGCTATGGGCGCTCGTCCTCGGCTTTGCCCTGTCGGGGGCCATTCAGGCGTTCGCCTCGCGTGAGCAGATGCAGCGTCGCCTGGGCGATCACCGCCCCGCTGCGGTCACCCGGGCATCCCTCTACGGCATGGTCTCGTCCAGCTGCTCCTACGCCGCGTCGGCCATGGCCCGCTCGCTGTTTGCCCGGGGCGCGGACTTCGTGGCGGCGATGGTGTTCATGTTCGCCTCCACCAACCTGGTCATCGAGCTGGGGATCGTGCTCGTCGTACTGATCGGCTGGCAATTCTTGGCCGCCGAGCTCGTCGGCGGGGTCATCATGATTGCCCTACTCGTCGCGCTCGGCGGCCTGTGGCTGCGGGGCCGGGCCCTGGCCGACGCCCGGGCCCGAGTCGAAGACGACCACGATGCCCATCACGATGAGGGGATCAGTGGTGGCGACTCCACCGGTCGGTCGTGGCGGGATCGGGCCCGCAGCCGGGCTGGCTGGGCCGACGCCGCCGCCTACACCATGAGCGACCTCACCATGCTCCGCAAGGAGATGGTGATCGGCTTCGGCGTGGCCGGGTTCCTTGCCACCCTCGTCCCCGTGCAGGTCTGGAACGGCGTGTTCCTCCACGGCCACGGCACCTGGACCACCATCGAGAACGCTGTCGTCGGCCCCTTCGTCGCCATTATCAGTTTCGTCTGCTCGATCGGCAACGTCCCCCTCGCTGCCGCCCTATGGAAAGGCGGCATCAGCTTCGGAGGGGTGATCAGCTTCATCTTCGCCGACCTCATCACCCTCCCCCTCCTCCTCATCTACCGCAAGCAGTACGGCCGGCGCATGACCATCCGGATGCTGGCGCTGTTCTGGGCCGTCATGTCCGCCGCCGGGCTGGCCACCGAGTACCTCTTCGGGGCGCTCGGCTGGATTCCCACCAGCCGACCCACCGTCGTCGCCGCCGACAGCCTCCGCCTCAACTACACCACCGTCCTCAATGTCGTCGCGCTCGTCGCCTTCGCTCTCCTCTACTGGCTCTACCGCAGCCGGGAGCGCCTCGGCGGGGGATCCGGCTACGCCAAGGACCCCGTCTGCGGCATGCAGGTGGAAACTCGCCACGCTCCCGCTGTCCTCGACTACCACGGCACTCGCATCTATTTCTGCTCCGAGCATTGCCAGCAACGTTTCATCGCCAAACCGGAGCGCTACCTCTTGGCTACTCCGACCGACGACGAGATGGCACCCGCCGGGGCGGTCGATCCGATTTGTGGCATGACCGTCGACCCCGAGCGCGCAGCGGCACACCGCCGGTCGATGGGTCAGGACTACTACTTCTGCTCTGTCGGATGCGCCGAGGAGTTCGACCGCCGCAAGACTGAGGAGATGCTGGCAGGGAGCAGCACGCCGGTTGCCTTTCACCGGCAACCCCATACCTGAGCAGTCGGGCCCGACGGCTTCTCCCGAGCGCGTATGTCGTCACCCACCATCGCAACGGGCCGATTTCCAAGTACGAGGGTCAGCAGGCACTCCTACGCTGGTGTGGAGCGAGTAGTCCTGGAAAGTAGGGCAAACCCGGAGCCGATCTACACCCGATCGACGCCAGTTCATCTGTTCGCGACCACGGGAAGGTCATCACTATGCGCGCCACCTTCATGTACGGCCCCGGCGACGTCCGCGTCGAAGAGACCGCCGAGCCGAAGATCCTCCAGCCGACCGACGTGATCGTGCGGATCGTGCTGTCGTGTGTCTGCGGCTCGGACCTGCACGCCTACCACGGTGGCGGGATCCGCTCGGGTGTGGCGGCGATGGGCCACGAGTTCCTCGGCCTGGTCGAAGAGACCGGGGCCGACGTCCAGCGCCTGCGGACCGGTGACCTGGTGGTCGCCCCGTTCGTCTGGGCCGACAACACCTGCGATTTCTGCCGCGAGGGGCTGCACACCTCCTGCCGGCACGGCGGGGTGTGGGGCTCGGGCGACGTCGGCGGCGCCCAGGCCCAGGCCGTCCGGGTGCCGCTGGCCGACGGCACCCTGGTCAAGCTTCCGGTCGGCCTCGACTCCGAACTGCTCCCGGACTTGCTGACCCTGTCCGACGTGCTGTGCACCGGCTACCACGCCGCCACCAAGGGCCGGGTGAACGGCGACACCGCGGTGACGGTGATCGGCGACGGTGCAGTGGGGCTCTCGGCTGTGCTCTCGGCCCGGCTGCTCGGCGCCCCACGGATCATCCTCATGGGCCGCCATCGCGCCCGCACCGACCTGGGGGTCGAATTCGGCGCCACCGACGTGGTGGCCGAGCGCGGCGAAGCGGGCATCGCCAAGGTCAAGGACCTCACCGGGGGTGATGGCACCCACGTTGTGATCGAGGCAGTCGGCTACCTCGACGCCTACGACCAGGCGTTCGGCGTGGTCCGCAAGGGCGGCACCGTGAGCCGGATCGGCGTCCCGCAGTACCAGGACGCCAACGTCAGCTTCACCACCATGTTCTTCCCCAACATCACCCTCACCGGCGGCGTGGCCCCGGCCCGGGCCTACATCGAGCGGCTCATGCCCCTGGTGCTCGACGGTTCGATCCACCCAGGGAAGGTCTTCGACCGCACCGTGGCCCTCGACGACATCGCCGGTGCCTACAAGGCGATGGACGACCGCAGCGCCCTCAAGGTGCTCGTCCGCCCCTGACGGCCGCACCGACCAGACCTCACCGACCCTCTGATTCCACCCGACGAAAGGCGACTCCCATGGCCACCTCCCAACCCCTCCTCACCCTCAACAACGGCGTGTCGCTGCCCGCCCTCGGCTTCGGCGTGTTCCAGACCGCCCCCCAGGACACCATCGACGCCGTGACGACGGCGATCGGCGACGGCTACCGCCTCATCGACACCGCCGCCTCCTACGACAACGAGCGTCAGGTCGGCGAGGCCATTCACCGCTCCGGTGTCGACCGGGCCGAGATCTTCCTCCAGACCAAGCTGTGGATCAGCGACTACGGGACCGAGAAGACCCGGATCGGTTTCGACGCCAGCCTGCGGCGCCTCGGCGTGGAGCACGTCGACCTGTACCTGCTCCACCAGCCGGCCCCCGCCGATTTCGACGACACCATCGCTGCGTACCGAGTCGCGGAGAAGATGCTGGCCGAGGGCAAGGCCCGGGCGATCGGGGTCTCCAACTTCAGCCCCGACCACCTCACCCGCCTTCTCGACGCCACCGAGGTGGTCCCGGCGGTCAACCAGGTCGAGCTGCACCCGTACTTCACCAACGCCACCGTGCAGGCCGCGGATAGGACGCTCGGGATCGTGACCCAGGCGTGGTCGCCCATCGGCGGCATCCACCGCTACCGCCCCGCGGATGCCCCGGGCAGTGGGAACGTGCTGGAGAACCCGGTCATCACGGCCCTGGCGGCCAAGTACGCCAAGACGCCGGCCCAGGTGATCCTGCGCTGGCACCTGGACGAAGGGCGCTCCGCGCTGCCCAAATCGGTCACGCCGTCACGGATCGCCGAGAACATCGACGTCTTCGAGTTCGCCCTCCAGCCCGAGGAGCGGGCGGCCATCGACGCCCTCGACACGGGACTGCGCGGCGGGCCCGACCCCGAGCTGCTCAACGTCCGCTCGTTCCCCAAGACCATCGACAACAGCTGACCGGGAAGGACTCGCGAGATGTCCGTGTGGTTCATCACCGGCTCCTCCAGCGGCCTTGGCCGGGCCCTGGCCGAGGCCGCCCTGGCTGCAGGTCACCAGGTAGTCGCCACCGCACGAGACCCCCAGGCAGTCGCCGACCTCGAACTCGCCCACCCCGAGCACGTGACCACCATCGGCCTCGACGTGACCGACCGGGCGGCGATCGCTCCGGCCGTCGTCGCGGCCGAGAACCGATTCGGTCGCATCGACGTGCTTGTCAACAACGCCGGCTACGGGTACACCGCGGCAATCGAAGAGGGTGAGGACGACGCGGTGGCCGAACTGTTCGCCACCAACTTCACCGGCCCGGTCGCCCTGATCAAGGCGGTGCTGCCGGGCATGCGTGCCCGCCAGGCCGGCCTGATCCTCAACATCTCCTCCATCGGGGCGAAGGTCCCCATCCCCGGTGGCGGTTACTACTCGGCGGCCAAGGCCGCCCTCGAAGGTGCGTCGGGGGCGCTGCGCAAGGAGCTGGCACCGCTGGGCGTGCATGTCATGGTCGTCGAGCCCGGCTCGATGCGCACCGACTTCCGCGGCCGCTCCGCCCGCCGTTCCGAGGTCCGCATCGCCGACTACGACGAGGTCCTAGGGCGCACCGGCAACCGGGGTCTGGGTCCCCAACGCGGTGACCCGGCCAAGGTGGCCCAGGCTATTCTCGCCGCCGCCGGCGAACCCGATCCGCCAGCACTCCTGCTCCTCGGAAGGGACGCCCTGGACGGCTTCCATGCCCTGGCCGATAGCGAGCAGCACGACGTCGATCGCTGGCGACGATTCACGCTCAGCACGGATACGGACTGAGCTGGCGTCCGAACGAGACAAGGGTCCACCCCTGACGGAGCACCGGATCCCCCACAGCTGGCGAGCCCCAGCTGCGTTCACCCCGGACGAGATCAGCCATTACCTACAACTCGTGTCGCGGGTTGGACCATCCACCGGGGACCGATCGTTTGCAGCCCTACTGGCGATGGAGCCTGAGTGCCAGGCTGGGAACGACGAAGGAGGCGAGGAAGATCGGCAAGACGCTCTTTCCGGTGCATCGGAAGGCCACGATCTCACCGTCGGCGGCGTCGAAGGGCGTGGCGTGACTGGAATTGCGGCCGCTGCGGACTTGCAGCGTATGGCGTCCGGGTTCGATCGGCGCCTCGAACGTGTCGTTCATCTTGACCGACCCGATGCTCTCCCCGTCGACCACGATGTCGTAGGTGCCGCGACGAACTTCCGCGCCGATGGTCTTGTGGGTCACCTTCAGCGTTGCGGGCATGCTGGACCTCCCTCGGTGCAGAGAAGATGACTCAGACAGTGCGTCCCGCTCCCCGCGTTATTGAAGAGCACTTCCTGTAGACCTCGGGCCTTCCTGAGTTCGTCAATTACACAATGCGCCTCACCGTCCCTGTGGGCCAGGGCCATTGGTCCTCATCGCCAGCGCACGCCGGCCTTTAGGACCAATGGCACTACCGCTATCCCCAGGCGGGTGCGACCCTGAACCTACGGCACGCGTCCACGATGCTGGAGGAAGGAGGATGTGATGACCGCTCCACCCCACGCCGCGGAGGTCGACCGACCTGCCACCGAACATGCGCCGGGCCGCCGCCGCCGGGTCGTTGCCCTGGTCGCCATCGCCGTCCTTGCCGCGGGCGGGCTGGGTACTGGTCTGGCCATCGCCGTCGGCGGGTCGTCGCCGGCCACGTCGACCTATTCGTACTACGAGTCGATGATGGGCCGTTACGACCTGGGTTCGAGCTCCATGATGGGTGGTGGCTCGTCTTACGGCTGGATGATGGGATCCTCGGGCTACGGGTGGATGATGGGCGGCACCAACGCCCCGGGCTGGATGCACGGCAGCTCGTTGCCGGGTTTCATGATGGGTTCGAGCACCGATCCCGGTAAGGTCATGGGCCGTCTCTTCGCCGACGCCCCCGGCCCGCGCGTGAGCCCCAGCGAAGCGGCAGCCTTTGGAAACCAGATCCCGAGGGGCGCCGTCGTCGACCGCTCGGCCAACCGGGTCACCTTCACCACTTCACCCGTCAACATGGCGGTGGTGGCGAGCCCCGCCGCCAACCCTGACGAGACGTTCCGGGTGGCGGGACTGGTGAACCCGACCCTCGTCGTGCCCCGGGGCGCGAAGGTCACGGTCACCTTCGTGAATGCCGACCCGGACACCGCTCACGGGATGGTGGTCACCACGACGGGAACGAGCTCCAAATGGATGCCGATGATGACCGCATCGCCGGCGTTCCCCGGCTCGGCGTTGTGGTTCTTGGGCAACCCCACCCCGGCGGGGATGCACAGTGGCACCCTCCACTTCACGGCGGACGCCCCCGGTACGTTCGAGTATCTGTGCCCGGTACCTGGCCACGCCCAGAAGGGCATGTTCGGCTCTTTCATCGTCGGCTCATGACGGTGCTCGCGCCGATGGGTGCAGCCGGCTCTGCCCCCTCATTGAGCTTCCAAGCGTTGGCTGGCCGAGAGCGGAACTCCTTGCGATGGACGGTTCGGGACTGGAACGAATTATCCCGTACCGGGCTGTTATCTCTGTGGTGGAGTGGTGAGGCTCCGCTGACGAACGGCGCGGCGTCACAGGCGCCTGGCAAAATCAGAGGATGACCGGACGCCCTCGGGCCAATGTCGGATTTCCTGGTGTGCAGACGGGTGTGCAGCGTGCCTGTGCAGGCATGTGCACGGCTTCGGTACTAGGACGAATGGGTGCCAGTAACACCGGCAGCGCGGGCCTTCTCGTGATTCCCCCGCCACTTGCCCGCCGGGATCCGGCGCATGAAGTACCACGAAAGGCCAGGTCGTAGCTGGTCTTTCGTGCTGTCTGGGGGCCTTTACCCACGACCGGAGCGCCAATCTGGCTCTTCGGAAATGAGCGGGGAGCAGAGGTGTCTCTCAGCTCGCTACGAAGGCCGCCAACTCCTTGGCGAAGCGGCGGCGCTCTCGGGTGACGAGCGAGAGATGCCCACCGGGGACCTCCACCAAGGAGGACCCGGCGATCGCCGCGTGCATCCCACGCGCCAGTACGGGTGACGTCATGTGGTCACGCCGGCCATGAAGGATGAGGGTCGGAACGGCGATCTCACCCAAGCGGGCAGTGGCGTCATAGGAGGCGGACGCCCGGCGCTGGCATTCCCAGGCCCACCGAGGTTGCCGCTCGCCGGGGGTCGGGAGCCGGCTCAACACCTCCAGGGCCAGCCACCGGCGACTGAGGATGCGGCTCGGCGGCGTGCGGGCACTGGTGGCGGCCAGAACGAGTCGCCGCACCCGCGTCGAATGGTCGAGGGCGAGGCCCAAGGCGATTCGCCCGCCCATGGAGTACCCCACGACGACCGCTCGCTCAATCCTCAGCACGTCGAGAAGCCCTTCAGCGTCGTCGGCCATCTGCTCGATGGTGTAGGGACCCGGCGGCTTGTCGCTCTGTCCCGCGCCGCGGGGGTCGAATACGATCACATGGCACGTGGCGGCGAGCGGTCCGATGACCCCGCCGAACAAGCGGGTGTCGGCTCCGAGGCCGGGGATGAGCAGCAGCGCTGGGCCGCTCCCGTGCTCCTCGTAGTACAGCTCGATGCCGTTGACGCTCGCCCGGGCCATACGGGTCAAGTCTGTCTCACCTGGCACCGTCGGCACCGCACTGGCGCTACCAGGTCGCAGGACTCGCCGGTGCCGTCCAGTCGTGCGGTCCACCGATCACGGCGGCGGGGTTCCTGCCGCCAGCGAGGAGGCGGCGGAGGGCGGGAACGTCTGCGCATGCGGCGGCGACGAACAGGTCCCGTCGGGGCAGTTCGGGTGCTCTGCGAGGAGTTGGGCAGCGGCGGCCCGGTCGACCGGTTCGTCGTCGCCGTAGGTGAGGCAGGCGAGGCGGAGGAACCGGTCGGCCAACGGCTCCCCTTCCGATGCGGGCTTGCCGGGGGTCCAGACGCGAGAAGTCACGACCTGCACGTAGCGGCGTAGACGAGTCCAGTTGGAGAACCCGTGCTCGTGGGCAAGCACCATCTGGGCGGCGGTCAGCGGGAGCGCCTCTGCGGGCGGCGGATCGGGGTGCCAGCGCGCCACACGGGCCAGCGCGTCCGGGTCGCCGCTTCGTGCGCCGCGTTGGAGCTCGCGGGCCTGGTTTCGGAGCTGGCCGAGGTCGGGGTCTTGGGGGAACGCGGCGGTCGCCATCGCAGCCTCCTTTCGCTCCACCAGTCGGTCCGCGTGGCCGGTCGAAAGGAGGGACGTGGACGATGACGCACAGTGCTGCTCGTCCAGTGTGTGGGCTCAGCCCTTTCCGCGGACCTGGAGGCGTCCCACGCGCCGTCACAATCGGCGCCGTCACGCGGCGATGGCTATCGAACAGGGAAGAGCAGGTGTGTCGTCGGGTCACGAACCCGATCGCGAACTCACTCCAGGTTCACGGCCTGACGAGGGGCAGGAACACCTGGTCCACGATCTGCGTGATGGTCTGTTCGTCGGGCGGAGTGGGGCCTCGGAAGACTTCGTGGCGGAACAGGTCGAGGGGGAGCGTGGCGACTCGTGGCGGGATGTCCTCGCGGGCCTCTTCGCGCCGGGCGGCTCGCCTGAGGATGGTGGCCATGACCTCGGCGCCGATCTGTCCCACCTGGGCGTGGAGGTCGGCGACGATCGCCGGGTCGGTGAAGTAGTCACCGAGCAGGCCGTAGACCGTCTCGGGACCCCGGTCAACGAGCCCGGCCGAGGCACGCCGGAGCACGGCAAGCACGTCGTCGCGGAGGTTGCCGGTGTCGGGGATCGGTCCTGAGAGCAACGGCTGGTGGCGCCGGAGGGCGGCGATGACGAGCTGGGGCCGGGTCGGCCAGCGGCGGGCCAGCACCGGACGGCTGGTGCCGGCCCGCTCGGCGACACCCTCCATGGTGAGCTTGGCGTAGCCCACCTCCTGGAGCTCATCCCAGGCGGCGTCAAGGAGCGCGTCCTCCAGGGCCTGGCCTCGCCGGCGGCGTGCCGGCGACGTGCTCGACGTCGCTTCGGTGTCCACGGTCATTTCTTCCTCTAAGACTCACCATGCATCTTATTGCCCGATGCCGCGCTACCCTATCTTTTAAGATGCGATATGTATCTTAAGTGAAGGGATGCATCCCCATGACGAGCACGGCCCGAGCGGGAAAGGTCGAGGAGCAGGCCCCAGCGCATGGTTGGTGGCCGCTGGTGGTGATCGCCTCGGCCCACCTCATGGCCATCCTCGATACCACCGTCATGTTCGTCGCCCTGCCCTCGGCCCAGCGCGCCTTCGGACTGTCGGTGGCCGACCGCCAGTGGATCGTGACCGCCTACACCCTGGCCTTCGCCGGGCTGCTGCTGGTGGGGGGCCGCCTGGCTGACCGGCTCGGGGCCCGACGGACCTTGCTCACCGGCGTCGTCGGTTTCGCGCTCGCTTCGGCGGTTGGCGGGGCGTCGGTGACCGGGGCGATGCTCGTCATCGCCCGGGCCGTCCAGGGTGGGTTCGCCGCCCTGCTGGTGTCGTCCACCAAGTCGCTCCTGGTGACCGTCTACACCGGCGACGAGGAGCGCTCCCGGGCCATCGGCGTCTTCACCGCCACTCTCACCGCCGGTGCGGCGGTCGGGCTCGTCCTGGGCGGGGTGCTCACCACCGAGCTCGGCTGGCGGTGGTGCCTGTACGTCAACGTGATGGTCTCCGTCTTCGTCGTCGCCGCCGGGATGAGGGTGCTGCCCAAGGTGCCCGGCCGGCCCGAGGTTCAGATCGACCTGATCAGTGCCGTGTTGGCCGCGGCCGGCATGGGAGCCCTCGTGTACGGCCTCGGCGAGGCGGCCTCGTCCGGGTGGGGATCAGGCCAGGTCGTCGGCTCCCTCGTCGGGGCGGCGGTCGCCTTGGCCGGGTTCATCGTCCGCCAGGTTGGTAAGCCGAATCGACTCCTCCCGCTGCGGGTGGTGTGCGAGCGCAACCGAGGCGGGGCACTGCTCGCCACGATCCCCAACAGCCTGAGCACCTTCGGCATGATGCTGATCCTCACTTATCAGCTCCAGGCGGTGATGGGGTACTCGGCGTTGCGCACCGGTCTCGCCCTGCTGCCATTCGCCGTCGGCGCCGCCCTCGCCTCCGCGCTGCTCGCCCCCTGGCTCGAGCAGCGCGTCGCGCCCCGCTGGCTGATCGCTGTCGGCATCGGGCTCAGCGCTGCCGGGCTCGCGCCTCTGATCGGGCTGACGCCCACCAGCCACTACGTGCCCCTCGTGCTCGTCGCCACCGCCATCGAAGGCATCGGTACCGGGATCGGTGGTCCTCCGATCATCCAGACCACGCTTCGGGCAGTGCTCCCGAGCGACACCGGGGCCGCTTCCGCCGCGGGCAGTGCGGCGGCCCAACTCGGGTCCTCGATCGGTGCCGCCCTGCTCAACACCATCGCCATCACCGCCACCACCGCCTACCTCGTCGTCCATGCCGGGGCGACCGTGGCAGCCACCGTCCACGGCTACACCGTCGCCATGGCGTGGGGCGTGGGCATCCTCCTCGTCGCCGCTATTCCGGCCGTTGTCGCCGTCGATGCGAAGGCACCAGCCCAGCACCAGTGACGGGGCCGTCGAGCGGCTTGGGGACGGTCGCCATTCGTCGTCCCGGACGGCCAGTGACCAAATCGACCCGTCGCTCCTCCTGGCCCATCCGAGCCCGCCGAGTAGCACGCCCAGCGGTAGTCCCTGCTCCGGACGGCGGTCGCCGCGATCCCCGAGCCGATCAGGCCCACACCCACACCGACGACGAGCGCGGGCACGGCACCTGGCCCGACACGTCGGCTGGCGGAGCGACGCAGGCCTCTTCCCGCGCAGGAGTACAGCACGCCAGCAACGACGAAGTTGATGCGCTGTAACCATCCATGCCGACCGATCGCCAGGGAGCTTACCGGCAGGCGTTGCCAGTCGTACCCCGGGCGAGTCGCCCCGATCGCCGTGAAGGCGCCTATGAACAGTGGCCCGGCAACGGCACCGCCGAGCAACTGCACAGTGCGGCCCCAGGACGCACTTGCGGCTTTGAGCACCAGGCGAAGGCTACTTACGCGTCGAGGGGCAGCGGTAGGAGGTCCCCGCGTCGTGGTGGAGGCGGCCGAGCCATCCGTGCTCGTAGCTGGCCGCTCGGGCTTCGAAGGCTGCGACGTCGCGGTCGGCGGGCGTGGAGTCTTGCAGGTGGGTCGGACAAGTCCGCCTATGAGACGCATGTCACCCATCTATCGAGACTCTGTCATTGCGTCGGTCACGACTGGCCGATCGAATGCTGCCTGGAACAGGTAGGCCGTTGCCAGGCTCCGGTAGGGACGCCATGGCTGCGCGATCCGGAGGACTTCGTCCTGGCTGGGAAGATGATCGAGGTGGTAGGTCTGGCGGATGACCTTGCGCAGGGCGAGGTCTCCCGGCGGTACGACGTCGGGTCGGGAGAAGGCGATGATCAGCATGCCGTGGACGGTCCATGGCCCGATGCCGGGGATGGTGGTGAGGAGCGCTTCGATGTCTTGGTCGGACATCTGGCGGAGCTGGTCGGGGCGGATCGAGCCGTCCGCGAAGCGGGAGGCGACGGCGCGAAGCGTCGAGGCCTTGCGCTGAGAGAGACCTGCGGCCCTCAGCGTTGCGGGGTCGGCGGTGAGCAGGTCGGTCGGCGTCGGCATCTGGCCTTCGGAGGCGGCGGTGAGTCGACCGAGGATCCTCCTGGTGGCTTGGACGGAGAGTTGCTGACCGATGACCTGGAAGACGAGGGCGCCGAATGCGTCCATGGGTGGTAGCTCGTCGAGCCAGGCCCGAGGATCGAAGCCCGGATGGGCGTCGATGATCGAAGCGAGGACTGGATCCGCGGCGCGGAGGTGCGCTGACGGCTCGTCCGACGTGGGGTGTCGTATCGCCCGCGGGTTCACGTCGGTTGGTGCACGGTGACGGGATAGCCGTCTGGGTCGAGGAAGCTGAATTGCAGGCCGAACGGTCCGGGGGTGGGGGCTCGGGTGATCAACGTGCCCGCCGCGACAAGGCGGTCGTGGAGCGTCTGGGCGTCGTCGGCGGCGAGCCAGAGGGACACCCCCCAACCCAGGCGGGGCGACGCGTCGAGATCGACCAGCGGCTCGCGGATGGCGAAGGGGATCGGCTTGGTGTCGAAGACCACCGCTCCTGGGGAACTCGACGGGAGGGCCTTGAGCCCGAGCTGTTCAACGGAGAAGGCCGGGGAACGAGCCAGGTCGCGCGTCTGCAGGGCGATGAAGTCTGGACCAGTGATCGACGCCATTCGGTGCCCTCCTCTAGACATCAGCATGGCAGCGCAGCCTTGGATCGCGCCCAAGACCGTGTGGACGCCATCCACGAGCAGATGCTCGACGGGGTCCCTCCATCCGAGATCAAGCGGCTGTCCAAATGGCTCGTTCACATCGCCGAGGCACTCGAACAGTGCACCCGTTGTGACCCCCTGTTGACTCACGTCAAATTGCCCGGGAACGGACCACTTCGACGTCTTCGAGGCGGTGAAGGCCGACCGCTCCCTGATCCCCCAGGCGGTGGTGGAGGTCATCCGCTACGGACTGAGCGCCGCCGCGTGCCAAGGCGGAGCTGGATGCGGTGGTCAACGCCCTCTGTGACTTCCTCCCGGTCACCGCCCGGCTCCGGCCCGAGCTCATCGGGCCGGAGCCGCTGTGCACTTCCCCCGGCCAGTCCGGCTCCCGGTCGACTTCGGCGGCTGACGCCCCCGAGCGGCCCCACGTGGGGCATATCCCGTCGCTCTCCCTGGCGGTATCTTGGGTCATCCACCGTCGGCCGAGCAGTGGAGCGGCGGGGCGTGGGGGTCCATCGCCGTCGTCGGCACGGCGGTCGACGATCCGGTCGCCCTGCTGATGGTCACGGTCACCCGGGCGGCATCGGGCCGGGCCACCAGCTCCACCCAGGCAGACGTCGGTGACGAGACCACCCTGGCCCCGGTCGCCTTCACCCGGTAGCCGTGGGGAAAGTCCCGCTCGGGTACGAAGATCTGGGTGGGGGCTCCCGGACACGACCGGTGGGGATCGACCGGTGCGGTGCGGTAGGTGAACCGCATGACGCCGGCCGAGCGGTCGAAGGTGGAGGTCCGGGGGGTGCCGGCCACCAGCTCAGGGTAGGGGACCACCAGGGCGTCGAGGACATCCGTGTTGACGTTGGCCTCCGAACCCGGCCGGTCGTCGTCGAGCAGCAGGCCCGGGGCCAGGCTGGACCCGGTCGTGTAGTACTCCCAGTAGGTCCAGTTCAAGAAGCGCCGATCGGCCAGGTCGACCATGTTGGCGTCGTCCGTGTCGTTCGAGCTGTCGCCGAACTCCCCGAAGTCGATCGCCACGCCGGCCCGGCGGGCGTAGGCGACGCCGGCGTCCAGGGCCGCCGCTTCGGCAGGGGAGCAGCGGAGGTCCTGGGCCTGCTGTGCCGCCGCCGTTGCCGGCTCCGGTGCCAGCCCGCATGCCCGGTCGTAGTAGTGGAACGTGAACCCCAGGTTCGTTCCGCCGGTGAGGGGAGCCGGCAGGGCCGTGGCATCGCCCGTCAATTGCGGGACCGGCTCGTAGAAGAGGATGGGGCTCGGAGCGACCTTGCGGACCGAGGCGATCAACTGGCGGTAGAAGGACGCCAGCGGGCCCTCCTCGAACTGGGGGCAGGGCGAGAAGACCGGGCAGCCGGTGGCCGATCCGTCGTAGGGCTCGTTGAACAGGTCCAGGCCCAGGAGGTTCGGCGACCGTCCCACGGCCTTCGCCCCGGCGGTCCAGGCGGCGTCGAAGTGTTGCACGAGGCCTTTGCCGTCAACGCGTTGGTCGTCCCACAGGCTCTGGAAGGCTTGCAGTGCACCGCTGCCGACCGACGCCCAGGCCGGCGCTCCGTCGCCGTCGTAGGTGGCGGAGTAGTCGTCCTGGTGGAAGTCGACCAGCGTCCGGATGCCGAAGTCCCCCAAGATCCGGTTGATCCGGGCGATCTCCTTGACGTAGCCAGAGTCGATCGTGCCCGGCGCCGGCTCGACGCCGGCCCACAGGAAGCCGATCCGGGCACCGGTGAATCCCTGGCTGACCAGGAAGCGGGCATCCTTGGCTGAGAACGACGGCGGGTAGTACGGCGCGGTCTTCCAGATCAGGTTGAGGCCGTGGGTGATCACCACCCGGCCCTCGCCGTCGACGATCCAGGACCCCACCTGGTGCACCGGGTGGAGGGCCGCCGGCCTGGTCGGGGCGCCGCCTGCCGGGCCAGCAGCCGGGGCAGCCAGGGCAGCCAGGATCGTGAGCCCGGTTGCCAGGACAGCGACGATGCCGGGCTGCGCCCGATGCCTCCGTCGACCCCCCGACTTGCCCCCCACGATCCTGATCGTACCGACCCCGGCGTGCAGGCAGCCTCCGATGGGGGTTGACGACCGGCAGCCGGTTCCGGTAGGCAGACGGTGCGGCGACAAAGTCCCGCCCGGGCGGGGTGCCGGGACGACGGAGTGGGCGGCGACAAGAGGGCCGGCCTCGGGGGAGGAGAGATGGTGGACACGGCTGCGATCATTGCCACGTGGGACCGGCACACGAAGGCCGAGTTCGTCGACGCCGACGTCGAGGCGACCATGGAGACGATGACGGACGATCCGTGCGTCCTTCACGTCGCCACCTCCGTCGGTGCGCGGGGCCGAGACGCGGTGCGGGAGTTCTACCAGCAGTACTTCATCGGCCATCAGGCCTCGGACATGACCCTTCAGCCCATGAGCCGCACCGTCACGCCCGAGTGCCTGGTCGACGAGATGACCATCTCGTTTACCCACGACGCCGTCATCCCGTGGATCCTTCCGGGCGTCGAACCAACCGGCCGGAGAGTCACCGTGCCGATCGTCACCGTGATCGGCATGCGTGACGGGTTGGTCGACACCGAGCACATCTATTGGGACCAGGCGACGGTCTTGGCGCAGGTCGGCCTCCTCGACGGACGCGGGCTCCCCGTCATCATCGAAGGTCAGGCTGACGCGCTGCTACCCGACGCTCCGACGACCGGGCTCAACACCCTTCTGGGGTAGCCCGTTCGGCATCTCCAAGAGGCGCGAGGGGCCACCGCTCGGCCGGCTGCGCCACCGCGTCGCGTCAGCCTCTCGAACCATAGAAGCCGGCGTCGCCGACCGCCCCGAGAACCCGCCCTCCCCATCGCGTCTGCCGCTTCAATCGCGGTGACGCCGACCGTGATCGACGCGCACTGGTTTCCACCATGTGCCACCCCCCTCGCTCACCGACGGTGAGCACCATACCTCCGGAGATCAGCGGGGTGCGCCGCTCGCCAGTGTGATCACTCGACGCTGGCCGGAATGGAATCGGCCCAGCGGAACCGGCGTCCGGGGCCATCTGCTCCGTGATGCTGGGCCAACTACTCGGATGGGCGTGGACCTTGCGGGTGAATGGTCTCGCCTCGGGCCAGCATCTCCACAAACTGCTCGACTCGCCTGGCCCGGGTCTCGACCTTCTTCGCGCTTCCGATCCGATAGACGATGGAGTACCGGTTCGCGCCCGTGAGCGTTTGAAACATCGCCTGAGCACGGGGGTTGGCCGCCAATGCCCTCGCCAGGTCCTCCGGGACCACTGCGCCACTCTGACCGGCGTAGGCGGCCTCCCATCGACCATCCGCCTTCGCCCGCCGAACTTCGTCGTCCCCTGACCGGTGCATTCGTCCGGAGGCGCTCAACCGCTCGGCGATGGCAACGTTGCGTTGAGACCAGGGGCTCCGGGCGTTTCGGGGCGTGAACCGTCGCAGGAACGTTGTGCCGTCACGGCGCCCGAGCTGCCCGTCGATCCAGCCAAAGCAGATCGCCTCGTCGAGTGCCTCGTCGTAGGAGAGCGTCGTCGGATGCGTCGTGCCCTTCTTGGCGAGGACCAGTCGCACGCCTTGTGACGTGGCGTGGTTGCCATCCAGCCAGGTTCGCCATGCAGCAGCATCAGCGACCACCAGCTCAGGAAGCTCCACTGCGCCATGGTACCTTTGGCGACGTTCGGGTCGTCGGGGGTGAAGGATCGCGCCCCGGTCGAGCTGGCGGATCTGCCGTTCGCGCCGGCCCGCGCCGCGATGACCGACCGGCGGCTGCGTACGGCATGCCCAGGGCTGCCCGACGCACATGCACCACTCATGGAGCAGTGCGGTACGACTGCCCGTTCGGCTCCTCGTAGCCCGCCGCGGCAGAAGTGGCGACGTCCTCGTCGATCAGCGCGTGGGAGTAGATGTCGAGAAGGGCCAACGCGACGAGCCGCTGTCCTTCGGGCCCGAACATGTCGGTGCCGAGCGCGCGGGACACGTGTTCGTGGAGAAGCGGGATGCCGATCTTCATGGCGGTGGCCACTGCGGCGCGGACCCTTCGGTCGACCGGGGGAGCGTCCGTACGCGACCCGTCGGCCCGAGCGAGCCATGCTTCGGTCATCGTCACCAGTTCGTCGAAGATCGGTCCCACGGTGGGAGACCCGTCGGCCAGGGACCGAGCCACGTAACGGCCGAACGGCTTCGATGTCTGCTGGATCCGTGCCGTCGCACCGGGGTCCGCGAGGAGATCGGCGTTGACGCGGTGCAGCATCTCGAACACGTGGTGGTCACAGGCCTCTCGCAGGTCCTCCTTCGATCCGTAGTGGTGGCGGAGCAGCCCGGGAGAGACGCCGGCCGTCTTCGCGATCGCCCGGATCGTCGCGCGGTCGTACCCGTCACGGGCAAAGTGCTCGAGGGCCGCCTCACGGATCCGTGCCCGCGCGGTCAGGTCCCCGAACGCCACGGACCGCTCGTTGATCGGCGGGTCCGCTCCAGCAGGGCGTGGTCGCTCGGTGGTCATGCCCCCTGCAGGTCCCGTCGCCTGAAGGCCACCCCCCCTGCCAGGGCGGCGGCCACCCCGATGCCCGTCATGATCCCGTTCGCCTCCCAGTTCGGTGGCACGCCGGGAGCCGAGGCCATGTGGTGGAAGACCGAGCTGTCCAGCACCCAATGGTTGACGGTGCCGAAGCCACCCACGACGACGACGAGCAGCGACCAGCCCAGCACGGTGTAGACGACGACCGAGGTGGCGCGGGGCCGTAGGCCGAAGGTGAGCACGCCCACCCCCAAGATGACGATGGCCGGTGGCACGAGGTTGATGCCGGCTCCGACCAGGGCCGTGAAGCTCAACCCGGTGTGCTCGACGGCGGCGCCGAGCCAGGCCAGGATGCTGGCCACGAGGCCGCTCAGGACCAGGACGACGAGCGCCACGAGGAGCCTCCCGCCGAGCCATGCGGCGCGGGAGACGGGCCGGACCACGAAGTGGTCGATCGTGCCCCCCGACTCCTCGGATCGTGCCGCCGTGACCTGGCCGGCGGCCACGAAGCCGATCAGGATCGCCTCGATGAGGAAGCAGATGCCGAGCACCGCGTCGGCCCCGGCCCCGGTCGCGCCGAGCTTGGAGAACACCTCTTTGACCGACCCCGAGATCGTGGCGCCCGCCGACTCGACGATCAGTCCGTAAAGGAACGCCGAGAGGCCGATGGCCACCCACCAGCCGATCACCGTGCCCCGCAGCAGGCGGATCGAGAGCCCGGTCGGACCGAAGAGCAGGCCGAGGCGAGCTGGAGCCTGCGCCCGGTCCGCCACGATGCTCGCCCCGGCGTCTCGTGCCCCGGCGAGCTGCACCGCGACGACGGCTACCAGCGTGGTGAAGGCGACGATCGGCACGAGGACGAGGGGCTGGGGCGAGGTGAGCGGCCGGAGCTCCTCCACCCAGCCGAGGGGCGAGGCCCAGATCAGCCCGTGCAGGCCGACGCCCGCGTCGGCGATCAGTCGGAGGCCGTAGCTGACCCCCAGGAACACCGCCGCGAACGAGGCCGCGCCGCGGCGGGTGGCCGCCAGTTGGCTGGTCACGGCGCCCACGGCGAGGAACATGGCGGCGGTGGCCACCATGGCCAGGGAGAAGTAGAGCGACGGACCGGTGCCGATCCCGACACTGGACTCGCGCCCCGAAAGCGCGGTGATGATCGCGGTCAGCGCCCAGAGGGTCGCCAGGCCGGCGCCCAGGCCGACGATCGCCTGGGCCGTTGCACCCCGTCGGGTGGTCTGGCCGCAGAGCAGCAGGTCCCATCGCCCGTCGTCCTCCTCGCCGCGCAGCAACCGGGTGCCGGTGAGCAGCCCCCAGACGGCCCCGAGGATCATGAGCGTCATGGAGATCTTGAACACGGTGAACCCGCTCACCGTCTGGAGAAGGGGGGCAGGCCCGAAGAGGGCGCTCATCGCCTTGCTGGTGCCATAGGTCGCAGCCAGGGCTTCACGTTGTGCCGGCGTCTTGTAGATCTTGGCGTAGGTGATCTCCGACGACGCGATCGCGATGCCGAACACGTAGCCCCAGAGGACCCCCGAGCGCACGGCCTTGCGCGCGGTCAGGGCGGTGACGACCATGGCCGGCGACCCCCCGGCACCCACCGGGGCTTTGATGCGGGCTCGGACCCCGAGGTCAGTCCGGATGGCCGTCCTCCCCGTATTGGGCGAGGAACAGCTCTTCGAGCGACGGCTCGCGGCTGAGCAGTTCGGTCACGCCGGCCGCGGCCAGGACCTTCACCAACGGCTCGATCGGTCCGCGGACCTGGCAACGCACCGTCGAACCGTCCGCCTCCACGGCGCGCACGCCGGGCACCGCGGACAGGTCAGGGACGGCCCTGTCGAACCTTGCCTCGACGATGAGCGCGCTCAGGTGGCGCATCTCGGCCAACGTGCCCATCTCGACCAGCTTCCCGTCGCGCAGGATGCCCACCCGGTCACAGAGGGCCTCCACCTCGCTCATGATGTGCGAGGACAGGAACACGGTCTGGCCCCGGTCCCGGACCTCGCCGATGCAGTGGCGGAACGCCTGCTCCATCAAGGGATCGAGCCCGCTGGTCGGCTCGTCGAGGACCAGCAGGTCCGGACGCACCATCAAGGCGGCGATCAGGATGACCTTCTGGCGGTTGCCCTTTGAGTAGGCCCGCACCTTCGTGGTCGGATCGAGATCGAACCGCTCGATCAGCTCGTCCCGGTAGGCCTCGTCGACCCGGCCGTGGACCCGGCCGAGCAGAGCCAGCGTCTCGGCGCCGGTCAGCGACGGCCACAGGTTGGCCTCCCCTGCCACGAAGGCCAGCCGACGATGGGTCTCGACGGGCTGGCGCTGGCAGTCGAGCCCGAAGATCTCCGCTCGCCCTTCGGTCGGGCGGCTGAGCCCGAGCAGCAGGCGGATCGTGGTCGTCTTGCCCGATCCGTTCGGTCCCAGGTATCCGACGACCTCGCCCTTGGCGACTTCGAGGTCCAGGTGGTCGAGGGCCACGACGTCGCCGAAGCGCTTCGTCAGGCCTTCCGTGCGCAGGGCCGGGTCTGACAAGTGGCGAGCCTCCGGGGACTATACGAGTGAGGACTATACGAGTGAATAGTCAATCAGATATCTGTATAGCACCCGCAGCGGCAACGACGCGCCAGCGTCTCCGGCGCCCGGCCCGGTGCACCACGACGCCCGGGGTTCATCGGTGGGTGAAGGTGGGCGGGCGCTTCTCCACGAAGGCGGCCATGCCTTCCTTCTGGTCCTCGGTGGCGAACACGGCGTGGAAGATCCGGCGTTCGAAGCGGACCCCTTCGGCCAGGGTGGTCTCGTACGCCCGGTCGATGCTCTCGGCGATCAGCCGGGTGACCGGTTTCGACATGGACGCGATCGTGGTCGCCACCTCCAGCGCTCGATCGAGGAGCTCGTCGGCCGGCACCACCCGCGACACCAGCCCGGAGCGTTCGGCCTCCTCGGCGTCCATCATGCGCCCGGTGAGGCAGAGGTCCATGGCCTTGGCCTTGCCGACGAGCCGGGTCAGGCGCTGCGTGCCGCCGATGCCGGGCAGCACGCCGAGCTTGACCTCCGGCTGGCCGAAGCGGGCGGTGTCGGAGGCGATGATGGTGTCGCAGAGCATGGCCAGCTCGCATCCACCGCCCAGGGCGTAGCCGGAGACCGCGGCGACGAGGGGAGTGCGGACCCGGGCGAGGTCGTCCCAGGTCGAGAACCAGTCGGCTTCGTACATCTCCTGGTAGGTCCGGGGCTGCATCTCCTTGATGTCGGCCCCCGCGGCGAATGCCTTGGCGGAGCCGGTGATCAGGATGCAGCCCACGTCCGGGTCGCGGTCGAGGGCGGCTGCGGCGTCGGTCACCTCCTGCATGAGCTGCAGGTTGAGGGCGTTGAGGGCTTCGGGCCGGTTGAGCGTGATGATCGCGACCCGGTCCCGCCGTTCCACTTCGATGGTGGCGTACTCGGCCGTCCCGCCGTCGCTCACCGGACCGTCGTTCACCGGACTGTTGCTCATTGGGCTGGTGTCCTTTCCCGGATGGCGTCGATGACGACCGAGAAGTCCCGGTCGGGCGCGGTGGCCTCCAGCTTGTCGTAGATGTCGAGGGCCTTGCGCCCGAGGGGGAGGTCGACCCTGGCGGCCGCCGCGGCGGAGGCGGCGAGGCGGAGGTCCTTGGCCATGAGCCTGGTCGCGAAGCCGCCGTCGAAGCCCCGGTTCGCCGGGCTGGTCGGCACCGGTCCGGGCACCGGGCAGTTGGTCGTGACCGCCCAGCACTGGCCGGAGGAGGTCGACACCACGTCGTAGAGCGCCTGGTGGGACAGTCCGAGGGACTCGGCGAGGACGAACGCCTCACTGACCGCGATCATCGACTCGGCCAGTATCAGGTTGTTGCAGACCTTGGCGGCCTGGCCGGCCCCGGCGCCGCCGCAGTGCACGATCCTGCGGCCCATCCCCGACAGCACCGGACCGGCCGCTTCGAACGCGTCGGCATCGCCGCCGACCATGAAGGTGAGCGTGCCGGCGGTGGCACCTACCGTGCCGCCCGACACCGGAGCGTCGAGCGAGCGCAGCCCGGCCCTGGCGGCGATCTCGTGGGCGGCGCGGGCGTCGGCGACGTCGATGGTGGAGGAGTCGATGAGCAGGGCGCCCTCGGGGACGGTGCCCACGATGCCGCCGCCCGGCCGGTACGCGTCGAGCACGTGGCGGCCGGTCGGGAGCATGGTGACGACCACGTCGGTCTCGGCGGCCGCGTCCGCCGGGCTCCCGGCGACGTCCAGTCCGGCGGCTCGGGCCGCCGCTGCCGCGGCCGGGACCGGGTCGTAGGCCCGGACCGTGAAGCCGGCGGCGGCCAGGTTCGACGCCATCGGCAGCCCCATGTGGCCGAGACCGAGGAACGCGATCGACGTGACGGGTGCTTGACCTGTGGCGCTCATCGGCGGGCCGTCTCCAGCGGGGAGGTGAGGTCGATGTCGTCGGGCCGGGGTGCGAAGAACCGGTCCAGGTCGGCGTCGCTGACCTCCGCCAGGGAGGCCGGGTTCCAGCGAGGTCGGCGGTCCTTGTCGATCACTTGGGCTCTGACGCCTTCGACGAAGTCGGCGGTGCACAGGAACGTGGTCGAGATGCGGTACTCCACCTCCAGGGCGCGCTCCAGGTTCGGCAAACCTCGGGCTTGGCGCAGGGCGCGCAGTGCCACCTTGAGCGAGGTGGGCGATCTCGTGAGGATGTCGTTGGCCGCGGCCGCGGCGTGCCCGCCCTCGCGAAGGAGCCGGTCGACGATCTCCTCGACCGTGTCCGCCTGGTAGCAGCGGTCGATCCACCGGCGCCATGCGGCAAGCTGCCCGGCGGGCGGGTCCGACGTCACGGCCGCGATCGCCCCGTCGACACCGGTGTGGGCCAGTGCCGCGAAAACGGCAGGCAGGTCGGAGGTGGCGACGTGGACGTCGGCGAGCCCGGCCTCGATCGCGTCGGCCGGGCCGAGGCTGCCGGCGGTGAGCGCCACGTGGGTGCCGAGCTCGCCCGGAGCGTGGGACAGCAGCCAGGTGCCGCCGACGTCGGGAGCGAAGCCGATCCCGACCTCGGGCATCGCGACGACGGAACGTTCCGTCACCACTCGATGGCTGGCATGGGCGGAGATGCCCACCCCGCCGCCCATGACGATGCCGTCCATGATCGCCACTACCGGTTTCGAGTAGCGGGCGATGCGGGCGTCGAGCCGGTACTCGTCCGCCCAGAACGCCTTCGGGGCCGGGTCTCCGGTCCGGGCCGCTTCGTAGATGGAGCGGATGTCGCCGCCGGCGCACAGCGCCCGGCCGCCCGCGCCGTCCACGACGACCGTGGCGATCTCATCGTCGCCGGCGAAGCGGTCGAGGGCGGCGTCGACCAGGCGGACCATCTCGTGGGTGAGGGCGTTGAGCGTCTTGGGTCGGTTGAGGGTGATCCGCCCGGCGCAGCCGTCCACCCCCACCACGACGGCCGGCCCCGATGTCGTCGGATCGGTCACGACGGGTTCCCCAGCAGGTGGCGGGACACGATGAGGCGCATGATCTCGTTGGTTCCTTCCAGGATCTGGTGGACCCGCAGGTCCCTGACGATCTTCTCGATGCCGGTCTCGGCCAGGTACCCGTAGCCACCGTGGAGCTGGAGCGCCTGGTTGGCGACCGTGAAGCCGGCGTCGGTCGCGAAGCGCTTGGCCATCGCGCACCACTGGGTGGCGTCGGCCGCCCCGGCGTCGAGAGCGGTCGCGGCCCGGCGCACCATGAGCCGGGCCGCTTCCAGCTCGGTGGCCATGTCGGCCAGGACGAAGCGCAGCGCCTGCTGGTCGGCCAGCGGCCGGCCGAACGCGCGACGGTCCAGCAGGTGGGCGCGGGCCTTCTCCAGCGCCAGCGACGCGCCGCCGATGGAGCACGCCGCGATGTTGAGCCGGCCGCCGTCGAGGCCGGCCATGGCCACCTTGAACCCCTCGCCCTCCGGGCCGAGGCGCGCCTCGTCGGGGACCTCGACCCCTTCGAGGACCACCTGCCGGGTGGGCTGGGCCCGCCACCCCATCTTCTGCTCCTCGGCCCCGAACGACAGCCCGGCCATACCCGCCTCGACCAGGAAGGCCGTCACCCCGGACGGGCCCGCGTCGCCGGTGCGGGCCATCACCACGTACAGGTCCGAGGTGCCGGCGCCGGAGACGAACTGCTTGACCCCGTCGATGACCCACCCCTCGCCGCGCCGCAGGGCGGTGGTCCGCAGGGCGGCGGCGTCGGAGCCCGCATCGGCCTCCGTGAGGCAGTAGCTGCCGAAGTGGTCCATGGAGCACAACGCCGGCAGGTGCGTCTCCCGCTGGCTCGCGCTGCCGAAGCGGTCCACCATGGCCGCCACCATGTTGTGGATCGACACGTACGCCGCCAGGGACGGGCAGCCGGTCGCCAGGGCCTCGAAGACCACCACCGCGTCGAGGCGCGACAGCCCGGCCCCGCCGGCGTCGGGGTCCACCACCACGCCGCCCAGCCCCAGCCGGGCGGCGTGGCGCAGCACGTCGGCCGGGAAGTGCTGCTGGCGGTCCCAGGCCACGGCGTGGGGGGCCAGCTCGCGAACCGCGAACTGCAAAACGGCCCGCTCGAGCTCCTCCTGCTCGGGGCTGAGACCCAGGACCGGGCCGGCCGGAGGGGCCGTCGTGGCGGCGGTCATGTCAGCGTCGGGATGACGAAGCTGGCTCCGGAACGAACCCCGCCGGGCCAGCGGGAGGTCACCGTCTTGGTGCGGGTGTAGAAGCGGACCGAGTCCGGCCCGTGCTGGTTGAGGTCACCGAACCCGGACCGCTTCCACCCGCCGAACGTGTGGTAGGCCACAGGGACCGGGATCGGGACGTTGACCCC
Organism: Acidimicrobiales bacterium; assembly: GCA_035547695.1. Lineage (GTDB taxonomy): Bacteria > Actinomycetota > Acidimicrobiia > Acidimicrobiales > RAAP-2 > DASZUK01. The sequence continues at coordinate 126,270 of DASZUK010000062.1, forward strand.
GACCATCCCCACCTGCACCCGGGAAGTGAAGTCCCTGGCAGCGTCGCCGTCCCGGGTGAAGATCGCCACCCCGTTGCCGTAGGCGTGCTCGTTCGGCAGCCGCAGCGCCTCCTCGTAGTCGGCGGCCCGCACCACCGACAGCACCGGCCCGAAGATCTCCTCCCTGTAGATCGTCATCTCCGGCGTCACCCGGTCGAAGAGGCAACCGCCGACGAAGTACCCCGACTCGTAGCCGTCGACCTTCAGGTCACGGCCGTCGACCACCAGCTCCGCTCCTTCGTCCACCCCTTTGGCGATGGCGGAGCGGACCCGCTCCAGCGCGTCGGCGCCGATCAGGGGACCGAAATCCACCTCGGGCGACGCGGAGTGCCCGATGCGCAGGGCCCGCACCCGATCGGCCAGCCGTTCCACCAGCGCGTCCGCAGTGCCCTGTCCCACCGGTACGGCCACCGAGATGGCCATGCAGCGCTCCCCGGCCGACCCGTAGCCGGCACCGACCAGGGCGTCGACCACCTGGTCGAGGTCGGCGTCAGGGAGCACCACCGCGTGGTTCTTGGCTCCCCCGAAGCACTGCGCCCGCTTCCCGTTCGCCGTCGCCGTCGAGTACACGTGCTCGGCTATCGCGGACGACCCCACGAAACCGACCGCCGCCACCACCGGATCGTCGAGGAGCGCGTCCACCGCCACCCGGTCACCGTTCACCACGTTGAAGACGCCGGGGGGCAGCCCCGCTTCGCTGAACAGCTCGGCCAGCCGCAGCGGCACCGACGGGTCGCGCTCCGAGGGCTTCAGCACGAACGAGTTGCCGCACGCGATCGCCGGCGCGGCCTTCCACAGCGGGATCATCGCCGGGAAGTTGAACGGGGTGATCCCCGCCGCCACCCCCAACGGCTGACGCATGGAGTACACGTCGATGCCCGTCCCGGCGCTGTCGCTGTACTCGCCCTTGAGCAGGTGCGGGATCCCCGTCGCGAACTCCACCACCTCCAGACCTCGCTGGATGTCGCCCCTGGAGTCCTCGACCGTCTTGCCGTGCTCCGACGACAGCACGGCGGCCAGCTCGTCGATCTCGCCCTCGACCAGCTCCAGGAACCGCCGCAGCACCCGTGCACGCCGCTGCGGGTTCCACGACGCCCAGCCCGGCTGCGCCGCGGCGGCAGAGGCCGTCACCTCGCGCACCTCGTCGACCGACGCCAGCGCCACCTCCCGCTGCACCAGCCCGGTGTTGGGGTCGAAGACCGCAGAGGTACGACCGGACCGGCCCGCCACACGTTGACCGTCCACGTAATGACCAATGACATCCACCGGGGCTCCTTCACCTGTTGACCCTGTCGGCCCTGACTGCGTTGGCCCTGATTGGCCCTGACCCTGTCGGCCTGACCCTGCTGGCCCTGACTGCCGGCGGTTGGGTCCTCCCGGCAGCCCGGTCATTGTATGGTTGGACGTCCTAATAAATGAGGGTCTCGTTTGGGTGCTAACCGGGCGGCTTTGGGCGCTAAACCGAGCGGTGCCCCGGGCACAGCGGTCCCGCGACGGCCGGCGAGCGCGCCGGCGGAGGTGAGTGCCAAGGCTCGTACGTCCTCGAACCTCCTTGCAGACCTCGAACCTTCTTGCAGACGCAGAACCCCCCTTCGGGGCCGCGTCCGCCTGGTTGCTCCATCGACGACCGAGACCGATGATGGACCAATGGAACCGTTGTCGTTGATCCTGTTCCGGCATGCAAAGTCGGACTGGCACGCCGAGTACGGCCAAGACGATCGGCAGCGGCCGTTGTCCCCCCGGGGTTGCCGGGCCGCCCGGACCATGGGCCGGTTCCTGGCCAACGCCGGCCAGGTCCCGAGGGTGGCGATGACGTCGCCCGCGGTACGGGCTCGACGCACCCTGGAACTGGCCATCGGGGCCGGAGGGTGGAGCTGCGAGGTGCAGGTGCGCCCCGGGCTCTACGGCGAAGCGGCAGAGCTCCTTGCCGAGATCCATGCTGCGCCGAGCGATAGTCGAACCCTGGTGCTCGTCGGTCACGAGCCGGCATGGTCGACCGGTGCCCAGCTCCTCACCGGCGCCGGACGCATCCGACTGCCGACCGCCTCCATGCTCCGTCTGGAGCTCGACGCGGATCGCTGGCGCGACGTCGGGCCGGCGACGGCAACCATCACGTGGTTGATGGTGCCGCGCCTGGCAGAGCGGGCACGAGGACGGTCGCGGCAGGGGCGGTATAATTGAAGTCGGCAAGACGGCGATGGAGCTCGCCGAAACCGCCCTCGTGGCTGATGGCTCCTGTTGAGCGCCTTCGTGGCGGGAACAGGAGCACGTCGTGGCACAAGAAGTACCGCGGTCAGCCGACCGGGCCCCGCCCGCGTCCTTCCGGAGCCTTCTGTCACCGCAGGACCGGAACGAGGTGCCGGGAACCGAGCCAACGGATCGCTCCTTCGCTGCCGACCTGAACCTCGACCAGGTCGTGGCCTCGGTGGCCGGAGACCGAGAGGAGCGCGAGCTCATCACGTCGCTCCTCTACCGCCAGCTCCACGATCCCGCCACGATCCGCTTCCGCCACGAGATCTTCGTGGACCTCGAGAACGACGCGCTGTTCCGGCGGGTGAAGGAGTCCACCGAGCTGCTGCGCCAGGTCCGCTCGCACCTGGCGCAGCTCAAGAAGATGGAGTCCCCGTACCAGCGACAGGGCTGGTTCCTGGACGCAGTGGCCATCTACTGCGAGGCCGTGCGGTCCCTGGCCGACGACCTGCGCGACGGCTCCGTCGCCTCGTCGGGCCTCCGTGCCTTCGGCGGCTTCCTGGCGACGTACACCGCATCCGAAGCGTTCACCACCCTCGCCGCCGAGACGGCGGCCCGCAAGGAGGGGCTCGCCCAGATCCGCTATTCCGTCCGTATCCGAGGCAGCCGGGTCGACGTCAGCCGGTACGACGGCGAACCGGACTACAGCGCCATAGTGCTGAAGACCTTCGAGCGCTTCAAGCAGGGCGCGGTGAAGGACTACCGCGTCCAGTACCGGACCTGGCCGGGCATGAACCACGTCGGCGCACAGATCCTGGGGCTGGTGGCCCGCCTGTTCCCGGAGGAGTTCTCTGCTCTCGACGACTACTGCCGGCGCCACGGCGACTTCTTCGATCCAACCGTGCGGCGCTTCGAGCGCGAGGTCCAGTTCTACCTGGCCTATCTGGACTATCTGGCCCCGCTGCGCGCCGCTGGCCTGGGCTTCTGCTATCCCGACGTCGGGGAGTCGAAGGAGGTCTTCGCCACCGACACGTTCGACCTGGCCCTGGCGCGCAAGCTGACGGCCGAGAAGAAGACGGTGGTCACGAACGAGTTCCGGCTTTCGGGTGCCGAGCGGATCTTCGTCGTCTCCGGGCCCAACCAGGGCGGCAAGACCACGTTCGCCCGGACCTTTGGCCAGTTGCACCACCTGGCCAGCGTCGGCGTGCCCGTCCCCGGTTCGGGCGCCCGCCTGTTCCTCTTCGACCGCCTCTTCACCCACTTCGAACGGGAAGAGGACCTGGCCAAGATGAGCGGGAAGCTCGAAGACGACCTGGTGCGCATACGCGATGCGCTGACCGCGGCGACCTCCGACAGCATCCTCGTCATGAACGAGATCTTCACCTCCACGACGCTGAACGACGCTCGCTTCCTCGGCAAGAAGGTGTTGGAGAAGGTCATCCAGCTCGACCTGTTGGCCCTCTACGTCACGTTCGTGGACGAACTGGCGTCGCTCGGCCCGTCCGTCGTGTCCATGGTCAGCACCATCGTGCCCGAGAACCCGGCCGAGCGGACCTTCAAGGTGGTGCGGGGACCGGCGAACGGCCTGGCCTACGCCTTGGCCATCGCAGACAAGTACGACCTCACGTACGAGCGCCTGCGAAAGAGGGTCGGTCGATGAAGGCGTACCTGCTCTACCAGGACGAGGACTTCGACTTCGACGCCGCCCTCCCCGCCAACCACGACGACGTCGTCCAGGACCTGGAGCTGACCACGATGCTCCAGGCGATGGCCCAGGGCGACACGTTCCTGTTCGAAGTCTCGAAGCGAGTCGTCCTCACGAGCCTCGACGACCCGGAGGCCATCCGCTACCGCCAGCATGTGCTCGCCGACTCCCTGGCCCACCCCGACATCCTCCGCGAGATGTACGCGATCGCGGTGGGGGCGCTCGAGGACAAGCGCGGCCTGTGGGGTTACTCGTCGCGCTATCCGAGCTCCATCCTCTCGGCTGCCGTTCACCAGCTCGAAGCCCTCGTCGTCCGCATGAAGGAGCTCCGCCAGATCGCCGACCAGCACCTGGAAACGCTCCGCTCGGACGGGCTGCGCACCCTCTTGCGGACGCTCCAGCGTGATCTGGACGACGAGTACTTCCAGACGGTCAACGACCACCTCGGCCAGCTCAAGTTCAGGCACGGCGAGCTGATCAGCATGGAGCTCGACCGCGACAACAGCGGGATCGGGTACGTCCTGCGCTCGTCGGACCGAGCCAGGTCCACCTGGAAGGAACGGCTCGGCATCGGCCCGCGCTCGTCGTACTCCTTCACGATCCCCCCACGCGACGAAGCAGGCGCCAACGCCCTCTCCGACATGACCAGCCGTGGGATCAACCTGGTCGCCAACGCGGCAGCGCAGTCGGCCGACCACATCACCAGCTACTTCACGATGCTGCGGGCCGAGCTCGGCTTCTACGTGAGCTGCCTCAACCTGTACGAGCAGTTGGCAGCCAGGGACCTGTACCCGATCTTCCCCGACCCGGCCCCGTGGGAGGAGGGCCGGCTCTCGTTCTCGGACCTGCGCGACGTCTGCCTGGCGCTGCGGGCCGAACGGCCCGTCGTGGGCAACGATGTCGAGGCCGACGGGAAGTCCATGGTCATCGTCACCGGTGCCAACTCGGGGGGCAAGTCCACCTTCCTGCGCAGCGTCGGCCTGGCTCAGCTCATGATGCAGAGCGGCATGTTCGTCACCGCCGACGCCTACCGAGCCAGCGTGTGCCGGGGGGTCTTCACCCACTTCATCCGCGAGGAGGACGCCAGCATGACCAGCGGCCGCCTCGACGAGGAGCTCGCCCGGATGAGCACCATCGCCGACGAGATCGGGCCGGGCTGCCTCATGCTCTTCAACGAGTCGTTCGCCGCCACCAACGAACGGGAGGGCTCCGAGATCGCTCGCCAGGTCGTCCGGGCACTGCTGGAGGTGGGGATCCGAGTCCTCTACGTCACCCACCAGTACGACTTCGCCGAGAGCTTCTTGCGCCAGCGCGCCGCATCGACCCTCTTCCTGCGGGCCGAGCGCGAGGCCGACGGCCGTCGGAGCTTCAAGCTGGCGGTCGCCGAGCCACTCCCCACCAGCTTTGGCGAGGACCTCTACCTGCGGCTCGGACGATGGTTGGGCGAGGACGACCTCCCCTCCGGCCGGCGTCTCCCATGAACGAAGCCGGGGGTCGAAGCGAAACGGCGGCCGTTCGGCCGATGCCGGCACCGGCGAACGCCGACCACGCGGACCTGGAGCAGGCAGCGCGACGCCTGGTGACGCTCTGCCGGGGCCGTCCCGATCTGGCCGAGCGCGCGCAGCGGCTGGCCGAGCGGATCGCCACGCAGCGCTTCCACGTCGCCGTGCTCGGTGAGTTCAAGCGGGGGAAGTCCACCGTCGTGAACGCGCTCATCGGTCAGGAGCTTCTCCCGTCCGGGGTGGTGCCCCTGACCGCCGTCGCCACCGAGGTGCACTTCGGCATCGGCCACTCGACCGTGGTCTTCGCCGACGGGCGTCGGCTGCCGATCGACCAGGACGAGATCGCCGGGTACGTGACCGAGCGGGAGAACCCCGGCAACGGCAAGGCGGTGGCCCGCGTCGAGGTGGGCACCCACCAGGCGTTCGGCACCCCCGGAGTGGTGCTCGTCGATACCCCCGGGGTCGCCTCGGTGAACCAGCACAACACCGCCGTCGCCCGTGACCTCCTCAGCGAGTCGGACGCCGCGGTGCTTGTGCTCTCCGCCGACAGCCCGCTCTCGGAGAGCGACCTGGACATCCTGGCCGAGCTCGAGGCGCGGCGCGAGAAGGTGTTCGTGGTCGTCAACAAGTCCGACCACCTGGCCGACGACGAGATCGAGGAGGTCGAGGAGTTCGTCGTCGAGCACCTGCGACGGGCGTCGTCACAGTGGAGCGGGCCGTACTGCACCGACGCCCGGTCAGCCCTCCGGGGCGGTCCCGTGGCACCAGGTCGAGCGGCGGCCGGGTTCGTCGCCTTCAGGGCAGCGCTGGAACGCTTCATCGGTCATGACCTGGCTTCGGCACGGAGGGAGGCTGCCGTCGCCGAGCTCGGTCGGCTGGCCCAGCGCCTGGACCAGGCGTTCCAGTTGGAAGCGGCGGCCGGCGCCCTGGACGCCGATGCCCTGCGGTCGCAGTTGGCCCGCTTCGAGGGCGCCGTCAGCGACGGTCGGCGGGCACTCGACGAAGACCGCGTCGTCCTCGACCACGAGGTCGCCCGGTTGGCGACCGCCGTCGGGCAGCGGCTGGCCCAGCTTGCCGCGGCGGCGGCCCGTTCGTGCCGGTCCGAGCTCGCTCCGGCGGCCGGGGCGGTGCCCGTTCGCCGGCTGGACGATGCGCTCCGGCGGGCCGTCGAGGAGTGCGTGCAACGGGAGCTCGACCCGATCCGCCGAGCGGTCGACAACGAGCTGGACGGCGCGTGGGAGCTGATCGCCAGCCGCTTCACCGACCGGGTGCGGGGCCGCATCAGCGAACTGATCGGTGTGGCCAACGACCTGTTCGACGTCCATCTGCCGGCGGCCTCCGTGCCGCCGGTGGCGGGCCAGCGCGAGCGGTTCTCGTACCTCTTCGTCCGCGTCGAGAGCCCGACCGCCCCGATCGGCCGGTTGCTCGGTTTGCTCCTCCCCCCCGGCCTGGCCCGACGCCGAGCCCGGCGATCGGCGGAACGCCGCTTGGTGCAGGAGCTCGACAAGCACGTGGGTCGGGCCCGCTACGACCTCGTGCAGCGCCTCGAAGGGGCCGAGAACGAGCTCGTCGCCGCCATGGTGGCCGACTACGAGGAGACCCAATCCTCGCTCGTCCGGGCGGTCCAGGGGGCACGGTCGCTCTTGACGCTGAGCGAGGAGGAGCGAGCCGGCCGCGACCACCGTCGGGACGAGGTGCGAGCGCTCGTCGCCGAGATCGGGCAGTTGGCCAACCACGCCGCCTCCTGACCTCCGTCCGTCGGGGCGTCGCGCCGATCGGCCTGTCAACCCTCAGCACGCCAACCCTCGGCACGCCAACCCTCAGAGTGCCAACCCTCAGAGTGCCAACCCGATGGCCAGGCCGGCCGCGGCGGCTCCGAGCCCGACGGCCACGCTGACGACCACGTTCCCGAGAGCGTCCAGGACGCGGCCGTCCTCCAGCAGGCGGACGGTCTCGAAGGTGAAGGTCGAGAAGGTGGTGTACGCCCCGCAGAACCCGGTACCGAGCAGGTCCTTGTCGATGACCGGCAGGTGCTTCGTCAGCGCAAGTCCGGTCAGCACGCCCAGGAGCAACGATCCGGACACGTTGATGACGAACGTTCCCCACGGCAGGTCGGATTCGATCCGGCTGCTGATGGCCCGGTCGAGCAGGTAACGCGACGGTGCACCCACCAACCCTCCGACGGCGACGACCAGGAAGAGGCTGAGCGTCATGGCTTGGCGACCGTCGTCAGAGGTCGAGGAGCTCGATCTCGTCCACGGTGACGACGACGTCGTGGAGGAGGGGGCCCACCTCGTCGAGGAAGGCGTCGATCTTGCCCGGTTCGTCGACGAACACCACCGCCAATGGCCGGTCGTCGGCGAGCAGGTGCTCACGGTGGACGTGCCCCGACGCCCCGAACCCCTCGTCGCCCTCGAACACGGTGACCCCGGCCAACTTCGCCTTGCGAGCACGCTTGAGCAGCTCCATCTCCAGGCTGTTGTGCCGGACGCGGTCGTGCACGCTCATGAAGAGCGTCAGCCGCTTGGCCGGCCGACCGGGAAAGCGGGAGTACGTCGTGACCCTCATCAGACCTCCTGTTGCAGCCATCGCTCGGCTCGCAGCACGACCCGGGCGCTCATCATCCCGATCCAGACCGCGAAGAGGCCGGCGAGCACGCTGGCCGCCAGGTAGGCGACCGCCGTCCCGGGCCGGCCGTCCCGGATGAGCTCGACCGTCTCCACCATGAACGTGGAGAACGTCGTGTAGGCACCGATGAACCCGGTACCGATCACCGGTCGGGCCAGGCGGCCTCGGGGGAACTGCTCGATGACGAGGACCAGGATGAACCCGAGCACCGCACTGCCCGAGACGTTGATGAGGAAGGTACCCCAGGGAAAACGCGTCGTCTCGGTGGGCAGGGCCAGGGACAGGGCGTAGCGGCTGACCGCCCCCAGCACCCCGCCAAAGGCCAGGGCGACGACGATGATCGTCTGGACCTGCCGGGAACGTCTCCGGCGCCGGCCCGGATCGGCCCCGTCACCCAGGCCGAAGTCGACGTCGGGGTCCAGAGGCACCCGCGGGACGTCGTCATCGCTTGCCGTGGCCATCAGCTCCCCTTTCAGCTCCCCCTTCGTCGATGCCCGTGGTCGGGCAGGATGATCGCCGGCAGGATGATCGTCGGCAGGGCGGTCGCCGGCAGGGCGGTCGCCGGCTCGTCCCGCTACTGTGGTGGACGGGCCGAAACCCCTGAACAGGCACGTGGGGAGGTATGCGATGCCGGTCACCGAGATCGCCACGAGGGTCATGATCTTCCTGAGCGAGGACGACCGGCTGGGCCACCACGGACTGCACCAGGCCATCGTCGACCGTGCCCGCGACGACGGCATGGCGGGAGCGACGGTCTGGCGAGGCATCGAAGGGTTCGGCACGTCGGGCCACATCCGCACGACGCGGTTCCCCGACGCCGCCACCGGCCTCCCCCTGGCCGTCGAGCTGCTCGACTCCCCCGATCGGATCGACGCCTTCCTCCAGGTCGTCCACGAGCTGGCCCCCGGCTCGTTGGTGACGAGGGAAGAGGTCCGGATGACCCGCTACGGGGTCCCGTCCGCTCGGGGCTTGGACGATCCCGGTCCGAAAGGGGCGCATCACACCTAGACGTCGATCGGGCCGGTGACGGCCCCCACGACGATCGCATCCGGGCCGAGGTGCGCGCCGACCGTCGGGTCGAGCGGGGTGGAGAAGCGCGGCGATTGGCCCAACGCGGCGGCCAGGTGGTCGACGACGGCGTCCACGTCGGCGGCGTCGCCGTGGCCGAGCGCCCAGGCGCCCAGCGTGGTGCCTGCGCTCCGCCGGAGGTGCCGCGCCATCTCGTCGACCGCCGCCCCGCGGTGCTTGGGCTGGGCCAGGAACACCACTCGGCCCCGTACCGCCAGGACGAGGGGGTGATGGCGGACCAGGTGGGAGCTCGGGAGGAGCCCGGACCGGCCGCTCCGGCGCAGCGACTCGACCTCCTGGACGATGGCGAACGTGTGGAGCCGGTCGGGAAGTGATCGGGCGAGATCGATGACCGACTCGGACGCGTCCGAGCGGCGCGCGGCCCGGTGGACGGCGGTGACGATCAGGCCGGCGCCCACGCTGAGCGAGCGAGTGTCGACCACCACGACACCAGGGCCGACCCGCTGTGCGGCCTCCTCGGCCCGAGCCATGGTGGCGCTCAGCTCCCTCGACACGTGCAGGGCGATCACCAGGTCCGGGTGCCGGTACGCCGCGACCAGCGCGCTCACCGTCGGTGGCGTGGTCGACGGGTAGTTGCCCCTGCGCAGTTGCTCCCAGAACTCCCCCGGGTCGCCCGCGAAGGTCGCCTCGCCCGTCCAGACCTCTCCGGGCACCCTGTCGAGCAACGCCGATCCGATCAGCGTTTCGGGCACGTCGACGGCACCGTCGGTGACGATCAACATGCGGCACCTCCTTTCGACCGTGCGGCTTTCGACCGGGCGGTTCTCGACCGTGCGGCTTTCGACCGGGCGGTGACGGCGAGAGGACCAGGCCGCGGGGCGGGAGCACGCACGGCTCAGACCACCAGAACCGGGCAGGGGTGGTGGCGAAGCAGGGCCTCGACGGATTGGCCGATGCCCCGATGGGTCATCTGCTCTCGTCCGTGGTCTCCCACCACCACCAGGTCGAAGCCGTGCTCCTCGGCGTAGGCGGCGAGGGCGTGGGCCGGCTCGTCGGCGTAGACCACCTCGGTCGAGACCTCCGAGCGATGCCGGGCCTGGCCCTGCACCCCGGCCAGCCCCCGGGAGAGGTTGTCCTTCTCGGCCTCGGCGGCCCGGGCGCGCTCCTCGGAGGTCTCGGCATGGGCCGGTGGTCGCACGACCAGGAGCACGTGCGCCTCCCCCTGGAGGTCGGCGGCCAGGGCGATGGCGACCCGCAGTGCCCGCTGGGCTTCTGTCGAGCCGTCGAAACCGACGAGGACCCGCCGGAACATGCCGCCGGGTCCCGGCTCGGGACGATACTGGTCAGTTGCCATGGTGCCTCCCGGTCATCGGAGCGCCGCCGTGAGGGCCAGGGCGACCAGCAGCGCGAACAGCATGTAGGCCACGTACGCGTTCAACCGGCCCGACTGGAGGCGCTTGGCCAGGCGGGCCACGCCGAGGGCCATGGCCCGGACGGGCCGGTACAGGTAGGTCTCGACCGGCTCGACCACCCTGGTGCGGGTCTCGAGGTGGGCAACCGGACGGGACGACGGCTCGTCGCCCTCGCTGGTGACCAGTTCGGTCGAGCGCCTGGTGCCGAGCACGTTGCCGAGCACGTGTCGGAGGGGGTTGGCGAAGCCGAAGGCCGAATAGCTGGCGGGCCCTGACACCCCCGACGTCGCCGAGCGCCACGCGGGGACCCGGCGCGCCCGGAGGTAGCGACCCCGCGACAGGGCGACCGCGCCCACGAAGACGCCGAGGAAGGCCACCGGCATGGCCACCCACAGCCACGACGGCGACAGGATCGAGAAGCCGTGGAAGACCGGCTGGAGCACCCACGGCGACTTCAGTGCCTGGAGGGTGGCCTGGCGCCCCACCAACGGGTCCAGCCCTCGGGCGATGTAGCGGACCTCCCACGGGCTCACCGCCGCCAGCCCCAGGCAGCCGAGGACGAGGGCCGCCAGACCCGCCTTGCCGAAGAGGCCGGTCTCCTTCGACCTCCCGCTGACGGTCGGTGCCGGGCGGCCGAGGAAGGTCAGCCCGAGCACCCGCAGGAAGGCGAGGGCGGCCAGCCCGGTGGTGAGGGCCACCAGCGCCCCGGCGGCGGCCAGCCCGAGACGGATGGCCAGGCCCGGCAGGCGGAACTCCTGCATCAGGGCTTCCAGGATGAACCACTCCGACACGAACCCGATGGTGGGCGGCAGGCCGGCCAGGGTCACCGCGCCCACCCCGAAGGCCGCGCCGCTCCAGCGCATCCGGCGACCGACGCCCCGCAGGACGTCGAGCTCGTCGGTGCCCACCGCCGCCTCGACGTTGGCCAACGAGACGAACAGCGCCGACTTGGCGACGGCGTGGGCGACGGTCTGCAGCGTGGCCGCCAACAGCCCCATGGCCACCAGCGGTTCCGAATGCACCACGGCGCCCGTCAGGGCCACGCCGTAGGCGGTGACGATCAGCCCGGCGTTCTCGATGCTCGAATAGGCGACGACCCGGCCCAGGCGCCCCTGGACCCCGGCGAAGGTGATGCCGAGCAGGGCGGTGATGCCGCCGACGAGCAGGACGGCGATGACCAGCCAGACCGGTGGGCGACCCAGCACGCCCAGGAAGCGCCACAGGCCGTACACGCCCACGTTGGCCGCGATGCCGGCCATGGCCCCCCGGGCCGGTCCTGGCGCCGCCGGGTAGCCGACGGGGATCCAGACCTGGAGGGGGACCAGGCCGACCTTCGCCCCGAAGCCCACCACCACCAGCAGCCAGGCCACGTCGTGGACGGCCCCGGGGCCGACCGCGTGCCAACTGGCGATGGTCAGGCTGCCGGTGCGGCCGGCCAGCAGCAAGAAGCCGAACAAGAGCGCGGCGCCGCTCACCTTGCCGATGCCCACGGTGGACCAGGCGGCACCGGCCTGCCGCACCTCCCTGCGGGTCACCGACGTCAGCATGTAGAAGGCGACGGTGAGGGCCTCCCAGGCGAAGAGGAAGGTGAAGGCGTCGGCCGCGCAGAGGATCACCGCCACCGACGCCAGGAGCAGTAGGTAGCCCGAGGCCGTGCCCCGACGATGCGACCGGTCGCTCGGCCGGGCCCACGACACGAAGCAGGCCGAGACCGCGATGCCCAGAGCGAACAGCAGCGTGAGGAACAGCCCGGCCAGGTGGTCGAGCCGGAACCCCCCCTGGCGGAAGCCGAGCACCTCGGACAGGTCGATCCCCGAGGCGGCGGTGCTGGTGGTGGTGGCGTGGACGCCAAGGGCGAACAGGCAGGCGCTGCCGGCGATGCCCAACAGGTACGGCAGCAGCCGGACGGCGGTGCGCCGTACGCCGCCCACCACGTCGACGGCCACGCCCACGGCGAAGCAGGCCAGGCCGGCGGCAAGGAGCGAACTGCTCATGGACCGGCCTCCACCGGTGGGTCCTCCGGGGAGACCGGTCCATGGGCACCTCGCTCGGTGCGGACCAGCGGGCGGGCGTTCGAGGGACCGTGACCGCCCCGGGTCCCCACCGGCAGCAGGCCGACGGCGAGCAGGATGCCGTGGAGCAGCCCGAAGGGGGTGGGCGGTGATCCGGGAACGAAGACGTCGACCGGCAAGGAGTCGGTGAGCCCACCTCGGGCGACGTACCCGCCGCCGACCATCCCGCCGCTGATGGCGTCGACACCCGCGGCGATGACGACCTTCGGCTCGGGCATCACGTCGTAGGTCTCCCGCAGCGGGTCCAGCATCCCCGCCGTGCCCACTCCGGTCGCCAGCAGGAGGTCGGCGTGCCGAGGGCTGGCCGTGAAGAAGATGCCGAGGCGCTGGACGTCGTAGACCGGGTTGGTGAGGGCCGCCACCTCCCACTCCTCGGCGCCGTCGGACCCGGCGTCGACGTGGCGAATGTGCACCGATCGCCGCAGCGCCTTCACCCGGCGGCCGAGCGCAGTCCGCGCCCGTTCCACCGCGTCGTCGTCGTCCTCGTGTCCTGCGGGGACGACCAACGCCTCCCGCCGAACGGCCGACGTGTCGAAACCGGGGTCGAACCTGAAGACCTGTGGGTACAGCTCGGCACAACGACCGCAGAGGATGCAACGGCCGCGGTCGAGCCGGGGTCGCCCGTGCTCGACCGAAATGGCCTCGGTCGGGCAGGCCTCCGCCGTGAGGGCGATCCGACGGTCGCCGTCCCGGCCGGGGTGGACGACCATCGTGCCCCGGAAGCCTTCGCCGTAGCCGTCGGGCCGACGGGGGTAGCGGCTGGTCACGATGCCCTCGCGCAGCCCTCTCGGGATCCACGGCATCAGTTGGCCACCCCCGCCATCGACAGCCCGAAGCTGGCCTCGATGAAGGCGAAGTCGGTGAGGATGTCCTTCGGGAAGGCCGCATGGAACAGCCCCAGGTTGTGGAAGGAGGCCGAACGGGGCTTGACCCGGACCAACCGCCCCTCCTCCACCACCACGTAGTAGACGACTTCGCCCTGGGGGGCTTCGGCCCACCCCAGCGCCTGGCCGCTGAGCGACGGGTCGATGACGACCGCCCAGCCGGGCACGTTCCGGGCCATCTGGTCGAGCCGGTCGACCGCTTGACGGATCAGGTGGAAGGCCCCGGCGATCTCCTCCAGCCGCACCCGCTGCCGAGCGAGGGCGTCACCCTCGGCCCGGGGCTCGAGGAGCCGATGGCCGAGGTGCCCGTAGGCCGCATAGGGCCGGGCGAAGCGCACGTCCTCCACCTGGCCCGAGCCCCGGCCGACGGGCCCGACCGCCGCGTACTGCCGGGCCAGGTCGGGTGGGATCACGCCGGTGCCCCGGAGCCGGTCGACGAAGGAGGGCGTCGCCATCAAGAGGCGCAGGTCGCCCCGCGCCGGGCCATCGATCTGGTCGATGGCGGCGAAGAGGTCACCGGCACCCAGTTGCGGTGCTCCGCTGACCCCCCCGGGCACCACGACGCCCCGGCCGAAGCGGCTGCCGCACAGCCGAGCCCGGAGGCGTTGGACCCGTTCCTTGTGCAACGTGAGGCGGGCGTAGGCCACTGCTTGGCCGGCTGCCTCGGTGTGCCGGATGACCGAGTCCAGGTGGTTGGCGACCCGTTCGAGCTCGGCGTGGACCACCCTGACGAGCCCGGCGGCTTCGGGGATCTCCACACCGGCCAGCCGCTCGATCGCCCCGCAGTAGGCGATGGCGTGGGCCACCGTCGCCACGCCCTCGCACCGCTCGGCCAGCAGGGCGCCGTTGCCCACGTCCATGCCCTCGAAGCGGACCTCGACGCCCCGGTGCTTGTGGAACACCCGGGTGCGCAGGTGCGGGATGTCCTCGCCGGGGGTCTCGACCAGGTACTCGACGGACTCGAACACCCCGGACCGAACCGGGCCGTAGGGGATGGTGAAGACCCCTTCGCCGCGGAGATGGGCGGGGAGCGGGCGCAGGTCGACCTCGACCGGATCGAGCGGCTTGCCCGACCCCGGCCGGGGACGGGGTGATCCCTGGACCAGCGGGAGGATGAGTGGGTCGAGCCGGCCGTGCCCCAGCGGCTCCAGGCCGAACAGGTCGTGGATCTCCCGCTCGTACCAGGCGGCGGCGGGCAGGCAGGGAGTGAGCGAGGGGAATTGCCCTTCCTCGCCGGGAACCACGACGGTCTCGGTGTCGAGCGTGCCGCCGTCGGCCAGGACGGCGACCAGGCGCGTGCCTCCCGGCTCGGCCGAGCCGAAGAGCCCGCCGAAGCGGGCGCCGCCCCCTACCCGGCCGAGCACCCGCTCGTTGAAGGCCCGGCCGGCCGGGAACGCGCCGTCCTCGGTCGTCACCGTGGGCTCCCAAGCTCGCCGGCGGCGCGGTCCAAGAGGTGGCTCAGTTGGGCCGGCGGGTGGACACCCAGGATCAGGAGCGCCACCAGCCCGAGCACCATGGCGACCACGATCCAGCGGCTCACCTCGCCCTTGGGTGGCGTGACGACTGGCCCGGCGGCCCCCGGTGTGGCCGCGGCCACTTCGGGGGTCAGCATGGTCTGGGTGGTGAACCAGGACAGCCCGAAGAAGGCCAGGGTGACGAGGACCACCAGTACCGCCGCCACCGTGTCGCGCGGATCGGAGAGGCCACCGGAGACGATGAGGAACTCGCTGCGGAAGATGCCGAACGGAGGCATGGCCGACAGGGCGAGGACCGCCGCCACCAGCATCGGCCCGCTCCAGGGCAGTGCCCCGATGCCGCCGCGGATCTTCGTCATGTCCTTGGTGGCGAACTTGCGCACCACCGAGCCGGCCCCGAAGAAGGCCGTTCCCTTGGCGGCGGCGTGGGCCAGGACGTGGAGCAGGACCCCGACGACGGCGATCGGCGCGCCGAAGCTCATGCCGATGGCCAGGATCCCCATGTGCTCGACGCTCGAGTAGGCCAGCAGGCGCTTCAGGTCGCGCTGGCTCAGCAGGTAGAGCGCGGCGAGGAGCAGCGAGGCGAGACCGAAGATCAGCAGGACGTTGCGTGGGAACGTGGGCCCGAGCGTGCGCACGGCGATCTGGAAGTAGCGGAGGATGGCGTAGAAGCTGATGGCCAAGAGCGCCCCGGACAGGAGGGCGGAGACCGGAGTGGGCGCTTCGGAGTGCGCGTCGGGCAACCAGGTGTGCACCGGTACCAGCCCCATCTTGGTCCCGAAGCCGAGCACGGCC
Source organism: Acidimicrobiales bacterium (assembly GCA_035547695.1). Lineage (GTDB taxonomy): Bacteria > Actinomycetota > Acidimicrobiia > Acidimicrobiales > RAAP-2 > DASZUK01. The sequence goes on from DASZUK010000062.1 coordinate 142,001, forward strand.
AGGACGAAGGCCAGCCGCACCACGTCGGGCGGGAAGTGCCCCGCTCCGGCCAGGAGCTTCGTGTAGGACAGGTCATAGGCTGACCCGAAGACGGTGGTGCCGGCGTAGTACATGATGATCGTGGCCAGGAGGGCGATGCCCAGGCCGAGGGAGGCGATGAGGACGTACTTCCAGCTCGCCTCGGTGGCGCCGTCGGTGTCGTCGATGGCCACCAGCAGGGCCGAGATGACCGTCGTGATCTCGATGGCCACCCAGAGCAGCGCCAACCCGTTCACCAAGGGGGCCGCCACCATCGACCAGCAGAACAGGTTGAGCCCCGCGTAGAAGCGCCGGCCGTACCGGGTGCCGGCCGCGCTGTCCGCCAGGTGGAGATAGCCGCCGGCGAACACGGCCGTCGCGCCGTAGAGGAACGTGGTGGCGACGAGGAAGACCACCGAAAGGGCGTCCACCCGCAGCAGGCTGCCGACGGCGACCTGGGAGTGGGTGGCCGCCGTCGGGATGACGGCGAGCGAGAGGCCGAAGGCGGCCGCACCCGAGACGACGGTGAGCACCCGGGACGCGGCCGCCGGGAGGAAGAAGGTGGCGACGGCCACGAAGAACGGGAAGGCGATCAGCGCGATCAGGACGGCCGCCACCGCTAGCCCCTCAACCGATCGAGCTCTTCGGTCGACAGCGTCTTGGTCCGGCCGTGGTGCACGCGCATGATCACGCCGAACACCACCACCGCGACCAGCAGGTCGAAGAGGAAGGCCACCTCGACCACCAGCGGGAGGCCGGCCGCCACCACCAGGCTGGCCACGGAGACCCCGTTCTCCAGTGAGAAGAAGCCGATGGCCTGGGAGACCACGTCGGCTCGCAGGATGATGAGCACGAAGGCCACCAACACCACGGCGGCGGCGATGGCCAGCGCGGTGGTGGGGAGGGCGATGGAGTGGACGTGCAGGGAGCCGACCGTGAAGAACGCGAACGCCGCCACCCCGATGGCGATCAGGATCATGCTGGCCACCCCGAGCACGGAGCTGCCGGCCAGATCGACCTCGGCGTCACGGAGCAGGCGCAGCACCAGGCCCGGCACCAGCACCACCTTCAACACGAAGGAGAGCACGGCCAGGGCGTAGAGCTCGTTGATGTGCCGGGTGGCGGCGATGTCCACGGCCAGCGCCGTCACCACCAGGGACTGGAAGGCGTACAGCCGCACCTGGGACCGCAGCAGAGGGGCACGCAGCATGGCGAACTCGGTCAGGAGGACCAGGACGGCGACCACGTCGGCCACGCCGGCGTAGGTGGAAGGAGCGGGGTGCATCAGCCACCTCCTGCGTAGAAGACCAGGACGGCCAGGACGGCGAGGAGGAAGGCGGCGGCGATGAACTCGGTGATCTTGAACAGGCGGAGCTTGGAGAAGAGGTTGTCGATCACGGCGAAGATGCAGCCGAGGACCATGGCCTTGCCGAGCAGGGAGGGGATGGCGAGGACCACCGCTCCCGGGCTGCCCGAGGCCGCCAGCCCCCACGGAGCCACGAACACGTTGATGAGGATGGTGTAGAGGATCAACTGCTTCATCGCCGATCCCCACTTCAAGAGGGCGAGCGACGGCCCGGAGTGCTCGAGGGTCCGAGCCTCGTCGATCATCCCGAACTCGAGGGTCCCCGAATGGGTCTCCACCGGGATGCGTCCGGTGTCGACCAGCACGACCAGGAAGAAGGCGATGGCGGCGAGGACGTGGCCCGGGCGGACCATCTCCGAGGACGACGACCGGACGGTGGCGGCCAGCGCGTAGGGAAGGTCGGTGCTGGTGATGAGGGCGACGGCGAAGACGACGAACAGGATGGTCGGCTCGATCAACGCCCCGAAGGTCATGGCCCGGCTCCCGCCGAGCTGGGCGTAGGGCGCCCCCGACTCCGTGCCGGCCAGGGCCACCGAGAAGCCGGCCAGGGCCAGGATGAAGCCGCCGCCCAGGATGTCGCCCATGTAGCCCAGCGGCAGCCCGTAGGTGGTGAGCACGGGGATGAGCAGGGGGACGATGAGGTAGCACCCGAAGGCGACGATGGGCCCGGCCAGGAAGACCCAGCTCGACTCCTGGGTGACCACCGTCTCCTTACGGAAGAGCTTGGCCAGGTCGTAGTAGGGCTGGAGGACCCTCGGCCCACGGCGTCCCTGGAGGCGACCCTCGACGTGGGAGATCACCCCGCTCACCAACGGAGCGCCGAGCAGGATGGTCACGACCTGCAGAGCCTGGACACCCTGGGGTGCGACGACGCTGGGACCCAACAGCGATGACCTCCGTGCGCTATCCACGTCACGTAGAGGCCATCAGCCCACTCGGGGCGGTTCGGGCCGAAGCCCGCCGGGGCTTCATCCGGCGTACAGATGTTACCCCCAAACGACGCGACGGCAACATGCTCCCCGTGCCCGGCCGAAGCCTCGCCGGCGCTCCGGATGTCTACCATGTCGGTTGGCGATGGAGCTCGCCAGAACCGCCCCCGTGGGCTGATGGCTCCTGCAGATGACGAGATGGCGTTTGCAGGAGGTACTGGCTGGTGCAGGCGGTGGCGGATGCGGTCCGGGGCGGCGGGACCGATGCCCTCACGTCGGGGACGACGAGGATCTACCTGGCCCGGCACGGCCGGACGCCCCTCAACGCCGCGGGCGTCCTGCGCGGTCGTCTCGATCCGCCCCTGGATCAGGTGGGGCGCCGGCAGGCACGGCGTCTGGGCGCCGCGCTCGGCCGGCGCGGCATCACCGTCGTCGTGGCCAGCCCCCTTCGGCGGGCGGTCGACACCGCGGCGGCGGTGGCCGGACAGGCCGGGCTTTCGGTCGAGACGGACGTGCGGCTGATCGACCGCGGGTACGGCCGGTGGGCCGGCATGCGCAGGGAGGCCGTCGAGGCCCAGTGGGGTTCGCTGGACGACGCGCCGGACGTCGAGCCGGCGGACGACGTCCGGGCCAGGGCCTGGGATGCGCTGAACGACCTGGCCCGTAGGGCGGCGGGGGGCATCGCGGTGGCGGTGAGCCACGACATCGTGATCCGCCTCGCCCTCGTCACGATCGACCCCGAGCTCGGGGACCCCGAGCTGGTGCCCCAGGGGACCGGATGCTTCAACACCTTGGAGGAGAGGGGCGGGCGGTGGACGGTCGTGCGCGTCAACGAGGCCCCAACCGATCACGAACCGGACGCCGTGCCCGAGAACGGCCTGCCCGAGGATGGACCGAATGAAGACGATCGATGACGGCGCGCCCGTCGACCTGCGGTGCTCGGTCCTGTTCTTCCGCAACGACACCGTGCTGCTGTGCCGGCGGTCCGACCGAGACGACGTATGGGTGCTGCCCGGTGGGACCCCCGGCATCGGAGAAGCCACGGCCGCTGCCGCCCGGCGAGAGGTCGAGGAGGAGACCGGGCTCCAGGTCGCGGCCGAACGGGTGGCGTTCGTCCTCGAGACGTCGAGCTGGGATCGGGATCGTCACCTCATCGAGATCGTCTTCCTGGGAGCAGAGCGAGATCGTTCGGCGATGCCTCGGCAGATGGAGGAGCACCTCGAGCCGGTGTTCGTACCCCTGGAGGACCTCGACAAGGTGGGACTGCGCCCACCGATCGCCGGTTACATCCGTGGCTTCGCCCGGTCCCACAACCCCACGGCGGCCTACCTCGGCAACGTCTGGCGTCCCGACGACGACGACCCGCCCACCGTGCGCGAGGGGTGATCGGCGCCCTTCACGGGGTCGACGGTGGCCTCGCTGAGAGCCGGCTTTCGTAAAGCTGTCGGTTCGCTGTGGGCCCGGCCCCGCGACGCGTTTCTTATCTGAGCCATACGAAACTCTTTGCGGATCAACAGGTTCGATCGGTTGTATCCGGGTCCATGCCCTCCCGTGACGCGGTTGCCGCCCCGGGTGCTGCCGACGAGGTGATCGACGGTGCGCCCACCGAGGAGATCCCCGCGCTCGTGGACGCCGAGGTGATCGAGCCGGTCCCCCGGTCGCGACGCCGGCGGAACCTCGTCATCGCCGCCGTGGTGGTGGTCCTGGCCGCCGGTGCGGGAATCGGGGTCTGGCTCGGCACCGGCGGATCGACAGGTCCCGGGCTGACGACCACCTCGGAGGTGGTCACGGCCACCACCGGGACCATGAAGCAGACCGTCTCGGCGTCGGGGACCATCGAGCCGGCCAGCGAGGCGGACCTGAGTTTCGCGGTCTCCGGAAAGGTGACCGCGGTCGACGCCTCGGTCGGCCAGGAGGTGACGGCCGGCCAGGTATTGGCCACGGTCGATCCCGCTGCACTGCAGGCGAGCGCCGACTCGGCGCAGGCCAGCCTCACCTCGGCGCAAGCCAGGCTGACGAGCGACGAGGACAACGGGGCTGCGACAAGCCAGATCCTGTCCGACAAGGCGTCGGTCGCCTCGGCCCAGTCCCAGTTGACATCGGCCGAGGCCAACCTGGCCGACGCCTCGCTGACCTCGACCATCGCCGGCACGGTGGCGTCGGTCAACCTCAGCGTCGGCCAACAGGTCAGCGGGTCGGGCTCGGACGCCAACAACTCCTCCGCGTCCACCTCCAGCGGCAGCTTCGGCGGATCGAGCCTCGGCGCGTCGACCTCGAGCTCGTCGTCGTCTTCGTCCTCGTCGTCCCAGATCGTGGTGATCTCGACCGGAAAATTCAAGGTGAACACGTCCGTCGACGACACCCAGATCGGCCAGGTGAAGAAGGGTGACCAGGTCACCATCGACCTGTCCAGTTCCACCTCCACCTCCAGCTCCAGCAGTGCCAACCCGTCCATCTCCCGCACGTCCAGCGCCTCGACCACGTACTACGGCACCGTCTCGTCCATCGGCCTCCTTGCCACATCGTCGTCCAGCGTGGCGTCCTTCCCGGTGACCGTGACAGTGACCGGGTCCCCCAGCGGCCTCTACGCCGGTGCCTCGGCGACACTGACGATCATCGTCAAGGAGCTCCGGACAGTCGTCGAGATCCCGACCGGTGCGATCTCCTATTCGGGGGGCAAGGCCCGGGTGACGGTGGTTGTCGATGGCCGACACGTGACCCGCACGGTGACGACCGGCCAGGTGTCGACAGGCGAGACCCAGATCACCAGCGGCCTGAAGGCCGGTGACAAGGTGGTCGAGCAGGTGGTCACGTTCAACGGGGGATCTGGCCGCGGTCGCAGCCTGCTCGGCGGGTCGGGAACCAGCGGCAGCGGGTTCCCCGGCGGGAGCTTCCCCGGCGGCGGCAGCTTCCCCGGCGGGGGCAGCTTCCGAGGCGGCTTCCCGAGCGGGGGAGGCTTCGGTGGCTGAGCCCGTCATCGAGCTACAGCCCGTCATCGAGCTGCAGGGCGTGACGAAGGTCTACCGGACCGGGTCGCTGGCCGTGGCCGCCCTCCGGGGGGTCACCATGACCATCGACGAGGGCGAGTACGTGGCCATCATGGGGCCTTCGGGGTCGGGGAAGTCCACCCTGATGCACATCCTCGGTTGCCTGGACGTGGCCACCTCGGGTACCTACCGCTTGGCGGGGGAGCAGGTCGCCGGCCTCGACGAGGCGGCGCTCGCCTCCATCAGGAACCGTCGCATCGGCTTCGTCTTCCAGCAGTTCAACCTGCTCCCGTCGATGTCGGCGTGGCGCAACGTCGAGATCCCGTTGACCTATGCAGGGGTGGGGCAACGTGAGCGACGGGAGCGGGCGATCGCCGCGCTGGACCGGGTGGGGCTCGGTGACCGGGTGGACCACCGGCCGGGGGAGCTCTCCGGTGGCCAGCAACAGCGGGTGGCCATCGCCCGAGCGCTGGTCGGCGATCCCGACCTGATCCTGGCGGACGAGCCCACCGGAGCACTCGACTCGCGGTCCGCCCGAGACTTGATGGGGCTGCTGGACGAGCTCCATGGGGCCGGCCGCACGATCGTGCTCATCACCCACGATGCCGAGGTGGCAAAGGCGGCCGAGCGAACCGTGCGCATCCGGGACGGGCTGTTGGCCAAAGACGATGTCGTCGTGCAATGACGTGGCTCGACACCCTTCGCACCGGCCTCGACGCCGTACGGACCCACCGGCTGCGGTCCGGATTGACGGTGGTGGGCATCATGATCGGCATCGCGGCCGTCATCCTCACCGTCGGTCTCGGCCAGGGAGCACAGGACCAGGTGGCTTCCGAGATCAACGCCCTCGGCACCAACCTGCTCACCGTCAGCCCGGGCAGCTCCACCTCTTCGACTGGGATCCGCCAAGGCTTCGGTTCCGCCTCCACCCTCATCGAAGCTGACGCCACGGCGCTCCGGTCCAGGACGGTGGCGCCAGACATCGATGCCGTCGCGCCCGTGGCCTCCTCTTCGGAGTCCCTCACCGCCGGGTCGTCGTCGTGGACGTCCACGGTGAACGGAACGACGCCCGCCTGGGAGACGGTACGCAGCCGGAGCGTCACCCAAGGTCGCTTCATCGACGACCAGGACGTCACCGAAGGAAATGCCGTCGCGGTGCTGGGGTCCACAACCGCTTCGGAGCTCTTCAGCGGGCAGGACCCCGTGGGCCAGGCCGTCAAGGTCGACGGGGTCCCCTTCACCGTCATCGGCGTCTTGAATTCGGTCGGCTCCTCGTCCACATCGACGGGGTCCAACCAGGACGACCAGGTCGTGGTGCCGCTCACGACGGCCACCCAGCGGGTGTTCGGCTCCACTTCCCTCAGCTCGATCCTCATCCAGGCCACCTCGGCCTCGACCCTTTCGGCTGCCTACCAGGAGGCCGACGCCGAGCTGTTGGCTCTGCACGGCATCTCGACATCCTCGGACGCCGATTTCACCATCACGTCCGAGCAGTCCCTCGTCTCGACCTCCACCTCTGTCGACCGCACCCTCACGATCCTGCTCGGCGGGATCGCCGGGATCTCGCTCTTGGTCGGGGGCATCGGGGTGATGAACATCATGCTGGTCTCGGTGACCGAGCGGATCCGGGAGATCGGCCTCCGCAAGGCGCTCGGCGCGACCCCCAAGCTCATTCGCCGTCAGTTCCTCCTGGAGGCGTCAGTGCTGGGGCTCACCGGTGGAGCGCTCGGGGCCCTGCTCGCCGTGCTGGGGACGGCCCTGTTGCCCCACGTCATCGGCTACCCGATCGCTTTGTCGGCGCAAGCCAGCGTCGGCGCCCTCATCGTCGCCATGGCCATCGGGGTGATCTTCGGTGTCTACCCCGCTTCCCGGGCCGCCCGGCTCGCTCCCATCGACGCCCTTCGCAGTGAATGACCACCTTCCCGCGCCGGTGTCTCGCCGGCGCACGACAAAGGAGAAGAGAAAGGAGAAGAGAACGACTATGAGGCGCTTCGCTCCTCATCTCTCCCGATCGGCCACCGCCGCTCTCGTCCTGCCGCTGGCCGCAGCGGTCGGCCTGGCCACCGTGGCTGGCGCGGCGACGACATCGTCGGCTGGCGCCCGGGGGCGTTCGTTCCCCGGCGCTTCGGGCTCCGTCGCGGCCATCACAGGATCGTCGATGGAAGTCCAGAACCAGCAGACCGGCCAGGTGACGGTCAACTGGAGCACGTCCACCACCTTCACGCAGATGGTCAGCGTGCCCGCCTCCGCGGTGGCGGTGGGGGACTGTGTGACCGTCTCGGGGTCGACGGCGAAGAAGACCAAGACCGTCACCGCCAAGACCGTCACCGTCAGCCAACCGACCACAGGGAAGTGCAATGGAGGGTTCGGGGGCTTTCCCGGGGGCGGTTCGGGCTCGCCGCCGAGTGGGGGAAGCCTCCCCGGCAGTGGTTCGGGCTCGCCGCCGAGTGGAGGCAGCTTCCCCGGTGGTGGTTCGGGCGCACCTCCCCGCGGTGGTCGCTCCCCGGGCGGGGCCAGGGGAGGGGCATTTGCCAACATCGGGTTCGCCAGCGGCAAGGTAACCGCCGTCACGGGGAGCTCGATGAAGGTCTCAGGGTTCTCCTCGGCCAGCTTTTCGAGGCCGACCGCGAGGAGCAGGAACACCAGAGCACAGCGCCCGACCGCCAAGGCCACCACGGTACGGGTGGCCCTGACGTCGTCCACCACCTACCGCGAGAGCCAGAGCGCGGCCTCGACCGCGCTGGCCGTGGGCGACTGTGTGACGGCCACGGGCTCGAGTGACTCGACGGGTGCGGTGACCGCCTCCTCGATCAACATCACCTCGACCGGCGGCAAGACCTGCACTGCCGGTTTCGGCGGCTCCGGCGGTTTCGGCGGCTCCGGCGGTTCCGGCGGGGCGAGTGGTGGCTGACGGGAGAGGCTGGACGTGGCGGCGCCCGTCGTGGGGCCTGCTGGCCGGCGTGGTGGCGGTGGCGGTGGCGGGAACCGGCATCGGACTGTGGGCGACCTGGGCCTCCGCGGCGTCGGGTTACCGGGTCGGTACGGTCACCACCGCAACGGTGCGGAAGACCCTCGAGGTCTCCGGCACCACCTCAGCAGTCCACCAGGCCACCGCCGCCTTCCAGGTGGCGGGGACCGTCTCGGCGGTCAACGTCGCACTCGGGCAGCAGGTCACGGCCGGCGACACCCTGGCGTCGCTGGCGACCACAACGCTGGAGAAGGACGTCACGTCGGCGCAGACCACCCTGACCGCGGCAGAAGCCAAACTCTCAGAAGACGAAGCGTCGCAGTCCTCGACGACGAGCTCGACCTCGTCGTCGTCGTCCAAGACGACCACGACGACGGCACCGTCGTCGACGACCACCATCCCGTCGACGACCACGACGACGGCGACGACCACCCCATCGGGCGGGAGCACCGCAGACCTGGCTCAGGCTCAGCAGGCGGTCCTGTCGGCTCAGCAGACCGCCGACGCCGACACGGGAGCGGCGGGTGCGGCGCTCAGCCAAGCCCAGGCCGCCTGTTCGAGCTCGGCCACCACGACCACCACCACCACCACCACGACCACCACCACCACGACCGCGCCGAGCTCCACAACGACGACGACCACCGCGCCCACCAGCTCGACAGGGTCGGCGGCGTGCTCGGCGGCCCTGGCACAGGCGCTGACCGCCCAGAAGCAGGTCCAGACCGACCTGCAGGCCGTTGCCCGGGCCGAGACGGCACTGGCGACGTTGCTCAGTTCATCGACGTCCTCGGGTGGTGCCGGCTCCACGAGCTCGATCCCCTCGGGTACGGGGACCACGTCCACGACCGCCGGCACCGGTGGCTCCTCGCCCTCCGGGGGGAGCAGCACGTCAACTGCTTTCAGCAGCACGTCGACTGCCTCGAACAGTGCCGAACAACTGGCGAGCGACCAAGCCTCGATCGATTCGGCGAAGGCGACACTCATCGACGCGCAGCAGGACCTCGATGCCGCGCAGTTGACCAGTCCCATCAGCGGCACGGTGGTCTCCGTCGGGCTCACCACCGGTCAATCGGTCAGTGCCGGTTCGACCACGGACGCCATCACGATCAGCAACTCCGGGAGCTACCAGGCGACCGCCACCCTCACTCCCACCGAGGCATCCGAGGTCAAGGTGGGTGACGACGCCGAGGTGATCGTGACGGGGGTCAAAGGTGCCCTCGCCGCCACGGTGGCCCGGGTCGGACCGGTCGACACGTCGAGCTCGAGCTACACATACCCCTTGGTGGTCGCGCTCCCGGCCGGGTCACATGGCATCGCTGCCGGGTCGTCGGCACAGATCACGGTGACGCTGGCCGAGGTGGAGCACGCACGGGTGGTGCCGACCTCGGCCGTCCACTCGTCGGGAGGGAGCAGCTATCTCGAGGTCCTCGAGACAGGTCAGCTCAGCCGTGACCCCGTCCAGGTCGGTGTCGTCGGGGCCGAGTACACCCAGATCACCTCCAAGCTCTCGGACAAGGCCGAGATCGTCCTGGCCGATCTGTCGGAAGCCGTCCCGTCGTCGTCCAGCAACAGCGCTTCCCGTGGCCTCTTCAGCGGGAGCGGAGCCAGTGGCTTCCCGACCGTCGGCGGATTCCCTGGAGGCGGAGGCTTCCCGGGAGGATCGTTCGGCCGGTGAGCCGGTGAGCCGGTGAGCCGGTGAGGAGAGCGCCTGCCAACGGGGGCGGGCCCGCAGCCGGTGGTGGCGGCGGCCGTGTTCAGGCGACGGCCCGCCGAAGGACCACCCAACTGAACGGCTGGACCGCTCCCCACGGCGTCACGTGCTCCTCGCGATGGTGGTGCTCCAGAACGAACGCCGGGGCGAACAACCGGGCGAGGTCGTCGGCGTCGTAACGGGCCGTAGGCAGGCCGGAGCACGTGGCCGGCCCGTCGGCGGCGAAGGTGGCGAGCACGACGACACCACCCGGAGCAACCGCGGTCGACGCCAGCCTGACGTAGGCCTGCTGGTCGTCGGGCTCGACAAGGAAGTGGAACACGGCACGGTCGTGCCACGCGTCGAAGGTCCGGGTCGGGACCCACGAACGGATGTCGGCCACCTCGAACGAGACACGGCCCGCCCGATCGTCCAGCCGCCGGCGCACGACGTCCAGGGCTTCGGCGGAGACGTCGACGAGCGTGACGTCGAACGATCCGGCATCCGCCAACCGGTCGACCAGCGTGGAGGTGCCGGCCCCGACGTCGACGATGGAGCCTCCGGGCGGTGCCCATCTGCTCAATAGGTCCAGCGACGTCGCCGGCTCCGACTGGAACCAGCTAACGTCGTCGGTCGCCTTCGTCGTGTAGACCGCGTCCCAGTGCGCGCCTGCGGAGGCCACGACTCGGGACCCTAATGGCAGCGGCGACCGGCCGCCGCCCCCGGCCCCGGCCCCCGGCCTTCCGGGTGCTCAGTGCGGCGGCCCGGCGGTTGGCTGCGTGCCGGTGGCGGCGCTGAGCTGGGCGAGCTGGTGGCGAAGCTGGCGGTCGTTCTCCCATCGTTCGGTGACGTCGCGGAGGACGGCGGCGATGGCCTCGGGCCGCCCGGCGGGGTCGGTGAGCAGGGTGACTCGGAACTCCAAGGAGAGCCGGCTGCCGTCTCGGCGTTGGCCGGGTACGGCGAGCAGGCGGTCGGCGTAGGCGGTGGTCCCGGTTTGCATGGTCCGGTGGTAGCCGTCCCAGTGCCGAGCCCGGAGCCGTGGGGGGATGATCAGGTCCAGCGACTGCCCGATCGCCTCGCTGGCTTCGTAACCGAACATGGTCGTCGCCCCCCGGTTCCAGATCACGATGCAGCCCGAGGGGTCGGCGACGATGATGGCGTCACCGCTGGCTTCGACCAGCCGAGGGGCGAGATCCGCAGGGAGGGGGCGGGGGCTGACGTCGGACATGGTCTCTGCGGTCAGGTGGGGGGCGGTGTCGCCGAGTCGGGTGGTCATCACCGGCTCCTTTTATCTAGGCATTGCTAGTATAAGTACCGGGGCGACGACCGTCGACCCCGCTGACCGGTGCCACCGGCCGAGACGAACCGAGACGGACGAAGGGAGGACCATGCCGGCCGAGACCCATCAGCACGGCCGCCTCGGGGATCGCGACGAGATCCTGGTACTGCTGTCGGTCCTCCTCGGTGACGGCGGACCCATGCCCGAGGACGCCAACCTGGCCGAACTGGGCATCGACGACGAACCGGCACTGTGGGACCTGTGGGCGGCGGTCCGAGAGGAGTTCGGAGAGCGATCTCTCGGGCCCGACGAGGGTGCGGAGGTCCTCGACCCGGCGATGACCCTCGAGACGGCCGCGGCGGCCATGGCCGAGTTGCTGGACCGGGGCCGAGTTGCTGGGCCGGGGCCGAGTTGCTGGCCGTGGCCCGGGTGAGCGGCGGCCATGACCGGCTCATGACCAGCATCGAGCACGAGACCAGCATCGAGCGCTCGCCGGTCGTCGCGCCGGTCCCGGCTGCGGCGGTGTCGGAGTCGATGCGCCCGCGGTCGGAGGGCGATCTCCGTTCCCGGGCCGCGATCCATGACCTGGTCGTCGCCTTCTACCGGGAGATCGTCATGGACGACCTGTTGGCTCCCGTCTTCGAGGAGGTCGCCGAGGTCGACTGGGCGGTCCACATCCCCCTCCTGATCGACTACTGGTGCCGGGTCCTGCTGGGCCACGAGGGCTACCAGGGCGCCATCTTGGCGGCGCACCGCCACCTCCATGACCGCCAGCCCCTCAGCGTCGACCACTTCGAGCGCTGGTACACCCTGTGGGTGCTCGCCGTCGATGCCCGTTGGGCCGGGCCCGGTGCAGAGAAGGCCAAGGGCCACGCAGCGAAGATCGCCGCGACCCTGGCCCGGCGGCTCCTGGGCGTCTCCTTTGCTCCGCCTGCGATCCCGGCCCTCGCCGGTGCCCCCGGCGGGTCCGACACCGCCGACACCGACGTCACCGCCGCTGACGCCAGTGCCGCTGACGCCGGTGCCGCTGGCGCCGGTGCCGCTGACACCGCCGCGGCGACCGGCCCGTTCCTGCACGACGGTTCTTCCAGTCGATGGTAGATTTATTTGCTCCTGAACGGATTGGGACGAAAGGAGGGCTCATGCGGGAGAACCTGCAGCCGGAGGCCAGGGCGCTGGCCAGCCCGACCCGCAACCGGATCTTCCGCTACGTCGCCGAGGCCGCCCATCCGGTCGGGGTGGCCGAGCTGACGTCCTTCATGGGCCTCAACCACAACGCCATCCGTCAACATCTGGCGGTGCTGGTGGAAGCCGGCCTGGTGACCGAAGCGGTGGCCGAAGAGCGCGGTCGGGGCCGGCCCCGCCTGCTCTACCGGCTGAGCCCCGAGGCCGCGGGCCGGTGGGAGACGGTGGGTCCCTACGAGTACCTGGCCGCGCTGTTCGCCGCTGCGTTGGAGTCCGGCCAGAGCCCCCGCGAGGCCGGGCGGGTGGCCGGCCGAGAGATCGCCGCCACCCTGGAGGTCGACGGGGACCCGTTCGACGCCATCGAGGACCAGATGCAACGCCGCGGCTTCCGTCCCCGCCGGGTCGCCAAGGGGTCCAAAGTGGATTTCGTCCTGGGTCGCTGCCCATTCGAGGAGGTGGCCACGACCAATCCCGATGCCGTCTGCCAGCTCCACCGGGGCCTGGCCGAGGGATTGGCCGAAGGCCTGGGGGGCGTGGCGGTCGACCGGCTGGTGGTGAGGAACCCGCGGCGCGCCGGGTGCCGGGTGACGATGCGACGGGCACCGACCCGTGCCGAGGCCCACGGCTGAGCCGGCCGGCTCACCCCTTGGCCGGCCGTCTCAGCCGCCGAGCAGCACGGCGGCCACCGAGAGGGTGGCGAGCGACACGACCCCGATCACTCCCCGCAGCAGCACGGCGGTCCGTGCGCCCCGACGGACCCGTTGGGCCAGCTCGTCGTCGCCCGGGTCCTGGAGATGGCGGCGGCGAAGGCGGGTCATGGACCGGGCCTGGCGGATGCCGAGGGCGGTGACGACCACGACCAGGCCGGCCAGCGCGACGACCGTGTCGTCGAGGCGACCCCAGGCGGAGGGTGGCCAGAGCATGGCCAGCCCGACGCCGATGGCCGCGGCCAGCGCGACGTTGCCGACGATCCCGTAGCGACGGCCGAGTGCGCGGAAGAACGCCACCCGGGCGGCAGGGTCGAGCGACGACCGGGCGGCGGAGGACACCACGGCCAGGCAGATGAGGCTGCCGATCCACACCGAGGTGGCGAACAGCTCGATCCCGATGAGGACGGCGTTGTGCGCCAGCATCGGTTCAGCTCCGCCGGCGTCGTTGCTCGGTGGCCGCCAGACAGGTTGCGTCGGTCTCGTCTCGAGCTATTATTCTAGGCATAGCTAGAATAATAGCTCGAAGGGACGGTGGTGGAGATGCGTCGAGTGGTGATGGGCGACGGTGAGCGGCACGGCCCGGGGCCGGGCGGCCCGCAGGTCGAAGTGCTGCTCGACGGCGCCGGGACCGGTGTGGCCGTGCTGGGCGTGACCATCCCGGCGGGTGCCGGGATGCCCCGTCACGATCATGGACCCTCCTCGGTGGTGCTGGTACCGCTCGCGGGCTCGGTCTCGATCGGTGACGGCGAAGGTGACCCGGTCGAGCTGCCGGCAGGGACCGTCGGCACGATCGGTGTCGGCGAGCAGGTCCGGCTGGAGAACAGCGGCGAGGGCGAGGCGAGGGTTCTCGTGGTCCTCTCGCCGCCGGACTTCGTCGAGTCGGTCAAGGCGTGGCCGACCGTCGCCCAGTAGCGCCGTGCCGGCCAGTAACGGTTGGGGTGCGCCGACGGTGAACGGGACGGAGCCGACGGTGGACAGGACGAAGCCGACGGTGAACGGGACGACGGTGGACAGGACGGAGCCGACGAGCGGCAGCGAGGAGATCGCCCAGGCGGTGGGCCGGGAGTACCGCTGGGGGTTCAGCACCGACCTGGAGACCGAGATCGTCGAGCGAGGCCTGTCGGAGGAGATCATCGCCGCCATCTCGGCCAAGAAGGCGGAGCCCGCCTGGCTGCTCGATTGGCGTCTCGCCGCGTACCGGCAGTGGCGGACCATGGAGGAGCCCTCGTGGCAGAACGTCCGCTACGAGCCGATCGACTACCAGGACATCATCTACTTCGCCGCCCCCAAGAAGAAGCCGGGGCTGGCCAGCCTGGACGACGTCGATCCGGAGGTGCGGGCCATGTTCGACAAGCTCGGGATCTCCCTCGCCGAGCAGGAGCGCCTGAGCGGGGTGGCGATCGACGCCATCGTGGACTCGGTGTCGGTGGCCACCACGTTCCAAGCCCAGCTTGCCGACGTGGGTGTGGTGTTCTGCTCGTTCTCCGACGCCGTGCGTGACCACCCGGAGCTGGTGCGCCGGTACCTGGGCACGGTCGTCCCGAAGCGGGACAACTTCTTCGCTGCCCTCAACTCGGCGGTCTTCACCGACGGCTCGTTCTGCTTCGTGCCCAAGGGGGTGCGTTGCCCGATGGAGCTGTCCACGTACTTCCGGATCAACACCGCGGGGACCGGCCAGTTCGAGCGAACCCTCATCGTGGCCGAAGAGGGCGCATCGGTCAGCTACCTGGAGGGCTGCACGGCCCCGCGCCGGGACGAGCACCAGCTCCACGCGGCGGTGGTGGAGCTGGTCGCCCTCGACGGCGCGCAGATCAAGTACTCCACGGTGCAGAACTGGTACCCGGGGGACGCAGAGGGCCGGGGCGGGGTCTACAACTTCGTGACCAAACGGGGCCGGGCCGGCCGCAATGCCCGGATCTCGTGGACCCAGGTCGAGACCGGTTCGGCCATCACCTGGAAGTACCCGAGCGTCATCCTCCAAGGCGACGGGTCGACGGGCGAGTTCTACTCGGTGGCGCTCACCGCCAACCACCAGCAGGCCGATACCGGGACCAAGATGGTCCACATCGGTCGGGACACCACGAGCACCGTCGTGTCCAAGACCATCTCGGCCGACCGGGGGCAGAGCACCTACCGGGGCCTGGTCAAGGTGCTGCGCTCGGCCGCCGGTGCCCGCAACCACACCCGCTGCGACTCGCTGCTCATCGGCGGCGGCTGCGGCGCCCACACCTTCCCCTATGTCGAGGTGAAACAACCCGATGCACAAGTCGAGCACGAAGCGTCGACTTCCAAGGTCGACGAGGACCAGCTCTTCTACTGCCGCCAGCGAGGCCTCGGCGAAGAGGAGGCGACGGCCATGATCGTGAACGGCTTCTGCCGGGAGGTGTTCCGCGAGCTGCCCATGGAGTTCGCGGTCGAAGCCCAGCGCCTGTTGAGCGTGAGCCTGGAAGGCAGCGTCGGCTGATGCTCACGATCACCGACCTGCATGCCGCGGTGGGGGAGCGACAGATCCTGCACGGCGTCGACCTCGAAGTGGGCCCCGGTGAGGTGCACGCCATCATGGGGCCAAACGGGTCCGGGAAGTCCACCCTGGCGCATGTCCTGGCCGGCCGGGACGGCTACCAGGTCACCGGCGCCGCCGCCTTCGACGGCCAGGACCTCCTCGGCCTCATGCCCGAGGAACGGGCCGCCCTCGGGGTGTTCCTGGCCTTCCAGTACCCGACCGAGATCCCCGGTGTCGGCAACCTCTACTTCCTGCGGGCCGCCTGCAACGCCATCCGCCGCCAGCGCGGCCAGGAGGAGGTCGGCGCAGCCGAGTTCCTGGCCCTGGCCGAGGAGAAGATGGCCCTGGTCGGCATGGACCGCTCGTTCATGAGCCGCTCGGTCAACGAGGGGTTCTCCGGCGGAGAGAAGAAACGCAACGAGATCCTCCAGATGGCCCTGTTGGAACCCAGGCTGGCCATCTTGGACGAGACCGACTCGGGCCTGGACATCGACGCGCTGCGCGTCGTGGCCGGCGGGGTCAACGCCCTGCGCAGCGCGGAGCGGGCAACGGTCGTCATCACCCACCACCAACGACTCCTCCAGTACCTCGTGCCCGACCACGTGCACGTCATGGCCGGCGGCCGCCTCGTCCGTTCCGGCGGTCCCGAGCTCGCCGCCGAACTGGAGCGAGACGGCTACGCCGGCCTCGGTGGAGCCCACGACGTCCCGGTGGGCTCCTCGTCATGACCCTCACCCTCGGCCTCGGCGACGAACTGGTGCAACTGGCCCGCAAGGCCGTCGAGGACGCCACGGCGGTCGATCACGCCGGGCCGGCCGACCCGACGACGGCCGGCCGGCGGCGGGCAGCGCTGTCCTGGCTGGAGACCCACCGGTTCCCCACCCGCAAGGACGAGGACTGGCGGTACCTGCCGCTCGCCTCCATCCTCGCCGCCGTTCCCGGACTGCCCGGGCTACCCGGACTGCCCGGACTGCCCGGACTGCCCGGACTGCCGGGGCTACCCGGACTGCCGGGACCGGCGGCCGAAGCGGGCCGGGTGGTCGGTTGGGACACGCTGGCACCGGACCTGGGCGGCCCGACGTTGGTCTTCGCCAACGGTCGCCTCGTGCCGGAGGGGTCACGCGTGGCGAGCCTTCCGGAGGGCATGTCCGTCGCCGTTGGCGACGGCCCGGCCGGGGACGGTGACGTCGGCGACTACCAGCACGCGTTCGAGGCGCTCAACGCCGCCCTGGCCGGCGACGAGATCACCCTCCGGGTGGAGCCCGGCGCGGTGGTCGACGCACCGGTCCATCTGGTGTACGTGTCCGCTCCCGACGACGGCCAGCCGGTCCTGGCCAGTCCTCGCACCCGGCTGGTCGCCGGGCAGGGGTGCCGGGTCCACCTGGTCGAGACCTTCGTCGGCGTCGCCGGGGGGTCCGGGTTCACCAACGCCGTCACCACCGTCCACTGCGAGGAGGGCGCCCACGTCGAGCTCGATCGCCTGCAGGACGAGGCCGCCGGCTGCCGGCACCTTTCGCTGCTCGCCGCCCACCTGTCCCGGCACAGCCGGCTCCGGGCCCGCTCGGTGGCGCTCGGGGCGGCGATCGGCCGTCACGAGGTCCGGGTCCGCCTGGCCGGCAACGACGCACAGGTCGAGCTGGACGGCCTGTACCTGACGAGGGGCGAGCAGCACCACGACCATCCGATCCTGGTCGAGCACCTGGCCCCGAGGACGCGGAGCCGCCAGCGGTACCAAGGGGTGGCCGACGACGAGGGCCACGGCGTCTTCAATGGCCGGGTCGTCGTCCACCCCGGTGCTCGAGGCGCCGACGCCGAACAGGTCAACCGCAACCTGCTCCTCTCCGAGCGGGCCGAGATCGACACCCGACCCCGCCTGGAGATCTTCGACGACGACGTGCGCTGCACCCACGGCGCCACCGTCGGCCGCCTTGACGAGGCCGCCCTGTACTACCTGCGGTCCCGCGGCATCCCGCTCCGACCGGCCCGCGCGCTGCTCATCCACGCCGCCGTCGACCAGGCAGTGCAGCGCGTCCGCTCGACCGCGCTCCACGCCGACGTCGCCCGGCGGGTGGCGGCCTCGATCGACGCCCTGGACGTCCCATGAGCGGCCGGGGCGCCAGCCACCCTCTCGTTCTCCGGCGGGACTGCCCGGCCGTCCTCGTCCCCTCCGGCGAACGGGTGGTGCTCCAGGCGGGGGACCTGGTCGTCCTGCTCCAGGACCGGGGCGGGGCGGTGACGGTGCGGACCGAGCCGGGGTATTTGGCCCGGATCGCCGCCGACCACCTCGACGCCCTCGGGCTGGACGCAGAGCCCGAGCCGGCCCCGGCGGCACCGCCGGGCGCGGCGTTCGAGGTCGCTCAGGTCCTCGAGCGGCTCCGCGGCGTCTTCGACCCCGAGATCCCCGTCAACGTCGTCGACCTCGGACTGATCTACCACCTCGACGCCCAGCCGCTGCCCGGCGGGGGCCACCGGGTCGAGATCGCCATGTCCATGACCGCCCCCGGCTGCGGCATGGGGGAGGTCCTGCGAGAGGAGGCCCGCATGCGCGTCGAATCGCTCCCCGGCGTCGCCGAGGTGACCGTCGACCTGGTGTGGGATCCCCCCTGGACCATCGACCGCATGACGGAGGCCGCCCGACTCGAGCTGGGGTTGCTGTGACTCGGGTTGCTGTGACTCGGGTTGCTGTGGCTCGGGTTGTCGCGGACAGGGCGAGGGAGCCGGCCGAGCCGAGAGGAGACCACCGGTGAGGGTATGGATCGACCAGGACCTGTGCACCGGCGACGGGCTGTGCGAGGAGATCTGCCCGGCGGTCTTCACCCTGCTCGACGACGGCCTGGCCTACGTGAAGGAAGGCGACCGGGTGTTGAACGACCCCGGTGGCGCCCAAGGTCGAGCGCTGGTGCCCACGGAACTGGAGGACGTGGTCAGGGAGGCCGCCGAGGAGTGCCCTGGGGAGTGCATCTTCATCGAGGAGTGACGTCCGGGTTGCCGACGGTCAGGCGTGGCCGGCTCGGCGCGCCAACAGGTCAGCCAGGACCGTGGCTTCGCTGATGTCGGCCCGCCGGGCCGCCGTGAGCAGCGTCAGGTCACCGTCGGCGGCCAACGCCCGCAGATGCGCCAGGGCGTCGGCCCGGTCCGGTTCGCGCAGCTCTTGGCGGTAGCGGCGGGCGAACTCGGCGAAGCGGTCGGGGTCGTGGCCGTACCAGCGGCGCAGCTCGTTCGACGGCGCCACCTCCCGGCACCACTCGTCAAGGTCGGCCCGGGCCTTGCTCAGCCCTCTCGGCCACAGCCGGTCCACCAGCACTCGGGTGCCGCGGGGCGGGTCCGGGTCGTCGTACACCCGGCACACCCGCACCGACGGCTTCCGGGGCGTCACCCCGGCACCCCGCCACTCGCCACGACCACGTCACCCACCAGTTGGTGGGCGTGCACCTGGGCCACCTTGCGCGCCAGGCCGAGCGCCTGGTCGGCCTTGGGTCCCTGCCAGCCGTCCTCCAGCGTCTGGGCGAAGAGGGTGAGCCACCGCTCGAAATGCTCGACCGTGAACGGCCGACGAGCATGGACGAGGGCATGTGCCCGGAAGGGGTTCCCCTGGTAGCCGGGGATCCCGAACAGCGCCCGACACCAGAACGCCGTGAGCTTGACCAGATGCTCAGGCCAGTCGACCCTGGCGACCTCGTTGAACATCGGGCCCAGCAGGTCGTCCACGTCGACCTTGGCATAGAAGCACCGGACCAGTTCGGCCACCTCGCCCGGATCGTCCAGGTCCCGTGCCGGCCGCCGGCGGTCAAGGTCACCGTCCATCCACTCCTCCAAGAGCTCGACAGTCCTCGCCAACCCATATTACTCTAGGCACAGGTAGAAAAAAAATGACGGGAGCCAGAGAGGGCTGATGGAGCGGACGATCACCGGCTACCACCTGGACGACGAGGGGGACTGGGTGGCCGAGCTCGTCTGCGGCCACAACCAGCACGTGCGGCACCGGCCCCCGTTCCAGATGCGGCCGTGGGTGCTCGACGCCGCCGGCCGGTCGGCGCGTCGGGGATCACCCCTCGACTGCCCGCTCTGCGATCGAGCCGAGCTGCCCGACGATCTCCGCTTCGTGCGGTCCACCCCGGTGTGGGACGAACGCACCCTGCCCAACGCGCTCCGTCACGCCCATCGGGTGGCGGGCGGCACGTGGGGACGGATCACGGTCCACCAGGGCCGGCTGCGCTTTCGAGCCCAGACCCACCCACCGCTGGACGTCGTCATCGAGGCCGGCACGACGCAGGCCATCCCGCCTGACGTCGAGCACGACGTGGCCCCCCTCGGAACGGTCCGGATGTCGGTGGACTTCCTGGCCGTGGACAGGGAGCACGCCGTGGACAGGGAGCACATTGTGCCTGTGACCCCCGTTCCCGGCCCAACCCCCGTTCCCGGCCCGACCGCCGTTCCCGGCCCGACCGCCGTTCCCGGCCCGACCCCCGTTCCCGGCCCGACCGACGAGCCCGGCGCGACCGACGAGGGCGGTGACCCCGCCTGCTGGGCCCACTTCGTGGACGAGGAATCCGGGACGATCGAGGAACGGCCGTGACCACTGATCGGCGTGCCACCGATCGGCCCGCCACCGATCGGCCCGCCGGCGATTCGGCCCGCCGGCGGAGGAGCTACCTCAGGCGCGTGATCATCCGGCGCCGCCCCCGGCGGCCCGGCGAGCCGTCAGGAGCAGGTACTCCCAGTCCATGACGGTCGTGTCGGTGCCGCGGTCGTGACGCCGGGCCAGGTCGCTCAGGTCCCGGTCGAGCGCCGCGACCCGATGGGGCTGCTCGGCGAGGCCCCGGTAGGCGGCCACGGTCGGCCCGTAGTTGGCCTTGAAGTAGTCCCGAAACGCGTCAGGCGTCTCGAACCGGTCCACCGTGACCATCCGTCGGGACGCCGCCGTCTCGGTCACCCGGTGGCCGAACAACGCCCGGACGTAGTCCTCGTCGCCCCACAGCGGTGGCGGCTGGGCGCCGGCCGGCGGGGGTGGCGAGTACGGCCTCATGGTCGAGAACATCTGGCCGACGAAACCGTCGGGGGTCCAGTTCACGAGGCCGATCGTGCCCCCCGGCCGGCACACCCGCAGCAGCTCTTCGGCGCTGGCCTGGTGGTCCGGGGCGAACATGACCCCCACGCAGGACAGCACGACGTCGAAGGAGCCGTCGGCGAAGGGCAGTGCCTCGGCGTCACCTTCCCGCCAGGAGATCTCGGCTCCTTGCGCCGCGGCGATGCGCCGGCCGACGTCGAGCAGCGCCGGGGTGAGGTCACAGGCGGTGACGATCGCCCCCTGTCGCGCCGCGGGGATGGCCGCGTTGCCCGACCCGCAGGCCACGTCGAGCACGGTGTGGCCCGGCTGGACACCGCAGGCGTCCACCAGGACGGCGCCCAGGTCGGGGATGACGTCGGCGGCCACCGCCGGGTAGTCACCCAGCGTCCACATCGTCCGATGCCGGGCCTTGACCTCGGTGACGGCGGGGTCGTGCCCGGTCATGTCCCCGGTCATGTCCCCGGTCATGCCATTGCGCCCCATGAGGCCATTGTCGGAGGGTGCCCGATGCCGAACAAGTACAGAAACTGAAGCGTTCGGTACGATGTGCCGCCATGGAGGGGTACGGTCAGTTCTGCCCGGTGTCCAAAGCGGCCGAGGTGATCTGCCAGCGCTGGACCCCGCTCATCCTGCGCGAGCTGCTCGTCGGCAGCACCCGGTTCAACGAGATCCGCCGTGGCGTGCCCACCTGCTCGCCGGCTCTGCTGTCCAAACGCCTGAAAGAGCTCGAACGAGCCCGGGTCGTCGAGCGCGACGCCTCCGCCAACGGCGTCTCCTACCGCTTGACGGAGGCCGGTCGGGAGCTCCTGCCCGTCGTCCTCGGGCTCGGCCAATGGGGGCAGCGCTGGGCCCGCACCGACTATGGGCCCGGCGAGCTCGACCCCGGCCTGCTCCTCTGGGACGTCCGCCGCCACCTCCGTCCCGGTGGGCTCGGCACGCGGCCGGTGACCATCCAGTTCGTCTTCCCCTCCCTTGCCGCGAAGCGCCGCTTCTACTGGGTGGTCGTCGACGCCCACGACGTCGACCTGTGCCTCACCGACCCGGGTAGGCAGGTCGACGCGACCGTCGAGGCCGACCTGCGGACGCTCACCCAGATCTGGATGGGCGACGCCCGCTTTGCCGACGCCGTCGCCGACGGCCGCATCGTGCTGCGCGGCCCGACGCGCCTGACCCGCCGCATCCCGGCCTGGTTCGGCCAACATCCGCAGTTCGCCCAGGTGCGGCCGGCCTGAAAGCCATCGCACAGGCGCCGCCGCCCGGGTCCATGAGGGTCTTGAAGATGTCCGGGATCAGCGCAATAGTCTGATCGTGGCCCGGCGGAGTCCCCCTCGATGTGGCGCAGGCGCTGCGCCGTCACGGTGTGGTCACGGCGTGGTCACGGTGTACAGGGTCACGCCACGGCGATGCGCAGGTCGGGCCACGGCGAACGGCGGTACTGCGGACGGGAGCGAGGGAGGAGCACTTCGATGAGCAAGGACGACACTGGGGCGGTCACCACGACCTCGGAGGAGGTGGCGCCGTCGGCGAAGTGCCCGGTGATGAGCCACGAGTACAGCGCGACGGGATCGACGGCCAACCAGCATTGGTGGCCGAACCAGCTCAACCTGCGGCCGTTGGGGAAGAGCTCGCCGCTGATCGACCCGATGGGCGACGACTTCGACTACAGGGCCGAGTTCGAGAGCCTGGACCTGGCCGAGGTCAAGGCGGACATCGTCAAGGTGATGACCGATTCGCAGGAGTGGTGGCCGGCGGATTTCGGTCACTACGGACCGCTGTTCGTCCGGATGGCGTGGCACAGTGCCGGCACCTACCGGGTGCACGACGGTCGCGGCGGGGCGGGGTCCGGCACCCAGCGGTTCGCTCCCCTCAACTCCTGGCCGGACAACGCCAACCTGGACAAGGCCCGACGGCTGTTGTGGCCGGTCAAGGAGAAGTACGGCCGGAAACTGTCGTGGGCGGACCTGCTCGTCCTGGCCGGGAACTGCGCGCTGGAGTCGATGGGCTTCACGACCTTCGGGTTCGGCGGCGGCCGTGAGGACGTGTGGGAACCCGAAGAGGACGTCTATTGGGGCCCGGAGACCACCTGGTTGGGCGACGAGCGCTACCGGGGCGACCGCCAGCTCGACCAGCCCTTCGGCGCGGTGCAGATGGGCCTGATCTACGTGAACCCCGAGGGCCCGAACGGGAACCCGGACCCGGTGGCCGCGGCCCGCGACATCCGGGAGACCTTCGCCCGGATGGCGATGGACGACGAGGAGACCGTGGCGTTGATCGCCGGTGGGCACACCTTCGGCAAGACCCATGGCGCCGCGGACGCCGACCAGTACGTGGGTCGCGAACCCGAAGCGGCGCCGCTGGAAGAGCAGGGGTTGGGCTGGCGGAACACCTACGGGACCGGCAAGGGTGACGATGCGATCACCAGTGGCTTGGAGGTCACCTGGACGGCCGAGCCGGCCAAGTGGGACAACGGCTTTTTCGAGAACCTCTTCGGCTATGAGTGGGAGTTGACCACGAGCCCGGCGGGGGCGCACCAGTGGCGGCCGACCGACCGGTCCGCGGACGACAAGGTGCCCGATGCGCACGACCCGTCGAAGCGGCACCCGCCGATGATGCTCACGACCGACCTGTCGTTGCGGTTCGACCCGGTCTACGAGCCGATCTCGCGGCGGTTCTACGAGAACCCGGACCAGTTCGCCGATGCGTTCGCCCGGGCCTGGTTCAAGCTGACCCACCGCGACATGGGCCCGGTCTCGCGCTATCTCGGCCCGGAGGTCCCGTCCGAGGAGCTGATCTGGCAGGACCCGGTCCCGGCCGTCGATCACCCCCTCGTCGACGACACCGATGTGGCCGAGCTCAAGGCCAAGGTGCTGGCCTCGGGCCTTTCGGTCTCCCAGTTGGTGTCGACCGCGTGGGCGTCCGCGTCGACCTACCGTGACAGCGACAAGCGCGGCGGGGCCAACGGCGCCCGCCTGCGCCTCGCCCCACAGAGGGACTGGGAGGTCAACGACCCAGCCGAACTGGCCAAGGTCCTCCCGGTTCTCGAGGGCATCCAGGCCGAGTTCGACGGTGCCCGGACCGACGGCAAGAGGGTGTCGCTCGCCGACCTGATCGTCCTCGCCGGCGGGGCCGCCATCGAGGAAGCGGCCAAGGCCGCGGGGATCGACGTCCAGGTCCCGTTCTCGCCCGGCCGCGGCGATGCCCGCCAGGACCAGACCGACGTCGACACGTTCGCCTGCCTGGAGCCCACCGCAGACGGGTTCCGCAACTACTTCCGGGCCGGGGACAAGCGGCAGCCCGAGACGCTGCTGGTCGACAGGGCCAGCCTTCTCGGCCTGACCGCCCCCGAGACGACGGTCCTGGTCGGCGGGCTGCGAACCCTCGGCGTCACCAGTCCCCGGAGCCGGCACGGCGTGCTGACGTCGCGCCCGGGAACGTTGAGCAACGACTTCTTCGTCAACCTGCTCGACATGGGCACCGAATGGCGCGTGTCGTCGACCGAGCACGTCTACGAGGGGTACGAGCGCTCCGGCGGCCAGGCCAGATGGACCGCCACCGCGGTCGACCTGGTCTTCGGCTCGAACTCCCAGCTACGGGCCATCGCCGAGGTCTACGCCGCCAACGACGGCAAAGAGAAGTTCGTCACCGACTTCGTCGCCGCGTGGACCAGGGTCATGGACGCCGATCGCTTCGACCTCCGCTAGCGCTCGGCGGCGATCGAGCAATATAGAGCAGACCAGGGGCCTGTCCTGTCCCACCGAGAGACGGCGAGACACGGCGAGAGACGGTACGAGAAGGGAGAGGTGACAGGATGCGACGCAAGATCTTCGATCTGATCGCCAGCGCGGGCGGCCTCGTGGTCGTCGCCGCGCTGGTGGTGGCCGGGGCGCTGCTCATGTGGGGGTACAGCTTCACCAACTCCAACGTCCACAACCAGCTAGCCCAGCAGGAGATCTACTTCCCGCCCAAGGCCGCGTTCGCGCACCCCAAGCCGGGGACCGAGATCACCCCCAGCATGATCCCCTCGGTCTCCCAGTACGCGGGGCAACAGGTCCTGACCGGCCAGCAGGCCGAGGTCTACGCCAACGACTTCATTGCCGTGCACCTCTCCGAGATGCCCTACCACGGCGTGTACGCCACGATCTCGAGCGCGGCGCGGGCCGCCACGCCGGGAAGCGCCGAGGCCGCCAAGCTGGCCTCCCTGGAGCAGACCTCGTTCCAGGGGACCACCCTGCGCGGCCTGCTGCTGGAGGCGTACGCCTTCTCCACCATCGGCACGATCGCCCTGTGGGCCGGGATCGCCTCGTTCATCCTGGCGTTCATCATGGCGGTCCTGGTCGGGTTCGGCTTCTGGCACGCTCGCCGGACCCCGCCCGAAGCCGAGCTGCTCGGTGGCCACACGCAGTAGATCGGCTCGTCACCACCGCCTCCCGGAGGCCCCGCCTGCGACACCAGCGGCACGGGCTGGGACGACCGGCTGATGTGGCCGCCCGTTCTCACCCGTCCACGGGTGACCGCGGCGGCCCGAACCAGGTGGCCAGGGCCTCCGGCAGCCCGGTGCCGGTGCCGTCGCCCACCCAGGCCACGTACCCGTCGGGCCGGACCAGCGCCGCCGCCGGCGGGGCCACTTCGCCGATCACCGGTAGCTCCCACGTCCCCTCGTAGGCCGCATCGACCGACGGCACCCGGTCCGCCCACGGCGCCATGTCGAGCTCCCCGGGGTTCCCGAAGTTCAGCAGCACCGGCCGGCCGCCGTGGAGCAGGGTGAACGCCCGGACCATGCCGCCGGCGGTGGCCAGGTCCAGGTCCGGCAGGCGGCGCCCCAGCAGCGGGTGCCCGTCCCCGAGCTCGTAGTGGACGTCCAGGCCGGACATCATGCCGGCGAACCGCCGGCGGGGCTCGTCCATGCCCAGCAGCTCGGCCACCGTCTCCCGCAACGCCTCGGTCCGCGCGTCGCCGCCGCCGAGCGCGCCCTGCGCCATGGCGTTGTGCAGCACCCGGGCGCCGACCGGGTGCCGCTCGGCGTGGTAGGTGTCCAGCAGGCCGTCCGGCGACGTCCCCTTCACCACCTGGGCCAGCTTCCACCCGAGGTTCACCGCGTCCTGCACCCCGACGTTCAGGCCCTGCCCGCCCTGCGGGGGGTGCACATGGGCGGCGTCCCCGGCCAGCAGCACCCGCCCTCGGCGGTAGGTCGCCGCCTGCCGGGTCATGTCGGTGAAGCGCGAGATCCAGGTCGGGTGGTGCGCCCCGAAGTCGGTCCCGTAGGCGGCGACCAGCACCTCCCGGAGATCCTCCAGGGTGGGGTCGGCGGCGTCCTCCACGTAGGGTTCGGGCAGCACGACCCGGGCCAGCCGTCCGTCCGCCGCTCGGCCGATCCCCCCGCCACTGCGGCGGAGGCCGAGCTCCGGCTCGTCGTCCATCGCCACCTCGGCGATCAGCCAACCGGTCGACGGGTCCTGTCCGGGGAAGTCGATGCCTGCCGCCTTCCGGACCACGCTGCGCCCCCCGTCACACCCCACGAGGTACGCCGCCCGCAGCGACCGGCCGTCGGACAGCTCGACGTCCACTCCGGTGCCGTCCTGGGTGAGACCGGTCACCTCGCGTCGCCGGACGACCAGCACCCCGAGCTCGTCGATCCAGCCGCCGAGGATGCGCTCGAAGCGGCTCTGCCACAGTGCCAGGCCGTAGTTGTGGCGGGTGGGGAAGTCGCTGATGTCCAACGGGATCATCGCGAACGCCTGTACCTGCACCGTCTGGCCCTCCGCCAGGAACCGTTCGGCGATGCCGCGCTGGTCGAGCACCTCGATGGTCCGCGAGTGCAGGCCACCGGACCGCGACCCGTCCAGTTGCCGGCCGGCGCGCCGCTCGACCACCGCGACGTCCACGCCCGCCAACGCCAGCTCGCCCGCCAGCATCATCCCGGTCGGCCCTCCACCGGCGATCACCACGGCATGGTCGGTCATTGCCGCACTCCCTCCGTCCTCCGTCGGCCCGTTGCGCATTCCCGCCGCGACGGGTGGTCGGGCATCGTCGGCACGTCGAAGGGCCCGCAGGTCACCGGGTGAGGATCTGGTCCATGGTGGCCTGGGCGACCGGGCGGTGGGCCAGCGGCCCCGTTCCCGGCCGCATACCGGCAATCAGCAGGTCCAGGTGACGGCGCCAGGCGTTCGGGGCCACGTCGCGGGTGGCCTCCAGGACGCCACGGATGGACCACGTCACCATGGTCACGTCGGTACTGGCCAGGTCCTCGCGGACCTGGCCGTGCCGCTTGGCGTCCGCCAGGAGCTGGGCGATGAGCTGCCGTACGGTCCGGACCAGCTCGTGGTCCACGGTCCACAGCTTCGGCAGGCAGCCGGGGTGCTCCGCCAGGTAGGCGGCGTGGGCGCGCAGGAAGTGCTCGAGGCCGGTGCCGCCCGGCTCGGCCGCCGCCTCCCGGGCCATGCGGATGGCGGCTTCGAGCATGTCCTCGACCAGGGCCTCGATCAGGGCCTCCTTGGTCGGGAACCGCCGGTACAGGGTCCCCATGCCGACCCCGGCCACCCGGGCCACGTCGGCCACGCTGGCGTCCAGCCCCTGGGTGTCGAACACCTGGCCGGCCGCGGCGAGGACCCGCTCCCGGTTCAGCGCGGCGTCGCGGCGCAACGGCCGTGTGCCGGCCACTACTCCGGCTCGTCCCCGGCCAGGGTGCCCCCGGCCAGCAGGCCCAGCTCGGCATGGTGGAGCTCCTCGACCTGGGCGGCGGGCCGGATGTTGGGCACCACCACCGCGGCCAGGGCGGCGGCGACGGTGACGACGGCGAGCATGGTGAACCCGTTGGTGTAGCCGCTCTTCGGCGGGAACGAGCCCGAGCGGACCCCGGCGGTCACGATGCTGCTCATCACGGCGGTGCCGATGGACCCGCCGATCGTCCGGATGTTGGCGTTCATGCCGCTGGCCACGCCGGTGTGCTCGGCCGGGACGCCCTCGACGACCAGGCTCGACATCGCCGAGAAGGCCAGACCGAAGCCGATCCCCTCGATGGTCATGGCCACGACGATCTCCCACTTGTGGCCGGTGGCGGTGGCCAGCAGCACGAAGGAGGCGGCGCTGATCGCCGCGCCGACGACCAGGACCGCCTTGGCGCCGTAGCGGCGGGACAGCGGCCCCGAGAGGATGCCGAAGGCGAACATCAGGATGCTCAGCGGCAGCACCATCAGCCCGGACTCGGTGATGCTGGCGCCGAACCCGTAGCCGGCGGACGCCGGCGTCTGGACGAGCTCGGGCAGGAAGGCCAGCACCGCGTACATCCCGACGCCGAAGAGCAGCGCCACCAGGTTGGTCGTCCAGACCGTCGGCAGCCGCATCAGCCGCATGTCGACCAACGGGGACGGCGAACGCGACTCCACCACCACCCAGACGCCGGCCAGGACCAGGCCGCCGACGACCAGCCCGATCACCTGGGCCGACCCCCATCCCCAGGCCGGCGCCTCGCTGACCCCCAGCATCAGGGCCACCAGCCACCCCGACAGCAGCAGGACCCCCGGCCAACTGATCCGGCCCGGCGCCCGGACCGGGGACTCGGGCACGAAGAAGTGGGCGGCCACCGCGGCCGCCGACACGACGATCATGGGCAGCCAGAACAGCCAGTGGTAGTCCAGAGCACCGACGATCGGCCCGGCCAGCACGATGCCGAGCCCGGCCCCCGCCGCGGCCAGGGCGGCGATGATCCCGACGGCGCCGACCACCCGTTCCCGGGGGAACTCGTCGCGGACGATCCCGAAGGACAGCGGCATGACCCCGCCCCCCACCCCCTGGATCACCCTGGCCACGATCATGACGGTGATGTTCCCGGCCAGCGCCCCGAGCAGCGAGCCCACCGCCAGGGCCACCAGGGTGACCACGAGGAACCGCTCCTTGCCCCACATGTCGCCGAGGCGGCCCACGATCGGCGTGCACACCGACGCCGACAACAGGTAGGCCGTCAGCACCCAGGTGACCGTGTTCTGCGACGTGTGCAGTCCCGCCTGGATGGTCGGCAGGACCGGGACCACCAGTGACTGCAGCAGCGCGTACCCCCCCGCCGCCGCGGCCAGGACGGCGAAGGTCACCTGGTGATGGGCCTGCTTCCTGCGTCCCGCCATGCCGCGCTCCCAGGGTCCGCCGAGATAGGAGGAACGGAGCGCCTGCTCCGTGCCCGGCGACGTTAGCAGGCCAACCGGAGCGACCGCTCCGGTTGTTTCCCGGCCGGCAGCGGGGGTCAGCCGCCCGCCGCGAACTCGTTCCGGAGCCGGGTGAGGCTCGCCGCCAGCAGCCGGGACACCTGCATCTGGCTGACCCCGACCCGGCGGGCGATCTCCGACTGGGACAGCCCGTCGCCGAACCGCAGGCGGAGGATGACCTGGTCCCGGGGAGCCAGCCGGCCGATGGCCGGCCCCAGCACCGACCGGTTGTCCACCGCCACGAATGTCCTGTCCTCGCCACCGATCCGGTCGGCCAGCGTGTCGTGGTCCCCCGGGGCGTCGATCGACCGGGCCCGGTAGCCCTGCCACGCCTCCAGCGCTTCCAGCACCGCTTCGTCCGTGCTGCCGGTGGCCTCGGCCAGTTCGGCGACGGTCGGCGACCGTCCGAGCTGTTGCGACAGCGAGTCGGTGACCTCCCTCAGCTCCAGGTGCAGTTCCTGGAGCCGCCGTGGGGCCCGCACCAGCCAGCCCTTGTCCCGGAAGTGCCGCTTCAGCTCCCCCAGGATCGTCCGGGTGGCGAAGGTGCTGAACTCCACGCCCCGCCCGGGGTCGAACCGGTCGACGGAGTACACCAGGCCCAGGGAGGCCACCTGCACCAGGTCGTCGTACGGCTCCCCCCGGTTGGTGAACCGTTTCGCCAGGTGGTGGGCCAGCCCGAGATGGGCGGCGACGAGCAGGTCCCGCAGCTCCGGGTCCCGGGTGCGGGCGAGCTCGGCGAACCACGCCCGTGTCCCCTCCCGGCGCTCCCCGGCGGCGGCGATGGCCTGGCGCGCCAGGGCGCCGCCGCGCCGCCGGTCCCGCCGGCTCCGCAGTCGGGTGTCGGCGGCGGCCGCCCGGAGCCTCCGGGCCTCCTCCTGCGTGGCCGCGCTGCGGCGCATCGACGACTCGACCACGTCTCGCAGGAGGGCGCTGCGACGCATCGACGACTCCACCGAGGCGGCGAGCGCCGCCCCCTCGGCCGATCGGGCGGGTCCCCAGTCCCGGGATGGTGCTGCTCGGCTCACTCGGTCGATCCGCATGGCTCCGTCCCCTCTCCCTCCGCGGTATCCCCGCGGCAGCGATCGGCTGCAGTGCCCCTACCCCAGGTGCACATACCCCCGTAGCCACCGCCGGAAGCGCAACGGGCACTGCCGGTGGAGGCCGGGCGGTCCGCCGGAGCCGGCCGCCGACCCGGCCTCCCCGTTCGGGCCGGTTCCCCGGGCCGGGTTCCCCGGGTCGGGCGGTTAGGACCGACGGCGACGGGTACCGCATGAGCGGTACGGCGGTTGAGGCGCGGGCGATCGAGGCGTGGAGGAATGACCGTGGCTGACCGGAACGACGACATGCAGGCCGTCCGCTATGGCGACGTCGACGTCGCCCGGCCGGCGGGCGGGGAGACCCACCAGCGGGCCGGCGACGGGCGACCACGGCTGACCACCCAGCAGGGGGTGGTGGTGGCCGACGACCAGAACGCGCTGCGGGCCGGTGAACGGGGGCCCGGCCTGCTGGAGGACTTCCACTTCCGGGAGAAGATCTTCCACTTCGACCACGAACGGATCCCCGAACGGGTGGTGCACGCCCGCGGCTTCGGGGCCCACGGCTACTTCGAGAACTACGAGCCGCTCACCGACCTCACCCGGGCCGATCCGTTCCAGGAGGCCGGCCTGCGGACGCCGGCCTTCGTCCGGTTCTCGACGGTCGCCGGCAACAAGGGGTCGACCGACCTGGCCCGGGACGTCCGCGGTTTCGCCGTGAAGCTGTACACCCGGGAGGGCAACTGGGACCTGGTGGGCAACAACATCCCGGTGTTCTTCATCCAGGACGCCATCAAGTTCCCCGACGTCATCCACGCCGCCAAGCAGGAGCCGGACCGCGGGTTCCCCCAGGCGCAGACCGCCCACGACAACTTCTGGGACTTCGCGTCCCTCCTGCCGGAGTCCACGCACATGCTGCTGTGGGTCATGTCGGACCGGGCCATCCCACGGTCGTTCCGGTTCATGGAGGGGTTCGGCGTCCACACCTTCCGGCTGGTCAACGCCGAAGGGCGGTCGACGTTCGTCAAGTTCCACTGGAAGCCCAAGCAGGGCCTGCAGTCGGTGCTGTGGAACGAGGCGGTGAAGATCAGCGGGGCGGACCCGGACTTCCACCGCCGCGACCTGTGGGACGCCATCACCAAGGGTGACCACCCCGAATGGGAGCTCTGCCTGCAGCTCTTCGACGACGACTTCGCCGACCGCTTCGCCTTCGACGTCCTCGACCCCACCAAGCTCATCCCCGAGGAGGACCTCCCGGTCCGCCCCGTCGGCCGCCTGGTCCTCGACCGGGTGGTGGACAACTTCTTCGCCGAGACCGAGCAGGTGGCGTTCTGCACCCAGAACGTCGTGCCCGGGATCGACTTCACCGACGATCCCCTGCTGCAGGGCCGAAATTTCTCCTACCTCGACACCCAGTTGAAGCGGCTGGGCAGCCCCAACTTCACCCAGCTCCCCGTCAACGCCCCGAAGTGCCCGATCGCCCACTTCCAGCAGGACGGCCACATGGCCGTGCGCAACCCGACCACCCGGGCCAACTACGAGCCGAACTCGTGGGGCTCGTTCCTGGGTGGGCCCCGGGAAGACCCCGAACGGGGGTTCCGGACGACGCCGGACACGGCGTCGGGCCCGAAGCGGCGCCTGCGAGCCGACAGCTTCGCCGACCACTACAGCCAGGCCCGGCAGTTCTTCGTCAGCCAGGCCGAGGTGGAGCAGCGCCACATCGTCGACGCCTTCGTGTTCGAGCTCAGCAAGTGCGGCCGGGAGGACATCCGGGTACGGATGGTGGCCGGCCTGCGGAACGTCCACGAGGACCTGGCCCGGGCCGTCGCCGACGGCCTCGGGTTGGAGGCGTTGCCGGACCCGTTGCCACCGGCACGGGAGCCGGTCACCGACCTGGCACCGTCGCCGGCGCTCAGCATCCTGGCCAACGGGCCGGAGACCTTCCGGGGCCGCAAGGTCGGGGTCGTGGTCACCGACGGCTTCGACGCCGGCCTCCTCGACGAGCTCGGGGTCGCCGCCCTGGAAGAAGGCACCCTCCTGGAGATCGTGGCCCCCCGGGTGGGTGGGGTCACGGCGGCCGACGGCCGGGCGGTGGCGGCCGACCAGAAGATCGACGGGGCGCCGTCGGTGCTGTACGACGCGGTCGCCCTCCTCCTCTCCGACCGTGGCGCCGCCGACCTGGCCGACCTGCCGGCCGGGCGGGACTTCGTCACCGACGCCTACGCCCACTGCAAGTTCATCGCCCATTCCGCCGAGGCCGCCGCCCTGTTCGAGGCCACCGGCCTGGCGCCCAAGGTCGATGACGGGTTCGTCGCGCTCGGTGCCGGCGGGGCGTCCGCCGCCCAGTTCATCGCCCGCTGCCGGTCCCTCCGCCGGTGGGAGCGGCAGCGGACGTCGTCATAGGCCGGCCCGCCGTCCGCTCCCTGACGCCTGATCCTGCCCCTCCACGGGGCCCGTCGGTCGTCTCGGTCGTCAGCGGCCCCGGTCGCCCGGGACCCGGCTGATGCCGCGGCGGGCCGGACGTCCGGTCCGGGCCGGTTCGGGGTCGGTCAGGAGGGAAAGGGGCGTCCACGCTGTCCGGTGGCCCGGCAGGCGGAACGGCCGCCGCACGGCGGAGGCCAGCCGGGCCACCACCGAGCGGACCGGATGCCGCCGACGGGCCCGCAGGCGCCTGACCTTCACCGGGCCGAGGCTCGACACGTCGAGCAGGTGGCGCCCGCAGAAGCGCTCGGCCACCGGTTCGGGCATCGGGGATGCCGGTCCAGGTCCTGCCGTCCCGGCCGGTCCGGCCGCCGGGGATGCCGGTGCAGCTCCTGCCGTCCCGGCCGGTCCGGCCGCCGGGGATGCCGGTTCAGCCCCGGCCGCTCCTGCCGCCCCCGCTGCCCCGGCCGGTCCGGCCGCCGGCCGGTAGACGGCCTCGAACCCCGCCTTCCGGCGACACCGGAGGCATCGTGCCCCTGCCGTCTTCCTCACCGGGGACCTCCTCCCGTCGTGCCCGTCACCCACCGCCGTACCGGATCACCAGAAGGGTGCCCGGATCGGCGCCGTTGAAACCCCCACGTCCCCGGGTCACGGCGTGCCCAACCGGCACCGGGCGGACTCGCCGGCCGGGGCCGCGACACCCGGCCCGCGCGGGGCACCGCGGGCGGAGCGTACTGTGGCACCGATGCCCGAGGAACCGGTACCGGCGCCAGCGGTCATCGTCCTCGGGGCGTCCGCCGGCGGGGTCGAGGCCCTGTCGGCGGTGGTCGCCAACTTCCCGCCGGACCTTCCCGCCGCCGTGATGGCGGTCCTGCACCTGCCCAGCAAGAGGTTCAGCGTGCTGCCGGCCATCCTGTCGCGGGCGGGGCCGCTCCCGGCGCGCCACCCGGCCGACGGGGAGCTGCTGGTGGCGGGGACCGTCTACGTCGCGCCGCCGGACCACCACCTGTCCATCCGGGACGGCCGCGCCCGGCTGGCGCGGGGGCCCCGGGAGTACGGCCACCGCCCGTCGGTGGACGTGCTGTTCCGGAGCGCCGCCGAGGCCTACGGCCCGGCTGCGTGCGGCGTCGTGCTGTCGGGCTACCTGGACGACGGGGCCGCGGGCCTCGCTGCCGTGCGGCGGGCCGGCGGGTTCACGATCGTCCAGGACCCGGAGGACGCGATCTTCCCGGACATGCCGACCGCGGCGGCGGAGCTGGTCCGGCCCGACGTGGTGTGCCCGGCGGCCGCCGTCTACCGGTGCCTGTCGGCCTGGCTCGACGGCGTGCGACGAGGTCCACCACCCCGACCAGCGGCGGCCGTGCCCGATCCGCCCGACGAGGGCGGCCGACCCGAGATCGAGCCCACCGAGTTCACCTGCCCGGAGTGTGGTGGCACCCTCTGGCTGGCGGACGAGCACGGCGCCCTCCGGTACCGCTGCCGGGTCGGCCACGGCTACTCCGCCACCGGGCTCCTGGCGGGCAAGCAGGAGGCGCTCGAGGCGGCCCTGTGGTCGGCCGTCGTCGCCCTGGAGGAGCGCCGGGACCTCAACCGGCGGATACGCGACCGCCTCGGCGCCGGGGAGGGTCACCGGCGGGCGTACTACGACCGCGAGATCATGGAGTCGGAGCGACGGGCCCAGGTGCTGCGCGACCTGTTCGAGGACCTCGTCGAGGCCGTGGAGGACGTCGGGGAAAAGGCGGGGGAGGACGTGGAGGAGGAAGAGGATGGCTGAGACCCCGACGAACGGGGACCTGAACGCCCTACTGCTCTATCTCCGGGACCAGCGCGGGTTCGACTTCACCGGGTACAAGCGGGCCAGCCTCAGCCGGCGGATCAACAAGCGGATGCAGGCGGTGGGCGCCGCGGACTACCAGGCGTACCTGGCCCTCCTCGAGGCGAACCCCGGCGAGTTCTCCGACCTGTTCAACACCATCCTGATCAACGTCACCGGGTTCCTCCGGGACCGGGAGGCCTGGGATTACGTCTCGGCCAGCGTCCTGCCGGAGATCATCGGACGGAAGGGGCCGACCGATCCCGTCAGGGTGTGGAGCGCCGGCTGCGCCTCCGGGGAGGAGGCGTACTCGCTGGCCGTCCTGCTGGCCGAGGCCCTCGGCGAGGAGCGGTTCCGCCGCAGCGTCAAGATCTACGCCACCGACGCCGACGAGGACGCCCTCACGTACGCCCGCCACGCCCGCTACACCGAGCGGGTCCTCACCCAGGCCTTCGGGGCGGAGCGGGTGAAGCGGTTCTTCGAGCTGGACGGCGGCACCGGCGTCTTCCGCCAGGACCTGCGCAACTCCCTCATCTTCGGCCGCCACGACCTCATCCAGGACCCCCCGATCTCCCGCATCGACCTGCTCGTCTGCCGGAACACCCTGATGTACTTCACCGCGGACGCCCAGCGCCGGATCCTGACGTCGTTCCACTTCGCCCTCACCCACGGTGGGTACCTGTTCCTCGGCAAGTCCGAGGCCCTCGTCCGGCGCACCGACCTGTTCCAGTCGGTGGACAACCGTCAGCACGTGTTCCGCAAGGACGGCAGGACCCGCCATGAGCGGCTGGCCTACTCCGTCAGCCTGCCGACCCGGGCCTTCCAGGGCGCCCGCGACGACACCTGGCGGTACGCCGAGGCCGCGTTCGAGCTCAGCCCCACCGCCCAGATGGTGGTCAACCGGGCCGGGGTCCTGATCCTCACCAACCGCCATGCCCGCGCCCTGTTCGGCATCGGCAGCGCCGACGTCGGCCGGCCGCTGCGCGACCTGGAGGTCTCCCACCGGCCCATCGACCTCCGGAGCCCGGTGGACCAGGTCCTCCGGGACCGCCGGCCGGTCATGATCGGGGACGTCCCCCTGGACCCCGAGGGGGGCGACGGCCAGTACCTCGACTTCCACCTGACGCCGATGGCCGACGCGTCCGGGGTCAACGCCGTGGGCATCACCGTGCTGGAGGTCGGGCGCTTCAAGCTGCTCCGGGACGAGTTGGAACGGTCCCAGGGCGAGCTGGAGTCCGCCTACGAGGAGCTGCAGTCGGCGGTGGAGGAGCTGGAGACCACCAACGAGGAGCTCCAGTCCACCAACGAGGAGCTGGAGAACACCAACGAGGAGCTGCGGGTCCGGACCGGGCAGTTGGACGAGGTCAACCAGTTCCTCCAGTCGGTGCTCAGCGGGCTCCAGTCCGGCGTCGTGGTCGTCAACCCGGAGCTACAGGTCCGGGAGTGGAGCCAGCAGGCGGAGGAGCTGTGGGGCCTCCGGGCCGACGAGGTCGACGGCCGCCACTTCCTCAACCTGGACATCGGCCTGCCCGTCGACCGGCTCAGGACCCCCATCCGGTCGGTGCTGGCCGACGGGTCGGTCCGACATCAGCTCACCGTCCCGGCGGTCAACCGTCGGGGGCGGGCGATCACCTGCGCGGTGACCGTCAGCCCCCTCATGGCCGAAGGTGCCGTGGTCGGCGCCATCCTCCTGATGGACGTGCTGCCCCCCCAGGAGGCCGTGGTGGGGCCCGACGACAGGTCGTGACGGCGGCGGCTGCCGTCCCGGCCGGCGGGGAACCCCGTCCCGGCTGACCCAGTCGGCCGGCCGGTCTCGGCCAGCCCGGCGTCGGCCAGCTCAGTCCCGGCTGATGGCAGCCACGAGGTCGCCGACCCGTTCCGGCGGGCAGGACCGGGCGATGTCGGCCTGGCTCACGATGCCGATGACCTCGTTGCCGTCGATGACCGGCAGGCGCCGCACCTTGTGGGCCTGCATGGTGCGGATGGCCTCGTCGACGTCGTCGTCGGCGCCGATGGTGAAGGCTTCCTGTCCCACCAGCTCGCCCAGCGGGGTCGTCGCCGGGTCCTTGCCCCGGGCGACCACGTCCACCACGACGTCCCGGTCCGTCACCAGGCCGCGCAGCCGGCCGCTGGCGTCGCACACCGGCAAGGCGCCGATGGAAAGGTCCGCCATCCGCCTGGCCGCGTCGGCCGCGGTGGCGTCCTCCTTCAGGTAGTTGCTGCCCTCCGTCATGATGTCCCGAGCCGTCGGCATGTGGTCCTCCCTTTGCTGCTCTGCTTCCCGTCCTGTCCTACCCGTTCTGGCTGTCCTGCCCCGTTCCGTCCTGCGTCCCTGCCCCGTTCTGTCCTGCGTCGCGCGTACCCCTGGTACGGCGGTTGCCAACCGCGGATGTGGCGGCCGCCGGCCGCCAGCCGCCGGGCGAGGCGGCCCCGGTTTCGCGCCGGCCGGCCGGGGGTAGCGATGCCGAGGTAGCGATGGAGAGGCCCCGTCCACCGGAACCGAAGGAGGACGATGCGGTGCGGGTAGTCGTCGTGGGGGCCGAAGGCCCGCTCGGCCGGTTCATCACCGGCGCCCTGCCCGACCGGTCGATCACCCACGTGGTCAGCCTGGTCGGTGCGCCGGTGGCCGCGGCTGTGCCGGCCCGGGGGATCGGTGCGGCGTCCGGCCGGGTCCCGGCAGCCCCGCCGGCGCCGGCGGCGCCAACGGTGCCGGCGGGGGTCGAGCAGCACGTGGTGGACCTGGCCGGCGATCTGTCCAGATGGTTCGCGCACGCCGATGCGGTGGTCTATGCCGGCTGGCCGGTGAGCGCCGCCGCCGGGCGGCCGGGCCGACCTTCCGGAGCCCGCCGGCCCGTCCCACCGCTGGCGGTGCTCCGCGGCACCTGTGACGGTGCGGCCCGGGCCGAGGTCCGGACCGTGGTCGCCGGCACCTCCGGCGCGGTGTACCGGCGCGGTGGCGGCCCGGTCGACGGCGGCGGGCCGGTCGACGAGGACGGGGCGGTCGGCTCGTCGGGGCGCCCGGCCCCGGTGGCCCCGGTGGTTGAGGCGGTGGACGAGGCGGAGGGGGTGCTGGACGAGTTCGAGACCGCCCATCCGGCCATCCGGACCGTCCGGCTGCGGGCCGGCTGGGTGGTCGGATCGCCGGAGCCGGTCACGGCCAGGTGGCCGGCGGCGGCGCGGCGGCTGCTCGGCGTGGCGGTCCGCTGGAAAATCGGCCCCGACCTCGGCCGCCGGACCGTCCAGCCGGTCCACGTCGCCGACTTCGCCGACGCCGTCCGCCGGGTGCTCACCGGGTCGGTGTCCGGCCCGTTCAACGTCGCCGCCGACCCGGTGGACGCCGCCACCCTGGACCGGCTGCTCGGGTACCCCCGGGTGCGGGTGCCGGCGGACCGGCTGCTCCAGGCGTGGTCGCTGGCCGGCCGGCTGGGGCTGCCGGGGGCCGATCCCGAGCGGCTGCGGCTGGCCCTGGAGGCGCCGGAGCTGGACACCGGGCGGGCGAGGCGGCATCTGGGGTGGGCACCGGCGCATGCGACGGCCGACCTGTTGGAGGAGTGGCTGGACGCGGCGGCACCCGGGGGTCGGCCGGACCGGCGACGGGGGAGCCGGGCCCCGGCCCGGCCGGCCGGAGGGGCGGCGCCGGAACCTGGGGAGAACCCGTCGGCACCAGCCCTGGTCGCCCGGTACGAGGCGGCCCTGGCCGCCTTCGGCGACGAGGTGCACGCCGTCCGCGGCGACCGGTGGGAGGCCACCACGGCATGGGACGGCTGGTCGGTGCTGGAGCTGGTGACGGCGGCCGCCAGAGACCAGTACCGGGTGGCCTTCCTCCTCGGCGGCGCCACCCCGGCGGCGGCGGAGGCCGCCGTCCCCGGGGACCCGCTCGGGTTCGTCCGGGCCGACGGCTGGGACCTGGCGGCGGAACGGGTCTCCCTGGCGGCGGCCGAGCTGGTCGGCGCCGGGGGCGGCGGCGACGGCGCGGTCACGCCGGTGCGGCGGCTCAACGACGTGCTCCCCGGCGCCCTGCACCGGCTGGAAGGGCTCCGGTCGGCGCTGGCGGAGGTGGCCGAAGGTGCCGGCTAGGTTCCACCTGCTCCGCCACGGCGGGACAGGACCGGGTGACTCCCTGGACCTGCTGGCCGCGGAGCGGGATGCCCTCGACCGGCTGCTCGGGGAGTGGTCGGCCACCCGCCCCGGGGTCCACGCGCCGGCCACAGCCGTGGTCACCAAGTGGGACCACGGCACCCTCGGCAAGCTGTTGCTGGAACGAAGTGCGGTGTGGCTGGCCGCCCGGGAGGACGTGGCGAGGGCCCTCGACCGGGCCGGGCAGGAGGCCGCGGTGGGGGACCTGCGCGGCGACGCCGGCGAGCTGCGGTCCATCGTGGACCGGATGGACC
Source organism: Acidimicrobiales bacterium (assembly GCA_035547695.1). Classification (GTDB taxonomy): domain Bacteria; phylum Actinomycetota; class Acidimicrobiia; order Acidimicrobiales; family RAAP-2; genus DASZUK01. The sequence goes on from DASZUK010000062.1 coordinate 180,558, forward strand.
GGGCCAGCCGCGGGGTGCAACCGATCTCCCTGGCCGTCTCCCCGGAGTTCGACGAGGCGGTGAGCCGGCTGGGGCAACAGGTGGCGTCCGGCGCCCTCCGCCCTGCGGCGGTGGCCGAGGCGGGGCGGGCCGTGGGCCCGTTCCGCGCCGACCTCCGCTCGGCGTCGTTCGTCCGCCGCCACGCCCCCACCCACCCGGGCCGCGGGCGCCGCCGCCCCCTGTCGGAGCGCCTGCACACCGCGCTCGACCGGCTGCGCGGCCTCCCCTGGGCGGAGAGCCCCCTGGCCGACCGGGCCATCGCGCAGCGCTACGACCAGGAACAGCCGTGAGGGCGACCCGTCGCCCGCGCAGAGAGGATGGTGGCCACCGATGGCCGGTCCGTTGCGCGCCGTGGCGCTCGTCTGCAGCCTGAAGCCGTCGCCCGCCGAGTCATCGAAGGCCGTGCCGCCCCGCCGCCGGCCCGTCGACCGGCCACGGTGGGGGTCGCGGCTACTCGACGGCCACGAGCAGCGCCTTGCAGAAGGCGTCGAGGTCGTCCGGCCTGCGGCTGGAGATCAGGTTGCCGTCGACCACCACCTCCCGGTCCACCCAGTTGGCGCCGGCGTTCTCCAGGTCGGTGTGCAGGCTCGGCCACGAGGTGACCGTGCGGCCGGGCAGCACCCCGGCCTCCACCAGGGTCCAGGGGCCATGGCAGATCACGGCGACCGGCTTGTCGCGCTCGAAGAAGGCCCGGACGAACCCGACGGCGTCGGCGTCCTGGCGGAGCCGGTCGGGGTTGGCCACCCCGCCGGGCAGCACCACGGCGTCGTACCGGTCCGGGTCGGCCTTCGCGGTCACGGTGTCGACGGCGAAGGTGTCGGCTTTGTCCAGGTGGTCGAAGGCCTGGGCCACCCCCTCTTCGGGGGCGATGAGCTCCGGGGTCCCGCCGGCGTCGACCACCGCCGCCCACGGCTTGGTGAGCTCGACCTGCTCGATGCCCTCGTTGGCCACCACGAAGGCGACGCGCTTTCCTTCCAATCGCCCCTTGGCCATGGCTCCTCCCTCTCCTTCGGTTCCGTTCCCCGTGTGTCGGGCTACCCGGCTGCCCCCGCCCCAAACACCGCGCCCGGTGAGCCGCCGGCGGTCAGGCCGCGGCCCGGACGGCGGCGGGCGTCACCGGCCCCTCGATCAGGTCGACGACCGCCTTCTCCACCGACCGGAGGGCCTCCGCCGTCATCCGGCCGTCCAGTGCCGGGAGGTCCCCCAGGTGGTCCCGGAGGGTCTCGCCGCTCTCGAACCGGTCGACGACCCGCGGGTCCACGTAGGACGAGCGGCAGACCGCGGGGGTGTTGCCGAGCTGCTCGGCGACGGCGGCCACCGCGGCGGCCACCGCCCGTCGTCGTCCGGTACCGGTGGCCGGGACGGGCTCCTTCCCGGCCAGGGCGGCGGCGGCCAGCACCGTGGCGGACCACGTGCGGAAGTCCTTGGCCGAGTACCCGTCCCCGGCCGCCTTGATGTAGGCGTTGACGTCGTCGGCGTGCACCGGCACCCACCGGCGGCCGTCCTTGTAGGCGAACAGGTTCGGGCCGCCCGAACGCCGCCTGCGCAGGGTGGCCACCACTTCCCGGGCCGCCGGGTCCCGGACCTCCAGCCGCCGCTCGATGGACCCCTTGGCGGGGTAGTCGAAGGCCATCACGTCGTCCCGGACGGTGACGTGCTCCTTGCGCAGGCTGGCCACCCCGAAGGTCTCGTGTTCCGCCGCGTACTCCTCCCCGCCGATCCGGAAGAACCCGACGTCCAGGAGCCGCACGATGGTCGCCAGGACCCGGTCGCGGCCGAGCCCGTCGCCGGCCAGGTCGGCTTCGACGGCCCGGCGGAGCCGGGGAAGGACGCCGGCGAAGGCGAGGACCCGGTCGAACTTCTCCCGGTCCCGGTGCACCCGCCAGTCGTCGTGGTAGCGGTACTGCCGCCGGCCGGCCGCGTCGGTCCCGACGGCCTGGATGTGGCCGTTCGGCCACGGGCAGATCCACACCTCCTCCCATGCCGGCGGCACCGCCAGGCCGCGGACCCGCCGGAGGGTCTCCTCGTCGGTGACCGGGGTCCCGTCGGCCTGGGCGTAGCTGAACCCCTTGCCGCGCCGGCGGCGCGAGATGCCCGGGGCGGAGCAGTCCGATCGGCGGAGGCGGGCCATGACCCAGCTATCCCCACCTGCCGGGAGATCGATGCCCGGCGTGGCCGGACCGCCCACTGGGTACGGCCTCTCCGTACGGCGGGGGCAGGTCGCCGGCCGGGGCCGGCAGGGAGGTGCGCCGATGGCCACGCAGAAGCAACGGGCGGCGGCACGGAAGAACGTCAAGAAGGCGATCGCCGGGGCGAAGGCCAAGAAGTCGATCGCGTCCATGCCCAAGCGGACCCGCACCGCCCTCGGGAAGCAGGGAGCGGCGGTGGCGCAGCGGAAGCGGACCGGTGCCTCGGGACCGAAGACCCGGCAGGAGCTCTACGACGAGGCCCGCCGCCGCAACGTGGCCGGACGGTCGAAGATGGGGCGGGCCGAGCTGGCCCGGGCGCTGGGGCACGAATAGCCCGGTGCCCGGTGCCGGCGTCCGGTCAGCGCGGTTCGGTCAGCGCGGGGGGTCCTCGTCCGGCTCCACCCGTTCGGCGTCCTCCGGGAGCACCTCCTCCTCGGGCTCGCCCACCGGGAGGTCCTGCTCTGCCGCGTCCGCCTCGGGGACCTCGGCCGGGTGGGGCCGACCGCCCCAGGGGTCGGGGTCCGCCGGGAGCGCCTGCTCCAGCCGGTCGGCCTCGGGAACCGGATCGCGCTCAGTCATGCCCCTGCCCCTTCCCTGGACCGAGGGACGGCACACCTGCCTGCGGGGTGGGGTGTGGCCGGTGCCGCAGGGGGTAGGTCCCCTGGGTCGGCGTCTCCCGTCGCCGGAGTGGGGCGGCGGGTCGTGCCGGCGTGACGGCACCTGCAACCGGGAGGGCCGCTGTCGCCGGAAGGGCGGCGGCCACCGAAAGGAGGATGGGCATGGCTCAGGATATCCTCGATGAGCTCCGGCACGACCACGACGAGGTCCGGGAGCTGTTCGACCGTGTCGAATCGGCGCAGGGGGACCGGCGCCAGGAACTGTTCCAGCAACTGGTCGGGGAGTTGATCCGTCACGAGGTGGCCGAGGAGGAGATCCTCCGACCCATCAGCACCCGCGACGCCGGCAAGGCCATCGCCAACGCCCGCAACAAGGAGGAGAGCGAGGCCGAGACGCTCCTGAAGGAGATGGAGCGCCTGGACGTGGGCTCTGCGGCGTTCGACCAGAAGCTCGGAAGGCTGCGCCGGAAGGTGGAGCAGCACGCGGAGGCCGAGGAGCAGAAGGAGTTCCCCCGCGTGCAGCAGAAGGAGTCTGCCGACATGCTCCGCAAGATGGGCACGGCGTACGAGATGGCCAAGAAGGCCGCGCCGACCAGGCCCCACCCGTCCACCCCGAACACCGCGGGCGCCAACATGCTCGTCGGACCGTTCGCCGCGGTGATGGACCGGGCCCGCGACGCGGTCCGCTCTGCGATGAAGGGGTGATCGGCGGGCCGTTGCGCCCCCGGGCCGGCCCGGCGAGACTGTGCCGTCGTGGCCGCGGTCGAACTGGAGCTCTGTTGGGGCACCGCCCGGGGGGCGGCCCTGCCCGAGTTGCTGGACGTCGCCGGGGCGGCCGGCTACCGGTCCGTCGCGGTCCGGCCGTCGATGTACTACGACGCACGGTCGGACGGGTTCGGTGACGGCGAGCTCCGGGCACGCATGGACGACGCCGGCGTCGTCGTCGGCGTCGTCGACCCGTTGACCGCCGGCCTCCCCGGCGTGCCCGCCGCCGCGTCGGTCCCTCCGGCCATGCGCGCCTTCGTGTCCTACGGGGAGGACGACTGCTGTGCGGTCGCCGAAGCCCTCGGCGCGCCGGTGGTCAACGTGGCCCACTTCCTGGGCACCCCCCAGCCGGCCGGCCTGCTGGCCGACGCCATCGGCGCCCTGGCCGAACGGGCCGCTGCCCGCGGCCTCCGGGTGGCGCTGGAGTTCATTCCCGGGACCGGCATCCCGGACCTGCCGTCCGCCCTGGCCCTCTGCCGGGAGGTCGGCACCGGGACCGTGGGGATCATGTTCGACACCTGGCACTTCTACCGGTCCGGCGGCACCGTCGACGAACTGGGGCAGCTCCCGCCGGGCGTCGTCTTCGGATGCCAGGTCAGTGACGCCTCCCCGGCCGCGCTGGAGCCCGGCTACGTGCCGATGACCGACCGCCTGCTGCCCGGCCGGGGCACACTGCCGCTGCCCGCCGTCCTGGCTGCCCTGGTCGGCAACAACCCCGACCTGCGGATCGGGGTCGAGGTGTTCCGGAACGACCTGCGGCGGATGGGCCCCGATCGGGCGGCCCGGACGGTGGCGGACGCCATGGGGCCGATCCTCGACGCCATGGCCGGGGCGGCCGACGGGTAATTCTCCGGCGCCCCCGACCGGTCCCGGGCTCAGGCGGCGTTGTTCTGCGCCGGCGCGGCGATGGACCCCGTCCCGGCGTAGACCGCCTCCCCGTTGCCCTGTGACGGCTGCTCCTCGGCGCCCGGCCCGACGGCGATCACCGAGTACAGGTTCAGCATCATCCGCTGCAGGACGGCGCTGACCGCCGGGTCCGGCTCCGGGAGGACGTTGGGGGGGATCAGCGGGCAGTTCACCAGGTTGCCGACGAAGCTGGCGTTGCCGCTGGCGAACACCCCGCCGCCGCCCGGCGCGGTGTACCAGGTGACGTCGGAGTAGTTGCCGCTCCGGTTGGGGACGACGGAGTGGGCCACGACGTCCACGTTGGTCGGCCCCGGGCCGCCGGGGACGTACCGGTCGAACTCGCCGACCACCACGTGGGGGAGGTGCTGCCCGGCGGTCACCCCGGTGCCGGCCAGCAGCCAGGAGCCGGGGTCGGCGATCACCATGTCCGCTGTGGCCGCCACGTCCTGGTACATGCTGCCGATCAGCTCGCTCTCCGCCCACGACGTCGGGGCGGACTCCCAGCTCGGCCCGGTGACCACCGCGTTGTCGACCCCGTACATGGGGTCCTCGGCGGCGTCCTTGTAGCAGACCTGCTGCCGGTTGCCGCCGACCGGGGACTGCTGGAACCGGACCTGCCGGTAGCAGGCGTTGGCGCCCAGGAACGCCAGGTTGGTGCCGTTGGCCACCGCGGCCTGGGCGCCGTCGCGCATCTGCAGCGACCAGTACTCGTCGTGGCCCAGGCTGACCATCGCCCGGTGGTTGGCCAGCAACTGCGGCTGGGCGTGCAGGTCCAGGTCCGTCCAGTAGGTCACGTCCAGCCCCAGGTGCTCGGCGTGGAAGATCACCGGCAGCTCGTTGCCGACGAAGTCGGCGGCCCCGGACGCCCAGTCGTGGTCGTACGGGCGGTCGAACGACACGATCCGGGCCCGGTGTGTGAAGTTCCCGTTGCCCGGCGCGTGGGTGAACGACAGGCTCCCGTCCAGGTTGCCGTAGTACAGGCTGTACCCGCCCCACCGGTTGTACGCCTGCCAGGTCGTCACCGAGCTCTGGATGACCACCGCCGCCCTGGACGAGTCGTCCCGGACGCAGAGGGGGACGAACTGCTGCTCCGAGTCGGTGCCCACCAGCTTCAGCAGGTACGCCCCCGGTGGCCAGTCGGGGGTGATCTGCACCTGCAGCGACGGCTCCCACTGGCACTGGACCATGTTGTACGGCGACACCACCGACGGTGTGGCCTGCCGGCCGCTGGCCACCTCCGGCGACTGCCACACCAGCCGGCCGCCGACGCCGCCGTAGTACCCCATCCGGTACGCCTCGACGTGGAACTGCGGCGACTTCGTGCTCACGAACAGGGTCACCGTGTCGCCGGCCACGGCGCTGGCCTGGCTGGCGTACCCCTCGATGTCGCCCGGGTTCTGCGGGGTGGTCACCCACCAGGCCGTCCCCGGCTTCCGGTTCTCGGCCACGATGGCCGCCGACACCGGGATGGACACCCCGTCGACCGTCGCCGGCTTCGCCGCGGCCGACGTCGTGGTCGTCGTCGTCCGCTTCGGCGGCCTCCTGGTCCCCGTCCCCGTCGCCGTGCCGGCGCCCCCCCCGGCGGCCGCGTCGTAGATGCCGTACCCGGCGGCGCCAGCCGCCACCACGCCCCCGAGGACGGCCGCCCGGCGGAGGAAGAACCGGCGGCTCATCTCCGGGCTGCGGCGGTTCGGGGCCCGGCTGGCCTGGATCTCCTGCCGGGTCAACGGGCGCTCGCCCGGCCGGTCCCCTCGGTCGCCGTCCACGCGCCCAAGCTACCGGCCGGTCGCACCTGCCGACTGCCGGCGATCCGTTCAACGGCCGGCGTGGTCGAGGGGATGGGCTCGGGCAGCTCGCCCCGGCCGGGCCTTGTCAGATCACTCTGTCCAGAGTATTCTGAGCAAATGCCCAGAGCGGCCCGTTCCAACCCGTTGGCCATGGCCGTCCTCGTGTGCCTCTACGAGCGGCCCATGCACCCCTACGAGGTGGCCCAGACCCTCCGGCAGCGGGCCAAGCAGGAGAGCGTCCGGCTCAACTACGGCTCCCTCTACGCGGTGGTCGAGTCCCTGGAGAAGCGCGGGTTGATCAAGGCCACCGGCACCGTCCAGCAGGGCCGCCGCCCGCAGCGGACCGTGTACGAGATCACCGACGACGGCGCCCGCGAGATGGTCGACTGGCTCACCGACCTGATCGCCACCCCGGTGAAGGAGTACCCCCGGTTCATGGCCGGCCTCTCCTTCGTCGCCGCGCTGCACCCCGACGACGCGTTGCGGGCCCTCCGGGAACGGGCCGACGCCCTCGGCTTCAAGCTGGCTGGCCTCCGTGGCGCCATGCAGGCTGCCCACCGGGCCGGCCTGCCCCGGCTGTTCGAGCTGGAGGGTGCGTACGAGGAGGGGCAACTGGCCGCGGAGCTGCGGTTCGTCAACGGCCTCGTCGCCGCCATCGAGGACGGTTCCCTCGACGGCCTGGACCTGTGGCGCGGCTTCCACGACACCGGCACCGTGCCCTTCGAGGACTCCGACTTCCGCGTCCTCCCCGACCCCGACTCCGACCCCGACGCCAGCGCCGGGGCAGACGCCGGCGCCGACCCCACAAGGAGGGAGTAGTGCCCGCACTCATCGAGGCCGACGGCCTCGCCAAGCGGTTCGGCAAGGTGGAAGCCCTCCGGGACCTGCACCTCACCCTGGCCGAAGGGGAGCCGGTGGCCATCCTGGGCCCGAACGGGGCCGGCAAGACCACCTTCGTACGGATGGTGGCCACCCTGTTGCAGCCCGACCGCGGGACCCTCCGGGTCGGCGGCCACGACGTCGCCCGCCAGCCGGCGGCGGTGCGGCGGCTGATCGGCCTGGCCGGCCAGTCGGCAGCGGTCGAGGAGATGATGACCGGCCGGGAGAACCTGGTGATGGTGGCCCGGCTCTACGGCCAGACCGCCGCCCAGGCCCGGTCCACCGCCGGCCGGGTCCTGGAGCAGCTCGACCTCACCGACGCCGCCGACCGCCAGGTCCGGACCTACTCCGGCGGCATGCGCCGCCGCCTCGACCTCGGGGCCAGCCTGGTCGGTTCGCCCCGGCTGCTGCTCCTGGACGAGCCCACCACCGGCCTCGACCCCGGCAGCCGCAACGAGGTGTGGGACTGCGTCCGCGCCATGGCGGCCACCGGCACCGACGTCGTCCTCACCACCCAGTACCTCGACGAGGCCGACCACCTGGCCGCCGTCGTCGTCATCATCGACGACGGCCGCGTCATCGCCCAGGGGACCCCGGCCGAGCTGAAGTCCAGGGTCGGCGCCGACGTCGTCGAGCTGCACGCCGCCGACCTGCCCACCGTCACCCGGGCCGCCGCCGTCCTGGCCTCCGCCGGGTTCGGCCAGCCGGCCACCGACCCGGCCACCCGGCGGTGCACCGTCGCCGCCCCCGACGGCGCCCGGTCGCTGACCGCCGCCGTCCGGGCCCTTGACGACGCCGGCATCGCCCCGGAGGACCTCGGCCTCCGCCGCCCCACCCTGGACGAGGTGTTCCTGGCCCTCACCGGCCACGCCGCCACCAGGGGCGGCGGCAAGGGGGACAAGAAGGCCAAGAAGGAGGGCAGGGGGGACAAGAAGGAGGAGGCCGCGTGACCGTCGACGCCGCCCTCGGGGCGCCCGTCAACCGTGGGGCGTCCTACCTGGTCGCCTCCCAGCAGGTGGCCGCCCGGACCCTCAAGAAGTTCGTGCGCACCCCGTCGTTGATCGTCGCCGGCACGGCGCAGGGGGTGCTGTTCCTGCTCATCTTCCGGTACGTCTTCGGCGGGGCCGTCGCCCACACCGGCACCCTGTCCTACGTCGACTTCCTGGTCCCCGGCTTCGTGGTCACCGGCGTCCTGTTCCAGGGCATGGGGGCCGCCGCCGGCATCGCCGAGGACCGCAACGGCGGGCTCGTCGACCGCCTCCGCAGCCTGCCCATCCGGCTGCTGTCCGTGGTCACCGGCCGGGTCGCCGCCGACACCGTCCTGGTGGCCTGGGGCGTCGTCGTCATGACCGCCGTCGGCTTCCTCGTCGGCTTCCGGTTGGGTGGCGGCGCCGCCGACGGCCTCGCCGCCCTCGGGTTGACCGTCGTCTACGGGTTCGCCTTCGTCTGGGTGTTCATCACCCTGGGCCTGTTGGCCGGAAGTCCCCAGGCCGCCCAGGGGCTGGCGTTCGTCGTGTTCCCGCTCACCTTCGTCTCCAGCGCCTACGTCCCGGTGGCCACCATGCCCGGCTGGATGCAGGCCTTCGCCAACCACCAGCCCATGACCGTCATGTGCAACACCGTCCGCATCCTCACCGGCGGCCCCGCGGCCCAGCACCTCCTAGGCCACTCCCTGGCCTACTACCTGGTGCCGTCCCTGCTGTGGACCGCCGGCATCGTCGTCGTGTTCGCCCCATTGGCGGTCTGGCGGCTGCGCCGGTCGTAGCCTGGCGGCATGGCCGCCGACGGGCTCGGTCCGTACATCGGGGACACCAGCCTGCCGTTGCGCCGGCTGCAGTGGTCGACGCCGCTGGACGACGGCCCGGCCGAGAGCGTCGTGCCCCGCCCGGTCCTGTGGGCGATGAAGTACCACCGGCACGTCCACTTCGGCCACCACCACGACGACCTCGACGAGCGTCAGGTGGGGGAGGGCGACGGCGCCGTCTACGTGTTCGACGACGGAGCCAACCAGTGCATGGCCGGCCGCCTGGTGGGGTCCAGCCCGGACGGCTGCACCTACTGCCTGGTCGGCACCGTCGATGCCGGGGCGTACCAGCAGTGTGCCGAAGACGGCGAGCCGACGGACCGGATCTTCGCCTACGGCAGGGACCTGCTGCTGTGCGCCGTCTACGAAGGCGGCGACGGGCCGTCGAACATCGTCGACGTCCGCCGGTACCGCAAGCCCGGCCACGTCCCGGCCGAGTACCTGCCGCCCCACCCCTTCATCGAATTCCCCGCCCCCCTCGTCTGAGATCGGGCGTCCCGGCCTCCTGTTGGCAAACAGCCGTTTGGTTGGTACTGTCGGCGGGGGTGGCGTCGGCGGTCGAGCGGGCCCACCGCACCGGTCCGGACGGGCCGGGGTCCGGCGTAGTGGAGGGGTGGGCATGGCAGGGGACACGGCGGACAGCCCGGTCGGGACCGACAGCCCAGTCGGGACCGGCAGTTCGTTCGGGACCGGGCAGGGAGGGAGCCGCCCGGTGGCGGTGGTCACCGGGGCCAGCCGGGGCCTCGGCAAGGGGGTGGCCCTGGCCCTCGGCGACGCCGGCTGGACCGTGTACGTCACCGGCCGCAGTACCGGCCGGCCCACCGAGGTGGCCCTGGGCGGCACCCTGGAGGAAGCCGCCGCCGAGGTCACCGGCCGTGGCGGCCACGGGGTGGCCGCACCCTGCGACCACCGTGACGACGACCAGGTGGCCGCGGTGTTCGACCGGGTCCGGGCCGAGCAGGGCGGGCTGGACCTGCTGGTCAACAACGCCTTCCTGCTGCCCGACAGCTTCTTCTCGCAGCAGCCCTTCTGGGAGCGGCCGCTGTCGGAGTGGGACATGGTCGACGTCGGCCTGCGGTCCCACTACGTCGCCGCCGTCTTCGCCGCCCGCCTCATGGTCCCGGCCGGCAAGGGCCTGATCGTCAACACCTCGTCCTTCGGCGCCCGGTACCCCGGCATCTCCGTGGCCTACGGCATCGGGAAGGCCGGCGTCGACCGGTTCACCCGGGAGGGGGCCGCCGACCTGAGCCCCGCCGGGGTCACCATGGCGTCGCTGTGGCCCGGCCTCATGCGGACCGAGCGCACCCTGGCCAACTTCGCCGCCAACCCCGAACTGCTCGGGGAGGGCATGCCGCTCGGCATCTCCGAGTCGCCGGAGCTGAGCGGCCGGGTCATCGCCGCCATGGCCGCCGACCCCGCGGTGGGCCGGTTCGCCGGCAAGGTCGTCGTCGGGGCCGAGCTGGCGGCCGAGTACGGCATCACCGACGTCGACGGCACCCAGCCGGCCTCGTTGCGGACGGTCTACGGCGGCGGGCCCGTCGAGGAAGGATGACGGTGGTCACCATGGACAGCGCCACAACCGACAGCGCGACCGGCACTGCACCCGGCACTGCACCCGGCGCTGCAGCCCGCACTGCACCCGGCACTGCACCTGGCGCTGCAGCCGGTGGCCGATCGCTGCGGGTGGCCGTGGTCGGCACCGGGTTCGGCTGCCGGGCCCACGTCCCGGCGCTGCGGGCCGCCGGCTTCGACGTGGTGGCCCTGGTCGGCCAGGACCCGGAACGGACCGCCGACCGGGCCGCCGCCTCCGGCGTGCCGGTGGCCACCACGTCGTTCACCGACGCCCTCGACCTGGGGCTGGACGCCGTCAGCATCTCGTCCCCTCCGGCCACCCATGCGCCGCTGACCCGGCAGGCCGTGGCCGCCGGCTGCCACCTGCTGGTCGAGAAGCCGTTCACCCTGGACGCCGCCGAGGCCCGGGAGCTGCTGGCCCTGGCGGACGGCGCCGGCCTGGTCCACCTGGTGGCCCACGAGTTCCGGTTCGCCGCCCCCAACCTCCTCGGCGCCCGGCTGCTGGCCGACGGCGCGGTCGGCGATCCCCGGCTGGCCACCTTCGTGAGCTGGATGCCGTACGTGCCCGATCCCCAGGTGCCGTCGCCGGCGTGGTGGTTCGACAAGGAGGTCTTCGGCGGCTGGCTCGGCGCCGCCGGCGTCCACACCCTCGACCAGATCCGCACCTGGCTGGGCGACGTCACCCACGTCCGGGCCACCCTGTCGGTGATCTCCGACCGACCGGCCACCGTGGCCGACGACACCTTCGACATCGAGCTCACCATGGCGTCGGGCTGCCGGGTGGTCCTCCAGCAGACCGCCGCCGCCTGGGGGTTCCCCCCGGCGATCACCGCGGTCGCCGGGCCGTCCGGCACCCTGTGGGTGGACGGCGGCCGGGTCTGGGTGGCCGACCGTGCCGGCTCCCGGGCCGTCGACCTGCCCGACGACGTCGCCGCCGCGCTGCCGGCCGCCGGCGACGACGACCCCGACGGCTCCCTGGCCGCCCTCGGCGTCGAACTGCTCCCCTTCGTCGGCCTCACCCGGCACTTCCGGGACCGCATCCTCGGCACCGCCCCCGCCGGCGGGCCCCAGGCCGCCACCTTCGCCGACGGCGTCGCCGTCATGGAGGTCGTCGACGCGGCGTTCGCCTCCGCGGCCGCCGGGGGCGCCACCATGCCGGTCGGCCCGTCCTGACCTGCCGCCACCAGTCGTGACCCACCGAGGGGAGCCAGTCGTGACCCACCGAGGGCCAGTCGTGACCCACCGAGGGGAAAGGGAGCCATGATCCGGGGCGTCCACCACACCAACCTGGCCACCGGCGACCTGGACCGGCTGCTGGCCTTCTACTGCGACCTGCTCGGCTTCGAGGTGGCCTGGCGGAACGAATGGGAGCCCGGGGCCGAGCTGGCCGACACCATCCTGGGGCTGCAGGGCACCAGCGTCCGCATGGCCATGGTCCGGGCCGGCAACACGTTCATCGAGATCATGCAGTACCGCCAGCCCCAGGGCCGGCCTGGGGCGCCGGACCGGCCGCCGTGCGACCACGGCCTCGTCCACCTGTGCTTCGACGTCACCGACATCCACGCCGAGCACCGCCGGTTGGCCGACGCCGGGGTGCCGTTCAACTCCGAACCGGTCCTGGTGGACGGGCTGTACTCCGTCTACGGCCGGGACCCCGACGGCAACCTGTTCGAGCTGCAGGAACTGCTCAGCGAGGACCACTTCCTGGCCCTGCCCTGGCTGCCGACCCGGCCCGACCCGGCCGGCGCGGCCTCGACGGCGCCCTCTCCGCCGGTAGGCTGGAAATCGGGAGTTTCCTCCAGTTAGTTGGCGGATGAGTTGTCGGAGGGCCGCCTCCGGTTGGCGACCACCCATCCGAGCGGGAGGTACGAGGGGTGCCCGGCCCACAGGACGCCGAGACCACCGTCGCCGTGACCACCGGCGCTGTGACCACCGTCGCCGGGGTGGGCAAGCCGATGCGGGCCGACGCCCGCCGCAACTACGACCGGCTGGTGGTGGCCGCCGGGGACGTGTTCGCCCGGGACGGCGGCGGTGCGTCCATGGAGGCCATCGCCCGGGAGGCCGGCGTCGGCGTCGGCACCCTGTACCGGCACTTCCCCAGGCGCATCGACGTGGTCGAGGCGGTGTACCGGACCGACGTCGACGACCTGGCCAGGGCCGCCGAGGACGCGGTCGCCGCGCTGGAGCCGTGGCCGGCCGTGGTGGCCTTCCTGGAAGGGTTCGTCCGGTACGCCGAGACCAACCGGACCCTGCTTGCCGAATGGGCGGAGGCGTTCGACAAGTACCCCGGCCTCAGGTCGCCGTCCCGGGACCGCATCGACGACGCCGCCCAGCTCGTCGTCGGGCGGGCCCAGGCCGCGGGGGCCATGCGGACCGACGTCGACGGGGCCGACCTGATGGGACTGCTCATCCCCGTGTGCACCAGCCCCGCCCTGGCCGAGGACCGGACCGGGCGGCTGCTGGGCGTGATCCTCGACGGGCTGGCCCGGGCCCGGCGGGGGTCGTAGCGGCGGAGCCGGCTACCCGGGCCGGGATCTGAACCGCCGGCGGCCGGCGGTCCGGGTTTAGGCTCGGAGGCCGACCGGTTCCGTGGCGGGCCGGCGGTCAGGAGGGTTACGTGAGCGGTTCCCGAGTCGTCGCCGTGGGGCACTTCCAGCCGGACGGGATCATGACCAACGCCGACCTGGAGAAGCTGGTGGACACGAGCGACGAGTGGATCCGCCGGCGGGTGGGGATCGAGACCCGGCACATCGCCCCGGCGGAGATGACGGTGGGGGACATGGCCACGGAGGCCGCCCGCCATGCCATGGCCCACGCCGGGTGGTCGGCCGACGACGTCGACCTGCTGATGGTGGCCACCTGCACCACCACCGAGCGGTCCCCCAACGTGGCCAGCCGGGTGGCCGCCGGCCTGGGCATCGCGGCCCCGGCGGCCATCGAGGTCAACGTGGCCTGCTCCGGGTTCACCCACGCCCTGGCCCTGACCGACCACACCCTCCGGGCCGGGGTGGCCCGGCGCGCCGTGGTGGTCGGCGCCGACAAGCTGTCGGCGGTCACCAACTGGGCCGACCGCGGCACCTGCGTGCTGGTCGGCGACGGCGCCGGCGCGGTGGCCGTCGAAGCCGTCGACGGCGACCCCGGCATCGGCCCGGTGGTGTGGGGGTCGCTGCCCCAACTGGGCGACGCCGTCGTCATCGACGGGCAGCCGCCGGTGTTCTCGCAGGAGGGAGCCTCGGTGTACCGGTGGGCCACCACCGTCCTGCCGGACGTCGTCCGCCAGACCTGCGCCCGCAGCGGCCTGGAGCTCGAGGACCTGGCGGCCATCGTGCTGCACCAGGCCAACCTCCGCGTCATCGAGGCCGTCCTCGGCCGCCTCGGCCCCGTCAAGGCGGTGGTGGCCCGCGACGTGGTGGAGTCCGGCAACACCTCCGCCGCCAGCGTCCCGCTGGCCCTGTCCAAGCTGCTGGAGCAGGAGCACGTCGAGTCCGGCGCGCCCATCCTGCTGCTCGCCTTCGGCGGCGGCCTGTCCTACGCCGGGCTGGTCATCCAGGCCCCCTGACCCGGCGGGCGGCGACGGCCCGGGCCCGGCGGGGGAGGCCGGGGGCGTCCAGGACGGCGCAGACGGCGGCGAAGTCGTCGGTGGGCCCCCGCCAGCGGAGGTCGTCGACGGCGGCCAGGAGGGACCGGTCCACCCGGAGGGTGGCCAGGTGCCGGAACAGCAAGGCGTCGTCGTGCCGTTCGCGGAGGGTGGTGGCCAGCTTGGCGGCCCCACGCACCGGCACCTCCCAGGCGGCCGGGTCCTCCGGGACGTCCTCCAGGTGCCCCCAACGGGCCAGCACGGCCGCGGCCGACCGGGCGCCCCAGCCGGGCAGGCCGGGGAACCCGTCGGCGCTGTCGCCGACCAGGGCCAGGTAGTCCGGGATGGACGCCGGCGGCACCCCGAACTTGGCCACCACCCCCTCTTCGTCCAGGGTCACCGACTTGCGGCGGTCCAGTTGCACCACCCGGCGGCCCCGGACGCACTGGGCCAGGTCCTTGTCCGGGGTGCAGATCACCACCTGGTCCACCGACGGGTCGTCGTCGGCCACCGCCGCCGCGCTGGCCAGGGCGTCGTCGGCCTCCAGCTCCTCCATCGCCCACACCGTCACGCCGAGGGCGCCCAGCGCGGCCTCCAGCGGCCAGGCCTGGGACCACAGCTCCGGGTCGACCCCCTCGCCGGTCTTGTAGCCCGGCCACAGGTCGTTGCGGAACGACTCGATGACGTGGTCGGTGGCCACCCCGACGTGGGTGGCCCCTTCCTCCAGCAGCCCCAGCACCGACCCCACCACCCCCCGGACCGCCGCCACCTCGGCCCCGTCGGCGTTCCGGTGCGACGGCGCCCCGAAGAAGTGCCGGAACAGCTCGTAGGTGCCGTCCACCAGGTGCACCCGCACCGCCGTCACCGGGTTCCCGCCCGTCGGGGAGGCCATCAGTCGGCGCCGAAGGTGGTGAGGGACAGCGTGTTGCCGTCGGGGTCGGTGAACCAGGCCACCCGGTCCCCGCCGGGCGCGGTCCAGATGCCGAGGTCGTCCTGGTCCATGCCGTCGTAGCGGGTGAACCGGACCCCGGCCTCGGCCAGCCGGCGGACGGTGGCCGCGATGTCGGGGACCCGCCAGCCGGCGACGGTGAACGGCTGCACCGTGAGCTCCGGCACCGGCGTCAGCCGCAGCATGGTGCCGGCGGCGTCGACCACCAGGGCGAACGGGGTGTCCTCCCGGACCGCCAGCCCGAGGGTGCCTTCGTAGAAGGCCCGGGCGGCCGACAGGTCGGTGACGGGCACGAACCCGATGAACGGGGCGTCGGTCAGCATCCGGCGAGGGTACCGTGGGCACGATGCGCCGGCAGGTCCATCCGGGCGGGGTGTGCACCTGGCACTTCGACCTCGACGGGCCCGGCGTCCTGGCCGCCGTCACCACCCGGCACGGCGGCGCCAGCACCGGCCCGTACCGGGGGCTGAACCTGGCCTACCACGTCGGCGACGACCCGGACCGGGTGGCCGGCAACCGCCGGCTGCTCTGCCGGGCCCTCGGCGTGGCCACCGTCACGGTGCCCGACCAGCAGCACGGCTGCCGGGTGGCGGTGGTCGACGGGGACCTGGCCGGGGCCGGCTACCGGTCCGACGACGACGCCCGGGCCCGGTTGCCGGCCACCGACGCCCTGGTCACCGACCAGCCGGGGGTGGCGTTGGGGGTGCTGATGGCCGACTGCGGCCCGGTGGTGCTGTTCGACCCGGGCCGGCCGGCCCTGGCGGTGGTCCACTCCGGCCGTCGCGGGGCCGTCCTCGACGTCGTCGGCGCCGCGGTCCGCACCCTGCAGGACCGGTTCGGCACCGACCCGGCCGACCTGCGGGCCGGCGTCGGCCCCTGCATCGGGCCGGCCAGCTACGAGATCGGCGGGGACGCGTTGGCGGACACCGCCGACGCCCTGGGCGACCGGTTCCTGGCGCCGTCACGGCCGGGCCACGCCCACTTCGACCTGCCCGGCGCCCTCCGGTGGCGGCTGTTGCAGGCCGGCGTCCCCGACCGGCAGGTGGAGATGGCCGCGGTGGACACCTACCGGAGCACCGCCGACCTGTTCTCCGACCGGGCCGCCCGGCCCTGTGGCCGCATCATGCTGCTGGCCGCCCTCCGCCGAGGAGTCCGTCCGGCCGACGACCCGCCGGCCGGGTGATCGTCACCACCGGTGACCG
Source organism: Acidimicrobiales bacterium (assembly GCA_035547695.1). Classification (GTDB taxonomy): domain Bacteria; phylum Actinomycetota; class Acidimicrobiia; order Acidimicrobiales; family RAAP-2; genus DASZUK01. The sequence goes on from DASZUK010000062.1 coordinate 196,844, forward strand.
GACCGGCCGGGCCGGACCGAACGCCCGGGGTCAGGCCGGGTCGGGACCCGGCGCGGGTGCCGCCGGCGCACCCGGGACGTTCTGGGTGCCCGGGACGTTCTGGGTGCCCGGGATGTTCTGGGCGCCGGGGACGTTCGGGGTGCCGGGGCCGGCGGGCGGGGGCGGCACCGGTTGGGCGGTCGCCGACATGGTGGCCGGGGTGCTCCGGGTGAGGGCGACCGCTCCGGCGCAGAGGACCACGAACGCCAGGACCGCCCCGGCCAGGACCCCGTCCCCGGTGGCCAGCTTCTCGTCGAACAGCACGACGCCGAGGCAGATGCTCATGATCGGGTCCACCAGCACCATGATGGGCTGCGACACGCTCAGCGGGCCCACGTGCAGGGTGTCCTGCTCCATCAGGAACCCGGCGATGCCCCCGACGGCCAGGGCGTACACCGGCCAGTGCTCCAGGGACCCGACCAGGCCGACGGTGGTCAGGTCGTCGGTGGTGGTCTTGATGAACGTGGCCTCCAGGGACCAGATGAGGGCGGTGGCCGTGGCCAGCACCGCGGCCCGGCGGACCGGCGGCCCGGTCCGGCCGAGGACGTACAGCACCACCACCGCACCACCCACCCCGACCAGCACCCAGGTCCAGTGCCCGATCGTCGGCTCCTGGGCGCCCCCACGGGGATCGGCCAGCACCAGGAACACCACCAGGCCGACGCAGGTGACCGCCGCCGACCCCCAGGCCCTCTTCGAGATCGACTGGTGCAGCCACTGCCGGCGGAGCAGCAGGGCGAACACCAGCTCGCTCACCAACAGGGGTTGGACCACCGATAGCTGCCCGTTGTGCAGCGCGATGGCCTGGAAGACGAACGCGCCCAGGATGCCCACCCATCCCAGCAGCCACAGCGGGCTCTTCAGCAGGTAGCGGGCCAGCGCCACCCCCTTCAGCTTCGGCGACGCCCGGATGCTGGCCAGGTGCTGGACGGCCACCACCATGGCGTTGCAGAACGCGGTGAGCAGTGCGAAGACGATGGTGACCGTCATCTCGCCCCCGACCCTACCGAGCCGGCGACGCCCGGGCGCGGGTAGGTTCCCGGTGGGGCGACCATGGGAGGTCCACGGAGGTCCGCGGGAGGTGGGGATGCCGACGCACCAGGTCACCAACCAGGTTCCGCCCCTGGTGGGCTACGACGTCGCCGACGACCGGTCCCTGCTGGACGGCCTCGAACGGGAGGGCGCCGGCTGGGCCGCGGCCGACCTGCACGACCTCGGCCGGCTGGCCGGCGGCGCCCACGCCCAGGAGATGGGCCGGGTGGCCAACGAGAACCCGCCAGAGCTCCGTGCCTTCGACCGGTACGGGAACCGCGTCGACGAGGTCGAGTTCCACCCCTACTGGCACCAACTGATGGCCGTCGCCGTCGGGCAGGGCATGCACGCGACGCCGTGGCGGCAGCACCGGGCCGGGGCCCACGTGGCCCGGGCCGCCAAGTTCTACGTCTGGGCCCAGGTTGAGATCGGCCACCTCTGCCCGATCTCCATGACCTACGCCGCCGTCCCCGCCCTGCGGCACGCCCCCGACCTGGCGGCCCGCTTCGAGCCGCTGCTGGCCTCCACCGACTACGACTACGGCCTCCGCGACCCCGGCACCAAGCGCGGCCTGATCGCCGGCATGTCCATGACCGAGAAGCAGGGCGGCTCCGACGTGCGGGCCAACACCACCACCGCCACCCCGGCCGGTGACGGCACCTGGTCGGTGGTCGGCCACAAGTGGTTCACCTCCGCCCCCATGTCCGACCTCTTCCTGGCCCTCGCCCAGGCCCCCGGTGGGCTGTCCTGCTTCCTCGTCCCCCCGGGTGCTGCCCGACGGCACCCGCAACCCCATGCACCTCCAACGGTTGAAGGACAAGCTCGGCAACCGGTCCAACGCCTCCGCCGAGGTCGAGTACGACGGCGCCACCGCCTGGTTGGTCGGCGAGGAGGGCCGCGGGGTGCGGACCATCATGGACATGGTCAACGGCACCCGGTTGGACGCCATGACCGGCAGCGCGTCCGGCATGCGGTGGGGCGCCGTCCAGGCCGTCCACCACGCCACCCACCGCCGGGCCTTCGGCGCCGCCCTGGTCGACCAGCCGCTGATGGCCAACGTCCTGGCCGACCTGGTGGTGGAGTCCGAGGCCGCCGCCGCCCTCTGCCTCCGGCTGGCCGGCGCCACCGACCGGGCGGTGGCCGGCGACGACGCCGAGGCCGCGTTCCGGCGCATCGGGCTGGCCGCCGGCAAGTACTGGATCTGCAAGCGGGCCCCGGTGCACGCCGCCGAGGCCCTGGAGTGCCTGGGCGGCAACGGCTACGTCGAGGAGTCCCAGCTTCCCCGGCTGTACCGAGAGGCCCCGGTCAACTCCATCTGGGAGGGGTCCGGCAACGTCGCCGCCCTGGACGCCCTCCGGGCCATGGCCACCCGACCGGAGTCGGTGGAGGCCTACCTGGCCGAGGTGGACCGGGCCGCCGGCGCCGACGCCCGCCTGGACCGGGCCGTCGCCCGCCTCCGCCGGGACCTGGCCGACATCGGGTGCCGGTGCCGACGCAGGTGCCCGTGCCGGTGTCGACGCCGGTGCCGTCGAGTACCGGGCCCGCCGGCTGGTGGAGGACCTGGCCCTGGTGTTGCAGGGGTCCCTCCTGGTCCGCCACGGCCACCCCGCGGTGGCCGACGCCTTCTGCGCTTCCCGGCTGGACGGCGACCGGGGAATGGCGTTCGGCACCCTGCCCACCGGGGTGGACCGGGCCGCCGTCATCGCCCGTGCCGCGCCCGTGCTGTAGCGAGCGCCGGGCTGTGGTACCCGTGCCGCACCCGTGCTGTGGCACCCGTGCTGTGGGAACGGCCCGTCTTGGCGCCGTGCCGGCTATGGCGAGGGGGCCCGGCATGGGAGGGCTGGGGCAATGTTTTTTTCCGGCCACCGCAGAAAGCGGCTGACCAGGGGAAACACGGCCGGATGGGGGAGAAAGTCCGGGTCGCTGACCAGGCCGTATCGCAATTCTGCAAACGTTGGAACGGAGTAGATGCCCGGCGGCCTCCCCTCAGGGGGTGCCGACGGGGAAGGGCGGTGCCCCGGTCAGGGGCGGCCGCCGTGGCGCCAGGTGGCCAGCAGGGTCCGCAGGGCGGTGACCAGTGACAGCGGCTGGTCCAGCATCACGTGGTGCCACGCTTCGGGGATGTCGACCAGGACCCGGTCGGCGGCCAGGTGGAGGCGGAACAGGTCGTCCATGTCCGAGCTGATCAGCCCGAACTGGGCCCGCAGCAGCGCGAACCGGCACCGCACGTCGGCCAGGGCCGCCGGGTCCGGTCGGTCGATCGCCGTCAGGAAGCCCGGATCGAACTTCCAGGTCCAGCCGTCCCCTGTGGGCCGCACCGACGTCCGGGCCACGTGGTCGAGGACGTACGGCAGCGACGTCGGTTGGTCCGGGATGGTGTGGAACCGGGCCAGGGCCTCCTCGACGGTGGCGTAGTGCTTCAGCGGGCCGAACGCGTTGCCGGCCAGGGCGGCCGCCTGCTCCGGCTCCAACTGCCGGATGGCCGTGTCGACGAGCACCACGGCCTTCGCGGCGTCGGGGTCCCCGAGGATGGCCTTCACCGCCGCCTGCCCACCCATGCTGTGCGCCACCACCACCGGCCGCTCCGGGTGCGATGAGCGGGCGCACACCGCCAGCACCTCCTCGGCCCAGTGGTCGAAGGTGTACCGGTCCCGCCGGCCGCTGTCGCCGTGGCCGGACATGTCGAAGGCCACCACCCCCCGGCCGTCGGCCAGCAGCGGGCCGACGTGGTCCCACCACCGGGCGTGGGCCCCGCCGCCGTGCACCAGCACCACCGCCGGGTCGTCCCGGTCCCCCCACCATCGACAGGCGATGGTGCAGCCGTCCACCTCCAGCACCTCCGTCGCCACCGCGGCGGCCAGTGCGTCGCGGAACCAGTCGGGGCCGATCGGGTCGGAGGCAGTCATGGGGCCCTCAGGGTACTTTGACCAGCCGACCGTTCAGTAGTTGGCCCGTTCAGTAGTTGGCGGGTCAGTAGTTGGTGGGGCCGGCGCCGGCCGCCCCCACCGCCGGGCCGTCAGCCGCGGGCGGGGACCACCTCGTCCACCAGCCCCCACCGCCGGGCCGTGCCGGCGTCCACCGGCAGCCCGCTCAGGGCCAGGTAGGCGGTCCGGTGCCGGCCGATCCGCTTCGGCAGCGTCGCCGTGCCGCCGGCGCCCGGCACCAGGCCCATGGCCACCTCCGGCAGCAGGAACGTGGTGCCCGGGTCCGCTTCCACCCGACCGGCCAGGGCCGCCAGCTCCAGGCCCGCGCCGACGCAGGCGCCGTGCACCGCGAAGACCGTCTTGCCGGCGCATCCCAGCAGCGTCCGGGCGGCGCTCCGGGTGGTGCGGACCAGGTGAGCCTGCGACGGGTCCTCCGCCGTCCCGAACTCGTCCAGATCCCCCCCGCTGCAGAACGACGGCCCCGCCCCGCGCACCCGGACCTGCTCGATCGTCGGGTCGGCGGCCACCAGCTCGAACGCCGCCACCAGCTCGTCCCGCATCTGGGCGCTGAACGCGTTCCGTACCTCCGGCCGGTGCAGCTCCACCTCCAGCACCGCGCCGTCCCGCTCCACCACCACCGCCCGCCCCGCCGGCCGGGGCCGCCGCGGCGGCCGGCCGGCCAGCCACCGCCGGTGCTCCTCCCCGGCCTGCAGCAGCCCGTACACGAACGACTCCGCCACCAGTCCCCCCGCCACGTCCAGCCGGGCCGACAGCCGCAGCAACTGCACCAGCGCCACCGCCGCGGTCGGGTTCGCCGCCGCCCGCGCCCGCAGGTGCTCCACGGTGGCCGCCACGTCGGCACACCACACCCACGGCGCCGGCGGGTCCGGCGTGCCGGTCAGCACGATGTCCACACCCACCGTCCCGCCCGCCGTCGGCACCGCCCCCGGCGTGGCCACCCCCACCGTCACCGCCGGCAGGGCCCCCAGCCGATCGGCCAGGCCGTCCAGGCCACCGCCGCCGTCCACCGCCACCGTCACCAGCGGCCGGCCGGCGAGCACCCCCACCGATTCGGGCTCGCGGAGCAGGTCGTCGACATCCCACATGCCGGCCACCGGCCCGGGCATCTGCACCGTTGCACTGTATTCTCGCCCCGTGACCGGGGTCCTGGCCCTGCTGGCCGACCAGGGGCTTCCGCCGCCACCGCGGTGGCCGTCGGCCACTGGCACCGGCACCGGCACGGCCACCGGCACCGCCACCGCCACGGGCACCGGCACCGCCACGGGCACGGGCACCGGCACCGGCACCGGCTGCTCCGTCCTCGACTGGGCCCGATCCGGCGCCATGTGGTTGACCGGCCCCGTCGCCGGCCCCCCGGGCTGGCCGGACGCCCCCGTCGTCGCCACCGCCCGCGACGTCGCCGACGCCGTGTCCGCCTACGGCGCCCCCTACGGTGCCGACGGCCTGGACGTCCCCGCGCTCCTGACCGGCCGGGCCGCCGACCGTGGCCTCCACCGCCGGGGCCGGGTGTCCGCCGGCGGTGGCTGCCGGCTGCTCCGCACCGCGGACGGCTGGGTGGCCGTCAGCCTGGTCCGGCCGGCCGACGTCGACGCCGTCCCGGCCCTCGCCGGCGGGTTGGGCGTGCCGGTGCCGCCGCCGGCCGCCGTCTTGCCGGCACCCGGACCGTCGGGCGGGGGGGCCGACCCGGAGGCCGCCTGGGCGGTCCTGGCCGCGGCCGCGGCGGCCGTCGAGTCGGCCCGGCTGGCCGACCTGGCCCAGCTCCTCGGGGTCCCGGCGGCCCCGGTTCCCCGACGCCCTCCCGGGCCCGGCGACCCCGGGTGGCGGCCGCCGTTCGTCGCCCACCGGCTGGGCCGACCGGTGCCCGCCGGCTCCGGTCGCCGGCCGTTGGTGGTCGACCTCACCGCCATGTGGGCCGGCCCGCTGTGCGCCCACCTCCTCGGCCGGTCCGGGGCCAGGGTGGTCAAGGTGGAGGACGTCGGCCGTCCCGACGCCGCCCGGCACGGCGACGCCCGGCTGTTCGACCGCCTGCACGCCGGCCACGGATCGGTGCAGCTCGACTTCCGGACCGCGGAGGGACGGTCCGCGCTGCACGCCCTGGTGCACGCCGCCGACGTCGTCCTCGAGTCCTCCCGGCCCCGGGCGCTGGCCCAACTGGGCATCGACGCCCCCGCCGTCGTCGCCGGCCGGCCCGGTCGCACCTGGGTGGCCATCACCGGGTACGGCCGGGACGGCGACCGGCAGGGGTGGGTGGCCTTCGGTGACGACGCCGCCGCCGGCGGGGGACTGGTCGCCGCCGGCCCGGCCGGCCCGGTCTTCTGCGCCGACGCCGTCGCCGACCCACTGACCGGGTTGCTGGCCGCCGCCGCCGCCCTGGCCTCCATCGCCGCCGGCGGTGGCCACCTGGTCGACGTGTCCATGCACCACGCCGCCGCCTTCTTCGCCGCCGGCCCCGGCTGTCCGGCCGCCCACCGTGTCGACCCCGCCGGTGACGACCGCTGGGTGGTCCACCACCTCGACGGTCCCGACCACCAGACCGCAGTGGTCGACCGCCCGCACCCGGACCCCGCACCCACCGTCCCCGCCCCACCGGCCGGCGCCGACACCGCCCGGCTGTTGGCCGAGCTGGCCAACCCGGTCGGAACGGGCGTCACCCCGGGCCCGGCTCCGGGCCCGGCTCCGGCTCCGTGACCGGCCCAGTGGCCGGCTCCGGCTCCGTGACCGGCCCGGTGACCGCCTCCGGCTCCGTGACCGCCTCCGGCTCCGTGACCGGCCCCGTGACCGGCCCCAACCGCCTGCTGGTGGCCGGCGGCCGTGTCGGCGGCCTGCCCTGCGATCTCCGGCTCGACGGCGGCCGCATCGTCGAGGTCGCCCCCGGCCTGGCCCGGCGCCCGGGTGAGCCGGTACTGGACGCCGCCGGCCGGCCGGTGCTCCCCGGCCTACACGACCACCACCTCCACCTCCGCGCCCTGGCCGCCGCGGCCGGCTCCGTCACCGCGGGGCCACCGGCCATCACCGACCGCGCCGCCCTGGCCGAGGCCCTCCGCGGCGCAGCCGCCCGGTTGTCCGGTGGCGCAGCCGCCCGGTTGTCCGGTGGCGGGGGCTGGGTGCGGGCGGTCGGCTACCACGAGTCGGTGGCCGGCCACCTCGACCGGGACGCCCTCGACCGGATGCTGCCGGGGGTGCCGGTGCGGGTGCAACATCGGTCCGGGTCGCTGTGGGTGGTCAACTCCGCCGGCGCCGACCGGCTGGGGCTGGCGGCGGTGCGGCTGCCGGGAGTGGAGCGCGACGCCGCCGACCGGCCGACGGGCCGGCTGTACCGGATGGACCGGTGGCTGGGGGAGCAACTGGGGCCGGCCCCCGTCGACCTGGCCGCCACCAGCGCCCGGCTGGCCTCGTTGGGGGTGACCGGTGTCACCGACGCCACCCCGGCGGCCACGGCGCCCGGGATCGCGGCCCTGGTGGACGACGTGGACGCGGGGCGGTTGGTGCAGCGGCTGCACCTGATGTGCCCACCGGACGTCGTCGGGTGGGGGCACCCGCTGGTCACCCGGGGGCCGTGCAAGGTGCTGCTGGACGACCGGTCGTTGCCGAGCCCCGACGAGTTGGCCGGCACCGTCGCCGACTGTCACCGGGCCGGGGTGCCGGTGGCGGTGCACTGTGTCACCGCCGTCCAACTGGTGGTGGCGGTGGCCGCCTTCGACGCCGCCAGGTCCACGGCGCCCAGCCCGCCCGGTGGGGGGCCGCCGGTGGCCGGGGACCGGATCGAGCACGCCTCCGTCGTCCCCCCGGCTCTGCTCCCCGCCATCCGCCGGTTGGGCCTGACGGTGGTCACCAATCCGTCGTTCGTGGCCGAGCGCGGCGACGCCTACCTGTCGGAGGTGGACCCGGTCGACCGGCCGGACCTGTACCGCTGTCGCTCCCTCCTCCACGCCGGCGTTCCGGTGGCCGCCGGCACCGACGCCCCGTTCGCCGATCCGGACCCGCAGCAGGCCGTCGACGCCGCCGTCACCCGGCGCACCCGGTCCGGCCGGTTGCTGGGCCCCGCCGAGGCCGTCGACCGGCCGGTGGCCCTGGCCCTCTTCGGCGGCCATCCCGGATCACCGGCCACCCCCCGGCGGCTGCGCCCGGGGGAGCCGGCCGACCTGTGCATCCCCGACCCGGCCGATCCCGCCGACCCGGACGGCCCTTGGCGGGCGATGGCAGCAACCGTGGTGGCCGGCCGCGTGGTCCACCGCCTTGACGGCGTCCTCCTGGAGGGGACCTGAACGACCGGGGTCAGGCGGCGGGGGCCCGGACGGCCTTGCCGCCGAGGGGGGTGGGCGGGTCCTCCAGCTCCACCGGGGTCATCCGCAGCACCATGGCCGGCAACCGGCCGGCCCGCCGGGCCGTGACCCGCGCACCGTCCCGCCGGGCGGCCACCGCCAACCGGACCAGCGGCGTGGCCCCGGCGGCGTTCAGGTACCGCAGGTCGGTCAGGTCGAGGACGTAGGCCCCCGCCCGGTCGTCCAGGGCCATGTCCACCGCCTGATCGGCCGCCCCGGCCGCCGAGAGGTCCAGCTCGCCGCGTAGGACGAGGGTGGTGGTACTGGCCTCTCGGAGGAGGACGGCCTCGAACCCCTGGTTCATCCGAGCCAACCCTAACCGTGGTGAAACCATCGAGCAACCGAAATCTAACTTTTCAGTGTCCCCGCGGGAGGGTCTCGGGGGTCGGGAAAATTCCGACCATCGAAGAATCGCCCTGGCCAGCGACGACGAGCTGCCGAACGGAGAAAGGGCGTGCCGCTGGCCTGGGGTTCCGCCGATTCTCCGATCGTTGGAATGAAACGAACCGCCAAGCTCCCCGCCCTCCCCGCCCCCCCGGGCCCCGCCGTCAGTCTCGGGGGGTGAACAGATAGGTCGAACTGGCCCGGGCCACCACCGTGCCCCGGTCGTCGGTGATCTCGGCCTCCGCGAACGCCACCCGGGACCCCGCGGACAGCACCCGGGCGGTGCAGTGCAGTGTCCCCCCCACCCGGGCGGCCGCGGTGAAGCTGGTCTTCATCTCCACGTTCGCCGAGTACACCCTGCGGCCGTTCGCGTTGGCCCAGGTGATCGTCGCCGACCCCATCGCCGAGTCCGCCATCGCTCCCAGGAACCCGCCCTGCAGGACGCCGGCCGGGTTCGCGAACCGCTCATCCGCCGGCATCCGCCACACCGTCACCCCCGGTTCGGACTTGTCCACGCACGTCATCCCGAGCGTCAGCTCGCAGTTGGGGGGAACCTGCACCGGCGGCCGGGCCATGGCCGAGAACGTACCCCGTCCCGGCCGAGCCGGCCGGGACGGGACAGGATGGGGCCGTGGGCGACGTGCCGGCATCCGAGGACGAGTCCGCCACCGTTGCCGCCCTAGACGCCGAGGTGGCCCGGCTGAACGACGAGGTCGCCCGCCTGGAGGCCGAGGTGGCCCGGCTGAACAACGAGGTGGCCCGGCTCCGCGAGGAGCTCCGCCGGACGCGCCGGGACCAGCACGAGGCTCCGCCCCACTACCTGTAGGACGACCTGTAGGCCCCCACCCCCACCTGCTGGCGCCGGCGTCCGGCGGCCACCGAGACCGCCACGACCACCGCTCCGGCCACGACCACCGCGGCGGCCATGACGGGGATGGAACCGGTCAGCGTCGCCCCCACCGCCACCTCGACCAGCACCATGGCCTGCCGGCTCCGGCGGTCCCAGGCGGCGAACCGGGCATGGAACCGGCGGAGGGCCTCGGGGGTGTCGAGGCCCCGGCCCAACAGCACCGCCAGGCCGCGGACCACGCCGAACAGCACCCCGGCGGCCACGGCCACCGCCGGCCGGCCGGTGAGGCCGCCGAGCACCACCACCAGGTACACCCCGGCCGTCACCACGTAGGTGGCCACTCCGCAGCCGATCTGCAGCCCGAACCCGGCGCCGTACACCCACGGTCGGAACTGGTCCAGCCACCGCTCGTTGACCTGCCGGTGGTGCCCCACCGCCCGCCGGCCCGCCCACCGCAGGTCGGCCCCGGCCGCCAGCAACGCCGCGGCCGCCGCCACCAGTGCGACGACGGTGCTGCCCGCCGCCCCCGGCACCGCGGCCACCGCAGCGCCGACCGCAGCGCCCACCGCCCCCAGGGCCGCCCCGCCCACGACCGCCCCCGCCACGAACCACGCGGCGGTGGTCCCGAACCGGGTGCCCCGACCGCGCTCCCCCAACGGGGTCAGGGTGGACAGCATGGACACCCCGCACGGCGACCACGTCGACCGGGCCGCCGCGGCCGCGGCCACCACCAGCACCGTCACGACCAGTACCAACTGCCGCTCCTCTCCGGTCGGGGCCTCACGCCGGAGACCCGTAGAACGGGACGTCGAAGCTGAAGATGCCGCCGTCGGCGGCCACCAGCCAGTACCCGGCAGCCTTCGCCGCCGCGGCCATCCCCACGATCGGCTTGGCCAACGGCTGCCCCCCCATCGACCCGTAGAACGGGGCGTCCCCGAACGCGAACACCCCGCCGTCCGACGCCACGAACCAGTACCCCTGCCCGGTCGGCGTCGCCGCCATCCCCACGATCGGCTGGTTCAGGGCCAGCGCCGACGCGTCCCCCTCGAACGCGACGTCGCCGTACGCGAACAGCCGGCCGAACGCGGTCAGCACCGCGTAGCCGCCACCGTCCACCGCGGCCGCCACCCCCACCGTCTCGCAGTTGGTTGTCGGCGATGTGCACGGCGGCGGTGGCGGTGCCGGCACCGCCGCCGTCCAGCAGGCCGCCGTCTGCTCCGCCGTCCCTGTGTCCTGGGCGTTGGTGGTGGTGCAGCTCGGGTCCACCTGCCACGGCGGCACGCAGGCCACCACCCGGCACACGATCCGGCCCATGCAGGCCACGTCCTGGTTGCACTGCCCGTACCGGAACTGCAGGCAGCCCGTCATGTACGAGTTGCAGCCGGCCGGCCCGCAGCCGCAGGACGTCCCGTCGCAGCCGGTGCCGCAGAACGGCCAGCCCCCGCCGCACCCGTCGGTGCAGGTGCACGACGCATTGCAGTCCATGTAGTACCGCGGGCCGTCGCAGTAGCTGGAGTTGTCCGCCTTCCACCACCCCCCCATCACCGTCCCGGTGGGGCAGTAGTTGTAGCCGCCGTTCACCGAGCAGCAGAACTCGCTGAACCCCGAGCAGCACGTGCTGCCGCAGCCGCAGCCGGCGTCCCCGCACCGGCAGATGTACCCGTAGGCCGTGCCCGGCCGCAGCACCAGGTCCACCCCGGACCCGACCGCGATGGCGCTGCCGACGAACGCGGACCGGTTCACGAAGCTCCGCCGCGACAGCCGGGACTCCAAGAACCCCGACGCCCGCTCCACCAGCGTCATCCCGCCGTCCCGTCCCCGAACCGCCGCCCGGCGGCACCGGCCCCGAACAGCCGCCGGGCGGCGGCGGCCCCGAACAGCCGCCGGGCGGCGGCGAGGCGGCCCCAGGTGGTCAGCGACAGGCCCCCCACCACCGCGCAGGCCGCGGCGGCCAGCACCAGCGGCACCCCGTCCCACGGCTGCCCCGCCACCGCCACCGCCGTCCACCCCGCCGGGCCGGCCGTGGTCGACGCGGCGACCGCCACCCACGCCGCCGCGGCCGCCAGTCCCAGGTCGACCACCACGTGCAGCACCGTCGGCGGCGTGTCCGGCCGCCCGAAGCACCCGCAGGTGGCCAGCGGCCCGCCGCGGCGCAGCGCCAGCACCACGAACCCGGCGAACCCCGCGTAGGACGCCGCCACCATCGCGGCCACCACCGGGTCGGCCACCACCAACCCGGCCACCCCCAGCGCCGCTTCGGCCCCGGCCCCGATCCGGACCACCCAGGCCAACCCGGTGGCCCCGCCGCCGACGACGTGGGCCGCCGCCCGGGCCGTGTCGCCGGGGCGGGCGGCCTTCCCCACGCCCGCCACCACCAGCAGGGCGCAGGCCGCCAGGTACGGACCCATCAGCGCCATCGGTCCACCCCCGCCCGGCGGCGCACCGCCGTCGCGCTCAGTTCCACGGGTCCCCGGCCACCGCCGCCGCCATCGGGTGCAGCACCACCGACGACAGCAGCCGGTCCACCCGCGGCGCCAGCACCCCCCGCCGGCCGTGGGACCCCAGCACCGCGTAGAACGTGAACGGCCGGCCGGCCTCCGTGAAGAACCACTGCGTCCCCGACTGCTCCGCCAGCCCCCGTCGCAGCACCGTCGGCCGGAAGTGCTCCGGGCCCAGCCGTCCCGGCCGGCCCTGCCGGGCGAACAGCGCCTTCCCCACCGACTCCGGCCCGTACTCGAACAGCACCGCGAACACGTCTGTCGGCCCCAGCGCCGTCACCACCCCCCCGCCGAAGTCCCCCGCGCCGGCCGGCAGCGGCACCGTGGCGAAGTGCGCCACCGGCCTCGTCACCTCCCCGCCGACCGGCTTCCGCATGAAGATCCGCCCGCCGAACCCCGCCGGCAGCGCCGCCTCGATCCCGTGGGCCCGCAGCACCGCCATCCGAACGTCTTCCGCCCTACCTGCCCGGGTTGGCCGCCACCCGGCCCACCCCGTACAGGTCGTCCAGCGACGCCGGGTACAGGCTGGGGTCCCCCGGCAGGATCCCGGCGGCCCGCAGCGCCCGGTCGTTCGCCCGCTCCCGGGTCGGCCCGTCCCCGCCGGTGCCCCGGTCCGGGCCCCGCCGGCCGGCCCCGGGGGAGCCACCGGCCGCGGCACCGCCGTGCCCTGCCCCGCCCGGGCCGCCGCCCTCGGCCCCGTCCTGCCCCGCCCCGCCCTGGCCGTCGTCGGCGTCCCGCTCCAACTGGGCCCGCCGCACCAGGTCCACCACCTGCCCGAACGTGTTGGCGATCCCCTCACCGATCCGCCGCCCCCGGGCCCCGTCCACCAGCACGAAGAACGGTGATCCCGGCACCTCGTAGTCCGTCCACGCCTCCGTCGACATCACCACCGCGGTCCCCGGCGCCGCGGCCGCCTTCGCCGCCACCTCCCCCCGGATCTCCAGCTCCGGGCCCTTCGTCACCACCAGCAGGTCCACCCCCGGTGGCAGCGCCGCCTGTCCCGGCCCCCCGGCGAACCCCTGCCAGAACCCCTGGCAGCTACTGCACCCGCTGGACAGGAACGCCAGCAGCGTCAGCCGCCCGTTGGTCCCCACCGCCACCGCCAGGCCGTCCCCGGCCGGGGTCACCCCGGCCACCGTCGCCGTCGCCGACGTGCTCCGCTCCGACGGCAGCGTCGGCCCCATCGTCACCGGCACCGCCCGGTCCCCGCCCGCCGGGCCTGTGCCCGCCGGGCCGGCGCCTGCGGGGCCGGCGCCTGTGGGGCCAGTCACTGCCGGGTCCCCGACCCCGGCGCCGAGGGAGTGCAGCGCCCGCAGGATGTCGGCGTGGCTCCGCAGCAGCCCGGCCACCAGGACGGCCAGCAACAGCACCACCACGGTCAGGACGACGACCAGTGCCACCAATGCGATCGCCTCCTCGTCACCGCTGCTGCTGCCCGCTCCCCTTCGGGAGCGCCCGAGCCATTGTGGAGCACCCGCCCGGCCAAGTGGTCGATGCCGCCACCCTGCGGCCATGTCTCCACGTAAGTTGACACTTACGTAAGGATATGCTTACAATAGGGAGGTGGATGCCGCCCTGAAAGCGTTGGCCGAGCCCCGCCGGCGGGCCATCCTGCGGCTGGTGTGGTCCCGGGAGATGACGGCGTCGGACATCGCCGCCCAGTTCCGAGACGTCAGCCGGCCGGCCATCTCCCAGCACCTCGGCGTGCTCCGCGAAGCCCACCTGGTGGTGGAGCGCCGTGACGGCGTCCGCCGCCTGTACCGGGCCGACCGGGAGGAGATGGCCAACGTACGAGACCAGTTGGACCGCTACTGGACCACCGGGCTGGACCGCCTCCGCGACGTCGCCGAGGCCGCCCAGCGCGAGAAGGACCGTACCCACCACGACCCCGCCGGCAGCGGCGGGGACCACAACCGACACAGGAGAGGAGCACACTGATGGCCGAGCTCGTGAGGGAGGTTGTGGTCGACGCCAGTCCGTCCACCATCTTCGAGTTCCTGACCGTCCCCGACAAGCACGTCGAGTGGATGGGCACCGTGGCCGACCTGGACCCCACCCCCGGCGGCGTCTACCGGGTCAAGGTCGGCGACCGGCACCAGTCCGCCGGCCACTTCGTCGAGGTGGTCCCCGACCGCAAGGTGGTGTTCACCTTCGGCTGGGACGAGCCCGGCCACCCCATCCCGCCGGGGTCGTCCGAGGTCGAGATCAGCCTGCTGCCCGAGGGCGACAAGACCCGGGTGCGCCTGGTCCACCGCGGCCTGCCCGCCGACGCCGTCTCCGACCACACCAAGGGCTGGGACCACTACCTGGACCGGCTCGCCGTCGCCCTCGCCGGTGGCGACCCCGGTCCGGACGTCATGGCCGGATAGCCCGCCGGCCGGGTGGCCGGGTGGCCGGGCCGGCAGGTCACCATGTCGCCGGGGACCGGACGGTCAGCCCTTGCCGACCGTCCGGTCCAGGTAGTCCCGGACGGTCGCCGCCGTCTCCGCCGATCCCCAGATGGCCGTCGCCAATCCGTCGACGGCCGGGCCGTCGGCCCTGATGCGGTCCACCGTCGGCCGCCGAAGCTGCTCCTTGGCCAACCGGAACGGCTCCGCCGCCACCGCGGCCAGGTCGGCGGCGGCGGCCACCGCCCGGTCCCGCAGCTCCTCCGCCGCCACCGCCTCGTTCGCGATCCCCACCCCCACCGCCTCCGCCCCCTGGTACAGCCGGCCGGAGTAGATCACCTCCTCGGCGTCCCGCCCGCAGGCGTACCGGACGATCTCCAGCGGGCTCACCGGGAACGGCACCCCCACCCGCAGCTCCGGCACCCCGATCCGGGCGCCGTCGGCGATCAACCGCCGGTCCCCGCAGCAGGCCAGCACGCAGCCCCCGGCCACCGCCGCGCCGTTGACCGCGGTGACCAGCGGCTTCGGGAACCCGAAGAAGGCGTCGAACAGCGCGGACAGGGCCGGCAGGAACCGCTCCGCGTACTCCTTCCCGCCGTCCAGCAGCCGGTACAGGTCCACCCCGGCCGAGAACGCCCGCCCGGCCCCGATCAGCACCACCGCCTCCGCGTCCGACCCCGCCAGGTCCCCGATCGCCCCCGTCAGCCCCTCCGCCAGCTCCAGGTCCACCGCGTTGACCTTGCCGTGGGCCACCTCCAGCACCGCCACCCCGCCGTCCCGGTCCACCTGGAACATCCCTGCCTCCTCCTCGTCACCGTCCGCCGCAGCACATCGTCGGCCGCAGCCCGTCCGCCCGCAGCACATCGTCGGCCGCAGCCCGTCGTCCGCCGCAGCACGGTACCCGTCCCGGCTCGGTGACGCCGCCGCGCCGCCGCGCCGCCGCGACGCCTCCGCCGCGACGCCGCCGCGACGCCTCCGCCGCGACGCCGCCGCGGAGTCCTGCCTGCCGTTGCTCCGGCCCCCGTTGCTCCGGGCTACCGCATCCGGGACCAGGTGGCCAGGACCTCCCGGTAGCGGCGATCCCAGCCGTCGTAGGTGCGGCGCAGTCGGTCGCCGGGCCAGTCGTCCGGCAGGAGGCCGGGCGGCAGCAGGGGATCGGCCTGGAAGTGGCGGAGGACCGCCGCCGACAGCTCGAAGCCGGCGGCCAGGTCGGTCCAGTGGTCCGGTGGCCGCCGGTCCAGCCGGTCCAGCCGGTCCAGCAGCTCCCGGGCCCGGGCCGCCCAGCCGTCCAGGTCCCACAGCCGGCCGGCCAGCACCCGGTCGTCGGCTCCGGGGTGCCGGGCGGTGAACACCACCAGGTCGGGCCGGATGTCGTCGGGCAGGGCCAGGTCGACGTTGTCGGGGCGCATCCAGGTGCCCTCGCGGAGCTCCGCCAGCCGGGCGAACGACAGCGCCCGCCGCCGCCGGTTGCGCACCTCGGCGGTGCTGCCCGCGGTGGCCACCACCACCAGGTGCCACCGGCCGGTCCACTGCCGGGTCCGCCCGGCCCGGCTGGCCGCCTGGCGCCGCTGCCGGTCCACCAGGTGGCCGGCCAGCCGGTACCGGCCGGCGCCGTCCGTGGTGGCTTCCCCGGAAGCCACCATCCGGCTCAGGGCCACCCGGGCCCGGTTGCCGTTGATGCCGAACAGCCCGGCCACCCGGACCAGGTGGGCCGCGGGCAGCTCCGGCGGGTCGGCCCCCAGCAGGGTGCTGGCCAGCACCGACCGGGCCGTCAGCGGCCGCTCGGCCGGCCGGCCTCCGGGGACCGCGGCATTACGTGATCGATCCATCTGATCCCAGAATGTAATATGGGGGCATGGTGGTGACGGTGCCGCCGACGATGGTGCCCGAGCAGTCCGCCCGGCCGGACGTGCTGCCGACGGACCGGCTGCAGCGCAACGGCATGTGCGTGCCGGCGTTGCGGTCCACACTGCGCCGCATCGACGACCTCCGCAACGCCGTCTCGGTGGCCGTGCTGTGGGCGCTGGTGGTCGCGGTGGTGGGGGCAGCCGTCTGGGTGGACAACCCCATCGTGTACGTGGCCGCGTTCGTGGCCATGGGCCCGCTGTACGTCCGGTTCGCCATCCTGATGCACGAGGCCGCCCACAAGCTGCTGTTCACCAACAAGCGGGTGAACGACTGGGTGGGCACCTGGCTGGTCGCCTACCCGGCGTTCGTCCCCATCGGCCTGTACCGCCGCGGCCACTTCGCCCACCACCGGGCCGAGTTCGGTCCCGACGACCCCGACCTGGCCTTCTACGGCGGCTACCCCTGCGACCGCGCCACCCTCCGCCGCCGGCTGGTCCGCGACGCCGTCGGCATCTCCGGCTGGAAGAACTTCGCACCGCTCCTCAAGGCCGTCCGGCCCCGCCGGTCCCGCCGGCTGGCCCTCTCCATCTTCGGCGTCCAGGCCGTGCTGTGGGCGGCGTCGTGGGCGGCCACCGGCCGGTGGTGGATCTACCCGCTGCTGTGGTGGCTGCCGTGGATGACGCAGTGGCGGGTGCTGAACCGGCTGCGGTCCATCGCCGAGCACGGCGGCCTCCACGCCGGCGACGACCGCCGGGTGACCACCCACAACGTCCGGCAGACCTGGCCGGCCCGGCTGTGGCTGGTGCCGTACCACACCGGCTGGCACCTGGCCCACCACGTCGACATGGGCATCCCCTGGCGCAACCTGCCCCGGTTCCACGCCGAGCTGGTCCGCGCCGGGTACGTCACCGGCGGCCTCACCTACCCCAACTACCGGTCCCTCTGGAAGGCCCTGGCCTCCGCCTGACCAGGCTGACCAGGCTGACCAGGCCGATCAGGCGTCCTCGGCGAACTCCTTGCGCAGCCGCTCCAGGCTGGCCGCCAGCAGCCGGGACACGTGCATCTGGCTGACCCCGATCCGGCTGGCGATCTCGGACTGGGTGAGGCCGTCGGCGAACCGCAGCCGCAGGATGGTCTGCTCCCGCGGGGCCAGCCGGGCCATGGCGGGGGCCAGGATGGACCGGTCGTCGACGTTGCCGAACATGGCGTCCTCCCCGCCGATCCGCTCCGCCAGGGTCTCCTCCTGGCGGTCCTGGGCGTCGATGGACGAGGTCCGGTAGCCCTGGCCGGCTTCCAGGGCCTCCAGCACCGCCTCTTCGCTGGCCCCGGTGGCCTCGGCCAGCTCGGCCACCGTGGGGGACCGGCCCAGCTCCTGGGACAGCGAGCTGACCGTCTGGCCGAGCTCCAGGTACAGCTCCTGAATTCGCCGCGGCGCCCGCACCGCCCAGCCCTTGTCGCGGAAATGCCGTTTCAGCTCGCCGAGGACGGTGCGGGTGGCGAAGGTGCTGAACTCCACCCCACGCTCGGGATCGAACCGGTCCACCGACTTGACGATGGCCAGCGACGCCACCTGCACCAGGTCGTCGTAGGGCTCCCCGCGGTTCACGAACCGGCGGGCCAGTTGGTGGGCCAGGCCGAGATGTGCGGTGACCAGCTCGTCCCGCAGTACCGGATCGCGGGAGGTGGCGAACTCGGCGAACTTCGCCCGTGTCTTCTGGCTGGATCGATCCGAGTCCACCATCAGCCGCGGACGGTCACCGCGCGGACCGCGCCCGCCGCTTGCGGAGCCAGGCCGTCGAGCCCCGGCCGTCGCCGTCGCGGCCGTGCTCGTCCACGAGGGCGTCCAGGATGCGCAGGGACAGCTCGTCCCCGCCCCGTTCCCTGGGGTTGCCCGCGTTGCCCGGCGCGTTGCCCGCCTCCTCCGGCTCGAAGGTGCAGGTGATGGTCACCGCGTCGTCGGTCCGCCGGTACACGAACTGCAACCGGCCGTTGTCCTCCGGGCCCACCAGGGACAGGCACAGCTCCTCGACGGCCAGCCGCAGGTCCTCGATCTCCTCCACCCCGAACCCGGCCCGTGACGCCACCGTGGCGGCGGTCAGCCGGGCCAGCACCACGAGGTCGGCCTTGACCGGGATGGACAGCTCGACCACGTCCCCGCCGGTCGCCGGCGGCGACGTCCCGTTGTCGGTCACCGGCGGGCCTCGTCGACCGAACCGTAGATGGTGAACACCTCGGTGAGCCCGGTGATCTCGAACACCTTCAGGATCCTGGGCTCGGACATCACCAGCCGCAGGTCCCCGCCGGCCTCCCGGCAGCGCTTCAGGGCGCCGACCAAGACGCCGAGGGCGGTGGAGTCGAGGAAGGTGACGTCCAGCAGGTTGACCGCCACCGTCGAGCTGCCCGACGCCACCCGGGCCTGCAGGCGGTCCCGCAACTGCGGCGCCGTCGCCACGTCGATCTCACCGACCACCGACACCACCGGCACCGTGCCGCCGTCGTCCTCGGTGATCTCGAAGGCCTGGTCCATGTCCTGCCGCTCCTCTCGACGTGCCGCCGTGCGCTCGATGGGCCGCCCGGGCCCGGCTGCCGAGCCGTCGGCCGGCGTGCCACGCAGTCTATTTTTGCAACCGCTATTGCCATCACTGCGTGCCGAGGGTTCTACCCGATCGGCCCGCCGGCCACACCTGTCGCCCTGTCGCCCGCTACCGGCCCGGCAGGTCGAGGGTGAACCAGACTTCCTTGCCGGCCCCCTCCGGGTCGGTCCCCCAGTCGGTGGCCAGGGAGGCCACGATGGCCATCCCCCGGCCGTGCTCCTGCTCCGCGCTGGGGGCCAGCACCTTCGGGGTGGCCGGGCTGGGATCGCCGACGACCACCCGCAGGGACGTGTCGCCGAGCTCGGCACTGAGCACGAACCGGCCGCCGCCGTGCACCACCGCGTTGGTCACCAGCTCGTCGGTCAGCAGGACCGCCACGTCGCGGGCCTCGGCCGACTGTCCCGACATCACCGAGCGGACCAGGGCGCGGGCATCCCGGACGTTGCTTGCGTCGCCGACCAACCGCCTGTTCTCAGCCACCCAAACCGATCCCTCTCGGCCCGAACGGTCTCCTCGACGACACCGACGACACCGATGCTCGGGGCCATGGTACCGAGAGCGCGCCGCAACGCCGGTATCACTGCTGTAGTGACGGCATACCTGCCCGCGTTCGGCACCGTTCAAACCACCGTACGGAAAGCGCCGCGCCGGTCGCCGGGTGGACCGTCAGAGCCGGAGGGGCCGGATCGGGGCCGCGATCAGCGTCGGGTCCGACCGCCAGTCCACGCCGGGCACGTCGACGTACAGCTCGATCTCGTTGCCGTCCGGGTCCTCGACGTACACGCTGTGCGTCACCAGGTGGTCCGACGCCCCGACCACGGTGGCTCCGGCCGCCTGCACCCGGCGCAGCGCTTCGCGGAGATCGTCGTCGTCGTCACCCACCTTCAAGCCGAAGTGGTACAGCCCCACCCGCCGCCCCGCCGGGACGGCCTGGGCGTCGGCGCCGACCTCGATCAGCAGCAGCTCGTGGTGGGTGCGACCGCCCGAGAACGCCGCGACGCCCACCGGGGCCTCTCCCGGGCCGGGGATGATCTGCCGCCACCCCAGCACGTCCCGGTAGAAGTCGGCCGACCGCCGGACGTCGCGGATGTACAGCACCAGATGCCCCAGTTCTTTCACTGCCATGGTCCCTCCTCGGTGCTCTCTGCCCGGTCTACCCGTACCGCGGTGGGTGGCATGCCGGGGCCCAGGTGCAGCGGCATGGCCACCGGCTCGGGGTCGATGCCGGCGGCGGACAGCAGCTCCTCCAGGGCAGCCGGCACCGCCGCGGCGACGTCCCACAGCCGTGGCACCGCCCGGGCGCAGGAGATGAGGCCCCAGTACAGGGCACCCCGGTAGCTCATGATGGTGATGTTCAGCCCCATGCCGTCCATCACCGGCCCCAGGGGGAAGCCGGCCAGCATCTGGGCACCACCGAGGTACAGCGGGAAGTCCGGGCCGGGCACGTTGGAGATGACCAGGTTGGCGATGGGCCGGTGGCGGCCGGCCAGGCGCATCCCCGTGTACAGCCGGGCGGCCAGGGCGAAGGTGTTCGGGGTGCCGTACTCGGCCCAGTTCTGCAGGGTGGTGGCCCCCAGGGCGCGGTGCTCGGTCTTGGCCCCTTCGGTGCCCTGGTGGATCAGTTGCAGCCGCACCAGCGGGTCCGGCTCGTGGGCCGGCAACTGGATGAACATGGCCGACACCTTGTTGGCGCCCTTCACCGCTCCCTCGTCCGGGGTCACCGCCACCGGCACCACCGCCACCAGCGGGTGCTCCGGCAGCTCGTCGCCGGCCAGCAGGTAGCTCCGGAGGGCGCCGGTGCAGACGGCCAGCACCACGTCGTTCACCGTGGTCCCCCGGGCGTTCTTCAGCTTCTTCACGTCCGCCAGGCTGGCCGCGGCGAACGCCACCCGGCGGCGGCCGCTGATGGCCACGTTGATCGACGTCCGCGGCGCGGTCAGCGGCAGCGCGGCCTTGCCGCCGACGTCGTGGCTCTCCCGCCGCACCCGGCAGACCCCCAGCAGGGCCTGGCCGGTCCGCCACATCGTCCCGACCATCTCCACCGGCCGCACCGCCCGGGCCAGCACGGCCTGGGCGACCAGCTCGGCCTCCGACGGGACCCGCCCGGCCGCCGGTGCCGCCGGTGCCGCCGGCTCCGGCACCACGTCGAGCAGGACACCGAGCAGCTCCGCGCCGGACACCCCGTCGATGGCGCTGTGGTGCACCTTGGCCACCACGGCGACGTTGCCGCCCTCCAGCCCCTCCACCACCCACATCTCCCACAGCGGCCGGTCCCGGTGGAGCTGCCGGCTGTTGACGTCGGCGGCGAACTCGGCCAGCTCCCGCATGCCCCCCGGACGCGGCAGCGCGGTCCGACGGAGGTGGTTGTCGATCTCGAAGTCGGGGTCGTCCACCCACACCGGGTGGCCCAGCCGCAGCGGCACCTCCACCAGCCGGCGCCGGAACACCGGGGCCAGCGGGATGCGGTCGTCGATGTGCCGGCGCAGCCGCCGGAACGAGTAGCCGCCGGGAACGGTGGACGGGTCGAGCACCCCCACCATGGACACGTGCATGTGCAGGGTCGGCGTCTCCAGGTACAAGAAGCTGGCGTCCAGTCCGGTCAGTCGCTCCGTGGTCATCTCCGTCCCCTGTGCCTCCCCTGTCCCCTCTGCCGTGGAGCACCCTCCTCAACCGTCCCACCTGGGCCGGCGCCGGGCAACCCCCTGCGGACCCGCCGGGCAGGTGGGGGCCGGCTCGCCGGGCAGGTGGGGCCGGGCGGGTGCGGGCCGACCCGCCGGGCAGGTGGGGCCGGGCGGGGTGCGGCCCGGCTCGGCGGGCAGGTGCGGGCCGGCCGCCGCCGGGGCGGTTGCGGGGCAATGATGGGACGGATGCCGTACGCCTTCCTGGGGGTGACCCTGCTCGGCGCCCTGGCGGTGGTCAACGCCTACCGGCCGGTCCGCCGGGAGCCGATGACGGTGCCCAGCTTCTTCGCCGGCTGGATCGTCGGGGAGCTGCCCCTCCAGAACCTGACCTGGCAGATGGCCGCCACCGTGGTCTTCGGGGTGTTCGGGGCCTTCGCCGCCTGGCCCGGCTGGCTGGGGCTGGCGGTGGCCGTGGCCGGCTGGGCCGGCCTGGTGGGCCTGGCGGTCGCCGGACAGCGGGCCGGGCGGGTGGTGGCCGAGGCCCTGGGGCAGGCCACCGGCCGGCCGTTCCCCGCCGTGCCGGTCCCGCCGGCCCCGGCCTGGGGGCGGTGGTGGCAGCTCACCCGGGCCGTCCCGCTGCGGAGCCGGTCGGCCGAGCTGGTGAAGGACGTCGACTACTGGGGGGACGGCATCCACCGGCACCGCCTCGACGTCATCCGTCCCCGGGACATCCGTCCCCGGGACCGGCCGGCCGCGGCCGACCGGGGGGCGCCCAGCGGCCCGGACGACCGCGGCCCGGGGACCGCCGGCCGGGGGGCGCCGGTGATGGTCTACGTCCACGGCGGCGCCTGGGTCATCGGGGACAAGCGGGAGCAGGGCAAGCCGATGCTGTACGAGCTGGTGGCCCGCGGCTGGGTGTGCGTGGCCGTCAACTACCGGCTCAGCCCCCGGGCCACCTGGCCGGACCACGTCGTCGACGTCAAGCGGGCGCTGGCCTGGGTGAAGGAGCACATCGCGGACTACGGCGGCGACCCCGGCTTCGTCGCCATCTCCGGCGGCTCCGCCGGCGGCCACCTGGCCGCCCTGGCCGCCCTGACCGCCGGCGACGCCACCTGGCAGCCCGGGTTCGAGGGCGCCGACACCGCCGTGGCCGCCTGCGTGCCGTGCTACGGCGTCATGGACATGACCGGCGACCGGTCCGGGTCCGGCAAGTACGGCCCGGGGTTGCTGCGGCTGCTGGAGCGGCTGGTCATGAAGGCGTCCGCCGCCGACCACCCCGAGGTGTTCGAGGCGGCGTCGCCCACCCTGCGGGTCCACGACGGGGCGCCGCCGTTCTTCGTCCTCCACGGCGCCAACGACACCCTCGTCCCGGTGGACGTGGCCCGGCAGTTCGTGGCCGCCCTCCGCCGGGTCAGCACCGCCCCGGTGGCCTACGCCGAGCTGCCGCTGGCCCAGCACGCCTTCGACGTCCTGGCCTCCCTGCGCTGCCAGGCCACCACCGCCGGGGTGGTGGCGTTCCTGGACGCCGTCCGGCTGTCAGCTCTCCGGGGCCAGCTCGACGGCGATTGACGGCTCGGTCCCTTCCACCAGCACCAGCTCCGCGACGACCCCGGCGTCCTTCAGGTCGTCGGCGGCTTCGCGCAGCCGGGCCAGCCGGTCCACCGAGTCGGTCACGGTCAACCGGGCCACGGCGGCCCGCATGGACCGCTTGGCCGTCGTCTTCTCGCGGCGCACCGCCCCCAGCACCTCGGCGGCCACCTCCAGCACCGGCGAGGCGCCGAGGACGTCGCCGTCCAGCGCCGGCACGATCTCGGTCGGCACCGCCGGCCAGGCGGCCCGGTGGACCGACCCGGCCTGCCACCAGCTCCACACCTCCTCGGTGACGAAGGGCAGGAACGGGGCGAACAGCCGCAACTGCACCGACAGGGCCAGGGCCAGGGTCGCCCGGGCCGACGCGGTGGCGGGATCGGCCGGGTCGCCATAGGCGCGGCTCTTGACCAGCTCGACGTAGTCGTCGCAGAACGACCAGAAGAACTCCTCGGCCACCTCCAGCGCCCGGGTGTAGTCGTAGAGCTCGAACGCGTTGGTGGCCTGCTCCACCACCACCGCCAGCCAGGACAGGAGGTCGCGGTCCACGGCTGCCGTCACCGCCTCCGGGCCCGGCGCGGCCGCACCGCCCGCCCGGCCTCCCTCGCCCGGCTGTCCCCCTTCGCCCGCCCGGCCTCCCTCACCCGGCTGGCCCCCCTCATCCGATCGGGCCCCTTCGCCCAACCGGCCGAGCACGAACTTGGAGGCGTTCAGGATCTTGATGGCCAGCCGCCGGCCGACCTTCATCTGGCCCTCGTCCACCGCGGTGTCGGTGCCCTGCCGGCCGCTGGCCGCCCAGTACCGGACGGCGTCGGCGCCGTGCTTGTCGATGTGCGGCATCGGGGTCACCACGTTGCCCTTGGACTTCGACATCTTCTTGCGGTCCGGGTCGAGGACCCAGCCGGAGATGGCGACGTCCGACCACGGCAGCCGGCCGAAGGCCAGCTCGGCCCGGACCACGGTGGAGAACAGCCAGGTCCGGATGATGTCGTGGGCCTGCGGCCGCAGGTCCATCGGGAACACCCGGTCGAACAGGTCCGGGTCGTCGCCCCAGCGGCCGGCGATCAGCGGGGTCAACGACGAGGTGGCCCAGGTGTCCATGACGTCGGGGTCGCCGACGAACCCGCCGGGCCGGCCGCGCCGGTCCTCGGTGTACCCGTCGGGGACGTCGGTGGACGGGTCCACCGGCAGCCGGTCCTCCGACGGCAGCAGCGGTCGGTCGTAGTCCACGGCGCCGTCGTCGCCCACCGGGTACCACACCGGGAACGGCACCCCGAAGAACCGCTGCCGGCTGATGTTCCAGTCACTGCCCAGCCCCTCCACCCAGGTCCGGTAGCGGTGGGCCATGTACGGCGGGTGCCATCGCAGCTCCTCGCCGCGGGCCAGCAGGGTGTCGCGCAGCGGCAGGGTGCGGACGAACCACTGCCGGGACGACACGATCTCGAGCGGCCGCTCCCCCTTCTCGAAGAACTTGACCGGGTGGGTGACGGGACGGGGGTCCCCGATCATGTCCCCCGACGCGGCCAGCAGCTCCACGATCCGGGCCTGCGCCTGGGGGACGGTCCGGCCGGCCAGCTCGGCGTAGGCCGCGGCCGCCGCCTCGGGGTCCTCGGACTCCCATCCGGGCTCCCCCCAGGCCACCGGGGCCAGCCGGCCGTCGCGGCCCACCAGCATCCGGGTGGGCAGGTCCAGCTCCCGCCACCAGACCACGTCGGTGGTGTCGCCGAAGGTGCACACCATGGCGATCCCGGACCCCTTCTCCGGGTCGGCCAGCGGGTGGGCCACCACCGGCACCCGGACCCCGAACAGCGGGGTGACCACCTCGGTGCCGAACAGCGGGCGGTACCGGTCGTCGTCGGGGTGGGCCACCAGGGCCACGCAGGCCGGCAGCAGCTCGGGGCGGGTGGTCTCGATCTCGACGGCGTCGCCGGAGAAGCCCCCGCCGGCGGCCCCGGGGTCGGCGAGGGGGAACCGGAGGCGGTGGTAGGCCCCCGGGCGCTCCCGGTCCTCCAGCTCGGCCTGGGACACCGCGGTGCGGAAGTCCACGTCCCACAGGGTGGGGGCGTCGTGCTGGTAGACTTGCCCGGAGGCCAGCAGGTGCAGGAAGCTGCGCTGCGACGCCCGGCGGGCCCGGGGGTCGACGGTGGCGTAGGTCAGGTCCCAGTCCACCGACAGGCCGAGGGCCCGCCACAGCTCCTCGAAGGCCTTCTCGTCCTCCACCGTCAGCCGGTTGCACAGGGCCACGAAGTTCGGCCGGGACACCGGCACCGGCTGGTCCGGCGGGGACGGCGGGGGCCGGAAGTCGGGGTCGTAGGGGAGGGACGGGTCGCAGCGGACCCCGAAGTAGTTCTGCACCCGCCGCTCGGTGGGCAGGCCGTTGTCGTCCCACCCCATCGGGTAGAACACCTCTTTCCCCCGCATCCGTTGGAACCGGGCCACGGTGTCGGTGTGGGTGTACGAGAACACGTGGCCGATGTGCAGCGATCCGGACACCGTCGGCGGGGGGGTGTCGATGGCGTACACGTCGGCCCGGGCAGCGCCGCGGTCGAACCGGTAGGTGCCGTCGGCTGCCCAGGCCGCCGACCACTTGGCCTCCAGGCCTTCCAGGCCGGGCTTGTCGGGGACGGCGGCCCCGCCCGAGGCCCCGGGCCGGCCGGAGGGCGCGCCGGGGTCGGCGGCCGGCGTCGGTCGGGGCACCGTCGGGTCGGGCACAGGGGACGTCATGATCGGGTTACCGTACCCGGGTGCTGCAGCTCCACGACACCGCGACCGGCACGGTGCGGCCCCTGGAGCTGCGCGACCCCGGCCGGGTGTCCATGTACGTCTGCGGCCCCACCGTCTACGACCTGCCCCACCTGGGGCACGGCCGGTACTCGTTGGTGTTCGACGTCCTCCGCCGGTACCTGTGCTTCAGCGGGCTGGACGTCCGCTACGTCTCCAACATCACCGACGTCGACGACAACATCATCAAGCGGGCCGCCGCCGAGCACCGGACCGAGCCGGAGGTGGCGGTGGAGTACGAGGCCCGGTGGTGGGAGGCCATGGACGCCCTCGGGGTGCTCCGGCCCACCGACACCCCGCACGCCACCGCCTACGTCGACCGCATGGTGGCGCTGGTGGCCGACCTGGTCGGCCGTGGGGCGGCCTACGAGACCGCCGACGGGGTGTACCTGGCCGTGGACACCGTCGACGGCTACGGCCTGCTGGCCCGCCAGCCGCTGGAGTCCCTGCGGGCCGGGGCCCGGGTGGAGGCGGCCGAAGGGAAGCGGTCGCCGCTGGACTTCGCGCTGTGGAAGAAGGCCAAGGCCGGCGAGCCCAGTTGGGACTCCCCGTGGGGCCCGGGCCGGCCGGGATGGCACACCGAGTGCGTCGTCATGTCCCTCGACCTGCTCGGGGACGGGTTCGACCTGCACGGCGGCGGCCAGGACCTGGCGTTCCCGCACCACGAGAACGAGCGTGCCCAGGCCGTCGCCGAGGGTCGGCCGTTCGCCCGGCACTGGGTGCACAACGGCTGGGTGATGGTCGGGGGGGAGAAGATGTCGAAGTCCCTCGGCAACTTCACCTCCCTCACCGACCTGCTGGCCCGCAGCGACCCCCGGGCCTACCGGCTGCTGGTGCTGCGGTCCCACTACCGGTCGCCCATCGAGGTGACCGCGGAGACGGTGGCCGACGCCGAGAAGGGCCTGGCCCGCCTCGACGCCCTGGCCCGCCGGTTCTCCCTGGCCGATCCCCTGGCCGAGGCCAACCCGGTGGTGGCCGGCCAGGGCCCGGCGGCGGCCGCCGACCCGGCCGAGGTCGAACGGTTCCGCGACCGGATGGACGACGACCTGGACACCCCCGGCGCGCTGGCCGGCATCTTCGACCTGGTCAGCCGGGCCAACGCCGCGGCGGACGCGGCGGCCGGGGGTGGAGCCGCCGCCGACGCGGCGGCCCGGGGTGGCGCCGCGGCCGATGCGGGCGACGGGGGGGTCGGCCTGGCGCGGACGGCGGCGGTGCTGTGCGCGGCGCTGGGCCTGCCGCTGCGGGCGGCGGCCGACGAGCTGGACGAGGCGACGCGGCGGTTGGTGGCGGCCCGCGACGAGGCCCGGGCGGCCAGGGACTGGGCACGGGCGGACGCCATCCGTGACGAGTTGGTGAACGGCGGGTGGATCGTCGAGGACGGCGCCGACGGCACCACCGTTCGTCGCTGAACGGTCCGGCGCTGGAAATGGCACCAACGCTGGTTGCGGGCTGCTGCTAGCGTCCTGGCTGGCAATACAGGAAGCAGAAGGGGGATTGCCACAGTGGCATCCGGAACGGTGAAGTGGTTCAACGCGGAGAAGGGCTTCGGCTTCATCTCCCAGCCGGGTGGGGGTGCCGACGTGTTTGTGCACCACACCGCCATCCAGATGAACGGCTACCGGGTCCTCGAAGAGGGCCAGGCGGTGGAGTTCGACGTCGAGGAGGGCCCGAAGGGCCTGATGGCCAAGGACGTCCGCCCGGTCGGCTGACCGCTCCCGGCGCGCCGCGGCGCGCCCGGCATCTCCTCGTCCATCCACGGGTTGTCCCGTCGCGCCCGCGTTCGCGCCCGGGCGTGGTTGGGGTTACTATTGGGTAACAAGGGGATGTGGGCGCCGCCGGGAGCCGGCGGCCGGCAAGGAGGTCAGCATGTCGGACTTCTCGCTCGAACTGAACGAGGACCAGCTCCAGATCCGGAACTGGGTCCACGACTTCGCGGAGAACGTGGTGCGGCCGGCCGGCCACGAATGGGACGAGCGTGAAGAGACGCCCTGGCCGATCATCGAAGAGGCGGCCAAGATCGGGCTGTACTCCTTCGACTTCATCGCCAACTGCTTCCTCGATCCCACCGGGCTGCAGATGGCGCTGGTCAACGAGGAGATGAGCTGGGGGGACGCCGGCATCGCCCTGGCCGTCTTCGGGTCCACCCTGGCCGTGGCCGGCATCTACGGCAACGGCACCCCGGAGCAGCAGGCCGAGTGGATCCCCCAGTGCTTCGGCACCCCGGACGACATCAAGCTGGCCGCCTTCGGGGTGTCCGAGCCGGACGCCGGCTCCGACGTGTCCTCCCTCAAGTCCCGGGCGGTCTACGACGAGGCCAGGGACGAGTGGGTGCTGAACGGCACCAAGACCTGGATCACCAACGGCGGCATCGCCAACACCCACGTCCTGGTGCTGTCGGTGGACCCCGAGCTGGGCAGCCGGGGCCAGGCCAGCTTCGTGGTGCCCGAGGGCACCCCCGGGATCCGGCAGGGCCAGAAGTTCAAGAAGATGGGCATCCGGGCCTCCCACACCGCCGAGGTGGTCCTGGAGGACTGCCGCATCCCCGGCCGTTGCCTGCTGGGTGGCAAGGACAAGCTGGACGAGCGGCTGGCCCGGGCCCGGGAGGGCAAGCGGACGTCCACCCAGGCGGCCATGTCCACCTTCGAGGCCTCCCGGCCGCTGGTCGGGGCCCAGGCCGTCGGCATCGCCCGGGCCGCCTACGAGTACGCCCTGGACTACGCCAAGGAGCGCAAGCAGTTCAACCGGGCCATCATCGAGAACCAGGCCATCGCGTTCACCCTGGCCGACATGAAGACCCGCATCGACGCCGCCCGGCTGCTGGTGTGGCGGGCGGCCTGGATGGCGGCCAACCGCAAGCGGTTCGAGGCCGGCGAGGGCTCCCAGTCGAAGCTGTTCGCCGGGGAGACCGCGGTGTGGGTGACCGAGCAGGCCATCCAGATCCTGGGCGGCTACGGCTACGTCCGGGAGTACCCGGTGGAGCGTTGGCACCGGGACTCGAAGATCTACACCATCTTCGAGGGCACCTCCGAGATCCAGCGGCTGGTCATCAGCCGGGCCATCTCCGGCGTCCACGTCAATTAGGCGTCCACGTCGTCAATTGGCGGGGTTGCCGTCGTCGGCTGCGGCGGTGGCCAGGAGACGGGTGCGCGGCGTCACCGTCAGATGCAGGCCGAGGGCGTCGAGGATGGCCAGCAGGCGGCGGACCTGGGCGGTCAGGCGGGCGTTCTCCAGGTTGGCCACCGTGGACCGGTCGACTCCGGCGAATTCGCCGAGCTCCGCCTGGGTGATGTTGGAGAATCCTCACATAGGATCGGGAGGCTGCCAGCGGCCGGGGTCGTAGTCTCGGCGGTGCATGAGCGGGGAGGCGACGGCCGACGGCAGCGGGCAGGCCGGGGCCCCGGCGCGCCACCACCGGCACCTGGACCACCCCCACGGCGGCCCCGACGGCGACCACCGGGGCCATGCGGGCCGTCGTGGGCGCGGGGACCGGCCGTGGCGGTCCATCGTGTTCGCCCCGGGCGGCGACGGGACCACGAGGCGGCGGGGCTCCGACGCCTTCCGGCTGGTGGTGGCCGTCCTCACGGTGCTGTGCTGCTGGCTGGTCAGCGGCACCCCGTCGACGCCGCAGGTGGCGTTCCTGCACTTCCTGACCCCGCCCCCCGACGGGGTCCGGTGGCTGGTCAGCACGGTCTGGTGGTTGGGGTCCGTCGGGGTCATCGTGGCCCTCGGGGTCCTGGCCCTGCTGTCCCGCCGCCGCAACGTGGCCCGCGACATCCTGCTGTCGGGGCTGGTGGCCTGGCTGGTGAGCGTGCTGCTGGAGCTGGCCGTGGGGGCCACAGGGGGGCACACGCCGACGCCGACACTGAAGGGCATCGACCTGGTGTTCCCGGTGGCCCGGGTGGCCGCCACGGTGGCGGTGGCGTCGGCGGCCCTGCCATACCTGAGCCGGGGGCTGCAGCGGGTGGTGGAGGTGGTCATCGTGCTGGCCGCGGTCACCACCGTGGTCAACGGGTCCGGCCTGCCCGTCAGCGTCCTGGCCAGCCTGGCCGTCGGCTGGGGGGTGGCCGCCGCCTTCCACCTGTGGTTCGGGTCCCCGCTCGGCCTGCCGTCGGCCGCCGACGTGTCGGCCCTGCTGGCCGACCTGGACATCGACGCCGACGACGTCGCCGCCGCGCCGGACCAGGAGTGGGGGGTGGCCCGCTTCCGGGCCGCCGACGCCGGCGGGCCGATCAGTGCCTCGGTGTACGGCCGCGACGCCCACGACGCCCAACTGCTGGCCAAGACGTTCCGGTTCCTGGCCTACCGCGACTCCGGCCCCACCCTGACGCTGACCCGGGTGCAGCAGGTGGAGCACGAGGCCTACCTGACCCTGCAGGCCGAGCGGTCCGGTGCCCGGGTCCCCTGGGTCCTGGCCGCCGGCACCGCCGGGCCGTCCCGCGACGCGGTCCTGGTCACCCGGCCGCCCGCCGGGCTCCGGCTGGCCGACCGGCTGGCCGCGGCCGCTCCCGCTCCCGCCGCCGCTCCCGCCGCTGTTGCCGTTGGGCCCACTGCGGGGGAGGCCGCCGGGCAGGCCGAAGGGCAGACCGCCGTGCAAGCCGAAGGGCGGTCCGAGGGGCAGACCGAGGGGACGGTCGTCACGGCCCCGGCCGCGGCCCCACCGCCGGACCCGGGGGTGTTGCCGGACGCGGCCGCCGACGACCTGTTCGGGCAGGTGCTGAAGCTGCGGGCCGCCCGGATCGCCCACGGGTCGATCAGCGCGGCCACCGTGGTGGTCGAGGACCCCGGCTCGGCCGGGCTGACCGACTTCCGGCGGGCCACCGCGGCCACCGCCGCCGACCGCCTGGACCGGGACCTGGCGGCCACCCTGGCCACCGCCGGGCTGGCCATGGGGCCGGAGCGGGCGGTGGCGTCGGCCGTCCGGGCGCTGGACGCCGACCAGTTGGCGGCGGCGCTGCCGTTCCTGCAGCGGGCCGCCCTGGACCCGGTGCTGTCACGGGCGCTGCGCGGCCGCAAGGCGCTGCTGTCGGCGCTGCGGGAGCAGGGGGCGACGGCGGCCGGGGTCGACGTGCCCAAGCTGGCCGAGCCCCGGCGGATGAGCTGGATGAACTTCGTCATGGTGGTCGGCACCCTGATCGGCGGCTGGGCGCTGCTGGGGGTGCTGATCAACGTCACCAAGTCCTGGGACACCATCACCGGCGCCCGCTGGGGGTGGGTGGTGGCCACGTTCCTGCTGGCCCAGCTCACCTACCCGTCCCTGGCCGTCACCACCACCGGGTCCATCGTGGACCCGCTGTCCTACGGCCGGGTGGTGGCCCTGGAGGTGGCCAACAGCTTCGTGCAACTGGCCGGCGGCACCATGGGCGGGGTGGCCGCCCGGGTGCGGTTCTTCCAGCAGCAGGGCTACGACGCCACCATGGCGGTTAGCTCCGGGGTGGTCAACTCCACGGTGAGCTGGATCGTGAAGGGTGCCCTGTTCCTGATCGCCCTGCCCATCGCCATCAGCCAGTTCCACTTCACACAGAAGCCCACCGACAACGGCGGCGGCCACGGCGACCTGGTGTGGCTGATCGTCCTCATCGTGGTCGCCGCCGCGGTGGCCCTCGGCCTGGTCCTGCTGGTGCCCCGGCTGCGCCGGCTGGCCCGGGACACCCTGCGGCCGAAGCTCTCCGACGTCTGGGCCCACCTCCGGGTGCTGGCCAGGCACCCCCGGAACATGGTGGAGATCTTCGGCGGCGCCGTCCTGGCCCAGTTGCTGGTGGCCCTGGCCCTGGGGGCGGCCCTGCACGCCTTCGGCCAGCACCTCGGCCTGGCCCAACTGCTGGTGGTCCTCACCCTGGCCTCCATGGTCGGCGGGGTGTCCCCGGTGCCGGGCGGCATGGGGGTGGTGGAGGCCGGCATGATCCTCTGCCTCACCGCCGCCGGCATCCCCCAGACCGACGCGGTGGCCGCCACCTTCGTGCAGCGGTTGTTCACGTCCTACCTGCCCCCGATCTGGGGTTGGTTCGTGCTGGTGTGGATGCGGCGGAAGGAGTACCTGTGACCCAGGCCGTCGACGTCGGGGGCGACGACGTCCCGGCCCTGCCGGCGGCCGTCGACCTGCTGGTGGTCTGCACCGGCAACGCCGCCCGGTCGGTGATGGCCGGGTACATGCTGGAGCACCTGTCCGACGCCTCCGGGCTGGGGCTGAGGGTGGCCACCGCCGGCACCCACGTGGTCGACGGCCAGCCCATGAGCCAGCGGACCCGGGTGGCGCTGGCCACGGTGGACGAGCTGGCCGGCGCCGACACCGGCCGCCACCGCAGCCGGCAGTTGGACCCGGTGGGGCTGGACCGGGCCGACCTGGTCGTCGCCATGGAGGCCGACCACGTCCGGTTCGTCCGCCGCCGACATCCGGCCGCGGCGGCCCGGACGGCCACCCTGCGGCGGCTGTGCCGGGACCTGCCGCCGGGGCCGGCGCCGCTGGCCGGCCGGGTGGCGAGCCTGGCCCTGGCGGACGTGGTGCTGGGCGACGACGAGGACGTCGACGACCCGGCCGGCCACGACCAGGACGCCTACGTGGCCTGCGCCCGGCAGTTGTGGGCGCTGTGCCGGCAGTTGGTCGACCGTCTCTGACCGAGACCGGTGCGGGGGTTCCCGAAGGGCGGCCGGTCCGGGAACCGGCAGGTCAATCCAGAACCCATTCGACCGCACGGTCACGGTCGGGCTGGTAGGTGCAGTACGTTCCGGTCTGGATGGTGCGCTCCAGGTGCCGGCCGACCGAGCCGTCGACGGCGGTGATGCGGTCGACGGCGGTGGCGATGGCCTTGGTGGCGGTGACCCGCGCCCGTTCGCGGCTCGAGCCGGTGGCCCGGTCGCGTCCGCCGAGGCCGGTGGCGGCCATGAGCTCGTCGACGAGCGCGTCCCGCTCTGCCTGGAGCGTTTCGCGGCGCGCGGTGTCGGACCAGTCCTCGGCCTGGGCGATGTCGGCGTCGAGCTCCTGCAGCCGTCGGCGGTAGGAGCCGAGCGCCGTGCGGTCGAGCACCGGCCCCGGCGCCGCCTGCTCGACGGTGCCGGTGCCGCCGGTGACCAGGTGGGTCGCGGGGACGGGGACTCCCGGACGGCGTAACAGTTCCCGGAGGTAGGTGTAGCCCCTGAGCGCCTTCACCGGCACGGCCTGCTCGGCGGTCCCGACCAGCCAGATGCCGTCCCCGGAGGGGCTGAGGCGCAACACGTTCGGTGTCGCGGCGGCCGGCGGCTGCCAGTCGGAGAGCCGGTCCCGCCACCACGAGGCGCCCAGCCGGGTGTAGGTGGCCAGAGCGGCCGCCCGGCGGCCGGCCGCAGCGGTGGTATCGCCCAGGGCCGCAGCGGCCCGGGCGAGGGTGTCGTCGGTGAGGCCGTGGAACATGACGGCCCCGACGTTGACGACCGGCCGGCCGGCGTAGGGCTCGAGCAGGCGGCTGGCGGCCTCGATGACGAACCGGTCGTCGACGCCGAGCGCGGCGTCGAGGGCGCACTGGAGGGTGAGCAGCCAGTTGACGTCCTTGGGCAGTTCGTCGAGCACGGGGCCGTGCAGGGTATGGAGCAGTTCCCGCACCTTGTCCTGTCGGCCGGCGGCCAGCCACATGACGGCGCCTTCGGCGCAGACGGGAGCCGAGCCTTCGCCGAGCGCGAAGGCTTCCATGCCGGCGGCGACCTCGGCACAGGTCTCGACGTCGCCGACCTGGACCGCCGTGTAGCCGCGCATGCTCGCGATCACCATCCAGGCGTCGGACAGTGACGCCTGCTCGGAGGCCGCGGTCGCCACCGCGATGAGCTCGGGGGCGGTGTCGGTCCGGCCGCGGAGCAGATCGAGCATCAGGCGCCTCGACGCAGCGAAGAACCGGGCCCTCGGTGACTCCTCGCCCAGTCGGTCGAGCGCCCTCATGTGCCGGTGGACGCTCTGCAGGTCCAAGGTCTCGCACCCCACCTGCAGCCCCCACAGGTGGGCCTGCAGACGGGCGTCGGCGTCGAGCAGGTGGGCGGCCACCTCGTCCAGTCGGGCCACCAGCCGGACTCGGCCGTCCAGTTCGTCCGGTCCCCAGTGGCACGCCAGCGCGGCATCCAGGCACTCGGCCAGCACCACGGGCTGGCCGGCCCGCTCGGCTTCGGCGAGCGACTGGCCGGCGAACGCTCGGGCCCGAGCGGAGTTCCCGGAGTAGGCCCAGCAGCGGGCCAGGGCCGCACCCAGGCGGGCTCGGTCGGCGTCGTCGACGGTCCGGGCCAGCAGGTCGTACATCTGGGCCGGCACCCTTCCCGGATCGGTGCCGTACACGTGCACCGACGCGGCGCCCAGGGCGGCACGAGTCCAGCGGGCCAGGTCACCGGCGGCGCGGGCCCGCTGGACCACCTCGTCGTAGAGGGGGCTCGCGTCGGCTCCCCGGCCGGCCAGCCGTAGGGCGTCGGCCTGGTCGAGGAGCTCGTCGACGCTCGGAGCATCCACCGCCTCGATGGTACGTTCGCCGTCAGGGACGGGCGAGGCGGACGCTGGCGGCGTGGACGTGCTGCGTGGCGGCGTCCCAGTCGCCGGTGCAGTAGACGGCCATCTCGACGATGGTGTCGTCCACGACGTCGGCGCGGATCATCTCTCGGCAGTACCAGCTCTGGCCTTCGTCGTCCCACCGCTCCTCGAACTCCATGGTGAAGCCGGTATCGGTCTGGCTGAGCCGCTCGACGCGGACCTGTCCCGGGCAGGGGTGGCCGCTGGTCCGTACCGCGACGGCCTGCTCGGCGGTGTCGGCCTGGACCCGCCATTGCGGAAGGGAGAGGTCCAGGAACAGGTCGGCGGCGAACAGCCCGTCCGGTGGCCGGCCGGTCTCCAGGAACTCGATGAGGCGGGCGACCGCCAGCTTGGTCTCGACCGCGGGCGTCGTCACCGCCCCCCTCCCGTCCGCGCCAGGTTGCCCCGGACGACCTCCATGGTCTTGCCGAGCTCGACGGCGACCGGCCTGCTCAACGTGCTCGCACCGGGCATGGTGTTCCTCCTGGTTCGGTCCAGTACCGACACCCTGGAGGCGTGACTCGTCGCGGAACACCGTGAACCCGGAGGTTACGGAGCTCGACGATTCTGTCGAGCTGCGGTGCCGAAGGCAGGTGCACGCCGGGGCGTCAGCCGGCATGGCCCGGCCCGGGGAGGCCGGTCAGCCGGCATGGCCCGGCCCGGGGAGGTCGGTCAGCCGGCGCGCACCGACCGCAGGCCGGCCCAGGCCAGGTCGGCCAGTTGCCCGGCCAGCCGCCGGGTCTCGACCGCCGGGTCCTCCTCGCCGTCGCCTCCGCCGTCGCCGTCGCCGTTCCGGCCCCCGGTGGCCCGGGCCGCCCGGGCCGCCCGGGCCGCGATCCAGTGCCGGCTGGCCCCCTCCGCCATGCCCACCACCGCGTAGGCCAGGAACCGCCGGTGCTCCGGGTCCAGCCCGGCGGCGATCAGCGGGTCGATGGCCAGGGCGATGGCGTCCTCCACCTGCCGCAGGGCGTCCCCCAGCTCCTCGTCGCCGCCGTCGTTGCGGCCGTACAGCAGCCGGAACGCCGCCTCGTGGGTGACCACCATGTTGAAGTAGGCGGCGAACCCCCGCTCCACCTGCTGTCGGGGGCCCTCCGCGGTGGACGTCGCCTCGTTGATGGCCGCCAGCAGCTCCTGGGCCACCGAGTCCACCAGCTCCAGGTACAGCGCCCGCTTGGACGAGAAGTGCTGGTACAGCAGCGGCTTGGTCACCCCGGCCGCCTCCGCCACGTCGTCCATCGTCGTGGCCCGGTAGCCGCGCTCGGCGAACAGTCGCAGGGCGACGGTGAACAGTTGCTGCCGCCGCTCGCCCGCCGTCAGCCGCCGTGCCGGCTGGTCTTCGCCGCCGAACGGTTGGCCGGCCTGGACCACCCGTGCCATCGCCTACGAGGCTACCTGAGCACCGCGGCCAGCCGGCTTGGCAGGTCGTCCAGCGAGAAGTGCCGCCGGGCCACCCCCAGGTTGTACTCCAGCAGCTCCGGGTCGGGGTGGTCCAGCCACCGGACCAGGTCCCCGGGGTCGGCGGCGTCGAACCACCGGAACCCGAACCCGGCCAGCTCCCGGGCCACCGGGTACCAGCCCACCGCCAGCGGCCGCCGGTGCACCGCCGACTCCACCGTCGGGTTCCCGAACCCCTCCCAGGTCGACGGCAGCGCCACCACGTCGCAGGCCGCGTAGGCGTCCACCACCGTCGCCCCCGGCAGGTCTTCGTCGGCCAGGGGGCCGTGCCGGACCGGGCACCGCGCCCCGGCCAGCAGTTGGTCCAGCTCCGGCCCGTACCCGTCCTCGGCCGGCCCCAGCAACCAGTAGGTGGCCCCGGCCGCCTCCGCCACCGCCAGCCCGCCGGCCACGTTCTTGCGGGCCAGCGCCCGGGTCGGCTGCAGCACCAGCCGGTCCCCGTCGGCCAGGCCCAGCGCCGCCCGCGCCGCCGCCCGCCGGCCCGGCTTCGGGCAGGTGTCGAAGGTGTTGTACACCGTCACCGCCTCGATGCCCCGTTCGGCCAGCTCCCGCTGGCTGATCCGGTTGATGGTCACGTGCCGCCACGCCGGGTCGTCCGGCGGCGGCGGCCGGTCGGCCAGGTGCGGCCGCTGCCACGGCAGGTCGTGGTGGTGCAGCACCGCCGGCCGTCCCGCCAGGCACCCGGCCACCACCGCGGCCGCCGCCGGGTTCAGCGGCAGCGAGCACAGGTTCTCCACCACCACCACGTCCGCCCCGGCCAGCGCGGCGTCCACCTCGCCGGGGTCCGGCGGCTCGGCCGCCCCGATGGCCAGTCCGGGCAGCAGGTGGTCCACCTGGCCCTCCCCGGCCACCGTCCGCACGGTGTGCCCCAGTTGCTCCAGCGCCCACCCCCATTTGGCCGCCTCCACCGACACCCCGTCGGTCCCTCCCAGCCGGAACGACACGATGGAGACGGTGGACACGGACGCACTGTACGGGCGGGGCCGGTCCCCTTCGATTCAGTCCCCTTCGACCAGTCGTCTTCGATCAGCCGTCCGACCCTGCGGGTCGGCGGTGTCGCAGGGTCTGCAGGAGATGGCCGGTCGCGGACACGATCCAGGTGGACCAGCCGTTGCGGTTCGGCTTGATCTGCGGCTTCAGCGAGTGGATCACCGACCCCGCTGCTCCACTCGGCGACTTGAACCGGTTGCCGCCGAGCGCCCCGGAAAGGACGGTGACGGCTGTGGAGGTGGGATCGAACAGTGCGTCGACACGGGTGCCTTCGTACGTCAGGTGGATAGGGACCAGTTCCGGTTTCTCGTTATTCTCGACTCTCTCTCCCTTGTGTGGCGCTTCCAGGAAGCTCCCCAGTAGTCGTTCGACCACCGCGCTCACGTCGCAATCCCAGGCCCGTGCCAGTAACTGCAACTTGGCGTAGGCCCCGTCGTCAATGTCGACCGTGCTCATGAGATGCCCCTCTTTTCTACTTGAAGAGAAATAGTAGTAAAAAGAGAAGCCCGGGTCCAGGGCGGCCGGCCGGGAGGCCGTGTTGCCGTGAGGTACCGTGGAAACCCATGCCCAAGCGCGCGCTGATCACCGGGGTGACCGGCCAGGACGGGTCCTACCTGGCCGAGTTCCTGCTGGAGCAGGGGTACGAGGTCGTCGGGGTCGTCCGCCGGTCCAGCACCGTCAATTTCGAGCGGATCGCCCACATCCAGGACCGGCTGACCCTGGTGGCCGGCGACCTGCTGGACGAGGGCTCCCTGGTGGCCGTGCTCCGGGACCACCGGCCGACCGAGGTGTACAACCTGGCCGCCCAGTCCTTCGTGCAGACCAGTTGGAGCCAGCCGGTGCTGACCGGCGAGACCACCGCCCTGGGGGTCACCCGGCTGCTGGACGCCATCCGCACCGTGGACCCCGACATCCGCTTCTACCAGGCCAGTTCGTCGGAGATGTTCGGCAAGGTCCAGGAGGTGCCCCAGCGGGAGTCCACCCCGCTGTACCCCCGCAGCCCCTACGGGGTGGCCAAGGTCTACGGGCACTGGATCACCGTCAACTACCGCGAGAGCTACGACCTGCACGCGTCGTCCGGCATCCTGTTCAACCACGAGTCCCCCCGCCGCGGCCTGGAGTTCGTCACCCGCAAGGTCACCCACGGCGCCGCCCGCATCGCCTGCGGCCTGGACGACAAGCTGCCCCTCGGCAACCTGGACGCCCAGCGCGACTGGGGGTACGCCGCCGACTACGTCCGGGCCATGTGGCTGATGCTGCAGCAGGACACCCCCGGCGACTACGTGGTGGCCACCGGCCAGACCCATCCGGTGCGCGAACTGTGCCAACTGGCCTTCGCCGCGGCCGGCCTGGACTGGGAGCAGCACGTGGTGGTGGACGAGCGGTTCCTGCGCCCCGCCGAGGTCGACCTGCTGGTCGGCGACCCGTCCCTGGCCGAGCAGGCCCTGGGCTGGCGGCGCGAGGTGGACTTCCCCGGCCTGGTCGCCATGATGGTCGAGGCCGACCTGGCGCTGGTCCGCAGCCAGCTGCGCTGAGCCGGCCGGTGGTGGAGGGCTCCTGGTGATCACCGCCGGGATCTCCGCCGACCCCCTGGGGGTGCTGGCCGCCTTCGGCGCCGGCATCCTGTCGTTCATCTCCCCCTGCGTCCTGCCGCTGGTCCCCGGCTACGTGTCCATGGTGTCCGGCCTGTCCGCCGCCGAGCTGGAGGCCGGCCGGGGCGGCGACGCGGCCGCCAACCCCCGCCCCCTGCGTCCCCTTCTGCGGGGCATCGGCCTGTTCGTGGCCGGGTTCACCGTGGTGTTCGTCGCCCTCGGCGCCGCCGCGTCCGGCGTCGGCCACCTCCTGGACGCCCACAAGGGCACGTTGACCACCGTGGCCGGCACCGTCGTCGTCGTCATGGGCGTCGTCCTCCTGGTCGGCGCCCTGCCGGCCGCGTTCTGGGCCCGCGCCGGCGCCGGCGCCGGACCGCTCGGCCGCCTGTTCCAGGACCGCCGGTTCCAGCTCCGCCCCTCCACCCTGGGGTCCTGGGCGGCCCCGCTGATGGGCATGGCCTTCGCCTTCGCCTGGACCCCCTGCATCGGGCCCGTCCTGGCCGCCGTCCTGGCCCTGGCCTACGACCGGTCGACGTTGTCCGGCGGGGTGCTGCTGCTGTTCGCCTACTCCCTCGGCCTCGGCGTCCCGTTCCTGGTCACCGGCCTGGCCTTCGGCCGGCTGACCTCCTTCTACGGCCGCGCCCGCCGAGGCCTGTGGATCGTCCACCTCCTCGGCGGGGCCGTTCTGGTCGCCTTCGGCGTCCTGCTGCTCTGCGGCCAGCTCAGTTGGCTGTCCGGCCAGTTCTCCGACCTCCTCAACCACCTCGGCCTCCAGCGCCTGACCCGTAGCTGACGGCCGGCGGGGGGATGGGGCCCCACGCTCGGAGGAGCCCGGGTTGGGCCCCGGGCCAATTGCGCGGTCCTGCTTGGCTTCGGCGGACCGGACCCTCGTAGCATGTCCGGGAAGGCCATGGCCCCCGTAGTCCACCTCCGCTCCGCCGTCGCGCTCGCCGGCCGGTTCCCCGCCCTCTCCGGGGTGGACCTCTCCGTCGACCCCGGCGAGGTGGTGGTGGTCCTGGGCCCCAACGGGGCCGGCAAGACCAGCCTGCTGCGCACCTGCGCCGGCCTGCTCCCGGTCACCTCCGGCCAGGCCTGGGTGCTCGGCCACGACCTGGCCGACGACCGCACCGCCGTCCGTCGCCGGGTCGGCCTCCTCGGCCACGCCGCTCCCCTCTACGACGAGCTCACCGCCGTCGAGAACGTCCGGTTCGCCGTCCGCGCCCTCGGGCTGCCGGCCGACCGGGTGGACCCCGCCCTGGAACGGTTGGGCCTGGTCGGCCGCCTGCGCCGCACCACCGTCGGCCGGCTGTCCGCCGGGCAGCGCCGCCGGGTGGCCCTGGCCTCCCTGCTGGCCCGCGGCCCGGAGCTGTGGCTGCTTGACGAGCCCCACGCCGGCCTGGACGCCGCCGCCCGCCATCTGCTGGCCGAGCTGGTCGCCGAGGCCGCCGCCGCCGGGGTGCCGGTGCTGCTGTCCTCCCACGAGCCCGACCTGGCCGTCCCCCTGGCCGACCGGGTGGTCACCATGGCCGGCGGCGCCGTCACCCACCAGGCCCGCGGCGGCCGCCGAGCGACGCTCGCCGCCGTGCCCCCCACCGGCCTGGTGCCGGGGACCACCGCCACCGGCGGGAGCAGCCATGTGGCGTGACGCCCTGCTGGTGGCCGGCAAGGACCTCCGCATCGAAGCCCGCTCCCGGGTGGCCCTGTGGCAGGTGCTGCCGTTCGCCCTCCTGGTCCTCGTCCTGTTCGCCTTCGCCCTCGGCCCCGGGCCCTCCGCCCTGAAGGCCGCCGCCCCCGGCCTGTTCTGGCTGGCCGTCCTGTTCTCCACCGTCCTGGCCACCCAGCGCAGCTTCGCCATCGAGTCCGCCGAGGGCACCCGCGACGGCCTCCGCCTGTCCGGCATCGACCCCGCCGGCATCTTCCTGGGCAAGGCCGCCGCCGTCGCCGTCCAGCTCATCCTGTTGCAACTGGTGCTCTGGGCCGGGGTGACCGTCCTGTTCGGCGTCCGCGTCCAGGTGGCCTGGCTGGCCGTCGTGGCGTCACTGCTGGCCACCGTCGGCCTGGCCTCCGCCGGCGTCATCTACGGCGCCCTGTCCGCCGGCCTCCGGGTCCGGGAGACCCTGCTGCCGCTGCTGGTCCTCCCCATCCTGGCCCCGGTGCTCCTGGCCGGCTCCAAGGCCTGGGCCGCCGCCATCACCGGCGCCACCGCCTCCGGGGTCTCCTGGCTCCGCATCCTGGGGCCGTTCGCCGCCGTCTACCTGGTCGTCGGGGTGGTCCTCTACGGCCCGCTGCAGGAGGCCGCATGACCACCACCGCCCCCCCCACCGGGCCGCCCACCGCCCCGCCCGCCGGACCGCTCGGGCCACCGCCCGCCGCCGCCGGGGCCGGCGGTCCTGCCGTCCCCGCCCCGCCCCCGGCCCCCAGGCCGCCCGGCCCCCGGCCGGCCGTCGTCCGCACCATCGGCATCGCCGCCGCCGTCACCACCGCCCTCACCGTCTGGCTGGGCCTCTGGGTGACCCCGCCGGACATCCACCAGAAGACACTGGTGCGCCTGCTGTACCTGCACCCCCCGGTGGCCTGGGTCGCCCTGTACCTGGCCTTCGGCGTCGCCGCCCTGGCCAGCCTGCTGTACCTGTGGAAGCGCACCAGGTCCCTGTTCTGGGACCGCCTGGCCGCCGCCTCCGTCGAGGTCGGCGTCGTCTTCAACGTCCTCACCCTCGTCACCGGCTCCCTCTGGGGCCGGCCCACCTGGGGGGTCTGGTGGACCTGGACAGCCCGGCTGACCAGCACCGCCCTGCTGCTGGTCCTGTTCCTCGGTTACCTGGCGCTCCGCCGGGTGCCCGCCGACCCCGACGTCCGCGCCC
Source organism: Acidimicrobiales bacterium (assembly GCA_035547695.1). Classification (GTDB taxonomy): domain Bacteria; phylum Actinomycetota; class Acidimicrobiia; order Acidimicrobiales; family RAAP-2; genus DASZUK01. Next base: position 238,145 of record DASZUK010000062.1, read on the forward strand.
GCCGCTGCGCCGTCGCCGCCCTGGTCGCCTTCGTCGACGTCCCCATCGTCCACTTCTCCGTCCAGTGGTGGCAGACCCTCCACCAGGGCGCCTCCATCCTGACCCCCACACACGCCTTCAAGGTCCACGGCTCCATGCTCTGGACCATGCTGCTCGGCTTCGTCGCCCTCACCCTGGTCTTCGCCTGGATGCTCATCGTCCGGTACCAGGTCGAGGTGCTGAAGGACCGGGTCGGCGACGAGGAGCTGGAGGTGTCCCTGGCCGAGCGCCGAGCCGAGGGTGACCTCGGGGACGTCGGCGGTGCCCGGTGAACGGGGCCGGCACCGCCTACATCGTCGCCGGCTACACCATCTGCCTCGGCGTCCTGTTCCTGTACGCCGTCACCCTCCTCCTCCGCCGTCGCCGGCTCGCCCGCGCCGCCGCCCTGGCCGACCAACCGCCGCCCCGGCCACCGGCCGTTCCGGCCGCCGCGGCCGGCCACCCGGCCGGGCCTGACGGACCGGCCCCGCCGGTCGCACCGGGTGGCCCGGCCGCAGGTGGTGCCCGGTGACCGACACCACCGCCGCCCCGGCCCCCTCCTCCGGCACCGCGCCGCCGACCCCGCCGACCCCGCCGGGACCGCCGGGGCCGCCGACCCTGGCTGTCGCCCGCCGCCGGCGCAGCAGCCGGGTCCGGCTGCTGCTGGCCTTCGCCGTCCTGATCGGTGCCGTCGTGTTCCTCCTCGTCGAGGGCCTCGGCAGCTCCCTGGACTACTTCGACACCGTCGACCAGGCCCTGAACCACAAGGCCGCCGTCGGCACCTCCACCATCCGGTTGGAGGGCACAGTGGTGCACGGCACCGTCCGCCGCACCGGCACCGGCACCGACTTCACCATGGCCGGCGCCGACGGCCGGACGGTGGAGGTCCACAACACCGGCTCCCCGCCCCAGTTGTTCCAGCCCGGCATCCCGGTGGTGGTCGACGGCCACTTCGTCTCCTCGTCCTCCCGCCGGTTCCTGTCCGACCAGATCGAGGTCAAGCACTCCGCCACATACATCGCCGAACACCCCACACGGGTGAAGGGCAAGACCGGCAAGTCGGTCACATGACCGGTCGGCGGGATCGTTGCTGAACGCCGCCCTGGGCCAGATCGGGGTCTGGATCGCCCTGGGCGGGTCGGTGGTGGGGGTCGTCGTGACCGCCCTCTCCCTCTACCGCCACCGCGGCACCACCGCGGCGGCGGTGGGCGGCCCGGCGACCGACGGCCGGCTGTTCGCGCCGGTGCTCCTGGCCGGCGCGGTCCTGGCCACCGTGGCCATGGAGCGGGCCCTGATCACCCACGACTTCTCGCTGGTGTACGTGGCCACAAACAACGCCCGGGCCACCCCCCTGATCTACTCCATCACCGGCATGTGGTCGGCCCTGGCCGGCTCCATCCTGCTGTGGGGGCTGGCCCTGGCCGTGTTCACCACCCTGCTGGTCTGGCGGTACCGCCGTCAGGCCGCCGACCCGGTGATCCGGTGGGCCACCCTGGTGATGTACGTCGTGGCCGCCTTCTTCTTCGGCCTCATGACCGGGCCGGCCAACCCGTTCACCACCGTCCCCGGTGCCGCCCCCACGCAGGGCGCCGGGCCCCGTGCCCTGTTGCAGGACAACCCCCTGGTCGCCATCCACCCCCCCCTGCTGTACCTCGGGTTCGTCGGCTTCGCCATCCCGTTCGCCTTCGCCGTCGGCATGCTGGTCACCGGCAGGGTGGGGGAGCAGTGGCAGGCCGAGACCCGCCGGTGGACCCTGCTGGCCTGGACGTTCCTCTCCGTCGGCATCGTCCTCGGCGCCTGGTGGTCCTACCAGGTCCTCGGCTGGGGCGGCTTCTGGGGGTGGGACCCGGTGGAGAACGCCGCCCTGCTGCCCTGGCTGTGCGGCACCGCCTACCTGCACTCCGTCTTGGTGCAGGAGCGTCGCGGGTTGCTGCGGGTCTGGAACATGTCCCTGTCGGTGGCCACCTTCGCCCTCACCATCCTCGGCACCTTCCTGACCCGGTCCGGGGTGGTGCAGTCGGTGCACTCCTTCTCCGAGTCCACCCTCGGGCCGGCCCTCATCGCCTTCTTCGTGGCCGTCGTCGTCGTCGGCTTCGGCCTGATCGCCTGGCGCGGCGACCGGCTGCGGTCCCCCGGCGGCATCGACTCCCCCGTCGGCCGCGAGGGGGCGTTCCTGCTCAACAACCTGCTGTTCGTCGGCTTCGCCTTCGTCGTCCTGCTGGGCACCCTGTTCCCGCTGCTGTACCAGGCCATCAAGGGCCAGGAGGTCACCGTCGGGGCCCCCTACTTCAACACCGTCGCCGCCCCCGTCGGCCTGGCCCTACTCCTCCTCATGGCCGTGGCCCCCGCCCTGAGCTGGCGCAAGGTCGACGGCGCCGTCCTGTGGCACCGCCTGGCCCTGCCGGCCTGGTTCGGCGTCCTGGTGGTCGTCGGCTGCGTCATCGGCGGCGTCCGCGGCTTCGAGCCCCTGCTGGCCTTCGGCCTCGGCGCCTTCGCCGCCGCCTCCGCCTTCCGGTCCCTGGTCCTCTCGGTACGGACCAGCCAGCGTCACGGCGCCGGGGCCTGGCGCGGCCTGGTCGGCCGGGCCAACGGCGGCATGGTGGTCCACCTCGGCGTCGTCGTCCTGGCCATCGGCCTGGTCGCCGCCACCTCCTACCGGGCCACAGCCGAGATCGCCCTGCCGGAGGCCAAGGTGGTCCACTACGACGGCCACACCTTCGAATTCCTCGGCTTCCGCACAGTGGACACCCCCCAGCGCATCGCCACCGAGGCCGTCGTCCGGGTGGACGGCGGCGGCCTGTTCTACCCGGCCGTCAGCCAGTACGGCGGCCCCAAGTCCCAGGCCGTCGGCACCCCCGCCATCGACTCCGGCTTCTTCGACGACGTCTACCTCACCTTCGACGCCATCGGCGGCACCGGCCGGGTCACCGGCGGCCAGGTCGTCGCCAACCTCCCCCACAACGCCATCGCCGTCACCGTCGTCGTCGAGCCGCTGATCGTCTGGATGTGGACCGGCGGCCTCGTCATCGGCCTCGGCGGCCTGCTGGCCCTGGTCCCCGGCCGCCGCCGGCGGCCCACCGACCCGGTGTCCTCCCTGTCCCCCGTGGTCGCCGCCGCCGCCGCCCCGTCCGGCAACGGGGGCCCCGCCGCCGACGGTGCCGAGCCCGCCGCCGAGCCCGCCGCCGACGCCAGGCCCGGTGCCGGGGACGAGGTCCCCGCCGGGGTCGGTGCCGGGGAGGGCCAGTGACCGGGCAGGGCGCAACGGGCTCCGGGCAGGGCCAGTGAGCGCGGTCGCCGCCCCGCCGTCCCCGCCGCCGGCCGCCGCCGGCCGCCGCCGGCACACCGCCCGGTGGGTCGCCGCGGTCGTCCTGCTGGCCCTGGTGGTGGTGGCCATCGTGGCCGCCACCCGCCCCTCCTACCAGGCCACCCAGGAGTCCAGCCCGCTGACCGGCCACTCCGCCCCGCCGTTCGCCGGCCGTACACTGCAGCACGGCCGGGCCCTGTCCCTGGCCGACTACCGGGGCCGGTACCTGTTCGTCAACTTCTTCGCCAGTTGGTGCCCGCCGTGCGTGTCCGAAGCGCCCGACCTGGCCAGGTTCGCCGCCCAGCAGCGCGCCAGGGGGGCTGCCGGGGCGGCCATGGTCAGCATCGTGTTCAACGACAGCGTCTCCGCCGCCACCGGGTTCGTCCGCCGGTCCCACCAGCAGTGGCCGGCCATCCCCGACCGCGGCGGCTCCGTCGCCAACGCCTACGGCGTCGGCTCACCCCCCATGACCTTCCTGGTCGGCCCCGACGGCCGCGTCGTCGGCGACCCCCTCGTCGGCCCGGCCACCGAGCAGCAGCTCGACAACATGCTGGCCGCCGCCACCGCGGGTCGCCATGGCTGACCTCACCGCGTCCCCGCCGCCGGTCCCCGCCGCCGCCACCCCGTCCCCGCCCCGGGGCGCCGGCCGGTCCGCCCACCCCGGCCTCGGGCTCCTGGTCCTGCTCGTCGTCCTCGGGGTCGCCCTGGCCTTCGGCAGCGGCCTCGGTTCCGGGGGCCACCCCACCAACGCCCAGCGGGCCGCCGCCCTCGACGCCCAGATCCGCTGCCCTAGCTGCGAGGACCTCTCCGTGGCCCAGTCCGCCGCCTCCTCCGCCATCGCCGTCCGCCACCAGGTCCGCCACCTCGTCGACCAGGGCAAGACCGACCAGCAGATCGAGGACACCCTGGTGGCCCAGTACGGCACCACCATCCTCCTGCGGCCACCCACCTCCGGCCTGACCGCCCTGGTGTGGGTCCTGCCCGCCGTCGCCGGCGCCATCGCCGTCGGCGCCCTCGCCGTCCTGTTCTGGCGCCGTTCCCGCAGCCTGGCCCGGCTGCGCCGGGAGGACCGGTGACCGACACCTCCGCCACCGGCCGATCCGGCGATGCCACCGGCGGGGTCGGTGCCGCCTCCGCCGGCGCCGGCAATGCCCGCAGCGCCGAGGAACGGTGGCACCTGGAGGACCGCCGCGACTTCCTGCTCCGGTCCCTCGACGACGCCGACCGGGAGCACCAGGCCGGCGACCTGTCCGACGACGACTACCACGTCCTCTGCCGCCGGGACCGCCAGCAGCTCGCCGAGGTCGACCAGGCCCTGGCCGCCCTGGGGGTGGCGACCGCCGGGGACGGTGCCGCCGTGGGTGGTGCCGCCGGGGACGGCCCCGCCGGTGCCGATGCGACGGCGGGGGACCGGGGACCAGCAGGGGACCGGGGAGCAGCGGGGGACAGGGGGCCGGCGGGGGACGGGGGGCCCACCGCCGCCGGTCCGGGGTCACCGGCCCGGCCGGCCACCGCCTCCCCCGTACCGGGACGGCCGGGGCTGGTGCCGCTGGTGCTGGACGACGACGAGGAGGACGGCCGGCCACGGCCCCGGCGGCGACGGATCTGGATGGCGGTGGTGGGGGTGGCCGCCCTGGTCGCCGGAGCGGTGCTGCTGGTGGTCCACGTCACCGCCCCCCGCCTGCCCGGCGAGGTCGCCACCGGCAGCACCAAGGTTCCGGCGGCCCAGACCATCCAGCGGCAACTGGCCGTCGCCGCCACGTTGGTGGACCAGACAAAGCTGGTCACAGCGCTGGACGCCTACAAGGCCATCCTGTCCGAGACACCCCGCCAGCCCCAGGCCCTGGCCGAGTGGGGCTGGCTCAACTGGCAGGCCGCCGAGGCCGCCGGCAACCTCACCCTGGCGGCCCAGGGCCGCTCCGCCGTGGCCCAGTCGGTGAACCTGGCCCCGTCGCAGTTCGCCGGCCACCTCTACCTCGGCAGCATCCTGCTGGCCCAGCACCAGCCGGCCAAGGCGGTGGCCGAGTACCGGGCCTTCCTGGCCGACCACCCCCCGAAGGAGTGGGTGGCCAAGGCCGCCGGCTACATCACCCAGGCCTTCACCGAGGTCCACCAGCCGGTCCCCGCCCAGGTCCGCGCCGCCGCCGGTGCTGGCACCCCCGGCAGCACCACGCCCGGCAACACCACCTCCGGCAGCACCACGACCACCGGGTAGCGGTCAGCGCCGCAGGGCCCGCAGGCCGGCCACCACCGGGCCGAAGGCCGCGGCGAAGGCGTCCACGTCGGCGTCCCCCGTCGACCACCCCACCGACAGCCGCAGGGAGTGGCTGGGGTCCACACCCATGGCCGCCAGCACCGGCGACGGCTCCAGGGACTCCGACGAGCAGGCCGACCCGGAGTGGGCGGCCACCCCGGCCCGGTCCAGGCCGAGCAGCACCGGTTCCGCCTCCACCCCGTCCACCCCCAGGCACACCAGGTGGGGCAGCCGGTCCACCGGGTCCCCGACCTGGTGGACCCCGTCCACCGCCGTCGCCGCCCGCACCACTGCGTCGGTCCGCGCCCGGGCCGCCGCGGCCTCCGCCGCCATCCGCCGGCCACCGTCCGCGGCCAGGGCGTCGGCGGCGGCCCCGAACCCGACGATGCCGGCCACGTTCTCCATCCCGCCCCGCCGGGCCCGCTCCTGCTGGCCGCCGACCAGCAGCGGCTCGATGCGCAGCCCCCGGCGCACCACCAGGGCCCCGACGCCGGGCGGCCCCCCCATCTTGTGCCCGCTCACCGACACCAGGTCGGCGTCCAGGGTCCCCAGCCCCAGGTCCACCTGGCCGGCCGCGGCCGCGGCGTCCACGTGCACCAGCACCCCGGCGTCCCGGGCGGCGGCCACCACCTCGGCCACCGGCTGCACCGTCCCCACCTCGTGGTTGGCCCACTGACAGTGCACCAGGGCCACACCGTCCGTGGCCCGCCGCCGCAGTGCCGCCGCCACCCCACCGGGGTCGATACGGCCGTGCCCGTCCACCGGCAGCACCTCCATCGGCGCCAGCCGGGCCGACGCGTCCCGGACCGACGAGTGCTCGACGTCCGCGCACAGCACCGCCCCGCCCGGCACCCGGCGGGTGGCCCCCCACACCGCCGCGTTGGCCGCCTCGGTGGCCCCGGAGGTGAACACCACCTGCCGCGGCCGCACCCCCAGCAGCCCCGCCACCTTCTCCCGGGCCTCCTCCACCACCCCCCGCACCTGCCGGCCCTCCTCGTGCACCCGGCCCGGGTCCCCGAACGGCCCCGCCAGCCAGTCCCGCACCGCCGCCACCACCTCCGGCCGGGGCGGGCTGGTGGAGGCGTGGTCCAGGTAGTGCCGGCCGGTCACCGCCGGTGCACCGTCAGGCCAGGGCGGCGCAGGTGTCGTCGCCGCGGGCCCGCGACGACAGCACCACCGGCATGGACCCCTCCGGGACCTCCTTGCACAGCCCGGCCAGCAGGCCCTTGACCATGCCGCGGTCCACCGCGCACAGCACCGGGTGGGTCAGCGCGGCGTCCCCGAACGGGCACTGCTCCGCCACCACCGCGGTCGCCGCCCCCTGGTCCTCGGCGTGGGCCGCGAACCCGTGGGCGGTCAGCGTCTCCGCGATGGCGTGCATCGCCGCCCGAACCGACCGCTGCCCCTCACCCGGCGCCATCCGGCTGGCCAGCCTCCGGCCGTAGTCCTCGCCGACCTTCGCCGCCATCCGCTCCGCCGCCTCCGGGCCCAGCAGCTCCAGCGCCTCCTGCAGCAGGCTCACCAGCAGGTCGTCCCGGCGGGTCAGCAGCTCGATGGTGGGGTCGTCGCCGACCGGCAGGTACCGCTTGGCCGGCCGCCCCGCTCCCGGCCGCCCCGCTCCCGGCCGCCCCGTTCCCGGGCGTCCTGTGCCAGCCCGTCCTGTACCCGGACGCCCTGTGCCAGCCCGCCCTGTGCCGGCCCGGCCGGCCGCCACCTGCAGGTACCCCCCGGCCACCAGCCGGTCCAGATGGTGCCGGGCCACGTTCGGGTGCAGCGAGAACCGGGTGGCCACCTCGGCGGTCGTCGCCCCCGGCTGCGCCCGGACGTACAGGAAGATCTCCCGCCGCGTCGGGTCCCCGAACGCCGAGGTCACCGCGGCGACGGCGGCGGCGAACCGTCCGTTGTCGCCGTCGGTCCGTTCACCCTCACCGATCCAGGCGGCTGTGGGCGCGGCGGCTGGGGCCGGCTGCACGGTCGGTAGTCTACCGAGCAGGGCCGGCGGCGACCGCCGGCTGCCCTGCGATCCCCGGACCGGAGGGCCATCCCCGAACCCGAAGGGCTGTATGGCACGCGATCAGGCTGGAGTCGAGCAGGCGGTGGCGGCGGTGGTCGAGCCCGAGCTGGGCCTGCCCCTGGGCGACATCGGCGCGGTCCGCGGTGTCCACAGCCGCCGGCACCGGGCCGAGATCGCCCTGGTCCTCCCCGTCGCCGCCTGGCCCAACCAGGACCGCATCCGTGACCTCGTCCGGGCCGCCGCCGCCGGCGTCGACGGCATCGACGACGTCGCCGTCCAGATCGGCGTCATGGACGACGACGACCGCGCCGCCCTCCGCCGCCGCCTTCGCGACGACATGGACGGCCCCGACGGCGACGCCGGCCCCGGTGCCGGCGGGTCTGACGGCCACGGCGGCGGGCACGGCGGTGGTGGTGGAGATCACGGCCACGGAGGCGGCGGTGGAGGTGGCGGGCACGGCGGCCACGGGCACGGGCACGGCGACGCCACCCCCACCCCCCGGTTCCTCCGGCCGGAGTCCCCCACCCGGCTGATCGGCATCTCGTCCGGCAAGGGCGGCGTCGGCAAGTCCTCGGTCACCGTCAACCTGGCCGTCGCCCTGGCCCGGCTGGGCAAGCGGGTCGGGGTCCTCGACGCCGACGTCTACGGCTTCTCGGTCCCCAAGATGCTGGGCGCCGACCACGACCCCATCGTCCTCGGCGACCTGGTCATCCCGGCCGCCGCCTACGGCGTCCGGGTGCTGTCCATGGGGTTCTTCGTCCCCGACGACCAGCCCGTCATCTGGCGTGGGCCCATGCTGCACAAGGCCATCGAGCAGTTCCTGGGCGACGCCTGGTGGGGCCAGCCCGACCTGCTGCTGGTCGACATGCCCCCCGGCACCGGTGACGTCACCCTGTCCCTGGCCCAGGTGATGCCCCGTTCCGAGATCCTGGTGGTCACCACCCCGCAGCCCGCCGCCCAGCGGGTGGCCCAGCGGTCCGCCTACGCCGCCCGCAAGCTCCGGCTGTCGGTCCGCGGCGTCATCGAGAACATGAGCTGGTTCACCGGTGACGACGGCACCCGGTACGACCTGTTCGGTTCCGGCGGCGGCCAGGCCCTGGCCGACGACCTCGGCATCCCCCTGCTCGGACAGTTGCCACTGGTGCCGGCCCTGCGGCAGGGTGGCGACGAAGGTCGCCCCGTCGCCGCCGCCGATCCCGACGGCGAGGTCGGCCGGGCCTTCTCGGCCCTGGCCCAACGCATCGCCGGCATGGGTCCCGCCCGGGTGTACCGCCGCGAGCTCGCCGTCCGCCAGTCCGGCGCCGGCTGACGCGCCCTCAGAAGGCTTCGGTAGAGTCCTCGCACCGCCCACCGGGGGACGGCGAAAAGGAGGGGTACCGATGGACGAGGGACGCCCGATCTCCTACGAGGCGCTCCAGGTCGGCACGCCGGTCCTGACCGCCACAGGGGACGAGCTCGGGAGCGTGGAGCACGTGCTCCAGGTCCCCGAGCTGGACCTCTTCGACGGCATCGCCGTCAAGACCAGGCACGGCCTCCGCTTCGTCGACCGCGACCAGGTCACCGACATCACCACCGCCGCTGTCCGCTGCACCGTGGCCACCGGTGACGTCGCCGCCCTGCCCGCCCCCGAGGGCTCGCTGGTGCTGCACGTCGACGCCGGCCACGACGAAGGCCGGTCGCTGTCCGCTTGGTACGGCCGGTTGTTCGGCCGGGTGCACTGGAAGGAGACGGAGTAGGGCCGCTCAATCGACGCCGCGGGGCAGCTTCGCCGGGTCCCAGCCCAGCACCGCCACCGCCTGCCGGAAGGCGAACCGGTCCGTCATGCCGGCCACGTAGGTCACCGCCGCCCGCACCGCCTCCGGCTCGCCGGCCGACAGCCCCCCGGCCTCCCGCACCGCCGGGATCGCGTTGGGCCGGTCCCCGTAGTGCTCCACCAGGGCCCGCAGCACCGCCACCACCGCCGCACCCTGCGCCACCGACGCCTCCCGCAGGTACACGTGCCGGTAGTTCCCCGCCCGGAACGCCGCCAGGGCCTCCGCCATGGGCTCGGCCATGCCGATGCGGCCGGTGCCCAGCACCGTGCCCACCAGGCTGTCGATGAACGCCCCCAGTTGGCTGCTCCGCCGGTCCCCGCACCGCTCCCGGACCACCGCCGGCAGGGCCGACGGCGACACGATCCCGGCCAGCACCGCGTCCTCCCAGTCGTGGCAGACGTAGGCGATCCGGTCCGCCCAGCTCACCACCTCCCCCTCCGGCGTCGCCGGCGCCGGCCGGGACCAACTGTGGTTCCTGATCCCGTCCAGGGTCTCCGCGCACAGGTTCAGCGACGCCAGCGACACCTCCGCCCCCCAGGGGGCGTGGTCGAACCCCTCCGGCAGGTACGGGTCCAGGGCGTCCTCGCTGGCGTGCCCGCCGGGCCCGTGCCCGCAGTCGTGCCCCAGTGCGATGGCCTCGGTCAGGGCCACGTTCAGCCGGCAGGCCCGGGCCACGCTGGTGGCCACCTGCGCCACCTCCAGCGCATGGGTCAGCCGCGTCCGCTGGTGGTCCTCCGGGAACACGAACACCTGCGTCTTGCCGGCCAGCCGGCGGAACGCGGTGGCATGCAGGATCCGGTCCCGGTCCCGCTCGAAGCACGTCCGCCACCGGTCCGGCTCCTCCTCCGTGGCCCGGTGGCCCGCCCCGGATGCCCGGGTCGCCCCCGGGGCCAGCAGGGCGTCCTCGCCCCCCTCCCTGCCCTCCCGGTCCATGCCGCCCACCGCACCGCCCCCGGCCACGCCGGTCCCCCCTGCCGCCCGGGACCCGGCGGTGCCGATGGCCGCCCGGGAGTCGGCGTGGGCCACCCGCACCCCATCCGGGAGGTCGCCGGCGGGGTATCCCTCACCGTCGCCGGTGAACCCCGCCATGGTGGCCGCCCAGCGCCGCCCACGATCGGTGGCGGCGCTGGTCACGTCGGCTCCGGCGATGTCGGCCCCGCCGGCGCCGGTGGTGGCCTCCACCGGTCCGGCTCCGCCCATGCCGGCTCCGCCCGTGCCAGCCCCGCCGGTGCCGGCCCCCCCGGTGGTGGTTCGGTCCGTCATGCCACAAGTCTGCCCTGTGCCTGTGTCATTCCTGGGCCTGTATCGTCAGGGATGCCATGTCGACGGCGCCGGACCCCAGTGGCCGGCCGCCCAGGGACGGAGGAGCCGCACCCAAGTGGACGTACGCATCGGGATCGTCCAGACCCCCAAGGAGCTGGAAGTGGAGCTCGGGGACGACGCCGACCGGGAGAAGGTCCTCGCTGACATCGAGTCGGCCCTCGGCGGCACCGACGGCGTGCTGTGGCTGACCGACCGCCGCGGCCGGCGGGTGGCGGTGCCGGTGGCCAAGGTGGCCTACGTCGAGGTGGGCGCCCCGGCCAACGAGCGCCGGGTGGGGTTCGGCGCACCCTGATCCCCCTGGCTCCGGCGACCGACGGCGGTCCCGGCCCGGCCGAGGGGGCCGGCCGGTGACCTCGGCGGCCCCGGACCTGCTGGACCTCCGCCTGGTGTTCGTCACCGGCAAGGGCGGGGTCGGCAAGACCACCGTCACCGCCGGCCTGGCCCAGCTTGCCGCCCAGCACGGCAAGCGGGTGCTGGCCTGCGAGGTGGACGCCAAGGGCGACCTGTCCTCCCTCTTCGAGGGTCCACCCACCCGGTTCGTCGAACGGGAGGTGGCCCCGGGGGTGTTCGCCATGTCCATGGACACCGAGGCCTCCCTGCGGGAGTACCTGAAGCTGAACCTCAAGATCCCGGTGGTCGGCCGCATCGGCCCGCTGGCCAAGGCCTTCGACTTCGTCGCCACCGCCGCCCCCGGGGTCCGGGAGATCCTGACCGTCGGCAAGCTCTGCTGGGAGGTCCGCGAAGGCCACTACGACCTGGTGGTGGTCGACGCCTCGGCCACCGGCCACATCGTCGGCCAGCTCGCCGCCCCCCAGGCCATCAACGACCTGGTCAAGGTCGGCCTCATCCGCACCCAGACCGACTGGATGCTGGACATCCTGTCCGACCCCGCCCGTACCGGGCTGGTCGCCGTGGCCACCCCCGAGGAGATGCCGGTCGCCGAGACCCTCGAGCTGGCCCACCGGGTGGCCGAGGAGACCACCGTCCGGCTGTCCGCGGTGGTGGTCAACCGGGTGCTGCCCGAGCTGTTCGGCCGCGACGAGGAGCAGGTCTTCGAAGTGCTCAGCCGACCGGCCGCCACCGAGATGCTGTCCGAGCAGGCCGGCGGCAGCGTCCAGCCCCTCATGGACGGCGCCCGCCTGGCCGTCACCATGCGCCGCACCCGGTCCGGCCACCTGCAGCGCCTCCGCGAGGGCCTCGACCCGTCGGTGCCGGTGCTGTTCCTGCCCTACCTGTTCTCCCGCCTCCACGGCCTCCGCACCACCCGGCAGGTCGCCGCCTCCCTCGGTGAGGAGCTGGGCTACTGATGGTCGGCTCCCGCTGATGGCCGCGTCCCACGGGTCCTCGCCGGTCGGCTCCCTGGACCGCCTGCTGGCCGCCAAGGAGATCGTCGTCGCCTGCGGTCCCGGCGGCGTCGGCAAGACCACCACCGCCGCCGCCCTCGCCGCCATGGCCGCCTGCCACCACGGCGGCAAGGTCCTCGTCCTCACCATCGACCCCGCCCGCCGCCTCGCCGACGCCCTCGGCCTGTCCGCCGACCACCGGCCCGCCGGCACCGCCCCCGCCGCCGGCACCGGTTCCGCCGCCGCCGGCACCGCCAACACCGCCGCCGGCACCGGCCCCGCCAACGCCGCCGCCGGAGGTGGCATCGGCAACACCGCCGCCGGAGGTGGCATCGGCAACACCGAGCGCCGCATCCCCGACGACGTGTTCCGCGACGCGGGCATCACCCCCCGAGGGGAGCTGTGGGCGGCCATGCTGGACACCAAGGAGAGCTGGGACGCCCTGGTCCGCCGTCACGCCCCCGACGCGGCCACCCGGGACCAGATCCTGGCCAACCCCCTGTACCGCAACATCGCCGGCCGGTTCGTGCAGAGCCACGACTACATCGCGATGGAGCGGCTGTACGAGATCCACGCCGACGGCGACTACGACCTGATCGTCGTCGACACCCCCCCCACCCGCAACGCCCTCGACTTCCTGGACGCCCCCCAGCGGATGGCCGACTTCTTCTCCAGCCGCCTGCTGCGGTGGCTGATCGTCCCCTACCGGTCCCGGCTGGTCAACATGGCCTCCAAGCCCTTCTACCAGGTCGCCGACCGCATCCTCGGCACCCAGTTCCTGGCCGACATCGCCGAGTTCTTCGTCCTGTTCCAGTCCATGTACGACGGCTTCGTCGCCCGCGCCGAGTCCGTCAGCCGGTTGCTGTCCGACCGGCGCACCACCTTCATGGTCGTCTCCACCCTGGAGGCCACCCCGGTCCGCGAGGCCGAGTTCTTCGCCACCGAGCTCGTCCGCCGCCAGCTCCACCTCGGCGCCGTCGTCCTCAACAAGGTCCTCCCCGACTACTTCCGGGACCCCGCCGCCGCCGCCGTGGCCACCGCCGTCCGGGACCGCGCCGGCCAGCTCGCCGCCGACCTGGCCACCGACCTGGCCGGTGACGCCGCCGACCTGGCCGGTGACGCCGCCGACCTGGCTGGGGGCACCGCGGGTGGTGCCGGCGCCGCCGCCGGTGGTGGAGCCGGTGGTGCCGGCGACGGCGAACCCCTCGACCCCGACCAGGTCCGCCGGGTCCTGGAGGAGGTGGCCGACAGCTTCGTCAACTTCCGGGTCGTCGCCTGCCGGGAGGCCGAGCAGCAGGCCGAGCTGGCCACCACCCCCGAGGTGCTGGCCACCGTCCCGTTCTTCGACGCCGACATCTATGACATGGCCGGCCTCCTCCGGCTCGGTGCCAAGATCTGGTCCTAGCCATGCCCCACTGCTGACATGCTCGACTACCACCTGCACCTGTGGCCGCACTCCCAGCGGGACACCGACCTGGTCCTGGACCAGGTCGCGGCCTACTGCGACCGGGCCCGGGCCGCCGGGGTGGTCGAGGTGGCCCTCACCGAGCACCTGTTCCGGTTCACCCAGGCCGACCAGATGCTGGGAGGGTTCTGGGACGACGAGCCGTCACCGGCCCTGCGCCGCTCCATGGCCGGCTACTGGGACTTCCACGCCGGGGCCGACCTGGACGCCTACGTCGACACCGTCCTGGCCGCCAAGCGGGCCGGCCTGCCGGTGGTCCTCGGCCTGGAGGTCGACTACTACCGCGGCCGGATGGACCAGGTCGCGGGCCTGCTCGCCGGCTACCCCTTCGACGTCCTCCTGGGCTCCGTCCACTGGATCGGGGCCTGGCGGTTCGACGACCTCGACGACGGGCCGTCCATGGACCAGTGGTCCGCCCGGTCCGTCGACGCCTGCTGGGACGCCTACACCGACGCCATGGAGGAGCTGGCCGCCACCCGCACCTGCGACGTCCTGGCCCACCCCGACCTCATCAAGGTCACCGGCCGCCGGCCGGACAGCCCCGGGGAGTGGTGGGACCGCATGGCCGAGGCCGCCGCGGCCAACGGCCTCGCCGCCGAGCTGTCCTCCGCCGGCTGGCGCAAGCCGGTCGGCGAGCAGTACCCGGCCCAGCCCCTGCTGGCCCGCTACGCCGCCCACGGCGTCCCCCTCACCACCGCCTCCGACGCCCACCACCTCGACCACGTCGCCGACCGCTCCGCCGACCTCCGGGCTCTCCTGGACGGCATCGGCGTCGACCGCCTCCAGGCCTACCGCCGCCGCGTCCCCCACGCCGTGCCATTGAGCCCGCCCGGGGCCCCGCCGTCCCCCGCTCCGACGGCGGCCTCCTCCGACGGCCGGGGGCCCGCCATGCCACCCGATGGCGCCCCGGCCGTGACCCCATCGGGCCCGGCCGGGGAAGAGGGGGTGGGGTAGTGGCCACGCCGGCGGAGCTGGCCGTCCAGCACACCGCCCTGGGGGCCGACGAGCTGGAGCACCTGCAGCGGCTGCTGGGGTCCTGGACGGTGCTGGCCGACCTGTCGTTCTCGGACCTCATCCTGGTGGTGCCCATCACCGTCCCCGGTGCCGACGGCGGCGGTGCCGACGGCGGCGGTGCCGACGGCAGCGGTGCCGACGGCGGTGGGGGCGCCGGCGACGGTGATGGCGGCGGCGAGCCCGAGCTGGTGGTGCTGGGCCAGATGCGGCCCAGCAACCGGCCGACCCTGGTGGAGCAGGACCTGGTCGGGCAGACCGTCCGGGAGTCCGCCTGGGCGCTCAGCGCCGCCGCCCTGCACCAGGGGGAGATCGTCCGGGGCACCGTCCACCATCCGATGCTGGGGGAGTCGGTGCCGGTGGAGAACATCCCGGTGCGGTTCCGCGGGAAGGTCATCGCGGTGCTGCTGCGGGTGTCGTCGGTGACGGTCACCTCGCTGCGGGGCGCCGGGGCGCCGTACGAGAAGACCTACCTGGACGTCTTCGAGCGGCTGGCCGAGATGGTGGCGGAGTCGGCGTTCCCGTTCCCCGACGAGGACGTCGGCACCGAGGAGGCCCCCCGGGTGGGGGACGGCTTCGTCGTCGTCGACGCCGAGGGCCGGGTGGAGTTCGCCTCTCCCAACGCGGTCAACGCGTTCCACCGGATGGGGGTGTACTCCCCGCCGGAGGGCCGCCGGTTCACCGACCTGGGCATCGAGGAGTCCGCCGTGGAGTGGGCCCTGGCCACCGGCCGGCCGGTGGTGGAGGAGGTGGAGCGGCGACCGGACGTCATCGTGCTGGTCCACTGCATCCCGCTGCTCTCCCACGGCTCCGTCACCGGGGCGGTCATCCTGCTGCGCGACGTCACCGACGTCCGTCGGCTGGACCGGCTGCTGCTGTCCAAGGACGCCGCCATCCGGGAGGTGCACCACCGGGTGAAGAACAACCTGCAGACCATCTCCTCCCTGCTCAGCCTGCAGGCCCGTCGGGTGGCCCTCGGGGCCGGCCGGGAGGCGCTGCGGGAGGCCGAGCGGCGGGTCCGGTCCATCGCCCTGGTCCACGAGATCCTGTCCCGGGACCCCGGCGACCAGGTGCCGTTCGACGACATCGTGGTCTCCCTGGTCCAGATGGCCGAGGACTCCGTCGTGGCGGCCCGGCCGGTGGACATCACCGTCTCCGGCGACCTCGGCGACGTCGCCGCCGACGTGGCCACCCCCCTGGCGGTCACCCTGGCCGAGGTGCTGCAGAACGCGGTCGAGCACGCCTTCGTCGACGGTCCCGACGCGGCCGGCGACGGCTCGGCGGTCCAGGCCACCGACGGCCCTGCCGGCGGTCCCGCCGACGGGGTGCCGGGACCGACCGGCCACGTGGTGGTGACCCTGCAGAACCGTGACGACCACCTCTGGGTCACCGTCCGCGACGACGGCCGCGGGTTGCCGCACGGGTTCGACATCGAGCGGACCGACAGCCTCGGCCTGTCCATCGTCCGCGACCTCGTCGTCAGCCAGCTTGGCGGGTCCATCACCATGGCCGCCGTGCCGGCCCTGGAGGGCGGCGGCACCAGGGTGCAGATCAGCGTGCCCGTCCGGCGGCCCGGATGACCGGCCGAGCCGGATGGACCGGCCGAGCCGGATGACCCGACGGCCCCGGTGGCGGCCGGCGACTGCGGCCGGTGGCCGGCGGGGTGGGGCCGGGAAGCCGGGTGGGGTCGGGGAAGGAGACGGGGGAGGGGCTAGCTGGCCCGGCGTCGGGCGGCCAGCCAGGCCTTGCGCAGCTTGCGGCGCTCCTCCTCGGAGGTGCCGCCCCAGACGCCGGACTCCTGGTTGGTGGCCAGGGCGAAGTCCAGGCAGGGCTCCTGGGCCTCGCAGGACCGGCACACCCGCTTGGCCGCCTCGATCTGGTCCACCGCCGGACCGGTCGTACCGACAGGGAAGAAAAGGTCGGGCTCGGTGTTGCGACAGGCCGCGGCCCGCCGCCAATCACCGGCATCCCAGTCGACCGTCCGGTTCCACATCAGCGCCATGCCGGGCCTCCACTGCGACATTTGTGAACCTTTTCACATGATCGGCCCCAAACCGGTGCCCGTCAAAGAAAAGGGAAATTGACGGGGATATTATACGGCTTCCCTGGATTATTGCAAGCAGATTTCGGGCCCGAAACGCGGTTCGGAACGCGGCCGGAAAGCGAGGTCAGGCCGGATGCCCGTCCCCCTGGTGCTGGCCCACCGCGGCTGTACCGACGGCTTCGTCGAGAACACCATCGCCGCCTTCCAGGCCGCCCGGCGGCTGGGGGCGGACGGGGTTGAGCTGGACGTCCGCCGGACCGCGGACTGGGCCCTGGCCGTCCACCACGACCCCGACCTGGCCGACGGCCGGCCGCTGGCCACCGTCGCCGCCCGGGACCTGCCGGCCGAAGTGCCGTTGCTGGCCGACGCCCTGGCCGCCTGTCAGGGCATGGTGGTGAACGTCGAGGTCAAGCACGACCCGTCCGCCGATCCCGAGCGGGCCCTGGCCGGCATCGTGGCCGCCGCCCTGGCCGACGGCTCCGTGGCGGAGCGGGTGGTGCTGTCGTCGTTCGACGCCCCCACCCTGGACGTCCTGCGCAACGCCGGATTGCCGGTGGGCTGGCTGCTGCGGTCGGTGGAGGACGTGGCGGCGGCCCTGCCGGAGGCCGTGGACCGCGGCTACCAGGCCGTCCACCCGTTCGTGACCGGGGTCGACCAGGCCGTGGTGGACCAGGCCCACGCGGCCGGGCTGGCCGTGAACGTGTGGACGGTCAACGCCCCGACGGACCAGGCCGCCATGGTGGCCTTCGGGGTGGACGCCATCATCACGGATCGCCTGGTGGAGGCGGTGGCGCTGGTCCGCGGCGCCGCGCCGAATGGCGAGACGCCTGGTTGGTAGTCAACAATGCAGGACCATGAACGTCGTCGTCTGTGTCAAGCAGATCCCTGATCCGGCCGCTCCGGGCTCACTGGATCCCTCCACCCACACCCTCAACCGCTCCGGCAAGCTCATCCTCGACGATTCCGACTCCTACGGCGTCGAGATGGCCCTGCAACTGGCCGGCAACGTGGACGGCAGCGAGGTCACCCTGGTGTCCATGGCGCCCAACGGGGAGACCTCCGGCCTCCGCACCGCCCTGGCCATGGGGGCCGCCAAGGCCATCCTGGTCAGCGACGACGCCCTGGCCGGCTCCGACGCCCTCGGCACCGCCAAGGTGCTGGCCGCCGCCATCAGGCGGGCCGAGCCGGACCTGGTGATCGCCGCCACCGAGTCCACCGACGGCTACACCGGCACCCTCCCGGTGCAGGTGGCCGAGCTGCTCGGCTTCCCGTCGGTCACCTTCGCCAAGAGCGTGTCCACCGACGGCACCACCGTGAAGGTGGAGCGGCAGACCGAGGCCGGCTACGACGACGTCGAGGCCCCCCTCC
Source organism: Acidimicrobiales bacterium (assembly GCA_035547695.1). Taxonomy (GTDB): domain Bacteria; phylum Actinomycetota; class Acidimicrobiia; order Acidimicrobiales; family RAAP-2; genus DASZUK01. The sequence continues at coordinate 256,103 of DASZUK010000062.1, forward strand.
CGGCCCTGGTCACCGTGACCGCCGGGGTGGTGGAGCCCCGGTACCCGTCGTTCAAGGGGATCATGGCCGCCAAGTCCAAGCCGGTGGACACCCTGACGGTGGCCGACCTCGGCATCGACGCCTCCCAGGTGGGGGCGGCCGGGGCCGGGCAGGAGATCACCGACGTGTCCGAGGCCGAGGCCCGGGCGGCCGGCGAAGTCGTGGTGGACGAGGGTGACGGTGCCCAGCGCATCGTGGCCTTCCTCGAGCAGATCAAGGTGATTTGAGATGGCCGTCGACAAGGTTTGGGTACTGGCCGAGGCCGGCGAGTCCGGTCCGACCCCGCTGACCCTGGAGCTGCTGACCGAGGCCCGCAGTATCGGGTCCACCGTCGAGGCCATCGCCTGGGGCGCCGGCACCGCCTCGCTGGCCGCCGGGCTCGGGGAGTACGGCGCCACCGCCGTCTACGACGTCGGCGACCTCGGCGGCGCCCTCCCCGGCGTCCCCGTCGCCGCGGCCATCGCCGCCCTGGTGGCGGCCGGCGACGGCCCCGACGTGCTGCTGGTGCCGGCCACCTACGACGGCCGTGACGTCGCCGGCCGCCTGTCGGTCAAGCTGGACCGCCCCGTCCTCACCAACGTCACCGGCCTGGTCAGCGACGGCGGCGACCTGAAATCCCAGCACCCGGTGTTCGGCGGCAGCCACATCGTCACCGCCCGCTTCACCGGCCAGGGTCCCGGCATCTTCGTCATCCGGGCCAAGTCCTTCACCGCCGAGCCCTCCGGCGGCGGCCCGGCCGAGGTCAAGTCGGCGCCGGTCCCCGACGTGGCGGCCACCAACACCGCCAAGATCACCGACCGGCGCGTCGAGGAGCGGTCCGGCCCCAAGCTGGACGAGGCCCCCGTCGTCGTCTCCGGCGGCCGTGGCCTGGGGTCGGCCGACAGCTACCAGCTCATCGAGCAACTGGCCAGCCTGCTGCACGGCGCCGCCGGGGCCAGCCGGGCCATCGTCGACGCCGGGTGGGTGCCCTATGCCCACCAGGTCGGCCAGACCGGCAAGACCGTCAAGCCCACCGTCTACCTGGCCTGCGGCATCTCCGGCGCCACCCAGCACCTGGTGGGCATGAAGGGCTCCAAGAACATCGTGGCCGTCAACAAGGACCAGGACGCCCCCATCTTCACCGTGGCCGACCTCGGCATCGTCGGTGACGTCCACAAGGTCCTCCCGGCCCTCATCGAGGCGCTCAAGGCCCGGGGGTAGCCCGGCTCGGGTCCCCGGGCCCGGTCCGGCAGTCGTCCGCTCGAAGGGCCGGGGCTCGTCCCCGGCCCTTCGGCTGCCCGGGGGTCGTGACGGTCCTCATTTTCCCTGGGTATAGGTAGGCTCAACGGCCGTGAGAGTTGGGTTTTACATTGACGGGTTCAATCTCTACTTCGCTGGGAGAACGGTGAACGGCCGCGGAACGCCAGGTTGGCGGTGGCTCGACTTTCGCCCCCTCTGCTCGCAGCTCGCAGTTCGCACGGCGAGCTGGTCGACGGCAACGGTCGAGCGGATCGTCTATTGCACGGCGCGAGTGAGCGGTGTCGTCAGCCCGGCGAGCCAGAGTGACCAAGACACTTACCTGAAGGCGCTGGTCGCCACCGGCAGCGTCGACCTGATCGAGTACGGGTACTACTCGGCCACGGTCAAGAAGGCGCTACTGGCTGTTGAGGACGGGAAGTCCCGCAGGCCGAAGGTCGTCACGTCGCAATGGCCGGTGAAGGTACGGGACGGCGTGCACGCTGCCGTTCCAGATGCGAAGTTCATGGTGAGCTATCTCAACCTCGAAGAGAAGGGCAGCGATGTGAACGTGGCTTCGCATCTCCTGGCCGACGTGTTCAACGGGGAGGTCGAAGCTGCCGTGGTCATCTCCAACGACAGCGACCTTGCCCTCCCGCTGAAGATGGCCCGTCAGCGGGTTCCGGTGGGTCTTGTGAACCCCGGCGTTCGGTATCTGGCCGGAGCGCTGAAGGACTCGGCCTCGGCCGGCGTGGGAGACCACTGGTGGTACAAGCTCACCGTGACGGACTACGTAAGCAACCAGATGTCGGACCCTGCTGCGGGGTTTGGCAAACCTCCAGGTTGGTGATTGAGGCCGCGCTGCTGCGTGGTAGTGTGCAGTTCAACCCACCCGGCGCCTTACGGCGCCGGGTTTTACTTTTCCCGATCACGTGGACGGAGCTTCCTCCACCGGAGGACCCTCTGCCTGCGGGGCCCTCCCTCCCACTTTGCCTACTTGGGCTGGGTGGTGGTCGTTCCTTTCGACCTGCCCTTCGCCTTGGTGGTCGTCGTGGCCCTGGGCGCCGTGGTGGTGGTCGTCGTCGTGGTGGTCGGCGGGGGAGTGCTCAGGGCCTGCACGATCAGTGTGGCCAGTTGCTTCGCCCCGGTCGGGTTCAGGTGGATGCCGTCTGTGTAGAACCATGTCGGGTGCCCGGCGCTGGCCGCGTACCAGTTCAGGACGGTGGCATTCGGGTATGTGCGGGCCACTGCGTCGATGGTGTTGTTCACTGTTGTCTGCCAGGGCCGCGGCACCCGGGTGTTGATCAGCACGATCTTCTCCGGCGGCCCCATCTGGTTCAGCAGTGTCTTCAGTTGTGTCGCCGTGAACGGGCCGTTGGTGCCCAGCTCCAGGACCAGCCGGTTGCCGACGTCGCCGTCGGCCTTCAGGGTGGGCACGTCGTCCAGGGCCTGCACCAGTTGCTGGCCGACGTACGCGTCGATGTTGATGCCGGGCAGCGCGGCCTGCAGGTCTGTCTTCACGTCGATCATGATGGAGTCGCCGATGGCCAGGACGCCCTGGCCCGGCGGTGGCGGTGGCGCGGTGGTCGTCGGCACCGTGGTCTGCCCGGGCACCGTCGTCGTGCTGGCCGGTGTGACCGTGGTGGTCGTCGTGGTCCGGTGGACCGGTGGCGTCACCGCGGTCACCGAGGTCTCCGCCTGTGGCGGCGGCCCGGCGACCGCCCCGGACAGCCCGACGGTGCAGACGATCACGTTGGCCGAGATGACCCCGCCCACCGCCCACTCCAGCGGGGTCAGCCGCTGCCAGGTCCACTGGTGCCGGCGGACCCGCTGCCACGCCCGCCCCAGCGCCCCGTGGCGGACCGGCTGTTCGATGAACTTCCACGACAGCGCGGCCAGGCCGATCGACGCGGCGAACTGCAGCGTCGCCCGCAACAGGTTCGGCGGCGCGTTGTTCGGGGTGGTCAGCACGATGACCGGGTAGTGCCACAGGTAGATCCCGTAGGACCGTTCCCCGATCCACCGCAGCGGGTCCTTGCCCAGCACCAGGCCCAGCCGCGCCCCCGGGTGCACCACCACCGCGATCAGGACCGCGGTCAGCAACGACAGCAGCACCAACCCGCCGCGGTACAGGAACGCCCCGTTCTCGGTGGTCAGCCAGAACATGGCGAAGATGCCCAGCAGGGCCACCACGCCGGCGGTGTCCAGCAGTCGGCGGGCGCCGGCGGTGACCTTGGCGTAGGCCTGGCTCCGCGGCAGGGCCAGGGCCAGGGCGGCCCCGATCAGCAGGGCGAAGACCCGGGTGTCGGTGCCCTCGTAGACCCGTGTGGGGTGGAACGGGGCGAACAGCACCGCCATCTCCACCGCGGAGGCCACCGCGGCGCACAGCACGATGACGATCTGCGTCCGCCGGCTGTGCACCCACTTCATCCCGGCCAGCACCACGAACGGCCAGATCAGGTAGAACTGCTCCTCGATCGCCAGCGACCACAGGTGCCCCAGCGGCGACGGCGGCCCGAACTGGGCGAAGTACGACACGTGCTGGAAGATGAACCACCAGTTGCTGTAGTAGAAGATGCCCGGGATCAGGTCGCTGCGCAGCGCGGTGAGCTGCGACCGGTCGAACAGGGTGATCCAGCCGGTGACCACGAACAGCATCACCAGCAGCGCCGGCAGCAGCCGGCGGGCCCGCTTCAACCAGAACTGCCCCAGCCGGATGCCGCCGCGGCGCTTGTACTCGCTGGCCAGCAGGTCGGTGATCAGGTAGCCGGACAGCACGAAGAACACCCCGACCCCCAGCAGCCCGCCCTTGGCCCAGGAGAAATTGAGGTGGTAGGCGATGACGGCCAGGACGGCGATCGCCCGGATGCCGTCCAGCCCTGGCAGGTACCGGCTGTCCCCCTCTACCGGCCTAGGCATGGCTCACCGGCCCAGGCATACACCCCTCCGCTCTCAGCCCGCGTCGGCAGCGATGGTACGGCGTCAGGATCACTTCCGAGGGTCAGGGGCGGCGAGGGCCTTCACGGGTGCAGCCTGCCCATTTTGTCACGGCCGTCCCCTCCCCGGCCGCACATCGTCGGGCGGCGCCCGAGCGTCGTCAGGGGCTCACACCAGTGGCCACGGGTACGGCGGCCACTCCCGGTCCCCGTCCGGCGCCGGCAGCTCCCCGGCCTCCACCAGTGCCCGGGCCCGCCGGTGCAGGGCTTCCACTTCGTCGTCGTCCAGCAGCCCGGCCAGCCCTCCCGGCGGGCCGCCGGCCACCAGCCGTTCCAGGTCCGTGCCGACCCGGTCCGGCAACGGCTCCCCGGCGAAGTCCCAGATGACCGTCCGCAGCTTGGCCTCCTCGTGGAAGGTCAGGCCGTGGTCGATGGCCCAGAGCCGGTCCTCGGCCAGCAGCACGTGGCCGCTCTTGCGGTCCGCGTTGTTGGCCACCACGTCGAACGCCGCCAGGCTGACCAGGGTGGGCCGCCACCGGTCGTCGTCGCGGAGCGTGAAGTAGTGCGACCGCCCGTCCTCGGGCACCAGCCGTTGCACCGACCCCGGCCCGAACGGGGCCTCCGCCCGCTCCACCGTCTCCGGTACCAGGCCCCAGCCCAACGCCTCCGACAGCACGTACGCCGCCACCTCCCGCCGGTGCAGCCCGCTCGGGAAGTCCCACAACGGCCGTTCCCCCCGGGCCGGCTTGTACACCGCCAGCAGCTCCGTGCCGTCCACCGTGCACGTCACCAGCAACGTGGCGTTGGAGCTGCCGGCGATCCGGCCGTGCACCGTCATCTCCCCCCGCCCCAGCACCTCCGCCACCGTCGGGGCCGCCTCCGGGGTGGGCGCCGCCGTCACGTCGCCGGCGGTCGGTGGCCGTTCGTCCGGGGGCAGTCGTGGCCCGACGGGTCCAGCGGCAGCCCGCACAGCGGGCACGGCGGCCGCCCCGCCTCCACCAACTGGGTGGCCCGGATGGCGAACGCCGCCGCCTGCTCCCGGGTGACGGCGATCCGGGCCACCGACCCCTCGTCGTCGTCCTCGCCGATCTCCTCCACCACCACCACCAGCCGGTCCAGGTCCTCGTCGTAGGACACCCCGATGGTGCCCACCACCCAGTCCGGGTCCACCTCCACGTCGAAGTCCAGGTCCTCGGGGAGGTGCCCCGGCCGACCCAGCTCCCGGACCAACCGGCCCAGGTAGCTGGCCAGCACCGCCACCTGCTGCTTCTCCACCTTCACCGTCAACGTCGCCGGGCCCTGGGCGCAGTGCAGCAGGAACACCCGGTCGCCGACCGGCCCGTAGGTGCCCACCGTGAACCGGTCGGGCGCCGCCATGTCGAAATCGTCAGTCACGACAGCTCCAGGGAAGTGAGGGAGTCGACGGCGTTCACGCACAGCACGTGCGGTCCGCCCGGTCCGTACAGGATGGCCGTCACCGAGCACGGCGACACCACCAGCCGTTGGAACAGGTCCAGCGGCACCCCGGCGGCACCGGCCACCACCGCCTTGATCGGGTCGGCGTGCGACACCGCCACCACCGTCTTCCCGGGGTGGGCCGCCACCAGCCGGAGCACCGCGTCGGTGGCCCGCGTGGCCATCTCCGCGAACGACTCCCCCCCGGGGAACCGGAACCCCGCCGGCCACCGCTGCACCCTGCCCCAGTCCCTGGTCCGTCCCAGCCGCTTCAGCGACCCCCCGGTCCACCGCCCCATGTCGGCCTCCAGCAGTCCCTGGTCGGTCCGCACCCGCAGCCCCAGGGCCTTTGCGATGGGCGCCGCCGTCTCCCTGGTCCGCTCCAACGGCGACGCGTACACCGCCGCCGGCGCCTGCTGCAGCGCGGCGATCCGTTCCGCCGCCCGCTCGGCCTGGCCGCGGCCCTCCTCCGACAGGTGCAGTCCGGGCCTCCGCCCCGGCAGCACCGACCCGGTCGTCGGGGTCCGGCCGTGGCGGACCAAGAGCACCGTGGTCGGTTTCGGGGGAGTGGGCACGGGAGCCCATCGTAGGCTGCACGCCGTGCCTTCCGACCCGCCGGCCACTTCGCTCGCCGCCTCCCTCGCCACCCTGGAGGACGAGATCACCCACTGCCGGGCCTGCCCCCGCCTCGTCGCCTGGCGCGAGGCCGTCGCCGCCGCCCCCCGGGCGTCGTTCGCCGGCCAGACCTACTGGGGCCGTCCGGTCCCCGGGTTCGGGGACCCCGCCGCCCGGCTGGTCATCGTCGGCCTCGCCCCCGCCGCCCACGGCGCCAACCGCACCGGCCGCATCTTCACCGGCGACCGCTCCGGCGACTGGCTGTACGCCGCCCTGTGGCGGGCCGGCTACGCCAACCAGCCGCACAGCGTCTCCAGGGACGACGGCCTGGCGTTGCACGGCGCCTGGATCTCCGCCTCCGTCCGCTGCGCCCCGCCCGCCAACAAGCCCACCGGCGACGAGCGGGACCGCTGCCTGCCCTACCTGGAGCGAGAGCTGCAGCTCCTGGCCGACGCCCGGGTGATCGTCGTGCTGGGCCAGTTCGCCTGCACCGTCGTCGCCGGCCTCTACCGCCTGCGCCCCCGCCCCCGGTTCGCCCACCTGGCCGAGCACCCCCTGCCCGACGGTCGCACCCTCCTCTGCTCCTACCACCCCAGCCAGCAGAACACCTTCACCGGCGTCCTCACCGAGCCCATGTTCGACGCCGTCTTCGCCCGGGCCCGCCAGCTCGGCGGCTGACGGCCGCCGCCGGCTGCTGCCGGGCACCGCCCCGGGCGCCTGCGCCGGGAGGCCGACCTTGGCGACGAGCTCTATTCCGACGATCGGAGAATCGCTCCGACCTGCCGCGGGGAGGGCCCTACTGCGTGGCGGCCGGCGCCGGCAGCCGGCCCGGCATCGGCACCGCGGTGGCCGGCCACCGCTTCCGGCTGACCCGGCTGAGCTTGCGCATGAGGGCGATGGCCCCCGGGTCGTCGTCGGCCGGCCGCACCTCCACCGCGTCGGCGGCCACCATGGCGTGGAACAGCTCCCGGCCCCGCTCGGTCCGGATGATGGTCAGGGTCCAGTCGTTGAACGCCCCGATGCCGCCGGTGGAGATGTCGGCGTGCTCCGCGGCGAAGTCCGGGCAGGACGTGCAGCCCTCCCGGGTCCAGGCGTGGGCCTCCTTCAGCGGGATCTCGTGGTACCCGCCGTCGCGGGTCCACACCTGGAACACCCCCTTGATGTTCATCTTGACGATGTCCTGGCGGGCCAGCCCGTACTTGGCCTCGAACAGCTCCGAGAAGATGGCGTCGTCGAACGTCTTGGAGCACAGCAGCCCGATGGACAGGGCGAACCGCCGGGCCACCTTGCCGGCCTTCCGGGCGGCCATCATCGGCGGCGCCGAGGCCTGGCAGCCCATCCCCACCAGGGCGATCCGCTCGGCACCACCCTCGATGGCCTGGGCGTAGGCCATCGGGTTGGCCGAGTACGTGTACCGGGACCCCGCCGTCGCCAGCACCTCCTCCCGGGTCCGGGCCACCGTCGGTGCCGCCTTCCAACTGCTGCCGTCGCCCTCCAGGGCCGACACCAGGGCGGCGTCGATCACGTCGTGCTCCAGGGCGTACACCAGTAGCGCCGACACGAACCCGCCGTCCTGGCCGGCGTGGTGCAGCGCCGGGTCGGTGGCCCGGGCCAGGACGATGTCCACCGCGATGCCGGCCACCTCGTCGTCGGTCCGCTCCCGGCCGAACAGGTGCTGCTCGATCTCCGGCTCCCATGTCCGAAAGCGCGGGCAGGCCCGGGTGCACAGGGTGCACCCCTTGGCGCCGTGGGTGCAGTTGTCCGCCCCCCCTGTGTCGGCCACGTGGAACGGCTTGTACCGGCCGTCGTCGGCGTCGTAGCCCAGCACGTCGTACGGGCACACCACCACGCAGGCGGAGCATCCGGTGCACAGGCCGGACGTCACCACCTCGTCGTACAGGTGGGCCCAATGGAGTTTCTCGGGAGGCACGTCGTCAACCCTATCCACCCTGGTCCGCCCGGTGCCGAGATCGGCCAACCGGTCGATTGCTCCCGGGGGCGCTACCGTCCCCGGGCGTGCCGGAGCTGCTGGAGGTCGAGTACTACCGCCAATTGGCCGTCCACGCCCTCGGCCGGCCCATCAGGTCCGTCGCCGTCCCCGACCGCCTGGTCCTCCGCGGCGACCTGACCCTGGCCGCCCTCCGGCGGGCCCTGGTCGGCCGCTCCCTGGCCGCCGCCCGCCGCCGCGGCAAGCTGCTGCTGCTGGACACCGACGGCGACGGCCCCACCCTGGGGATGCGGTTCGGGATGACCGGTGGGCTGGTCCTGGACGACCGGCAGGCCATCGAGGACCTGCTGTACGCCCCGGTCGGCTTCGGCCGGCAGTGGGTCCGGTTCGGGCTCCACTTCGCCGACGGCGGCGCCCTGCTGCTGCACGACCCCCGCCGGTTCGGCCGGGTGGTCCTGGACCCCGACGAGGACGCCCTCGGCCCCGACGCCGCCACCGTCACCGTCGCCCAGCTCCGCGGGGCCCTGGCCACCCGGCCGGCCGCCGCCGGACCGGCCGGGCACGGCCGGATGGAGAGCGGCCGACCAGCGAGCGGCCGGGCGGAGGGCGGCCGGCCAGCGAGCCGCCGGGGAGGGGGCCCGGCCCTCAAGGCCCGGCTGCTCGACCAGTCCCGGCTGGCCGGCCTCGGCAACCTGCTGGTCGACGAGGTCCTCTGGCGCGCCGCCCTGTCCCCCTGCCGGCTCACCGGGTCCCTGTCGGACGCCGACGTCCGCCGGCTGGCCCAAAACATCCGGTCGACCGTGGCCCAGCTTCTCCGCCGCGGCGGCTCCCACACCGGGGACCTCATGGCGGAACGGCGCACCGGCGGCCACTGCCCGAAGGACGGCGCCGACCTCCGCCGGGCCACCGTCGGCGGCCGCACCACCTGGTGGTGCCCCCGGCACCAACTGTAGGGGCACCGGCGGGGTCAGCCCCCGGCCAGCTCCTCCAGGACCTTGGCGGCGTGGCCGTCGGCCCGGACGTTGTACCAGGCCCGGCTGATCCTGCCGTTGCCGTCGATCAGGAACGTCGACCGGATGGTGCCGACGGTCTTGCGGCCGTACATGGTCTTCTCCCCCCAGGCCCCGTAGGCCTCCATGGCCTTGTGCTCCGGGTCGGACAGCAGCGGGAACGTCAGGCCGTACTTCTCCCTGAACTTGGTGTGCTTGGCCGCCCCGTCCGGCGAGATCCCCACCACCCGGGCCCCGGACCGGCTGAACGCCTGCAGGTTGTCGTTGAACTGGCAGGCTTCCTTGGTGCAGCCCGGGGTGTCGTCGGCCGGGTAGAAGTACACCACCACCGGGCCGCCGGCGAAGTCCTTCAGGGACACCTTGTTGCCGTCCTGGTCCGGAAGGGTGAACGCCGGTGCCTTGCCGCCCGCCTCCAACCTGGCCATCTGTCACCTCCTGGTGATCGTCGGGTGACCGAGCTTGGCACAGCCGGTCCCGATACGCCTGGTTCCGGGAGACCGCTGGTAGAATCGGGATGACGACCGGGCCTTTCGACTTGGCGTCAGGGCCCTTCCTTCCTCTTCCTCGACGGCGCCGGGCCCCGCCACACGACGAGAGAGCAGGAAATGAGCGTAGACACCTACGAGACCGTGCGGAGCTTCGACTCCCTCGGTGTGTCCGAACCCCTGGTCAAGGCCCTGGCCGACCAGGGCATCGCCACCGCCTTCCCCATCCAGGCCCTGACCATCGCCGACGCCCTGGCCGGCCGAGACGTCTGTGGCAAGGCCAAGACCGGTTCCGGCAAGACCCTGGCCTTCGGGCTGCCGCTGCTGCAGCGCACCGCCGAGGCCGGCCCCGGCGAGCCGGCCCCCGGCCGCCCCGCCCGCCCCCGGGCGCTGGTGCTGCTCCCCACCCGGGAGCTGGCCGTGCAGGTCCACGACGTCATCCAGCCGCTGGCCGCCGCCGTCGGCCTGAAAGTGGTCGCGGTGTACGGCGGTGCCGACATCGACCGGCAGGTGGCCAAGCTGCGCAAGGGCGTCGACGTCATCATCGCCACCCCCGGCCGCCTCATCGACCTCGGCGACCGCGGCGAGCTGTCGGTGGCCGACCTCGAGACCCTGGTACTGGACGAGGCCGACCGGATGGCCGACATGGGGTTCATGCCCCAGGTCGAGTGGGTGTTGCGGCGGCTGGAGCGGCCGCACCAGACCCTGCTGTTCTCGGCCACCCTCGACGGCGCGGTCGACCGCCTCGTCAGCCGGTACCTGACCGACCCGGTCCACCACGAGGTGGCCTCCAGCACCCAGACCGTGGCCGCCATGGAGCACCGGTTCCTGCAGGTGCACCAGATGGACAAGGTCAAGGTGGCCGCGGCCATCTGCCGGCCGAAGCAGAAGGCCCTGCTGTTCGTCCGCACCAAGCGCGGCGCCGACCGGCTGGTCGAGCAGCTCGGCAAGGAGGGCGTCCGGGCCGCCGCCATCCACGGCGACCTCCGGCAGTCCAACCGGGAGAAGGCCCTGGCCGACTTCGCCTCCGGCAAGCTCCCGTTGCTGGTGGCCACCGACGTCGCCGCCCGAGGGCTGCACATCGACGGGGTCGACGTCGTCATCCACTACGACCCCCCCGAGGACCACAAGGCCTACCTGCACCGCTCCGGCCGCACCGCCCGGGCCGGGTCCGCCGGGGTCGTCGCCATGCTGGTCCTGTGGAACCAGGTGGTCGAGGCCGAGGTCATCCAGCGCCGGCTCGGCCTGCGCATCCCCATCGTCGAGATGTTCTCCAACGACCCCCGCCTGGCCGACCTGGCCGCCTGGGAGCCGTCCCCCGACGAGGGTGTCCTCTGACCGTCGCCTGGCCAACCGCCGCCACCCGGCCCGGTCGCCGGGCCGGCGGCTGACGGGCGGCTGATGGACCGCTGGTCCCCGGACGACGGGGTGGACCGCGTCCTGGTGGTCACCGCCCACCCAGACGACGTCGACTTCGGCGCCGCCGGCACCGTGGCCACCTTCACCGACGCCGCCGTCGACGTCGCCTACTGCGTCGTCACCGACGGCGACGCCGGTGGCAGCGACCGCACCCAGAGCCGGGCCGACATGGCCGCCGTCCGCCGCGACGAGCAGCGCGCCGCCGCCGCGGTGGTGGGCGTCACCGACGTCACCTTCCTCGGCTACCCCGACGGCCGGCTGGCCCCCACCCTGGAGCTCCGGCGGGACATCAGCCGGGTCATCCGCCGGTTCCGGCCCCAGCGGGTGCTGGCCCAGTCTCCCGACCGCAACTGGGACCGGCTGTTCGCCAGCCACCCCGACCACCTGGCCGCCGGCGAGGCCGCCGCCTGCGCCGTCTACCCCGACGCCCGCAACCCGTTCGCCCACCCCGACCTGCTCGACGAGGGGTTGGAGCCGCACACCGTCGACCAGCTCTGGCTGATGGCCTTCCCCACCCCCACCGTCTACGTCGACACCACCGACGCCTTCGACCGCAAGGTGGCCGCCCTCAGAGCCCACCGCAGCCAACTCAGCGGCGACATGGACGTCGAAAAGCTCCTCCGGGAGTGGTCGTCGGGCGTGGCCAACGCCGCCGGCCTCCCCGACGGCCGGCTGGCCGAGGCCTTCCGGGTGGTCCAGACCGCCTGACCGACGCCACTTACCTTCTTTCGTTCGGTAACCTTCGGCCCCGGGCTCCGGAGAGACGGAAGGGCCCGGTCTACGGAGGACGGAGGGCGGACGGGTGCGACGGTTCGGGCGGTGGTGGAGAGGGGCGGCGACGGCCTGCGGGATGGCGGCGGCCCTGGGGGTGGGGACGACCGCGGTGGCCGCCGGGCTGCTGCCCGGGGTGGCCTCGGCCGAAGAGGTCAAGTTCCACGCCCACATGAACGCCTACAGCGACGCCGACAACTGCACAGACTGGACATGGAACAGCTCGTCCGCCCGATGCCGGGCCATCGGGGAGGTGATGAACGGGCCGTCGGGGCGGTCGTTCCCCTTCGAGGGCGCCAACTGGCCGATCGCCATCTCGTGGCACTCGCCGCCGGTGAAGTTCCACGGCTGCACAGGCACCCTGCCGGCCGGGTACAACCGCTGGATGGAGCTCTCGGTCACCGGCGGCTGGCTCTGCGGCGCGGTCAGCAGCACCGCCCACAACAACGACGCCTTCGTCGTCATGAGCGGCGAGATCAAGAACCGTACGGTTCGTCCCTCCAGCACCGACCGCAGCCATCTGGAGAAGCCCGGCGGCCCGCTGTTCCTGTTCGTCGGCTACCACGGCCGGACCCACAACGGGAAGCACGGCTACGTCTTCGGCCTCCGCGGCTACCTCAACTACTGATCCGGACCACCCGGCACCGCCGAGCCCCGGGACCGCCGGGCCGGGATCAGCCGGCCAACTGTCGCAGCACGTACGGCAGGATGCCGCGGTGCCGGTAGTACTCGGCCTCCATCGGGGTGTCGATGCGGACCCGGGCGGCGAACTCCACCGTGCGGCCGTTGCCGTTGCCGTTGCCGGCGCCATCGGCGTCGGAGGTGGCGTCGGCGGTGGCCCGGACGGCCACCTCCTTGGGGAGCACCCCGTCGTTCAGGGACAGCAGCCCGGTGATGGCGAACGTCTCGTGGCCGGTCAGGCCCAGGGTGGCCGCGGACTCGCCGGCCGGGAACTGCAACGGCAGCACCCCCATGCCGACCAGGTTGGACCGGTGGATCCGCTCGTAGCTCTCCGCCAGCACCGCCCGGACGCCCAGCAGCGCGGTGCCCTTCGCCGCCCAGTCCCGGCTGGACCCCGACCCGTACTCCTTGCCGGCCAGGATCACCAGCGGCACCCCGTCGGCCTGGTACCGCATGGAGGCGTCGTAGATGGACATCTGCTCCCCATCGGGCAGGTGCAGGGTCACCCCGCCCTCGGTGCCCGGCGCGAGCTGGTTGCGGAGCCGCACGTTGGCGAAGGTGCCCCGCATCATCACCTCGTGGTTGCCGCGGCGTGCCCCGTAGGAGTTGAAGTCCTCCCGGGCCACCCCGTGGTCGGACAGGTACCGGCCGGCCGGCGCCGACGGCTTGATGGACCCGGCGGGGGAGATGTGGTCGGTGGTGACGCTGTCCCCCAGCACCGCCAGCACCCGGGCCCCCTCGATGTCGGCCACCGGGCCCGGCTGCGCCGCCATGCCGTCGAAGAACGGCGGCTTCAGCACGTAGGTGGACGAGTCGTCCCAGGCGAACGTCTCCCCCTCGGCCACCGTCACCGACTGCCACAGGTCGTCGCCGTCGAACACCGACGCGTACCGCCGCCGGAACTCCTCCGACGTCAGCGACGCCCGGATGGTCTCGGCCACCTCCTGCTCGCTCGGCCAGAGGTCGGCGAGGGTGACCGGGTGGCCGTCGCGGTCGGTGCCCAGCGGGTCGGTGGACAGGTCCACGTCCATGGTGCCGGCCAGGGCGTACGCCACCACCAGCGGCGGCGACGCCAGGTAGTTCATGCGCACGTCCGGGTGGATGCGGCCCTCGAAGTTCCGGTTGCCGGACAGCACCGACACCACCGACAGGTCGTGCTCCTGCACCGTCTCGCTCCGGCCCGGCAGCAGCGGCCCCGAGTTCCCGATGCAGGTCGTGCAGCCGAACCCGACCAGGTAGAACCCCAGTTGCTCCAGCGGCCCGGTCAGGCCGGCCCGCTCCAGGTAGTCCATGACCACCCGGGACCCCGGGGCCAGCGTGGTCTTCACCCACGGCTTCGCCGACAGCCCCCGCTCCACCGCCCGCTTGGCCAGCAGCCCGGCCGCCACCAGCACCTGCGGGTTGGACGTGTTGGTGCAGCTCGTGATCGCCGCGATGACCACGTCGCCGTCCCGCAACGGCCGGTCCCCGCCGGCAGCCCCATCGGCGGCGGCGGGGTCACCCGGGGCCGCCTTCGGCTCGTGGCCCAGCGCCTCCCGGAACGCCCGGCCGGCCCCGGCCAGGGACACCCGGTCCTGCGGCCGGGCCGGCCCGGCCAGGCTGGGCACCACCGTGGACAGGTCCAGCGCCACCGTCTCGGAGTACACCGGCTCCGCCGACGGGTCGTGCCACAGCCCCTGCTCCTTGGCGTACGCCTCCACCAGGGCCAGGTGGTCCTCGTCGCGGCCGGTGAACCGCAGGTAGTCCACCGTGGCCTGGTCGATCGGGAACATGGTGCAGGTGGCCCCGTACTCCGGGGACATGTTGCCGATGGTGGCCCGGTTCTCCACCGGCACCCCCGACACCCCGGGCCCGAACGCCTCCACGAACTTCCCCACCACCCCGTGCCGGCGGAGCAGCTCGGTGATGGTCAGCACCAGGTCGGTGGCGGTGGTGCCCTCCGGCAGCTCCCCGAACAGCCGCAGCCCGACCACCGGCGGCAGCAGCATCGACAGCGGCTGCCCCAGCATGGCCGCCTCCGCCTCGATGCCGCCGACCCCCCAGCCCAGCACCCCCAGGCCGTTGACCATGGTGGTGTGCGAGTCGGTGCCCACCAGGGTGTCGCAGAACGCCCGGCCGTCGTCGGTGGCGAACACCACCCGGGACAGGTACTCCAGGTTGACCTGGTGGCAGATCCCGGTGCCCGGCGGCACCGCCCGGAACCCGTCGAACGACCCCTGGGCCCATCGCAGCAACTGGTACCGCTCCATGTTGCGGTCGTACTCGATCCGGACGTTCTCGTCGTAGGCCCCCGGCGTGCCGGACCGCTCGGCGATCACCGAGTGGTCGATGACCAGCTCCACCGGCACCAGCGGGTTGATCCGCTCCGGGTCCCCGCCCAGGGCGGCCAGGGCGTCCCGCATGGCGGCCAGGTCCACCACCGCCGGCACCCCGGTGAAGTCCTGCATCAGCACCCGCTCCGGCGACAGGGCGATCTCCTTGGCGTCGTCCCCGGCGTTGGCCCCGTGGGCCTCGGGGTGCCGGCCCCAGGCCGCCACCGCCGCCACGTCCGCCGCCGACACCCGCAGGCCGTCCTCGTGCCGCAGCAGGTTCTCCAGCACCACCTTGATGCTGTACGGCAGCCGGCCCACGTCGCCCTCGGCGGCCAGCCCGTCGGCCCCCAGCCGGAAGATCTCGAACCGCCGGTCGCCGACCGAAATGGTGGAGCGGGCGCCGAAGCTGTCCGGGTGGGGCCGGGGGGACGCGGTGGGGGAAGCGGAAGCCATACCGCCATTCTGCCCCCGCCGGGGCCCGGTGCCCACTTCGACGGGCCCGGTGGCCGGGCCGGGCGCAGGGGCCGGGGGTACCTCCCTTCGCACAACGGTTCTGCCAGAATCGCGCCGATGTCCCGCAGTGCCCCCCGCCGGTCCCCCCGCCGTGCCCTGGCCGGGGCGGCCACCCTGGCGGTGGGGGCCCTGTCGGCGGCCCTCCTGTCGGCCGTGCTGCTGCCGGCCGTGCTGCTGTCGGCCGTGCTGCTGCCCGCGGTGCTGTCGGCGGTGCCCGCCGGGGTCCCCCTCGCCGGCTCCTTCTCGGCCACCGCCGCCGGGGCCTCTCCGCCGTCCGGCGGCCTGTTCACCGGCGGCGGGGTGGTGGCCGCCGGTGACGCGTCCACCTACGGGTCGTTCGCCGGGGTGACCATGTCGTCCCCGGCCGCCACCATGGCGGCCACCCCCGACGGCCAGGGGTACTGGGTGGCCGCCAACGACGGCGGGGTGTTCGCCTTCGGGGACGCCACCTTCTACGGCTCCACCGGCAGCCTGTCGCTGTACGCCCCGGTGGTCGGCATGGCCGCCACCCCGGACGGCCACGGGTACTGGCTGGTGGCCCAGGACGGCGGCATCTTCGCCTTCGGGGACGCCACCTTCTACGGCTCCATGGGCGGCCGGCCGCTGAACCAGCCCATCGTCGGCATGGCGGCCACCCCCGACGGCGCCGGCTACTGGCTGGTGGCGGCCGACGGCGGCATCTTCGCCTTCGGGGACGCCCAGTTCTCCGGCTCCACCGGCAGCCTGCAGCTCGCCGAGCCGATCACCGGGATCGCCGCCACCCGGGACGGCGCCGGCTACTGGATGGTGGCCGCCGACGGCGGCATCTTCGCCTTCGGGGACGCCCAGTTCTTCGGGTCGGCCGCCGGCCAGAACCTGGGGGCAGCCGTCGTCGGCATGGCCGCCACCCCGGACGACCAGGGCTACTGGCTGGTGGCCGCCACCGCCGGCGTCCTCCCGTTCGGCGACGCCACCTTCTACGGCCCCACACCCAACCTGCCCCCGTTCTCGCCCACCGCCGCCATCGCCGCCACCCCCGACGGCCGGGGGTACTGGCTGCTGCAGCCCGACGACATCGCCATCGGCTTCACCAACCCCCCGGCCGGAGCCGGGGCCGGCATCGTGGCCCGGGCCGCCTCCCAGGTCGGCCCGGACCTGACAGCGGGGACCGGGGTGGGGAAGGGGACCTACTGCAACCCGTACGGCCCCTGCGAGGAGTGGTGCGCCCTGTTCGCCACCTGGGTGTGGCAGCAGCAGGGCGTCGCCATCCCCCGGTACGGGTTCACCGGCGACATCTACAACTGGGGGGCCGCCCGCGGGCTGGTCCTGGGGCCGACCGCCACGCCGGCGCCGGGGGACGCGGTGCTGTTCGGCACCGGGCCGCGCAGCGTGGCCACCTCGGTGCACGTCGGCATCGTCGCCCAGGTCTGGCCCAACGGCGCCGTCATCTCCATCGAGGGTGACGCCGGCCCGGAGCCCAGCGGCAAGGGGGCCGTCGTCGTCAACGGCCCCTACCTGCCCTGGATGTCCCAGGAGCTCAACGGGGCCCCGGTCTACGCCTACGTCCAGCCCTGACCCCGGCGGGGCGGCGGGGGCGGGCGGTCCGAGGGCTCACGCCGCGGGCCTTCCGCGGGTCTTCCATTGGCCTTCCGCGGCTCTTCGTGACCGTTCGGTGAACTCCCCCGAGCCGGCCGCCGGCGGCCGGTAGCCTCCGTCCGGGAGGTGCACCATGGACGCCGAAGGCTGGTATAAGGACCCGTACGGACAGCACGAGGACCGGTGGTTCTCGGCCGGCGCCCCGACCAAGCTGGTCCGCGACGGCCAGGTCGAGGCCAGCGACCCACCGCCGGACGTCCCCCCGCCGGGGCCCCTGGTGCCGGCTGACCCCCACGGCCCGGACCTGGGCGCGGCGGACCTGCTGCGGGCCGACGCCGCCGAGGCCGGCACAGCGACCCGGGACCACGACCGGGAGAACATGGTCACAATCGAGTACGGGGCCATGATGGCGCCGTTGCCGGTCATCCTCCAGGAAGATCCGCTGAAGCCCGAGCCGTCGTCGTAGGCTGGTCCCCATGCCGTTGTACGAATACCGCTGCACGACTTGCGCGGCCGTCTACGAGGAGCGACGGTCGATGGCCGACGCCGACGCCCCGGCCACCTGCCCCGACGGCCACGTCGGGGCCGCCCGGCTGCTGCCGGTCTTCGCCGCCACCGGGCTGGCCGCCGCGCCGGCCCCGGCCGGCGGGATGTGCGGCGCGCCGGTGGCCGGTGGCTGCGGCGGGGGCTGCGCCTGCCACTGACCGGCAGGACGCCGGCCACCACCCAAACCCGTTCGGGAAGATTTCAACCCTCCCACCACCAAGAATTCATCTTCACGTCCCGATCTGTTCGCGGACGGGTCACGAGGCTGACGGCACAATGCGGCGGGACGCCCGTGGCGGGCGGCCCGACCGATCATGCCGCGTCCCCCCCTCACCCGTTCCCGGATCGTCGCCGCCGGCCTCGACATCGCCAGTGAGCTCGGCCTCCCCGCCCTGAGCGTGCGGGCGGTCGCCCGTCGGGTCAGCGCCACCGCCACCGGGGTCCACCGCCACATCGGCACCACCGAGCTGGTCGAGGCGGTGGTGGCCGAGATCGTGGGCTCCATGCCGGCGGTGCCGATCCGAGGCGACTGGTCCCGGCGGCTCCGCTCGTGGGCCGTCCGCACCCGGGCCTGGCTGACCGGGTATCCGGGACTGGCCCGGCACCTGCTGGCCAACCGCTGGGACACGTGCACGGCCCTGGACCGGCTCGAGGAGGTGGTCGACGTCCTCGGCTCGTCCGGGCTGACGGCCGTGGAGCGGGTGCGGGCGGCCAGCGCGCTGTACTGGTTCGTCCTCAGCAGCGCCGACCTGGACGAGTCGGCCCGGATCATCGGCGGCAACCCGGTGGTCCGGCCCATCGTCGACTCGCCGGAGCGCTGGCCGCTGTTGAGCGCCCACGGCCGCGACCAGTCGTCCACCGCGGCCCAGGCGCAGTTCCTGTTCGGCCTCGACCTCCTGCTCGACGGCATCTGCCGCCGGTCCCCGACAGGGGCCGACCTGCACCATGCGAACGCGGCCAGCCTCTCCTGACCACCCCGACGGCGTCGGTACGGAATTAACCGTTCCGTCACCCAGAGATCATCGCCGAATGCCGGGCGCGTCACCGGTGGGTTCACCTGCCCTCTGTACCGTGCCGACGGGACCCTTGGCGGGGAGGAGCGACGTGGCCGCGACCCACCGAACGGGAAGGCAGTTGTGGCGGACGAGTTGGTGATCCTTCCGGCGGCTACGGACCGTGGTGCGCCGCGTCCCGGACCCGGCCGGGTCAAGCGGGTGCTGCATGCCCACCCCAGCCGGGTCGACCGGAACTTCGACCGGATGACCCTGGCGTCGGGGATCACCGTCCTGGTGATCCTCACCGTGGTCGGGGCCTTCCTCCTCTACCAGAGCCGGCACGCCTGGTCCCAGATGGGGTGGTCCTTCTTCACCACCAACATCTGGCGCACCTCCGGGTCCAACCCGAACTACGGCGTGCTGGGCTTCCTGTTCGGGACCGTGGTGGTGGCCTTCATCGCCGAGGTCATCGCCATGCCCCTCGGGATCGGCGTCGGGTTGTTCATCGCCGAGTTCGCCCCCGTCTCTCTCCGCAAGACGCTGCAGGCGATGATCGACCTGCTCGCCGCGGTCCCCTCGATCCTCTTCGGCCTCTGGGGGTTCCTGTTCCTGCAGTACCAGATCGTCCCGCTGTCCCGATGGATGACCACCCACCTCGGGTGGTTCCCGTTGTTCGCCACCGACAAGGACGCCCAGTTGACCAACTCGTTCTTCATCGCCGGCATCGTCGTCTCCCTGATGGTCATTCCCATCGTCGCCTCCATCTCGCGGGCCGTCTTCGCCCAGACCCCACCGGGGGAGAAGGAGGGGGCGCTCGGCCTCGGGGCCACCCGATGGGGCATGATCCGCACCGTCGTCCTCCCGTACGGTCGCGGCGGCATGATCGGCGGCGCCATGTTGGGCCTCGGCCGGGCGCTCGGCGAGACCATCGCCGTCGCCCTCCTGCTCCCCCAGGTGCCCTGGATCTCGCCGCACTGGCTGCAGAACGGCGGCGGCACCATCGCCGGGTTCATCGCCTTCCGGGCCGGCAACTCGGTCACAGTCCCCGGGTTGATGGCCGCCGGGCTGGTGCTGTTCGTCCTCACCCTGGCCACCAACTTCGTCGCCTCCGTCGTGGTCTCGCGGAGCCGTTCCGGTGCCGGGGTCGACCTGTGACCACCACCCTGCCACCGACGGCCGGGGCGGCCGGGGACGGCGGCGCCGAGCGCACCGGCGGGGACCGGACCCGGCAGCCGGGGCGGCTACCGCCTCGCCGCCGGCCGCCGGCGCGGCGGCGGGTCCCGCGCCGTCCGGTCGCCCTCACGCCGGTCGACGTGGTCTACGCGCTCGTGGCGGCCGCCAGTTCGATCTGCCTCTGCTGGCTGGTGTTCTCGGTGCTCACCAACGGCATCGGGTGGTTCGGCTTCTGGTTGGTCGCCTACCTGGTCTTCCTGGCCATCTACTTCGTCACCACCGTCGACCGCCTCGGCCGGCTGGCCGCGACGGACCGGATGGTCACCGTGGTGGTGTGGTCGGCCATGATCGTCGTCCTCGTCCCTCTCGTGTGGCTCACCGTCTACGTGCTGGTGAAGGGACTTCCCGGCCTGTCCCTGGGGTTCTTCACCCACACCCAGCAGGGTGTCGTCCCGAAGGACCCGGCCACGGCCGGCGGTGCCCTCCACGCCATCGTCGGCACCCTGGAACAGGTCGGCATCGCCCTGCTCATCTCCCTCCCCCTCGGCGCCATGACCGCCATCTTCCTGAACGAGACCCGCTCCCGGCTGCGCCGGCCGGTCCGCATCTTCGTGGACGCCATGAGCGGCATGCCCTCGGTGGTCTCCGGCCTGTTCATCTACGCCACCCTCATCATCCCGCTGGCCAAGGACAGCTCCCTGTTCGGCTACGACGGCTTCATGGCGTCGCTGGCCCTGTCGGTGACGATGATGCCGACCATCTGCCGGGCCATCGAGGTCGTCCTCCGCCTGGTCCCGGCGGGCTTGCGGGAGGCGGGCCTGGCCCTCGGCTCGTCCCGGGCCAAGGTGGTCTGGTCGGTGGTGCTGCCGACGGCCTCCTCGGGCGTCGCGACGGCCGCCATCCTGGGCATCGCCCGGGAGGCCGGTGAGACGGCCCCGCTGCTGTTCACGGCGTTCGGCTACAACCTGATGAACGCCAATCCGTTCGGCGGTTCCCAGGAGTCCCTGCCGCTGTTCATCTGGCGGTTCATCCGGGAGCCGCTGGCGTCGTCGATCACCCGTGGGTTCGCCGGCGCGCTGGTCCTGATGGTCCTCATCCTCGTCCTGTTCGCCGTCGCCCGCATCGTCGGCCGCGACCGGACCAAGGCCAGGACCCGCCGATGGGGGGTCCCCCGTGGCCGGTCCCGGACCGGTGCCGGGCCACTGCCGACGCTCGTCCCTCCCCAGGAGCCGTCGTGACCGACATCACCGTCGCCCCCCCCGACCGGGAGCCGCTCGACGGCTCGGGCCCCACCACCGCCCAGGTCCCCGCCGTCCCCACCCGGCCCCCCACCGCACCCCCCGTGCTCATCGGCGGCCCCCCGCCCGGTGCGGCCACCTTGGAGGCCA
>DASZUK010000063.1:0-143209 GCA_035547695.1 Acidimicrobiales bacterium
CCATCGTGGCGCCCGGTGGCGGGCCGGGCTCCACGCGGCCCCCCGGGGGCCGGGCTCCACGCGGCCCCCGGGGGTGGGCGGCCGTGGCCCACCGGCGGCGCCGCCGGTCGGTACCATCCGTCCATGCTCATCGACGGCGGCGCCCTGGGCGGCCCGATCTGCCCCCTGGACCAGTTGACGGCGGCCGGGCTGGCCGCCGACCCCGACGCCGTCGCGGTGGCGTCGGCGGCCGGGACCCTCACCTGGACGGCGCTGGAGGCGGCGGCCACCACCCTGGCCACCCGGTACCGGGCCCTCGGCCTGGCCCCGGGGGACCGGTTGGCGTCGCTGATGCCGAACCGGGTGGAGCTGGTGGTGCACTACCTGGCCTGCTTCAAGGCCGGGTTGGTGGCCACGCCGCTGAACTACCGGTACACCGCCCGCGAGATCGACCACGCCCTGGCGGTCAGCGGCGCGTCGGCCGTGGTGGCCCACGTGGAGCGGGCCGCCGACCTGGCCGCCAGCGGGGAGGTGCCGAAGCTGCCGTTGGGGGTGGTGGCGTTCGGCGAGCAGGAGGTGGGCGGCGACGCGCCCGCCGCCCCGGCCATGCCGGCCGCCCCGGCCATCGGGGCTGCCCCGGCCGTGCCGGCTGCCCCGGCCATCGGGGCTGCCCCGCCCGTGCCGGCTGCCCCGGCCCTCGGGGCGGCCCACCGGCTGGAGGACCTGCTCGCCGGGGAGCCGGCCCCGGTCACGCTGGCGCCACCGGACCCGTCGGCGCCGGCGGCCATCTTCTTCACCTCCGGCAGCACCGGGCCGGCCAAGGGGGTGACCCACAGCCACGAGACGCTGCGGTGGATGTTCGCCAGCACGGTGGCCGCCCTGGGGGTGGCCGCCGACGACGTCTGCCTGCCGGGGTCGTCGATGTCGCACATCGGGGCGTTCATGTTCGGCCTGGCCTCCCTGTCGGTCGGGGCCCCGGTGGTGGTGGCCCGCAGCGTCGACGCCCACGAGGTGCTGCCGCTGCTGCGGACCTGGCGGCCGACCATCCTGACGATGCTGCCGGCGGCGCTGACGGCGATCGTCAGGGACCACGACGTGCTGCCCGACGACTTCGGCAGCCTCCGCATCTGCCGGGCCGGCGCCGACAAGGTGTCGAGCGAGCTGCTGGCCGAGTTCGCCGCCCTGGCCGGGTTCCAGATCGATGAGGGCTACGGCATGACCGAGGTGGGGTTGGCCACCCTGAACCCGCCGGCCGGGGTCATCAAGGCCGGGTCCATCGGCCGGCCGGTGGACGGGTTCCGGATCGCCATTCGCGACGACGACCACCAGTTGGTGGCCGCCGGTGCGGTCGGGCGGGTGTGGATCGAGGCCCGCAGCCGGATGCTCGGCTACTGGGAGGCCCCGACAGCCACCGCCGAGGTGGTCCGGGAGGGGTGGTTGGACTCCGGCGACCTGGCCAGCGCCGACGACGACGGCTACCTGTGGTTCTTCGGCCGCAAGAAGCAGATCATCGTCCACGACGGCTCCAACATCAGCCCGCTGGAGGTGGAGTCGGCCCTGATGGAGCACCCCGACGTGGCCCTGGCCGGGGTGGTCGGCATCCACGACGCGGTGCATGGCGAGAACGTCCGGGCCTACGTCACCCTGCGGCCCGGATCGCCGCCGTGCACCAGCGCGGACCTGATCGTCTTCTGCCGGGAACGGGTCGGCTACAAGGCCCCCGAAGAGGTGGTGTTCCTGGACGACATGCCGCTGAACCCCACCGGCAAGATCGACCGGGCGGGCCTGAAGGCCCTGGCCGAGGACCACCTGCACCCCCACCTGGCCTGAACGGCGTCGCCGGCTCCGGCGGCGACGCCCGGCGACCGCGGGCGACCGGCGGTCGGCGCCGGGCCTTGCGGTCGGGTGCGGCCTACCGGGTCCCCCCAACCCCTACGCTGGGACCATGCTGTGGTACGGGCATGGCGCGTCCTGGGTCTTCGTGGTCATCGTCATCGCCTTCTTCGTCGCCCGCACCGTGGCCGTCCGGCGGCGCGGGCCCGGCAACCGGCAGGGTGGCCCGGGGCCGTACGGCGGTCCCTCCAGGGGCCCCTACGGTGGCGGCCCCTACGGCGGGCCGTACGGCAGGGGCCCGTACGGGGGCGGCCCGGGTATGCCGACAGCGACGTCGACAGGGTCGACAGGGTCGTCCCCGGCGGGGTCCGGATCGACACGGCCGGCGTCGACGCCGTCCGGCGATGCCGGGCCGGGTCGGACCGGTGCGCCGGCCCCGGCGTACGGCACCACCGAGCGTGCGACCGCTGCCGGCAACGGCAACGGGTCGGCCAACGGCCACACCGGGGTCCCGGCCGGCTGGCTGGTGGACCCGTCGGGGAGGCACCAGCAGCGGTACTGGTCCGGGACCACCTGGACGGAGCACGTGGCGGACGACGGGGTGCCCGGCCTGGACCCGCCGCCCGGCGCCCCGCCGGCCTGACGGCCGCCCGGCCCTACCGGCGGTGCTGGTTGGGCCGCAGGCCCAGGGTGCGGAGCAGGAACCTGCCGAACCGGCCGGGCTGGTCGTTGTGGTGGCCGGCGTCGTTGTGGTGGCCGGCACTGTGGCCCTCACGACCGACCCCGGTGGCGGCGCCGCCGCCGAGCCCGGCCAACGGGATCTCGTTGGGCTCCTCGTACTTGGGCACCTTCGGCAGTGCCCGCCGGGGCTTGCGTGGCTTGATGCCCTTGGATCCCATGGCCCCCTCTTCTACCAGTTGCCGGGCACCGGCGCCGGACCGCGGCCGATGACCCAGGCCAGGAGCTGGTTGGGGTCGGTCCGCTTGGGCAGCCGCACGAGCTCCCGCGGCAGCCAGGCCGCCACCAGGTCCTGCGGCCAGTCGGCGGCGGTGTACCCGAGGCCGAGGTCGGCGTGGTGCACCTCCACCTCCCGCCAGCGGGTGAACAGCATGGTGTGGGCCGGCCGCTCGGCCCCGCTGACGTCCCGGGTGGGCCGGTCCCAGGCCTCCCGGGGAACGGTGGCGCAGCGCTCCTCCAGCCGGAGGGCGCTGTCCCGGACGTCGGCGACCAGCTCCGCCGCCGGCCGGCCGGCGCCCTCGGCGATGTCGGCGGCCCGGCCGGCGTAGCCCCCGGGGTACTGGTCGACCACCTCGCACCGGGCGGCGCCGTCGAGCCGCCGGACCACGCTGTCGGCGTTGCGGGCGATATGGGTCAGGACGTGGCCGACGGTCCAGTCCGGCAGCCGGCTGGCCGCCCGGGCCTGGGTGTCGGTCAAGCCGGCGATGCGGTCCAACAGCGTCTGGTGGGACCGCCGGCAGCCGTCGATGTCCATGGTCGGGATGCCTGCCACCGGGCCTATCTATCACCGCAGGTCCCCTTGTAGACGGCATAGCCTGACCGACCGTGCCGCAGCCGCCGGGGCTCCGCCTGTACCGATGGCAGGACCTGCCGGTGGTGGCGGTGGGGTTGCTGACCCTGGCGGCCGGGTTCGGCCAGTTCGGCGCCGTGGCCGCCCTGGGGGACGTGGCCCGGACGTTCGGCCACGTTTCCGGCGGGGCCAGCTTCGCCGACGAGGCCGGCCTGTCCGGGACGGTGCTCGGCGTCGGCCTGGCCGTCATCCGCCTGGCCTCCCTCGGCGGGCTGCCGCTGGCCGGGCTGGCCGACCGGTTCGGCCGGCGGCCGATGCTGCTGGCAAGCTGCGCCGTGGGGCTGCTGCTGACGGTGGCGGCCGCCCTCAGCCCCAGCTACTGGTCGTTCGTGGTCATCTTCGCCCTCGGCCGGCCCTTCCTCAGCGCCACCGTCGGCGTGGCCCAGGTCAGCGTGGTCGAGCTGACCGGCAGCAGCCAGCGGGCCAAGGGGGTGGCCCTGATCGCCGCCGGCTACGCCGTCGGGGCCGGCATCACCGCCATCGTGCACGGCCTGGCCAAGCACACCTTCGGGTTCCGGGGCATCCTGGCCCTGGCGGCGGTGCCGCTGGTGCTGCTGCCCGTGGTGGCCCGACGGGTGGTGGAGCCGGACCGGTTCGCCCGGCTGGCCGCCGCCGGGCACGCCGAGCCCATCCTGGGCCCGGTGGCCCGGCCCTACCGGGGCCGGCTGCTGGTGGTGGCCCTGCTGGCCTTCGCCGTGTCGGTCATCACCGGTCCGGCCAACACCCTGGTGTTCATCTACGCCCAGAACGTCCTCGGGGTGTCCGGCTGGGTCACCTCGGCCATGGTGGTGGCCGCCGGCGCGGTGGGCCTGGTGGGGCTGCTGGCCGGCCGGTGGCTGGCCGACCGGGTCGGCCGCCGCCCGACGGTGGCGGCGGCCATCGTCGGCATGGCCGCCGCCGGCACCTTCGCCTACTCCGGCTCCACCTCCGCCCTGGTGGTCGGCTACGTCGTCGGGGTCACCTCCGGGGCGGTGTTCGCCCCGGCCGGCGGGGCGCTGGCCAGCGAGCTGTTCCCGACGGCGGTCCGGGCGTCGGTGGCCGGCTGGTACATCGCCGCCGGCGTCCTCGGCGCGGTGGCCGGCCTGCTGGTGTTCGGCGCCGTCGCCGACGTCGGCGGGGTAGCCAACCATGCCCAACTGGCCGCGGCGGCCACCTTCCTGCCGATGGTCCTGGCCACCGGCCTCCTGCTGCTCCTCCCCGAGACCCGGGGGCGGGAGCTGGAGGACCTGTGGCCGTCCGCCGGGAGGTGACGGCCGGGGCACCCGCCGCCGGTAGGTGGGCCGCCGCCGGGGCCCGCCGGAGGCCCATCGTCACCGGCCGACGGTCAGGGCTGGCTGGGCCTCGGCCCGAAGGGGACGGCCTGCTGGGCGTCCATCATGTCGGCCATCACCGCCTTGATGAGCTCGTCGGCCGCCGCGGTCATGCCGCCGGCCACCCCGCCGTAGACGGCCCCGGACCGCGGCGCGTCGTCCCGGTGGGCCTTGGCGTAGGCCACCCCGTCGGCCAGGTCGGCGGCGAACGCCTCGGTCACCCCCGGCTGGGTCTGCGGCCGGGTCACCGCCATGTGCAGGGCGTTGGGGTACTGCTGCCCGTTGAACCGCCAGCCCCGGGCCCGCATGAAGTCGTTGACGTGGTACACGTCGAAGTCGTCGGAGGTGAAGCTGAACAGGAACGTCGGCCGCCCGATGATGCGCAGCTCCGGGTGGGAGCGGACGGCCTCCTGCATGGCCAGGGAGGTGTGGAAGATGTCCTGCGCGTACCGCCGGTACCCCTCCCGGCCGAGCTGCACCATGGCCGCCCAGGTCGCCGCGAGCAGCCCGCCGGACCGGGACCCCTCCATCCCCGGCGAGCAGTACTTCCCGCCGCTCCAGTCGGTCAGGGTGAAGTACTGGGCGTTCCGCAGCGCCTTGTGCCGGAACGTCAGCACCGACGTCCCCTTCAGGGCGTACCCGTACTTGTGGGTGTCCGCCGAGATCGACGTCACCCCCGGCAGCCGGTAGTCGAACACCGGCACCTCGTACCCCAGCTCCTGCCCGAACGGCAGGATGAACCCCCCCAGGCAGCCGTCCACGTGCAGCCCCACCCCCCGCTCCACCGCGACGTCGGACAGCGCCCCGATGGGGTCCACGGTGCCGTACCCGTAGTTGCAGGCCGACCCCACGATGGCCACCGTCCGGTCGTCGACGTGGTCGGCCACCCAGTCCACGTCCACCTCCGTCGTCACCGGGTCCACCGGCGCCCGCCGCAGCTCGATCCCGAACAGGTGGCAGGCCTTGTCGAACGCCGGGTGGGCCGTCTCCGGCTTGACCACGTTCGGCCG
Source organism: Acidimicrobiales bacterium (assembly GCA_035547695.1). Taxonomy (GTDB): domain Bacteria; phylum Actinomycetota; class Acidimicrobiia; order Acidimicrobiales; family RAAP-2; genus DASZUK01. The sequence goes on from DASZUK010000063.1 coordinate 5,721, forward strand.
GTCCACCCCCCGGGTCTGCGCCGCGTGCTCCCGGTAGGCCAGCATGGCGTGGCTGATGCTGCCGGACCCCCCGGTCGTCACCATGCCGACCGGTCCTTCGTGGCCGGCCGCACCGTCGTGGCCGGCCGCGCCCTCGTGGCCTCCGGCTCCGGCGGCGGGGGTGCCGTCGGCTCCGGCTCCGCCCTCACCGTGCACCCCTTCGCCGTGCCCCACCTCGTTGTGCCCCACCTCGTTGTGCGCCGCCTCGCCGTGCAGCAGGTCGAGGGTCATGGCCACGATCTCGGCCTCGAACTTGGTGGCGCTCGGGCACATGTCCCGCTGGAGGACGTTGACGTGGGCGAACAGCCCGAACGCGTCGGTCAGGAACCGGTAGTGGTCGTGGTCGCCGCAGTACATGGTCCCGGAGCACTTGCCGGTCTCCCAGAACGCGTCCTCCTCGGTCGCCATGGTGCGCAGCTCCGCCAGCACCTCGTCGCGGGGGGCGCCCTGTTCGGGGAAGGTGCGGTGCACCGCGAACCGGTCGTCGTACGGGAAGTTGGTCACCCGGCCACTGTAGAGGGGGGCGGTCCGGGCCGGCCCGGAACAGCGCCTTCTCGGTCCCGAACTACCGTGGCGCGGTGAGCGACGCCTGGGCTCCGCTGGCCGACCGGTTTGCCGACGAGGCCTACGCCTCGGTGAAGGGGTACGTGCGCACCTACGTGATGCACCACCACCTGCTGGACCACCTGCCGCCGGCCCCCGCGCCGGTGCTCGACGTCGGCGGCGGGGCCGGCCACCAGTCGTTCCCGCTGGCCCAGGCCGGCTACGAGGTGACCCTGTTGGACCCGTCGCCGGCGATGCTGGACAAGGCACGGCAGCGCCTCCGGCGGCTGCCCGCCGAGGTGCAGGCACGGGTGGCCCTGGTGCAGGCCGACGGCGAGCACGCCGACGAGGCCGTCGGCGGCCGCCGCTTCGCCGCGGTGCTCTGCCACGGCGTCCTGGGCTACCTGGACCGGCCGGAGCCGCTGGTGGACCAGCTCTGCCGGTGCGCGGCCCCCGAGGGGGTGGTGTCGATCATGACCGGCAACGCCAGGGCCGCGGCGGTGCGCCCGGCCCTGGAGCGCCGGTGGGAGGACGCCCTGGCGTCCTTCGACGCCAGGACCGAGGTCGGGGTGCTGGGAGTGCCCGGCCGGGCCGACACCGTGGAGGAGGTCGGCGACCTCCTGCGCCACCGCGGCGTGGAACCGGTCTGCTGGTACGGGGTGTGGCTGTTCGTCGACTGGCTCGAGTTCAGCGGCGTCCAACTGGACCCCGACGACGCCGACCAGGTGGCGGCCACCGCCGCGGTCGAGCTCGAAGCCAGCCGCCGCGACCCCTATCGGCAGCTCAGCCGGGTCTTCCATCTGGTGGGGCGCAACGGACCGGGCTGACCGCCCCGCCGATGCGGCGGTTCAGCCGGCGGCGGCGATGACCGCGGCGGCGGTGTCGAACGACCGCCGGGCCATGTCGGTGAGCGGCCCGGTGCGGAACGTGCGGGACAGGATCTCGACGCCGTACGGCCCGTCGTAGCCCGCCGCCCTGGTCGCCCGGTAGAACCCGGCGAGGTCGAACTGGCCCTCCCCGCACAGCTTCCGGTTCCGGATGGTGTCCTCGAACGCCGACCCCGGCGCCGGGGGGCCGCCGTCGTCCAGCTCGACGTGCCGCAGGCAGCCGGCCGGGAGGGCGGCGACCGAGGCCAGCGGGGTGCCGGTGCGGTGCACGTGCCACATGTCCAACAGCACCCCCCCGTTGGGGGCGTCGGCCCCCTGCACCAACTGCACCGCCGCGTCCAGCGAGCTGACGTTGCCGATCGGCAGCATCTCGATCACGATGGACGTGCCCACCTCGGCGGCGTCCGCGCACAGGTCCGCGAACGACGCCGCCATCCGCTCCGGGCCGACGTCCTCCGCGTCGTCGGCCAGGGTGCCGACCACCTTGACGTGCCGGGCCCGGAGCTCGCCCGCGGCCCGCAGCAGGTCCCGCCGGACCTGGTCGGACCGGGCCCGGGCGTCGCCGCCGGCGAACCAGTCGGTGAGGGCTTCCAGCTCGACCACGGTGATGCCGTGGTCGTCGAGCACCGACCGCATCTTCCCGAACCCCAGCGTGGCCTCCAGGTGGAGCAGCTCCACGTACGACAGCCCGAACCCGACGTACCCCGCTGCCGCCGCCGCGGCCACCCGGTCCTCGAACGGCCACGGGCTGATCGGTGCGGCGTCCAGCACGTCGATGTCCCCGGCCACCGTCCAGTAGCTGGCGATCAGGTCCGGGGCCGCCGGCACCGAGCTCTCCGGCGCAGAGTCAGATGGCACGGGATCAGCCTACCAAACGGTCGGTCGTTATCGGAGGGGTGAGGGGGTGAGGGGGGCGGCGCCGGCCCTCCACGACCCGGCCCTCTACGACCCGGCCCTCCACAACAGGGTCCCGGCGCCGTCCGGGCGCACCGCCGCGATGGCCGATGCGTCGGCGAACCCGCCGTCGGGGTTGGTGTCCACGTAGACGGTGCCGTCCGGCCCCACGGCGATGCCGGCCGGGGTGAAGTTCCGTATCCCGAGGTACCGGTCGGGTTGGTCGGGGCCGGACGGGAACGTCACCACGGCCTGTTCGCCGGCCGGGGTGAGGCGGACCACGGAGCCGCCGTCCATCGCCAGCACCGTGCCGGCCGGACCGGAGGCGAGACCGCCGTAGCCCCGGGGGTACAGGGTGCCCGGCACGCCGGCCAGGGTGCCGTCGGGGGTCACCATGAGGACGGACTTGGTGGCCTCCCCGAAGACGAACAGGTCGCCGGCGCCGTCGAAGGCCAGCCCGGCGGCGCCGTCGGCCGATGCGTCCACCGCCGGGCCGCCGACCCCGGCGAGGCCCTGCAGCGGACCCCGATGGCCGAGGACCGCGGTGAGGGTCCCGTCGGGCTGGACCGCCAGCACCTGCTGGCCGTCGGCCACGTACAGCTCGCCGGCCGGCGACAGGGCGACGGCCGTCGGGGTCGAGAGGGCCGCCCGGCCTGCCGGGGTGCCGTCGACCACCCAACCACCGCCCGGGCTGCCGCCCTGGCCGCCTCCCTGGCCGCCTTCCCGGCCTCCGCCGCCGACGACGGTGGTGATGATCCCGGCCGGTGACACGGCGCGCACCCGACCGTTGCCGGCGTCGGCGAAGTACAGGGTCCCGTCCGGGGCCACGACCATGCCGCCGGGACGGTCGATCTCGGCCGCCGTCGCCGGGCCGCCGTCGCCGGCGAACCCGGCGGTGCCGGTCCCGGCCACCACCCCGAAGGCCCCGCCGGGCAGCCGCTCCAGGATCTCGTTCCGCCGGTCGTCCGCGACGTACAGCCCCCCGTCCGGGGCCACGGCCAGCGCACCGGGGGCGTCCGGTCGGACGGCCGCCGGCGGTACGGCTCCCGGTGCGCTGCTCGGAGCGCCCTGCGTCGGCCGGGTGGGGTGGCCCGGGGGCGGCGAGCTGTCGCGGAGGACGGTCGCGGTGATCCCGGCCACCGCTGCCGCCACGACCACCGTCACCGCCGCCCACAGCAGCCATCGGCGCCGTCGGCGGCGGCGGGCCTCCCGGATGACGGCGTCGGCGTCAGGTGCGACCGCGTCCGTCGGGGGCCGGGTCTCGGCCGTCACCATGTCTCGGCCGTCACCATGTCTCGGCCATCACCATATGGTGATACTCTGCATGTCACCATGGACGATGTCAAGGACGATGGGAAGGTGGACCGGGGCGCCGGATTGCCCCTGCACGAGCAGGTGGCCGCGGCCATCCGCCGGGACATCGTCGCCGGCGAGGTCCGCCCCGGCGGCCGGCTTCCCCCGGCCCGCGACATGGCCGCGGTCCTGGGTGTCCACCCCAACACGGTGCTGCGGGCGTTGCGGCAGCTCCGGGACGAGGGGGTGTTGGAGTTCCGGAGGGGGAGGGGGGTCACCGTGGTCGGCGAGCCCCAGCGCGGGATCGTGGCCGCCGAGGCCAGGGAGCTGCTCCGGCTGGCCCGGCGGTGGGGGCTGCGCCGGGAGGAGGTCGTCGCCATCATCGAGGCCCTGCCCTGACTGGCCGTACCGGCCTCGGGCCAGGGGGGTCAGGGGGGGTCAGGGGGGGTCGGCCGGCACGGCCAGCGCCACCCGGACCGGCCGGTGGTCCGACCCGGCCATCGGCAGCACCTCGCCGCCCAGCACCCGCACCGACCCGCGGACCAGGATGTGGTCCACCTGGCTGTGCGGCCGCCAGGCCGGCCAGGTCCGGCCCTTGACGGTCCGCCGCCAGTCACCGAGCAGGATGCCGACCGGCGGCCCCCACAGGTTCATGTCCCCGGCCAGCACCGCCGGGCCGTCACCCACCTCCTCCCGCAGCCGGCGGCCCAGCGCCCGGTAGTGCCGCGGTGACCCGTACGACAGGTGGGACATGTGGGTGCCCACCACCGTCACCGGCCGGCCGCCGGCGTCCACCCGGACCACCACCGCCCCCCGGCCGGACCGGTCGCGGGGGAGCGGTTCCAGGGTCACCACCCGGTGGTCGGTCACCGGGAGCCGGCTGAGCACGGCGATGCCCCACCGCCCCGGCCGGGCCTGCACGAACCGGGCCGACCGCCGGGTACGGGGACCCAGCGGCCGGTTGTCGTCCAGGTAGATGGCGTGGCTGCTGCCCCGCCAGTCCAGCGGCCGCATCCACCGGTGGTCCGCCCGGGGGTGCGGGCCGGCCAGCCGGCCGTGCGCCAGGGAGTGCTCGAACACCGTGTACCCCAGAGCGGCCGCCGCGGTGGCCGCCAGGCCGGGCCCGTCGTCGGGGATCCAGTCCTCCTGTACCGCGATCAGGTCGGCGTCGAGGCCGGCCAGCACGGCCACCGTGTCGAACGGCCGGCCCCAGCCGTCGATGCCGGCGTGCAGGTTGAACGACGCCACCACCAACCGTCCGGGCTCCGGCACCGCGGGCTCCGGCGCCCCGGGTGCGGTCGGCGCGGTCGGCGCCGGCAGGTCGGGGTCGGGCGCGGTGGCCATGGAACCGCCGACGCTACCGGCCGGGGCGGCCCTCGGGTGGCCGGCCGTCGCCGCCCTCAGCGGCACCGCGACGCCCAGCCCGGCTGCCCGGCCGTGGGTCGTTCCATCCCCAGTTGCAACCGAGGGTGGACTGGCAGTAAGACGTCACCCGGGGGATGGGCTCGAGCTTCCCAGGGAGAAGCCGGATGGAGCCCGTCGAAGTGATAGCCAACCCGCCCGCCGACGACGCGGTGGACGACCACGTCCCCGACCTGGTGCCGGCGCGGATGGTCAACGAGCTCTCGTACTGCCCACGCCTGTTCTCCCTGGAATGGGTGGAGTCGCAGTTCGCCCACAACGACGACGTCGTCGACGGCCAGTACCGCCACCGGGTGGTCGACGTGCCGGCGGGCAGCGCCCCGTTGGCCGCCGACGGCGACCTGCGGGCCGCCCGGTCGGTCCGCCTCTCGTCCATCGACCTGGGGCTGGTGGCGGTGGTCGACGTCGTCGAGGGGGAGGGCAGCGGCGACGACAAGGAGGTCCATCCTGTCGACGTCAAGCGGGGACGGCCGGCCCCCACCCCGGAGCGGGCCTGGGAGCCCGAGCGGGTCCAGCTCTGCGTGCAGGGGCTGCTGTTGCGAGAGGCCGGCTACCGGTGCCGATCGGGGTTCCTGTCGTTCGCCGAGGCCCGTGAGCGGGTGGAGGTGGTGTTCGACGACCACCTGGTCGACCGGACCCTGACCCTCGTCAGGGAGCTGCGGGAGGCCGCCCGGCAGCCCACCGCCCCGCCGCCGCTCGTGGCCAGTCCCAAGTGCCCGCGGTGCTCCCTGGTCGGCATCTGCCTGCCCGACGAGGTGCACGCGCTGGCCGCGACTGCGGAGACGGCCGACCATGGTGACCGCCACCGGACGACGCCGGTCCGCCACCTCCTCCCCAGTGACTCGGCCGCCCGGCCGCTCTACGTGACCGAGCAGGGCGCCCGGGTGGGGTTCCGGTCGGGGAGGGTGACGGTGGACGCGGACCGGACCGAGCTGGCGTCGGTCCGGGCCATCGACGTGTCGCAGCTCTGCCTCTTCGGCAACGTCCAGGTCAGCTCCCAGGCCGTCCGGGAGCTCCTGCGGCGGGAGGTCCCGGTGTGCTGGTTCAGCTACGGCGGTTGGTTCGCCGGCATCGCCGAGGGCCTCCCCTCCCGGCACGTCGAGCTCCGTCGCCGCCAGGTCGCCCGGGCCCACAGCGGCGCCCTCGACATCGCCCGTCCCATCGTCGCCGGCAAGGTCCGGAACTGCCGGACCCTGCTGCGCCGGAACGCCAAGCCGGACGCCGGCCATGACGTCGGGCGGGTGGTCGACGCCCTCAAGCGGCTGAGCGAGCAGGCCCGGGACCAGCGATCGCCCGGCTCCCTGCTCGGCGTCGAAGGGGCGGCGGCCCGGCTCTACTTCGAGGCCCTGCCCGCCATGTTGCGGACCGACCGGTCCCTGCCCGGTGGCCCGTTCCACTTCGACGGCCGCAACCGCCGGCCGCCCCAGGACCCGATCAACTGCCTGTTGTCCTACCTGTACGCCCTCTTGGTCAAGGACCTGACCGTCACCCTCCTCGCCGTCGGCTTCGACCCGTACCTCGGCTTCTACCACCGTCCCCGGTTCGGCCGGCCCGCCCTGGCCCTCGACATGGCCGAGGAGCTCCGGCCGCTGGTCGGCGACTCCGTCGTCATCAACCTCGTCAACAACGGCGAGATCCGGCCGCCGCACTTCGTCGTCCGGGCCGGCGGCGTCGCGCTGACGCCCGAGGGCCGCAAGGTCGTGCTGGCCGGCTACGAGCGCCGGCTGGCCACCGAGGTCCGTCATCCCGTCTTCGGCTACCAGGTCACCTACCGCCGGGTCATGGAGGTGCAGGCCCGCCTCCTCGGTGCCTACCTATTGGGCGAGGTCCCCGAGTACGTCCCGTTCGTCACCCGATGACCACCGGGGAGCGATAGGGCGATGGCGGTCCGGCGACGGTACCTGGTGGCCTACGACATCCGTGACCCCAAGCGGCTCCGGGCGGTCCACCGGCTGCTCAAGGCCAACGGCTACCCGGTGCAGTACTCCGTGTTCGTCTGCGACCTGAGCAGGTCCGAGAAGACCGCGTTCCGCTGGGACCTGGGCGAGATCGTCGACCACGGTGCCGACAGCGTCGTCCTGGTCGACCTCGGTGAGACCGGCCCGGCGACGGAGCGGTTCGAGTGCGTCGGTGTCCCGGTCAGGACGGTGGCCGAGGGCGGGGAAGCGAGGATCGTGTGAGGAGCGGGCGGCGATCGGCCCGGACAGACGGTGGCGTCCTGCTGGCGCTGTCAGTGGCTGGACAGGTTGATGTCCAGGATGAACACCACTCCGTGCGGGTCCCCGCCGGGCCTGGTGACGTAGGCATCGGCATACTGGTAGTCGATCCGGCCAGCCCCGGTGATCTCGTAGTGAACGGTTCGCGAGAACCCCGGCCCTCTCGGGTTCCCGGCTTTCCCGCGCAGTATCCCTGCACTCCCAACCGCTGGCGGTTGTCCCGGGGACTCAGCCACGTGATCCCAGAACTGCTGCGCGTTTTGGAGCCCGACTCGCCCGGGCAGCTCATCCCAGCGCTGGCGACGTCGGTGATGGACGAGCACTCGGTACCCGGGTCGCCTGGAAGGGCTCGTTCCTGGCCGACGCGCCGGAACGAAGGGTCGGTAATTCCCCCGCCCCATGCCGGCGTCAGGTCTGAGGCCCCGCAGCCCTACGTGGGCCGCGAGATCTCGATGAAATCGTCGACGTCGTGGCGACCCAGCAGTACCTCTCGGCTGACCGGGTCCGCGAGAACGGTCGCGGTGGTCCTCCACTCCTGGCCGACGGTGCGCAAGCCGTCAACTGTGCCGGCGGTCGAACCGAGGACGTCAAAGATCGCCTTTCCCATCTCCTCCACGAAGGTGGTGAGGTCCTCGTCATCGAAGACGGCAAGCCAGGGCGAGTCACCGAACGCCCCTGGCTGGCGTTCGGCTTCCGGCATTCCGATCGCCCTACTGGCGACGAGGACAGCCCGGATCCAACGGACGATCTCTTCGTACTGCTCCTCCGCCAGCAACACCAAGCCGTCATCGTCGTCGACCCGTAGGTGGACAATCCGGTGCCGAGCCTCTTCCACCACGTTGGCGGTGCTGGACCTGAGCTCTTCGAGGCTGTGGACAGTTGGCGTGGGTTCTGGCTTGGCAAGGGCCACGGAGACATCGTACGTCGAGGGTGGTCGGTGGCGGTCTCGTTGTCACGGGGGCGGATCACACTGGGTCGGCGGCCCACTGCCGAGCCAGCCTCACCCTCGGCCGAAGGGGTGGACGCAGTCCGGACGAGGCTCGCCAGTGGGCCGCGGTAGGAAGGCTAGTACCGTCCGGCCTCCAGATCAAATTTCTTGATGACCGTGACGTACCGACAAAAAATACGGATAACAGTGACGACGACGAATACTGATAACATCTCTTCGCCGGAGGACTCCATTGCGGCTCCGTCTTGGTTGTCGGTACGTCACGGAGACGTGACGTTTCTCCTCCGGCCCTTCTTGATTGTCACAACGCCGTACCACACTCAGCTCACCGGACCTCGAGGTCGTGAGGCCTCGATCCAGAAGGAGGGATTCAATGGCAAGCATCTCGTATGAGGAGCTCAAAGATGCGGTAGGGGGGGCCAGCCCAGGCATCCGGCTCAGGACGTCGCTCGAACCGCTCGGGGGCCGGGGGGACAAGATCTTCCCTCCCACCTACGTGCCGGAGGGCAGAGCGGAGACGAAGTACGCCATCGAGACGCGTCGCGTCGATGGCCAGGACAAGCTCTGTGCCCTCGTGGACTCGGTGGCGTCACAGGCCAACCGCCAGGAGCTGGTCCTGCTGGGTGCCTATCGGAGCGGTCGGCTGGGGCTACCGGTGATCTCCGTCGATTTCCGGGAGGCCGAAGGGCTCGAGGACCTGGGTCTCATCTCGGACCTGGAGGCGTCGCACCGCGTGTTCGACGCGATCCTCCGGGACAGCCTTCATGACGGCCTCCTGTTCCGGCACGGAGCGGTGGGTCGGGCCATCACCGAGGCGACCCCCCGCAATGCCACCGCGCTCTTCCGCCATGCGCCGACGACGCTGCTCTTCGGCGGATGGGACTCGACCGGCCCGAAGGGCGGCCGGGGAGCCAAGTACGAACGGGCCATCACGTCCGAGATCGTCGCCGTCGGCATCCAGACCGGGAAGAAGACGGCGTCGCGGATCGACCCGCTCGGGATCGAGAGGCAGGCGACCATCTACGAGGGGGTGGATGGTGAGTGGACCCTGTCGGAGGAGGAGGCGGTCAAGGACGACAAGGGGCGGCCAAAGGCCTACTCACGAAGCGGGACCGGTGACGCCGGCCGGCCGTCCCAGGTCAACCACGGCAACATCGCGCCGTCCATCGACGACGAGGCGGGGGGCGTCACCGCCGACGACGTCATCGCGACGACGGTGCTGTCGTTCATCGCCCTTCGGAAGTTGGGTTTTCCGGCCGGCACCTCGGCCAACGGCAGTGATCCGATCGTCCGGGAGGTGGCAGCGCGTACGGCTATCGCCGCCCTCGGCCTGGCTGCCGTGGCGTTGTCGGTCGAGGAGGGGTTCGATCTCCGGTCGCGCTGCGTGCTGGTGCCGACCGAGCTGCCCCGGTTCGAGCTGCTCCGGCGGGACGGTGGAGACCCGGTGCCGTTCGAGCTTTCGGGCGATGCCGCCCTGGACCTGGTGCGCGAGAGCGCAGGTCGAGCGTCCGAGCTCGGTCTCGGATGGGTCGAGGAAGAGCTCCTGCTGGTGCCGACCGAGCGCCTGGCCGAGCTCGTACGGCGGAGCCGGAACCTGACGGCAACGAACGGTGGCGATGACTGATGCTGGCCATAGAGGTCACCCTGCTGACCGGCCGGTACGTGGCCACCCGCAGCAACGATCGGGACCGACCCGAGTGGCCCCCTCACCCTGCCCGCCTGTTCTCCGCCATGGTCTCGGCGTATGCCGATCGGGAGGTGCCAGATGGTGAGGAACGGTTGGCGTTGGAGTGGTTCGAGGCATTGGGGGCACCGTCGATCTGCTGCACAGACGCCCCACCCACTCGGGCCCTGGTGACCAGCTTTGTCCCGGTCAACGACGCCACCGTGCTCCGGGACCAGAGGCGGCTCTACGAGCGGATCATCGAGGCGGAAGGGGCGGTGGCCTCCCTGCCGGCGGATACGCCGCCGAAGGCCCGGGAGAAGGCGGTGGCCAAGTTGGACAAGGTGCTGGCCCGCGCCGTGGCCGACACGCAACGGGCGACGCAGGCGCCGGAGACCGCGTCGGCGTCGGTGGCCAACAAGGCGTTGGAGCTGTTCCCCGACCATCGGGGACGACAGCCCCGTACCTATCCGACCATCGTGCCCCGGGACGAACGGATCTGGTACGTGTGGTCGGCAGTCGACGCGTTGCCTGCCCATACTGCGGTCCTCGACGGCCTGCTGGCCCGGGTGGCTCGGCTGGGGCACTCGTCCTCGATGGTGTCGTGCCGTGTGGCGGCCGAACCCCCTGCTCCGACCTTCCTGCCCGATGACGGAGGGTCCGAGCCGATCAGGGTCACCGCCCCCGGCCTGCTGTCGGCGTTGGAGGCGGAATATGCCTACCATCGTGGCTCGGAGCCACGTTCGCTGCCGGCAGTCGTCGTCCCCTATCGGATTGCGTCCGACGACGAGCACTCCCCGTCATCTGCGGCAGCGCCGCTGCTCGGCGAGGAGTGGATCGTGCTCCGACGGTCAGGGAAGGGCTCGTTCTCCCTCCGACAGTCGTTGGACATCGCTCGAGTGGTCCGCAAGGCGCTCATCAGCCACGCGCCGGAGCCGGTCCACGAGATCGTGAGCGGCCATGCACCGGGGAGACCAGGCGAGCGAACGGCGCCGACCACGTCGCCCCACCTGGCCGTCGTGCCCCTTCCCAACGTCGGCAACCAGCGCGCCGACGGCAGGTTGCTCGGCATCGGGCTCATCCTGCCCCGGGACGTTTCCCTCGACGGTCGGAAAGCGGTCCAGTCGGCGGTACGTCGTTGGCAGGAGACGAACAACGGCCTGCTGCGGATCGGTGACGTGGAGGTGTGCCGGTTCGAGGAGGTGACCGACGAAGCGGTGCCGTGGGGGCTGCAGCCTGGTCGATGGTGCCGACCGACCGTCGAGTGGGCGAGCGTCACCCCGATCGCCCTCGATCGCCACCCTGGCGACCTTCGGAGCGAGCGCCGTGATCGTCGGACTCGGGCGGAGGAAGAGGCGCGGACGGCCATCGTCCGGGCGTGTGTCTACGCTGGTTTGCCGGAGCCGGCGGAGGTCGAGGTACGGCTCGACACCCCATGGCGGGGTGTCCCACCGCTCCGGCGGTTCGCTCCCTTCCGGACGGGTGCTGGCAAAGGCCCGCTGGTCCGCTGCTCGGTCCATGCCCGCCTGTGGTTCGACGAGCCCGTCCGGGGGCCGGTGCTGATCGGGGCCGGCCGCTTCTACGGGTACGGCCTCTTCGCTCCGGTGCCCGGCCGCGAGCGATCCGGTGGGGTTCGTGGTGCGGACAGGAGCGTCGCGTCATGACCGGTTCCCTGACCATCGATGACTTTCCCGACTTCTTTGGGGCGGTCCATTGCCACCTCGGTCACACCAACCCCGATGGGAGCCCACTGTCGCCGTTCACCTGGCAGACCCGGCTGGCTGGTGAGGTGTGGAGCGATGGCCGCTGGCCGGACGTCGACATCCCGACCGGCGCGGGGAAGACGTCGGTCGTCCTCATCGCCACCTTCCTGCTGGCGCTGGACGCGGGACGGCCGGTGGAGGAGCGGACGATGCCGCGGCGGATCGCCATGGTGGTGGACCGGCGGGTCGTGGTGGACCAGGCATATGTCGAGGCGAAAGCCCTCCTCCGCGCACTCGTGGACCCGACGGACCCGGTCCTGACGACGGTGGCCGACCGGCTTCGATCGCTGTGGGGAGGGAAGGAGGGGGCCCCGCCCATGCGGGTCGAGATGCTCCGGGGAGGGATCGTCCGCGACGAGTCATGGGCGAGGCGCCCTGACCGGCCGGCGATCCTGGCCAGTACGGTCGATCAGGTCGGCTCACGGCTGCTCTTCCGTGGGTACGGCCTGTCCCCTTCGATGCGGCCGATCCACGCGGGCCTGCTCGGCAACGACGCGCTGATCTTCCTCGACGAGGTGCACCTCTCCCGGCCGTTCGCCCAGACCCTCCGGCAGCTTCGAGAGACCTATCGAACGTGGGGCGGCTACCAGGAGGAGGATGGATCGAGAGCCCGTGACCGATGGCAGGTGGCCGAGCTGTCGGCGACCCCTCGGGACGAGCGGAGCCGAGACGGCGAGCCGGAGAGACGGTTCCATCTGGACCCGGGGAGGGATGACCTGTCTCCTGACGGTGCCCCGGTGCTCTACCGACGGCTCCATGCGTCGAAGGTGGCGGAGACCAGGCTGGTCAAGGTGTCGAAGACCGACCGGGCGAAGGCCGACCGGACGTTCGCCAAGGAGTGCGCCAAGGAGGCGCTGCGGTTGTTGGACCGTGAGCGGATCGACACGATCGCGGTGGTCGTGAACCGGGTGAGCACCGCTCGACGGGTCTACGACGAGATCCGGGAAGGCCACCGGGAAGGCGTCGAGGTCGTGCTGATGACCGGACGCATGCGTGAAGCGGATCGGATGGTCCTCCAAGAGAGGCTGCAGACGCGTCTCAAGACCGGAAGGGCGCGGATGCTGGACGCAACCGCATCGCTGGTCGTCGTCGCCACCCAGTGCATCGAGGCCGGTGCTGACTTCGACTTCGACGGCTTGGTGACCGAATGCGCAAGTCTCGATGCGCTCCGGCAGCGGATGGGACGGCTCGACCGGGACGGTTATCTGTGGGATGCCGGGGTTTCCGCACCATCGGTGGTCCTCGCCCGTTCGGCAGACGTCGGTTCGGATGAGGATCCGGTCTATGGGCCCGCGTTGCGAATGACGTGGAACTGGTTGGAGGAGGCGAGCCGTCGGGAGCAGCTCGACTTCGGGTGGGCTGCCTGGCAGCATCTGGAGCCGGAACGAGCCGTAGTCAGCGAGCTGGCGGCGCCGTCGTCGACAGCCCCGGTGCTCCTGCCGACTCACCTGGACCTGCTGGTGCAGACGGCCCCCACGCCCACGACCGACCCCGACGTGTCCCTGTGGCTGCACGGAATGGGTCGGCCCAGCACCGACATCCAGATCGTGTGGCGAGACGACCTGACGTTCGAGCTGTTGGCCGCGGCCTGCGATGGATCCGCCGGTCGCGACGACGAAGATCCCTTGTCGGGATCGACATCGTCGGATGGAGGAGACGACGCAGGGGCGTCGATAGATCGCACCACCGCCCTCCGGTGCGTCATGGACCTGCTGGCGTTCCGTCCGCCGGCATCCTCGGAAACCCTGTCGGTGCCGATCGCCGCTGCGTTGGCGTGGTTGAGAGCCCCCGCCGAAGGTGGACGGGATGTCGATGACGACCTGTCGGACGTCGACGGCAGCAGGACCACAGGAACTGGTGCAGCGGGGCCACCGGCGATGCGGCCGGTCGCCATTTGGCGGGGCGGTGAGACCACCGTCGAGCGGGTGTCGGGCCAGCTCTCGCCGGGAGCGACCATCGTCGTCCCGTCCTCCTATGGTGGCATTCGTCGCGGCGAATTCGACGGGCGAACGTACGGGTGGTGGGACCCGACGTCATGGGCACCGGTCCGCGACGTGGGCGACAGAGCCCAACGACGCCAGCGGGGCATCGCCGTGCTCCGGCTGAGGCCGGACCTGCAGGCCGCGGTACCCGGCGACTGGGTACCGTCGCCGGGCTCGCTGACCGACGAGGATGACTATCGGGGCCCCGTCCTGGAGTGGATCGCCGGCATCGACGTGACATCGGTACATGACGACGACGTGTCGGCCGCGGTCCGGGACATGCAGGACGCCATACGGGCGGTGCGCGCTGACGACCGCTTGGAGGATGTCGACGACCGATTGGAGCTGGTGGAGCTGCAGTCGCCACCGTGGAGCGCCACGGGGCTGACGTCCTGGTTCGGTGTGTCGTACCGGCTGCCTCGGAGCGCGGAGGACGAATCGGACCGTCGCTCCACCCTTGATGTCGAGCCGGAGCCCCTCGACCTCGAGCCGGAGAACAGCTCCTTCGTGGCCAGCAAGCGTTTGGTGGTGCTCGACGAGCACCTGCATGGTGTCGAGAAATGGGCCCGGAGGCTGGCAACCCATTGCGGACTGCCGGCCTGGCTGGTGGACGACGTCGCTTTGGCTGGGCGGTTGCACGACCTCGGCAAGGCCGACCCTCGGTTCCAGGCGATGCTGCGAGGTGGAGCTCCTCGGCTGGACGGTGAGCCACTGTTGGCGAAGTCCAGGATCGCCGCGACCGATCGGACTGCCAAGCGCAAAGCCCAGCAGCAAAGCGGGTACCCCCAGGGGGCTCGGCACGAGCTGCTGAGCCTGGCCCTCATCGCCCAAGAGCCGTCCATCATCGAGAAGGCGACCGACTGGGATCTCGTCTGCCATCTGGTGACCAGCCATCACGGGTACTGCCGACCGTTCGCCCCGTACGTGCCGGACGGTCACCCAGAGATGGTGGAGGCGAAATCCGATCCGTGGACGCTGGTCGCCAGCAGCGACCATCGGCTCACACGGATCGATTCGGGTGTTGCCGACCGTTTCTGGATGCTGGTCCGGCAGTACGGCTGGTTCCGCCTGGCCTGGTTCGAGGCCATCCTTCGGCTGGCCGACCACCGACGGAGTGAAGACGAACAGGAGCACGTAGGGCGATCACAACGGAGGCAAGCGCGGTGACCACCCTCGAACTGCCGGCGCTTGTCGGCACCAATCCGCTCGGGTTCTTGGCGGCCCTGGGAGTGCTGGACGTAGCCGACCGTCATGACGGCGAGCAATTGCTGCTCCGGTGGAGTGACGACCTGCGACCACACGCGGTCGTCGAGGGAGTCGACGACCTCGGCACTCTGGTGGATCTCGTCGAGGACGACCGACAGCAATGGATCGAGTCGCCCTTGTTGACGTGGGGACCGGACGGCAAGCCGTTGGACGACGTGAAGCCATCGGCAGAGGAGCTGCACACGTGGGCGGAGCATCTCTACTGCCGGCTGTCGGAACACGACCACGCCGCTGCGGATCTGTGGTGCGCCCTGTTGGCGGAGGGAGCCTTTGCCGGACGACCGGGGACCGGGAACGACAGGGACGCCAAGCCGACTCATCTCCACTTCACCGCCGGGCAACAGCAGTTCCTGAAGATGGCGCGCGAGCTTGCTGGCCGGGTGGACCGCGACCGGGTGGAGGAGGCACTGGTCGGCCCCTGGCGGTACGACTCCGACCTGCCCAGCTTTCGGTGGGACCTTCGGGGCGAGCGCCTGTACGCGGTCAGCGCTCGCAATCCGTCGACAGATCCCCCCCGGAGCGTCCCAGCCGCCAATTGGCTGGCGTTCCTCGGCCTTCGCTTCTTCCCGGTCGTCGCGCTGAACGAGTCGTTGCGAACCACCCTGTGCGCAGCACCATGGAAGTCGGGAGGGTCGCTGACGTGGCCACTGTGGCACAACCCGCTGTCCGCTTCATCGATCTTCTCGATGCTGACGTCGTTGCCTTTGGCGAAGATGGGCGTTCCAGAACAGCAGGCCCGCGGCCTCTCGACGGTACTGCAGGCACCGATCCGCCGCACGGATCAAGGGGGGTACGGGAGCTTCGGTGCACCAATCCCGGTGTTCGGTGGACGATGATCCGACACGGTCGCTCCGTTTTCGGCACGATCGGCCTTGCACGCGAGGCATGCGAGGCTGAACCATGGGTCGAGCCGACGACCGGGCTGCGAGCGGTCAGTTGGCGGCACCCTCACCCATCAGCCCTCGCTCGCAGATGACGGCGGCAAACGATCCTTTCCAATTGAATAGTTGCGACTCTTTCGGTCCTTCACCATCCACCGCTCGCAGAGGCCCGCGTTTACCCAGTTCATGACGGGTAACGATTGCGAGCGGTGCCCCCGGCCTTCTCGGCCGGGCTCCATTGCGGCAAGTGCTTCGCTTCTTGGGTTCATCGGACGACAAGGTGCCCCCGGCCTTCTCGGCCGGGCTCCATTGCGGCGAAGTTGAGCAGCTTGGCTGTGGCCAGGGCGCCCACCGTGCCCCCGGCCTTCTCGGCCGGGCTCCATTGCGGCGAGCCCGATGGCTTCAACACCACGGTCACCCTGACCGTGCCCCCGGCCTTCTCGGCCGGGCTCCATTGCGGCACCAGTGGGTGGACACGTCCCAGCAGGCATGGGCAGTGCCCCCGGCCTTCTCGGCCGGGCTCCATTGCGGCGCCATTGTCATCTCCGTTCCGTGCGGCCCCCCGGACGTGCCCCCGGCCTTCTCGGCCGGGCTCCATTGCGGCGACATGAGCGGGCTAACAGGGGTAGGCGATACTGGTGTGCCCCCGGCCTTCTCGGCCGGGCTCCATTGCGGCCCCCTGGGACTCGTCCTCGAAGTGGTCGATCTTGCCGGTGCCCCCGGCCTTCTCGGCCGGGCTCCATTGCGGCGAGACAATGGACGAAGTCGATATCGTCTGGACGCTGTGCCCCCGGCCTTCTCGGCCGGGCTCCATTGCGGCGCGGCGGCGTAAGCTGCCCACTCCTCACGGCCCGACGTGCCCCCGGCCTTCTCGGCCGGGCTCCATTGCGGCTTCGCGTTCAGGGAGTCAGTTGAACTCCGGGTGACGTGCCCCCGGCCTTCTCGGCCGGGCTCCATTGCGGCAGGGGGGTTTGGCGGAATCGTGGGGAGTCAGGGCAGGTGCCCCCGGCCTTCTCGGCCGGGCTCCATTGCGGCCCGTCGAGTCCGATGCCGCTGCATTGGAAGCCGACCGTGCCCCCGGCCTTCTCGGCCGGGCTCCATTGCGGCACAGTCAAGCGGGGCCAGACGGCGGCGGCCGGGGCCGTGCCCCCGGCCTTCTCGGCCGGGCTCCATTGCGGCTGCACCACGTAGGCGCCGAGGTGGAACCGGGCCGTCAGTGCCCCCGGCCTTCTCGGCCGGGCTCCATTGCGGCCTGACGATGGGCGAGTGGAGCGCCTTGGCGGCGTTCGTGCCCCCGGGCTTCTCGGCCGGGCTCCATTGCGGCAACGGACGATCCGACAGCAGCATCTCTCGGCTCTCGTGCCCCCGGCCTTCTCGGCCGGGCTCCATTGCGGCAGGGACAAGTTGCCCGTGGCGACGACCCCCTTCTCGTGCCCCCGGCCTTCTCGGCCGGGCTCCATTGCGGCAGCTTTCCCTTGGCGAACTTCTCGAAGCCGACGTAGTGCCCCCGGCCTTCTCGGCCGGGCTCCATTGCGGCGCTGAGCTGGCCACCCACTACGGCCTCAACCGGTCGGTGCCCCCGGCCTTCTCGGCCGGGCTCCATTGCGACTCTAGGGGGTCTAAGGGTTTTTTGACCGGTCCCCCTGTGCCCCCGGCCTTCTCGGCCGGGCTCCATTGCGGCACGAGATCCCGGAGGACCGGACCGGCCGTGATGGTGTGCCCCCGGCCTTCTCGGCCGGGCTCCATTGCGGCAAGAGGCCGATGCAGCTCCGCCGCCGGATGCGCCGCGTGCCCCCGGCCTTCTCGGCCGGGCTCCCATTGCGGGTTCGTAGACGCTGCGATGCAGAGCCCGCAGACGCCGGTCATCCCGGCCTTCTCGGCCGGGCTCCATTGCGGGTACAAGCCGGCGGCGGCCATCATCCTGGCCGCGGCGTCATCCCGGCCTTTTCGGTCGGGCTTCATTGCGGAGGGTAGTTGGGATGCTCGGCCGCCAGCCACCACCGAGTGCCCCCGGCCTTCTCGGCCGGGCTCCATTGCGGTTGGGACGGCGACTCGCCACCGCTGATCGGCTCGCTGTGGTCCCGGCGTATACCGCCGGGACTATGACGGTTATCGCATTTGATAGAAGAGGACAGGTGCGCCGGGGCCGTCTTCATCCGGGGTCAGTGCCCCTGGGCCGGCGGACCGTCGGCTCGGTGGCTGGCCGCGGACCCATTGGCCGCGGTCTGGCTGGCCAGCGTGCGCGCCACCACGCAGAGCGAAGCGCATCACGTTCGGGTGAACGAGACGACGGTGCGGCGGCGACGGGACTACGCGTGCACGGGCGGGTTGGTCGGTCGGGGAGGCCGGTCCCGGCGGTTGGGTTCGGACGCGGAGGCCATGAAACCCACCGACGCAACCGGGCGCGCGGTAACCCTTTGGGTAACCGGCCGTCGGGTGGCCGGCCGTCGATAGCATCGGGCCGGTGGAACCCCCTGGCGACCACCGGCCGGCTACCGTGGCGACCGACCGGATGCCCTACCTGACCGACCGGCTGCAGGCGTTCACCACCACCATCTTCGCCGAGATGTCGGCCCTGGCGGTGGCGACCGGGTCCATCAACCTGGGCCAGGGGTTCCCGGACACCGACGGTCCGGCCGAGATCGCGGAGGCCGCCGTGGCCGCGATCCGGGACGGCCGCAACCAGTACCCGCCGGGCGCCGGGGTCCCCGAGCTCCGCCAGGCCGTCGCGGACCACCAGCGGCATTACTACGGCCAGTACGTCGACCCCGACGGCCAGGTGCTGGTCACCGCGGGGGCCACCGAGGGCATCGCGGCCGCGCTGCTGGCCCTCTGCGAGCCCGGCGACGAGGTGGTCATGTTCGAGCCGTTCTACGACTCCTACGCCGCGGTCGTCTCCATGGCCGGCGCGGTCCCCCGGGTGGTCACGCTGCGGGCCCCGGACTGGTCGTTCGACCCGGCCGACCTGCGGGCCGCCGTCACCGACCGGACCCGGCTGGTGCTGCTGAACACCCCCCACAACCCCACCGGGAAGGTGTTCGACGCAGACGAGCTGGACCTGATCGCCGGGCTGTGCGTCGACCGGGACCTGCTGGCGGTCAGCGACGAGGTGTACGAGCACCTGGTGTTCGACGGCTGCCACCTCCCGCTGGCTGGCCGTCCGGGCATGGCGGAGCGCACCCTGACCCTGTCGTCGGCCGGCAAGACGTTCTCGTTCACCGGCTGGAAGGTCGGCTGGGCCGTCGGCCCGGCCCCGCTGGTGGCCGCCATCCGGGCCGCCAAGCAGTTCCTGACCTTCGCCGGCGGCACCCCGTTGCAGTACGCCGTCGCCGCAGGCCTGGCCGCCGGCCCCCGGCTGATCGACCCCCTGGTGGCCTCCCTGCGGGACCGCCGGGACCGGTTCTGCGACGGCCTCGACGCCCTCGGCCTCCCCACCTACCGGCCCGCGGGCACCTACTTCGTCAACACCGACGTCGCCGTCCTCGGGGAGCCCGACGCCGTCGCCTTCTGCCGGTCCCTGCCGGAACGGTGCGGGGTGGTGGCCGTCCCCAGCTCGGTGTTCTACCTGCACCCCTCCGAGGGGGCATCGCTGGTCCGCTGGGCGTTCTGCAAGCGGCCCGAGGTGCTGGACGAGGCCCTGGTCCGGTTGAAGGCCCTGTCGGTGAAGGCCCTGTCACGGTGACCGTGGACGTCCCGTTCTTCTGGGTCGACGCCTTCACCGACCGCCCGTTCGGCGGCAACCCCGCCGGGGTCTGCCTGCTGGACCGGCCGGCCGATCCGCGGTGGATGCAGCGGCTGGCCTTCGAGCTAGGGCTGTCCGAGACCGCCTACCTATGGCCGGGCTCGAGCGCCGGCGACAGCGACGGCGACGACCACCGGTGGTCGCTGCGGTGGTTCACCCCCACCATCGAGGTGGACCTCTGCGGCCACGCCACCCTGGCCTCCGCCCAGGCCCTGCGGGACGCCGGCCGGGCCGTCGACGGGCAGATGCTGTCGTTCACCACCCGCAGCGGCCTGCTGACCGCCCGGCTGGGCGGCGACGTCATCGAGCTGGACCTGCCGGCGGCGACGCCCCGGCCGGTCGATCCGCCGCCGCTGCCAGCAGGTTGGCCGGTCGTGGCCGCGTTCGAGGGAGGTGACGACCTGGTCGTCGAGCTGCCCGACGCCGCCGCCGTCCGGTCGCTGGTCCCCGACCCGGCCATCATGGACGCCCTGCCGTACCGGGCGGTGGTGGTCACCGCGGCCGGCGACGGGCCGGAGGGGGACGGGCCAGCCGGCGACGGGCCGGAGGGGGACGGGGTGGACTACGTGCTCCGGGTGTTCGGGTGCGGGGTCGGCATCGAAGAGGACCCGGTCACCGGCTCGGCGCAGTGCGCGCTGGGCCCGTACTGGGCGGGGCGGCTGGGGCGGACGGTGCTGCAGGCGGCGCAGTTGTCGGCCCGTGCCGGCCGGCTGCGGGTGACGGTGGCCGGCGACCGGGTGGGGGTGGCCGGCGGGGCGGTGACGGTGCTGCGGGGCACGGTGACCGGCCCGTCACCAGACGGCCGGTGACCGAACCCGGTGAGGCCCCGGAGCCGGGGCCGGGTGCCGAGGACATCCGGTGGCTGGTGGCCGGCCACGTGGCCGCCGATGCCCGGGAGGCGGCGGCGAAGGCCCGGTTCCTGGCCGAGCTGGACCGGCTGGGTCGGCCGTGTGACGAGACGGCGGACCCGGTGCACGTGACCGCGTCGGCGGTGGTGGTGGGCCGGCGCGGCACGGTGCTGCACCGGCACCGCCGGCTGGGGCTGTGGCTGCAGCCGGGCGGCCACATCGATCCGGGGGAGCGGCCGGAGGCGACGGCGGTCCGGGAGTGCCTGGAGGAGACCGGGCTGGCGGCCACCCATCCGGCCGGCGGCCCACGGTTGGTGCACCTGGACGTCCATCGGGGTGCGTCCGGTCATACCCACCTGGACCTACGCTTCGTCCTGGTCGGCCCCGACCAGGACCCGGCCCCGCCGCCGGGGGAGAGCCCGGAGGTGGGCTGGTTCACCTGGGCGGAGGCCGAGGCGATCGCCGACCCCGGCTTGGTCGGCGCCCTGCGAGCCGCCCGGGCATGCTGGGAGGGGAGCGACGGGACCGGTGGCGGGAGTGGAGAAGGAGGGTGAGGTCGATGGCTGACGGCGCCGAGGGTGCGGGGGGTGCGGATGGCGCAGGGGGTGCTGATGGTGCGGCGACCACACCGCTGCAGGTGCTGATCCGGGTCCAGGACCTGGACACGGCCATCAGCCAGTTGCACCACCGCCGGGACACCCTGCCGGAGCGCGAGGAGCTCCGCACCGTCGAGGCCGGCCTTGCCGATCTGGCGGCCCGGGCCGCCGCCCTGGAGGCGCAGCGCCGGGACCTCCAAGCTCGCCAGGCGGAGCTGGAGGAGCAGATCGCCGGGGTGGCCAACCGGCGGAAGGCCCTGGAGGACCGGATGTACGCGGCCCGCGGCACGTCGGCCCGCGATCTGCAGGCCATGGACGAGGAGATCCGGCACCTGGCCGACCGGCGGTCCGAGCTGGAGGACGTCGAGCTGGAGCTGATGGAGGAGCAGGAGCCGGTGGACGCCGACCTGGGCCGGCTGGCCGCCGAACGGGACCGGCTGGCGGCTTCGGCGGAGACCCTGCGGTCGGCCCTGGCCGAGGCGGAGGCGGTGGTGGACGCCGACCTGTCCGTGGAGATCGCAGCCAGGGCCGACACCGCGGCCGGGCTGCCGGAGGACCTGGCCACCCGCTACGAGGGCCTCCGGGGCCGGCTGGGCGGGGTCGGGGCGGCCAGGCTGATCGGCAGCCACTGCGACGGCTGCCACCTGGAGCTGCCGTCGATGGAGGTGGAGCGGGTCCGCCGGCTGCCGCCGGGGTCGGTGGCCACCTGCGACCAGTGCGGCCGCATCCTGGTCCGGGCCTGACCGGTGCTCGTCCTGGTCCGCCACGGCGAGGCCACCGCCAACGCCGCCGGCCTGCTGCTCGGCCGCTCCGACGTGCCGTTGACCGACAAGGGCCGCGGCCAGGCCGCCGCCGTCGGCGCCCGCCTGCGCCACGGCCCCGACGGCACCGCGGCCCCCCCGGTGGTCGCGGTGGTGTCCAGCCCGCTGCGCCGGGCCCTCGACACCGCCGACGCCCTCGGCCTCGGCCTCCCGGTCCAGGTCGACCGGCGGTGGGTGGAGGTGGACTACGGCGAGCACGAGGGCCGGGCCCTCAGCGACGTCCCCGCCGACGTGTGGCTGCGGTGGCGGTCCGACCCGGCCTACCGGCCGGAGGGTGGCGAGTCCCTCGCCGACCTCGGCGCCCGGGTCCGCCAGGCCTGCGACGACCTCGTCGCCACCCCCGGCGAGGGGGCCCGTTCGGACCACGGCGACGTCGTCGTGGTCAGCCACGTCTCCCCCATCAAGGCCGCCGTCGCCTGGGCCCTCGGCGCCGACGACCGCCTGGCCTGGCGCCTGCACCTGTCCACCGGCTCCATCACCCGCATCGCCTGGACCCCGTCCGGCCCGGTGGTCCACGGCTTCAACTGGACCCCGTAGCCCACCACCGGCCTGAACCCACCACCGGCCTGCTCGGTCCGTCTCCCGTCCGCCGAGCTGGGGCCGGCGGCGGTGGTCGACGTGGTCGAGGGGACGTGATCGAGGGAGACCGAAACCGAGCAACTTCTCGGCGCCCTTTTCGGGCTCCATGTCACACCCGAATTGCACGATACAAACGTCGGCCGAGTGGCGTTTGGAGAGGTGAAAGGGGATGCGGTGGTGACAGATTGCCGGCAGATTGGTTGGCCTTCCTCGGCCGTCGATCCTTTCCCTGTCGTCGCGTCGAACCAGTCGTTGCGAACGACCTCGTGCGCAGTGCCATGGAAGTCGGAGGGGCACCCGGCGGCTACGCTGCGACTGGCCAGTTGGCGGCACGGTCATTCATGAGCCCTCGCCCCCAGGTGGCAGCGGCAGATGATCCTTTCCAACCGAATAGTGCGACTCTCATCCGACCCCCCGTTTCCCACCGCTCGCAGAGGCCCACGTTCGCCCAGCTCATGACGGGCAACAATTGTGAGCGGTGATCCCGGCCTTCTCGGCCGGGCTCCATTGCGGCAGGCTCTCGCTGGTGGCCTCCAGATCGAGTTCGGACGTGATCCCGGCCTTCTCGGCCGGGCTCCATTGCGGCCCGTGGTCCCGTAGGGCGATCCGTCCCTCGCCAGCGGGTGATCCCGGCCTTCTCGGCCGGGCTCCATTGCGGCGTCTCCTGGGGGAGGCCCAAGGCGACCTGCTCGATGTGATCCCGGCCTTCTCGGCCGGGCTCCATTGCGGCAACATCGTGTTGATCCCCCCGTTGAGCTGGAGGTTGTGATCCCGGCCTTCTCGGCCGGGCTCCATTGCGGCTCGCCGGTGCCCAGGACCCGAAGCTGCTCGGCAAGTGTGATCCCGGCCTTCTCGGCCGGGCTCCATTGCGGCCAGTACCCCGACGACACCCCGGCGTTTGCTGGCACGTGATCCCGGCCGTCTCGGCCGGGCTCCATTGCGGCCGTCTTGGTGATGGTGGCCGATGTGCCGGCGCTGGGTGATCCCGGCCTTCTCGGCTGGGCTCCATTGCGGCAGCGTTGTCGAAAGGATCGAGCTTTCGGCCGATGTGTGATCCCGGCCTTCTCGGCTGGGCTCCATTGCGGCGATCGAAGTGTCACGCTGCACCGGTTGTTGCCGGCGGTGATCCCGGCCTTCTCGGCCGGGCTCCATTGCGGCACGACGAGACCACCACCGCCCGGGCCGGTCAGCGTGCCGGTGATCCCGGCCTTCTCGGCCGGGCTCCATTGCGGCGAGCGGGCGAAGTCCAGGCCGCGGGCGGCGGTCAGGTGATCCCGGCCTTCTCGGCCGGGCTCCATTGCGGCGAGACCGCTGTGTGGAGGCCGGTGTCGCCTTCTTCTGTGATCCCGGCCTTCTCGGCCGGGCTCCATTGCGGCAGCCGAACCGAAGGCGAGGTGAACGACTTGGCAAAGTGATCCCGGCCTTCTCGGCCGGGCTCCATTGCGGCAAGATGTAGAGCCAGTCGCTGAAGGCGACCACCCGGTGATCCCGGCCTTCTCGGCCGGGCTCCATTGCGGCGGCACGACCATGCCCAACTCGGTGACGGCCTCGCCGGTGATCCCGGCCTTCTCGGCCGGGCTCCATTGCGGCGTGTGAGAGACCGGCCGGATTGCCGTCTTCCCGCAGGTGATCCCGGCCTTCTCGGCCGGGCTCCATTGCGGCGGCACGACCATGCCCAACTCGGTGACGGCCTCGCCGGTGATCCCGGCCTTCTCGGCCGGGCTCCATTGCGGCTCAGAGCAGGCCAGGATGACGCTCGGCCGGCCGGCGGTCTCGGCCGGGCTCCATTGCGGCCTGCCCGACCTGTCCGCCTTCCACAGCTTCGTGGCGTGATCCCGGCCTTCTCGGCCGGGCTCCATTGCGGCGTGGCGCTGCTCCACTTGCCGACGATGTCATTGGTGTGATCCCGGCCTTCTCGGCCGAGCTCCATTGCGGCTCGCCAACGTTGACGGCTGTGGCGGTCGAAACGACGGGTGATCCCGGCCTTCTCGGCCGGGCTCCATTGCGGCTTCTGATGCGCGGCCTCGCCCTCGTTCTGGCCGGCCGTGATCCCGGCCTTCTCGGCTGGGCTCCATTGCGGCAGGGCGTCGAGGACCTTGCCGCCGTCGCGGGCGTTGTGATCCCGGCCTTCTCGGCTGGGCTCCATTGCGGCGTTGTGCCAGTGACCTTGCGGGTGATGTACGCCAGTGATCCCGGCCTTCTCGGCCGGGCTCCATTGCGGCCAGTAGGGCTGGGTGACTCGTGTGGCGTTGGGGACGGTGATCCCGGCCTTCTCGGCTGGGCTCCATTGCGGCTGGACGAGAACGGTGATCCGATGCCCCCGCTCAGTGTGATCCCGGCCTTCTCGGCTGGGCTCCATTGCGGCAATCACCGATGCCCTCACCCGCTCGATCGGGGTGGAGTGATCCCGGCCTTCTCGGCTGGGCTCCATTGCGGCGCAGATGAACCGGTGGCCCCTGATCGAGCTGGAGATGTGATCCCGGCCTTCTCGGCTGGGCTCCATCGCGGCGTCACCTACTGCCGGCTCCAGGGCATCCCGAACGAGGTGATCCCGGCCTTCTCGGCCGGGCTCCATTGCGGCGGGAGGCTGTCCAGCCACTACGGCGCCAGCAGGGTCGTGATCCAGGCCCTCCCGGCCGGGCTCCATTGCAGTGGCAAGTCGATGGTGCTCTGGTCGATGATCCTCCAGGTGATCCCGGCCCACCCGGCCGGGCTCCATTGCAGCGTCGTCTGGCGCCTGGACCGCCTCGGCCGCTCACTAATGATCCCGGCCCACCCGGCCGGGCTCCATTGCAGCACCAGGCCGGCCGCCGCGCAGTCGTCTTTGTCCCAGTGATCCCGGCCCACCCGGCCGGGCTCCATTGCAGGCGGGCAGGAGGGGGCAGACCGACCCTTCGCCGTGTTGGTCGTCCGGTGTTCCCGGCCACCAATGCCGGGCTCCGTTGTCGGCGGGACCCGGCCGGAGTGTCGCCGGGACCCGGCCGGCAGACCGGCCCGCCGGGGGCGGCCGGTTGGACCTGATGGCGGTCCCCGGCCAAGATCGGCCGGTGGCCGAACCTGTCGACGCCGATCCCCGGAACCCCGAGTCCCCGGGTCCGACCGTTCCCGAGGACGAGGTGCCGACCCACCGCCGCACCATCGAGGTGGAGGTGTTCGAGGATGGCGACGACCTGGTGGTGGTCGGCCGGCTGCAGGACGCCCGGCCCTGGGTGCCGGCCGGCTCCGGCTGGCCGGTCCAGGTGCACGACATGGAGCTGGCCGTCACCGTCCGGCGGTCCGACCTGGTCATCACCGACGCCCGGGCCCGGATGGACCGGTTCCCCCACGCCGAGTGCGTGGCCATCGAACCGGCCTTCCGGGGACTGGTCGGCCTGAGCGTCGCCCGCGGGTACAGCCGGGCCGTCCAGGAGCGGTTCGGCCGCACCCTCGGCTGCACCCACCTGGAGCTGCTGGCCCGCACCATTGGGCCGGTGGTGGTGCAGGCCATCCCGTCCTCGGCGTTCCGCCGGGGGGAGGCCCTGCACGACGACCCGCCCGAAGGTGCTGCGATCCCGCAGGGCCGTTCCGGGACGGCGGCCGCCAGGACGGTCCCGATCCAGCCGTGGTTGGCCGGGAGCTGCCACATCTGGGCCGCCGACGGGCCGGGCCCGGACAAGCTGGCCCTGGGCTGGCGGCCGGGACGGGGGCAGTACCCGGCGCCGTCCGCCGTGGAGCTCCGTCGGTCGGCGGCTGCCCGCGACGCCGGCCTCCCGGCGGACGACGCCACGTCCGGCGACCGGGCCGGCGAGCAGTCCGGCAACCAGGCCGGCTAGGTCCGGAGCCGCCAGACGTCGCGTTCGGAGTGGACGACCACCGGGGTGTAGGTGACGACGCTGTCGAACTGCCGGTGGTCCACCCCCCGGGCGCGGGCGCCGCGCTCCAGGGCGGCCCGGGACAGCCGGGCGGCTGGGGCGGCCCGCAGGGTGGCCACCAGGGCCTGTTCGGCCGGCGCCAGGAGCGCCGTCAGGTCCAGCGGGCCGGCCGACCGGACGGTGTGGCCCTCCAGGACGAAGTCGGGGTGGGCGTCGTAGTAGGCCGCCAGCACCGCCTCCGGCGGCACCTCGCTCACCCGGACGCCGTGGCGCTGGCGGACCAGCCCGCCGCGCAGGGTCGGGAGGTCCAGGGGGGACGACACGGCCAGCATCCGCCGGGTGACGTTGCGGACGCAGTGCCGGCCGGGGCCCTGGCCGGGCAGCCAGAACCAGTCGCCGGCCAAGTGGGCGGTCGCCGGCGACGACCGCAACACCAGCCGGACCACTGTGGGCAGCCACGGACGGCCACCGGCCCGGCCGCCGACGTCGACCACGCCGTCGCCGTCGCCACCACCAACGTCGCCGTCGTCGTCACCACCGACGTTGCCGCCGCCACCACCGACGCCGCTGCCACCGCCGAGGCCGCCACCGCCGTCACCCTCGTTGTGTGCGGCCCCCTCACGCGCGACGGCGGCGACCACCTGGTCGACCGACAGGATGCCGTCTCGCTTGGCCAGGCGGGTGGCGGCAGACAGCACCGCCCGGCCGACGGCCAGGCCGGGCGGCACCACCAGCGGCACCCCACCACCGGCGTCGACCTGGAAAGGGACCGGGTACCCCAGGAGGTCGGCCAGGGCGGCCACGAACGCGGGGTCGACCGGGTCCATGCAGAGGCCGGCCCGGACGAGCCGGTGGGCGGCGTCGGCGGCCGGAACGGGGGCCCAGGCGCCCAGTTGCCGGCCGACGATGCCGAGCTGGGGCAGGAAGCCGTCCCGGAGCCGGCCGGTGGTACGGCGGATGACCTGCCGGGCCCGTTCCTTGCTGACCGAGAACGGGCGACCGACGTCGTGGAGCTTGCGCAGGCCGCCGCCGCTCCGGTCCAACCTGGCCGTGGTGATGGCCAGGTCGCGCGGGGAGACCCCGAGAGCCCGGCTGAGCCGCGTCACGGCGCGGTCCAGCGGCTCCCGGCCGAGGTGCTCCGCCCGGTCCACGACGGCCGGAAGGGCGTGGGCGAGGGCCCGGGCCAGCCGGCCGTCGGGATCGGCGGCGGCGTCGGCCAGCAACTGGTCCAGGCGGCCCGGGTGCGGGGGCAGCACGTCCCGGAACCGGCCGTCGTGGCTGCCGACGCGGGCGGTCCAGGCCCAGCGGGCCGCCTCGGCCAGCCGTCGCCGGGCGGCGGCGTCGAGCGGCGCCGCGGGGGTGCCGGCCAGGGCGTCCACGATGACGCCCATCTCCAGGGCGGTCTTGCGGCCGGTGGCGGGAATGGCCAGCAGGCGGCCGTAGGTCAACCGTTCCAGCCGGTCCGCCGCCAGCAGGTCGGCCTGCCGCAGTGCCCGGCCCAGCCGGGTCGGCCAGAGCACCTGGCCCGGCCGGACGTCGCCGGGCCACGGGTCCGCCATGATCCGGAGGTCCCGCGCCTTCCTGGAGCCGACCAGCCCCAGCAGGAACTCGACCACCAGGGCCGGTGGCCGCCCGCCGCCGCACCATCCGGCCCCGTCCAGGTCGGCCACGGTGGCGCCCACCGGCAGGCCCAGGTCGACGGCCACGATCGGCGGCAGGGCCGTCCCGCTGAAGGCCTGCCGCAGGGACCGCGGCAGCAGTGGCATCCCCGCCGATCCCCACCGGCCGACCACCGCGACGCCCCGAAGGGCCGCCGGCCCGTCCGCTGGCTCCGCTTCGTTGCCGTCTACGACCCCCCACGCCGAGATGTATCCATGCTACTTATCGGTAGCGTCTGCGTCGAGCACCGGCCACGGGGGGGTCCACAGGGACCGACGCAGCGAGGCAGTGGAGCAGTGGGGCAGCGGGGCAGTGGGGCAGTGGGTCAGCCGGCCGGGGTGGCGGCGATGAAGGCGACGATGGTGTCGGCCAGTTCCGGCCCCTTGTCCTCCTGGAGGAAGTGGCCGCCGCCGGTGATGGTGACGTGGTCGACCCCGGCCGCCCCGGGGACCTCGTCGCGGAACCGGCGGTCCGCTCCCCGCGTGATCGGGTCGCCGTCGCTGAAGGCGCAGAGGAACGGCTTGTCGAAGGTGGCCAGCGACTGCCAGGCCCGGCGGTTGTCGGCGCTCGCCGGGTCGTCCGGGGTGGTGGGGACCAGCACCGGGAACTGGCGGGCGCCCTCCTTGTAGTCCTCGTCCGGGAACGGGGCGTCGTAGGCGGCGACGACGTCGGGCGGGAGGTCGGAGAGGGTGCCGCCGTTCACGATCAGGCCGACCGGCAGTTGGGGGACGTCCTGGGAGAACCGTTGCCAGTTGGCGAACGCCTCGGTCATCCGTTCGTCCCCGGTGGGCAGCCCGGTGTTGGCGGCCACCACCCGGCGGAACCGGTCGGGGTGCTCGGCCACCAGGCGGAGCCCCAGCAGGCCGCCCCAGTCCTGCCCGCACAGGGTCAGGCCGGACAGGTCCAGCCGGTCGAACAGGGCCGACCGCAACCACTCGACGTGGCCGGCGTAGCTGTAGTCCGATCGGGCGGCCGGCTTGTCGGACCGCCCGAACCCGACGAGGTCCGGGGCGATCACCCGGTGGCCGGCAGCCGCCAGCACCGGCACCATGGTGCGGTACAGGTAGGACCAACTGGGTTCGCCGTGGAGCAGCAGCACCGTCTCGGCCGCGCCGGCCGGACCCTCGTCGAGGTAGTGCAGCCGCAGCGTCCGGACCCCGTCGGGGTCCTCGTCGCCGGCCGGGACCTCCACGTAGTGCGGGGCGAACCCGTACCCGGGCAGGCCGGCGAACCGGTCGTCGGGGGTCCGCAGCGCCTTCACCGGCCCGCCCGATGCGGCCCACCACCGGCCTCGAGCAGGGCGGTGAGCACCTGGGCCATGACCCGCCGGGCGGCCGCGGCGGACTGCCCCTGGCGGGCGCGCAGGCGGTCCCAGGCCTCCCAGGAGCCGGCCAGGTCCAGGGCCGCCAGCAGTTGCCCGCGACCCGGTCCGGCGTCGGACAGCACGTCGGCGAAGGTGTTCGCCAGGAGGTCCCGGAGGAAGACGTTGGACCGGGCCACCATGGCGGACAGCTCCGGGGAGCTGAGGGCCTGGGGAGTGACGGCCCGGCGGACGGCGCTGATGGCCTCGTACAGGCGGGCCCGCTGCCGGACGGTGCGGTCGATGCGGTCGGCCAGGGGCAGGTCCGCCGGGATCTCCTTCAGGCTGCTCCAGTGCCTGGCGGCCTGGAGCTGGATGACGGCCCGGTAGACGGCCTCCATGTCCTGGAAGTGGTGGAACACCAGGCGGACCGAGATGTCGGCCCGGTCGGCCACCTCCTTGGCGGTGGGTTGGGGATTGCCTTCTTCCAGGAGGGAGATGAGGGCCTCGGCCACCTTCACGCGGGTCCGCTGACCCCGGGCCAACCGGCCGTCGGCCGGGACAGGTTCGTTGGTTGCGGTCGGTTGGCGCGGCATTGTCCTGCGGCTCCCTCGTCGTGCTGCCCCGGCCCCCCCCCACCGATGCCGCAAAGATTACAAGATAAGTGCAGTCTTGGGCTGCGGCGCACACGCGCCGCCAGGCTGGGCCCGGCCGGTGATGGCGAAGAAATTCTGGCCCAACGGTGCACTCGACGGCGATTTTCACCAATTGCAGCCTCTTGCATGTTCGGCGGCCTGCGGATGTCGTATCGTGGCCGCTCGAAGGTAAAGGCGAGGGAACGAAGGCCGGGCGGGGCTGCTGGTGACCCGATCGGCCTCCGGGAGGTCCCGCCGGCCGGCGACGGCGGCGGGGGATCAGGGGAACGAGGATGCAAATGGGGACCTTCGTTGCCGGCGCCGGGATGCGCCATGAGTAACGGTACGGGTGGGGTAGTGGATGCCGCCACGGCCGGACCGGTGGTGCTGCCCGGCGGGCGGCCGCCCAACGGCGACGACCGGGTGGTGCCCATCGGCCGCCACGGGCGTCCGAGGGAGGAGATCCGCGCCGTGCAGCGCGCCCGGATCCTGGACGCCTTCGTCGCCGAGCTGGGCGAGCACGGCCTGGCCCAGACGCGGATCATGACGGTCTGCCGCCGGGCCGGGGTGTCCGCCAAGGAGTTCTACACCCAATTCCAGAACAAGGAGGACTGCTTCTTCGCGGCCTTCGACGTCGGCGCCGACCTGGTGTTCGAGCAGGGATCGGCGGCGTTCGCCCGGACCGAGGGCCTCTGGGAGGACCGGGTCCGGGCGGCCATCGGGGCCATGCTGGAGGCGCTGGCCGCCAACCCCGCGTTCTGCCGGTTGTGCATCGTCGAGGCCGCCCAGGCCGGTCCGGCCGGGATGGAGCGGCTGAACGCGGTCATCCTTCGCTGCCGGACCCTGCTCGGCGGCGACCGGGACCTGGAGGCGCCGGCCGGGGTCCCCGCAAAGGCCTGCGAGAGCGCGGTGATCGGCGGGGCGCTCCGGCCGCTGGCCGAGTACGTCATGGCCGGCCGGGCGGCCGAGCTGGCCAGCCTGGTGCCGTTGCTGATCTACACCATCACCCTGGCCGCCGTGGGCCATTCCCGGGCCGTCCGGCAGCTACGGCTGCAGCCGACCCCGATCTAGCCGGCCTGGCCCGGCCCGCCGTCCGGCCGCTCCGGCGGCTCCGGCGGCTCCGGCCGATCCGGGGGTGGGGCCTGCCGGCCCCGGTCCACCACGACCACCCGGTCGAACCCGGCCAGGTCGCGGTCGCGGTGGGTGACCAGGAGCACGCTGCGATCGGCGGAGGCCGCCAGCACGTCGGCCAGCAGGCGACCGCCGCCGTCCTCGTCGAGGCCGGCCGTCGGCTCGTCCAGGACCAGCACCGGACCGCCGGCCAGCAGGGCCCGGGCCACGGCGATCCGTTGGCGCTGCCCTCCGGACACCCGGGCGCCGCGCTCGCCGACCTGGGTGTCCAGGCCGTCCGGCAGGGTGGCCACCCACCGGTCCAGGTGGGCCAGCCGCACCGCCTCGGCCACCTCGTCCTCGGTGGCTCGGGGGCGGCCCAGGGCCACGTTCTGCCGGATGGTGCCGGCGAACAGGTGGGCGTCCTGGTCCACCAGGGCCACGGTGCGCCGGACGTCGGCCTGCGCCAGCCGGTCGATCGGCACCCCCCCGAGCGCCGCGGTCCCGGCCTGCAGCGGCCAGAACCGCAACAGGGCGTTGACCAGGCTGCTCTTGCCGGCCCCGCTCGGGCCGATCACCGCCGTGCGGCCGCCGGCCGGCACCGTCAGGCTGAGGCCGTCCAGGGCCCACGGCAGGTCCGGCCGGTACCGCAGCCGGGCCCCTTCGACGGTCAGCTCCGGGCACCCCGCCGGCACCGGCTCCGGCCGGTCCGGGTCGGTGACCGGCGCCGGGACGTCCTCGAAGGCCAGCAGGCGGCGACCGGCGGCCACCACGTCGCCGGTCCGCACGGCCGCGCCGGCCAGGGCCGGGACGGTCTCGAAGGCCCCCACCGCGGCCAGCGGCAGGACCGCCAGCATCACCGCGGACAGGTGGTGGTGGGCGACGGCGGCCACCCCGGTGGCCAGCACCCCGACCACCGCGGCGCCGACGCAGGCGGTGACCACCGCCGACGCCGCCCCGGCGGCCAGCGCCCGCCGCCGGGCCAGCCGGGTCAGCTCCCGGTCGACGTCCTCCACCCTGGCCAGCAGCCGTGCCTCCTGCCCGAACGCCAGCAGGTCGGCCGCGCCGGTCAGCAGGTCCACCACCTCGGCCGACAGTTGGCCCCGCAGCGCCGCCTCCCTCCCGCGGCCCGGCCGGGTGGCCGCGGCCACCGCCGGCCCGGCGACCACGGCCACCACCAGGCAGATCGCCAGGACCAGCCCGGCCACCGGCAGGACGACCGCCGTCACCACCACCGCCAGGGTGGCCGCGGCCACCGTCACCGTGACCGGCAGCAGGCAGCGCAGGTACAGGTCCTGCAGGGTGTCCACGTCGTCGGTGGCCCGGACCAGCAGGTCCCCGCTGCGCCACAGCCCCAGCCCGGCCGGGGCCAGCGGCTCCAGCCGGTCATACAGCCAGGTCCGCCACCGCGACAGCGACCGGAAGGCGGCGTCGTGGGCCACCAGCCGCTCCCCGTACCGCAGCGGCCCGCGGACGAACGCCAGCACCTCCACCGCGGCTAGCAGCCCGGCGATGGCCCCCAGGCCGGGCCGGAACGCGGCCCGGTCCACCACGTAGCCCGACCCGGCCAGCAGGCCCACCGTGGCCATGGCCCCGGCCACCCCCAGCAGGGCCGCCACGGCCAGCCGTCCCCATCGTGGGGCCCCGATCCGGACCAGCCGGCCCAGCACCTGCCGGCCGGTCACGCCGGTGCTCCCACGGTGCGGTCACCGGCCTCGGCCGGGGTCCCCCCCATGGCCACGGTGCGGTCGATCCGGCCGACCAGCTCCGGGCGGTGGGCGGCCACCAGCACGGCGCGGCCGTCCAGCCACGGCGTCAGGGCGTCGCGGAGGTGGCCCTCGGTGGCCCGGTCCAGGTGGGCCACCGGCTCGTCCAGGAGCACCAGCGGGACGTCGCGGAGGGCGGCCCGGGCGATGGCCAGCCGTTGCCGCTCCCCGGCGCTCAGCGCCAGGCCGCCGTCGCCCACCGGGGTGTCCAGGCCGGCCGGCAGGGCGGCCACGAGGTCGGCCAGGCCGACCGCGGCCAGGACCCGGCGCAGCCGGCCGTCGTCCGCCCCGGGGTCGCCCAGGCGGAGGTTGTCGGCGACGGTCCCCCCGAACAGGTGTGGCCGCTGGGGCACCCAGGCGACCTGCCGCCGCCACGACGCCGGGTCCACCGCCGACAGGTCGACCCCGCCCACCCGGACGGCGCCGGCGTCGGGGGCCACGAAGCCCAGCAGCACCGCCAGCACCGTCGACTTGCCCGCCCCGGAGGGGCCGACCAGGGCGACGTGCTCGCCCGGCTCCAGATGCAGGTCGAAGCGGTCGAGGGCCGGTTCGGCCCGGCCGGCGTAGTGCACCGTGACCCCCGCCATGGTGACCGGGAGCGGCCCCACCCCCGCCCCCGTCCCCGTCCCCGCTACGGCCGGGGGCCCTGGGAGCGTTTCCGCGGCAACGTCCCGGTCCGCGGACACGCCCCGGCCGCCGCCCGCCTGCCCCGCTTGGCCCGCCGGGGCCGCCGGGGCCGCCGGGGCCGCCGGCCCGGACGGGGCCGGGAGGGGCTCGTCCAGGATGTCCAGGATGCGCTGCGCCGCGGCCTGCCCTTCGGTGCTGGCGTGGAATTCGGCCCCGGCCCGCCGCAGCGGCAGGAACACCTCCGGGGACACCAGCAGGACGGCCAGCGCGGTGTACAGCGGCACCCCGCCGTCCAGCAGCCGCAGGCCCAGCACCATGGCCACCAGGCCGGTGCCGATGCCGGCGATGAGCTCCATGGCCAGCGCCGAGAGGAAGGCCACCCGGAGAGTGGCCATGGTGGTCTGCCGGAGCCCTTCCGTGGCGGCGGCCACCTCCTGGCGACCCTGGGCGGACCGTCCGAAGGCCCGCAGGGTGGGCAACCCGCGGACCAGGTCCAGGAACCGGGCCGAAAGGGACGACAGCCGCCGCCACTGCCGCTGGGTCTCGGCGGCGGAACGGCGGCCGAACAGCACCATCACCACCGGGACCAGGGCCACCAGGACGACCAGGACGACCAGGGACACCCAGTCGGTCCAGCCCACCCAGGCCAGGATGCCGACCGGGGCCAGGGCGGCCAGGACGGCCTGGGGGAGGTACCGGCCGAAGTAGGCGTCCAGGGCCGCCGTGCCCCGGGTGGCCGCCAGGGACAGCTCCCCGGCCCGCTCCCCGGCCAGCCAGGACGGGCCCAGGTCGAGGGCGTGGCGGAGGAGCTGGCGGCGGAGCACCGAGGTGACCGTGGCCCCGCACCGCTGGGCGGCCGCCTCCCCGGCCCAGCCGCACAGGGCCCGGGCGGCGAAGGCGGCGGCCAGGCCGGCCAACTGCGGGGCGACGTCCGGCAGGGTGGCGTGGTGCAGCAGCACCCGCTCCACCACGGTGGCCAGCAGCACCGCCTGGGCCACGACGCAGACCGTGCCGGCCAGCCCGACGGCCACCGCCACCACCAGGTACCGCCGGGTCGCCGACACCCGGGCGGCCAGCCGTCGGTCGACCAGGCCACCGAACTGCCGATCGGCGGCCGGGGTGGACATCGGGCCCACGCTACCCATCCACCTCCGGCCCCCACGAGTCGGCGGGACCGGCCGGGCTGGCACCCATCAGGCGGTGAACGCCAGCCCGTCCACCCGGATGCGGGCGCCGACGAACCCCTCGGCCACCACCTGGGCCGCCAGGGCCGGGTCCTCCGCGGTGGCCACGCAGCGGACCGGCGCGGTGGCCGTCCCGCCGGCGCCGGTCCCGTCTGCGCCGGTCCCGTCGGTGTCCGGCCCGCCGTCGCCAACCCTGCCGGCGCCGGTCCCGCCGGCGCCAGCCCTGCCGGCGACGTCGGCGACGACGACCACCCGGACCGGGTCCAGGCCGTCGTAGGTGACGGTGAAGGAGGCCACGGTGGCGTCCCCGTCGTACCGGTCCAGCACCTCGGCGGTGGGGGTGGCGGCAGCCGCCTCACCGGCCAGGTCGTCCAGCAGCGGCGGCCGGCCGTCCGGCTCGGCCGACCACACCGCCAGGCCCGGCTTGGTCAGCAGGCCGCAGACCGTGGTGACCACCCCCAGCCGGCCCGGCTGCTCCCGCAGCAGCGGCACCACCGCGGCGGTGGACTGGTACACGAAGTTGTTGAACGGCCCCCCGGCGAACGCCATGCCGCCGGTCACCGTCGGGGTGCGGTCCGGCGGCAGCCCGAGCTCCCGCTGCTGCACCCGGACGGCGGCCGGGAAGCAGGAGTACACCTCCACCACCTCCGCGTCGGCCAGCGGCCGGCCCACCCGTTCCTCCGCGGCCCGGCCCAGCACCCCCATGGCCGGCCACCGGTGCAGGTGCCGGCGCCGGCTCAGCGACACGGCGTGGGTGGCGTCCACCCCGACCAGCGGGAACACCCACCGGTCGGCCGGTACCCCGAACCGCCGGGCGGCCTCCGCCGAGCACAGCAGCACGGCCGCGGCCTGGTCCACCGTCCACTGGCTGGCGTGCCACTTGTTGTACGGGTACGCCAGCGGCCGGTTCCCGGGCCCGGGGGTGGCGATCTGCTCCGCCGTCATCGGCTGCCCGAACGCCGCCGCCGGGTTGTGGCGGGCCACCTCGTTGAACCGGGCCCAGAGCGCGGCGATGGCCCGCTGTTGGGCCGCCATGCCGCCGCCACCCGTCTCGTGGCGCCCGGTCTCGTGGGACCCCGTCTCGTGGAACCACAGCGCGTTCTCGATGACCGCGTACTGCTGCACCGGCGGCACCACCATGCCGGCGTCCAGCTCGGCGGCGGCGAAGAACTCCGGCTCCCGGGCCTCCACCACGTCGGGGACCGCGCCGGGCTGGGCGGTCTCGACGGCGCCGTCGGTGCGGGCCCAGGCCCGGGCTTCCCCGCCGACCACCACGGCCACGTCGGAGGCCCCACCGGTGATGGCCCGGAGGGCCTGGCTGACCAACGTCTGCTGCGGCACCCCCAGCTCCCCGAGGTGGGTCCGGGCCCCCGCGGCGCCGACCGCGGCGGCCACCAGCCGGGCCGGGTCCGGGTAGCCCCAGGTGCCCTGGGGCACCGCGATGCGGTCGGCCGCCGCGGCCAGGGCCGGCGCGCCGGCGTCGTCGGCCGCGGCCAGGGTGGCCAGGACCATCAGGTCGACCGGTTCGTGGGCGCCGGTGGCGGTGCCGACGCCGACCAGCACTGGGGTCCGGGGATCGACGGTGGGCAAGGGCGGAACGATAGTCCCGGTGCGGTGCCCACCGAGCACCTGGACGACCGTCCGGTCAGGCCGAGATGTCCGACGCAGCCGGGGAGGATGCGGTGGGGGAGGACCCGGCCGGCGAGGGCGCAGCCGGCGAAGACCCGGCCGGCGAGGACGCGGTGGGAGGGACCGCCGGGGCGGCCCCCCGGGACGCCGGCTCGGCGGACCGGTGCAGCAGCTCGGCCAGCATTCCCTCCAGGCGGTCCAGCCGCTTCACCAGCTCGGTCCGCTCGTCGTCGGCGGTCTGCTGCACGAAGAAGCTGGCCACCGTGGCGGTCAGCACGCCGAGCAGGGCGATGCCGACCAGCATCAGCACCACCGCCACCCCCTGGCCCTCGGAGGTGACCGGGAACTTTGTGCCGTAGCCGACGGTGGTGACGGTGACGACCGACCACCAGAGGGCCTGGCCGTAGTTGTGGATGTTGGACCCCTTGGCGTGCTCCTCGAAGCCCAGCACCACCGCCGAGGCGGCGAACACGATGGCGACAACGGCCAGCAGCACGAAGTGGACGTTGCGGTGGGTGGCCAGCCGCCGGGCCCGCTGCAGGAAGTTGACCAGCACCACCCCCATCCGGCTGAGGTTGAGCAGGCGCAGGACCCGCACTGCCCGCAGCGGCCGCAGCACCGGCAGCACGATGATGGCCAGGTTGACCAGGTTGTGCGTGAAGTACCGCTTGCGATCCGGGGCCAGGTACAGCTTGGTCAGGTACTCCACCGTGAAGGCGGCCCACACGAAGAAGTCGATGACGTCGAAGGAGTCGTTGACCGGCGCCGGCAGCGTCAACACGTACGGCAGCACCAGCACCGGCAGCCACAGCAGGGCCAGCACCGTCAGCGGCAACTCCACCATGGCCGAGAACCGGTCGTAGGCGTCCTGTGTGCGGCCGAGGCTGCTCAGTGATCGCGGTGACCTGCCGCCCGCCACGTCCCTCCTTCCGGGTCCGGCCGCCCTTCCGGCCGCCCTTCCGGTCCTGGCCGCCCTCCCGGTCCCGGCCGCGCCGACGTCCGGGAGATCGTAACCCCGCCTCACCACCCGGTCCGCCCGGGGCCGGGGCCGGCGCCGCGGCCGGGGCCGGTGGACCCCGGTGGACCACGGCGACGAGTGATCCGAACGGGCCCTCCGGCCGTAGTGCCGGGTATGGAGCACGAGCAGCACGAGCAGGAGGAGCAGATGCGCAACCGAGACGGGTCGCGCCGGGCCCTGGCCGGGTGGTCGGGCCGGCTGCACCGCGGTGCGGCCGTGGTGGCGTTGACGACCGGTGCCGCCCTGGCCGGCGCGGCGGCACTGCCGGCCGGGGCCGGCGCGGCGTCGTCGACGGTGGTGAAGGTCACCGACAACAAGACCTGGGGGCCGATGCTGGTCCTGGCCAACGGCGACGCGGTCTACCGGCTGACCGCCGACCCGGCCAACAAGAGCGTGTGCGCCGGCGCCTGCGCCAAGGCCTGGCCGCCGGTGCTGCTGGCCAAGGGCCAGAAGAAGCCGAAGGGCCAGGGGGTGACCGGCCTCGGGACCATCAACCGGGGTGGCGGCCACCTGCAGGTCACCTACAAGGGGATCCCGCTGTACCTGTTCGCCGGCGACCACTCGGCCGGGCAGGTCAACGGGAACATCAAGGACACATGGGGCCAGTGGTGGGTGGTCGATCCGGCCCATCCCAAGGCGACCCCGACGGCCGCCAAGTCGTCCGGCGGGTCGGGTGGGTCGGGCGGGTCCGGCGGGAAGACCACCACCACGGCCGCCGGTTCGGGCGTGGCGTACTGACCGATGACGGTCGTCGTCGATCCCGTCGCCGGCCCACCGCGGCTGGAACGGTCCGCCCGGGCCGACCTGGTGGCCCGGGCCACCTCCTGGCTCGGGGTGCTGGCCGTCGGGGGAGCGGCGGGGTGGCTGGGCGCGGTCGGGTACGCCGAGCTGGCCGGGGCGGGCACGCTGTGGTCGGCGCTGTCGGTGGCCCGGGGGGACACCGTCGGGCCGGCCCTGCTGGCCACGGTGGGCCTGCTGTTCCTGGCCGAGCGGCGCTGGCCGGCGGTCCGGCGGCCGGCGCTGGCCCGTCCCCACCTGGTCGACGCCGGGTACCTGGCCCTGTTCGCCGTGGCGGTGTTGCCGCTGCTGACCGTGGTGCAGACCGGGTTCGCGGTGGAGGTGGCCCGGCACGGCCGGTTCCTCCTACTGGGCCGGCTGCCGGTGGTGCCGCAGGTGGCCGTGGTGGTCGTGGTGCTGGTGGCCATGGACGCCATGAACTGGCTGGCCCACCTGGCCAACCACCGGTCGGTGGCGCTGTGGCGGCTGCACGCCCTGCACCACTCGCAGGAGGACATGAGCGTGTTCACCACCTTCCGCACCCACCCGCTGGTGCACGCCGCCTACCTGCCGGCCATGCTGCCGGCCCTGGTCCTCGGCGCCAGCGGCACCGTCCCGGCGGTGGCGCTCGTCGCCTACGGCTGCCTGGTCACCCTGCCGCACGCCAACCTGCGGTGGACCTTCGGACCGGTCGGCCGGGTGCTGGTCAGCCCGGGCTACCACCGGCTGCACCACGCCCGCGACGCCGGCGGCCCCCGGGGGGCCGTCAACCTGGGGTTCGTGCTGGTCTGCTGGGACCAACTGGCCGGCCGGGCGGCCTACCCGGCGGTCGGTGCGGCGGTGGCCACCGGGATCGCCGGCCGGCCGGTGCCGGTGGAGCAGGTGGCCACCGGGGCGGCCGGGTCCGTGCGGGTGGTGCTGGCCCAACTGGCCCAGCCGTTCCGCTTCCACTTCCACGCCGAGACGGGAGGCCGATCGTGAGCACGTCGAGGGCCGGCGCGGGAGCCGGCGCCGCAGGGACCCAGGCCGCCGCCGCCGCCAACGGCAGGGTCGGGACGCCGGCCGGGTCCCGCTCGACCCGCTCGGGTCCGGGCGGGCCGGGCGCCGTGGAGGGCCGGCTGGTGGCGGCGACCGAGGCCGTCCGGGCCACCCGTGACCTGCCGCTGACCCGGGACCTGGCCCTCGTGGCCGCTCGGGCGGGGCTGGCCTGGATCTTCGTCTACCACGGCGCCGTCACCCTGTTCGGGGCGTTCGGCGGCGGCGGCGTCCACGCGCAGGCGGAGTTCTTCTCGTCCGTGGCCCACCTGCAGCCGGCGACCTTCTTCGCGGTGCTGAGCGGCATCATCGAGTTCTTCGGCGGCCTGGCCGTCGGGCTCGGGGTCTTCGGCCGGCTGGCCGCCCTGTCCCTGGTCGGGGACATGGCGGTGGCGATGGCCACGGTGACGTTCGGCAACGGCATCGTCTCCGCCGCCGCCGGGTCCGGCTACGAGATCAACGTGGCCCTGCTGGCCCTGGCCCTGGTGGTCACCCTGATGGGCACCGGGCGGTACTCGGTGGACGTGCCGCTGCGGGCCCTGTACCGGCGGTGGCGGCAGTTGCCGTGAGCGCGGCCGCACCGACCGCGGCATCCTGGAGAGGCATGGGGGCCTGGAGAGGTGCAGGGGCCTGGAGGGGTGCGGAGGCGGCCCGACCGTCCGACGAGGCCCTGGTGGCCGGCATGGCCGCCGGCGACGACGGCGCCGGGGCGGTGTTCGTGCGGCGGCACCAGCGCCGGGTGTACGGCATCGCCCTGGCCATCACCATGGACAGGGCGGCCGCCGAGGACGTGGCCCAGGAGGCCCTGCTCCGGGCGTGGCGGCACGCCGCGGTGTTCGACCCCCGCCGGGCCGCGGTCACCTCCTGGCTGGCCACCATCACCCGGAACCTGGCCATCGATGCCCTCCGGGTCCGCCGGGCCGACCCGGTGGGCCCCGACGACGCGGTGTGGTTGGGGTTGCAGGACGGCACCCCCGCCGACCCGGTCCCGGAGGCCGCCGCGGTGCACGCCGACGCCGTCGACCGGGTGCGGGCGGCGCTGCGGTCGGTGCCGGTGGAGCAGCGCCGGGCCCTGGTGCG
Source organism: Acidimicrobiales bacterium (assembly GCA_035547695.1). Taxonomy (GTDB): domain Bacteria; phylum Actinomycetota; class Acidimicrobiia; order Acidimicrobiales; family RAAP-2; genus DASZUK01. The sequence goes on from DASZUK010000063.1 coordinate 45,776, forward strand.
GTCCGCCTTCTACGGGCAGACCGCGGCGGAGATCGCCGCCGCCGAGGGCATCGCCCTCGGCACCGCCAAGAGCCGGGTGCGACTGGGCCTGGCCAGGGTCCGCGACGTGCTGGGACCCGGCGACGTCCCGGACCATCTCGGTGGGGGGCGATCGGACGGTGGGGGGCGATCGAACGACGACGGCGGACGTCCGCCTGGTGGAGAGGAACGATGAACCCCGCGACCCCCGACGAGCGGTGCCAGGCCGTCCGCGACGACCTGGTGTCCCTGGCCACCGGCACGCTGACCGGCCGGCAGCGGGCCGAGGTGGTGGAGCACCTGGAGCGTTGCCCGGCCTGCGCCGCCGAGCTGGAAGGGCTCTGCGGGGCGGTGGACGCCCTGATGGCCCTGGTCCCCGACGCCGAGCCGCCGGAGGGGTTCGCCGAGCGGGTCACCGCACGCATGCGGGCCGAGGCCCAGCCGGCCGTGCCGGTGGTACCGCCGGCGGCCCGCCGGAGGTGGGCCTCCCGACCGACCGCCCGACCGGCTGTCCGACCGGCCGCCCGGCGGGTGATGGCGGCGGCCGCGGTGGTGGCCGCCCTGGCGCTGGGGGTCGGCATCGGCGCCGTGGTGGCCGGTTCCGGCCCCGGCGGTTCCAGCCCCAGCGGTTCCGGCCGTGACGGTTCCGCCGGTGGCGGGCCCGGGGGCGCCACCGGCGGAACCGAGGTTCGGACCGCGGCCCTGCACTCCCCGGCGGGGGCCGGCGGGTCGCGGTCGGGGGTCCAGGGATCGGTCGTGCTCACCTCGGGCCGTCCCGGTTGGCTGCTGATGACGGTCGACGACGCCCACGCCTGGGGGACCATCACCTGCCGGGTCACCCTGGCCGACGGCTCCCGCCGGGTGGTGGGCCGGTACCCGATGGAAGCCGGCTACGGCTCCTGGGCGGCCCGCTTGCCGGTGCCGGCATCGTCGGTGCACTCGGTGGAGGTCGTGGGGAGGGGTGGGGCCACGCTGGCCGTCGCACGGCTGCCGGGGTCGGGTCAGGCCTGACGGGCTTGGGTTCTTCGGCGCCCACTCGGTCAATGTGGGTCATAGGCATCCAACACGCCCCTGTGCTCGGTCCTCAGTCGTCCTCGTCGTCATCGTCGGATGTCTCGAGATCAACTAGCGAAAGGTGGCGGGGGACCGGTCCCCGTGTCGAGGAAAGTTCACCGTCTAGCCGGGCTAAACTTTCCGTCAACTCCCGTAGCAGGCACACCTCCTCCTTGTGGAGTCGCTGCACTTGCTTGTTCTGTCGCCTGACGGATTCCTCCAGCGCGGCGAGTCGACTTTCTACAGGACGAGGTGGTGCGCTGGTATGTGGGCGCGTCGTAGCTTGACCGGATATCGATGAGATCGTTCCCATTGTCGATTCAAATTGGCTGTTGTCAGTATCTGGTTGCATTTGTCGCTTCTCATGTGAGGCATGATAAGCGACCACTGCTCGCTGGATTCGACCCTCGATCTTTCGTGCCCACCGAAGTTCTCGTTGATATCCACGATGGTCCCCATCAGCTCTAGCGGTGGCCGCCCTCCTTCTCGCTTCTCCAATCTCCTTGTGGGCTTCGTTCACAGCTTGATCAAGTGACCACTGGTCTTTGAAGGTATGGTCGCGCAGCGATAGATCCGGACCACGGGAGAATTCTCGAGGGAAGCTGCTGGCGCTGGTGTCTAATGACCAATATGACGAAGTGCCCGCGACCGACGAGCTGAGGCTGATGTGGGATCGTGGCTCAGACCGTGGGCTGCCGGACTGGTGCCACATGCTGATGTCCGCGTGCCCTCCAAGCTCGAAGGTTGATGTCGTCCCGTCGTCGCAAACGCGGAGTCTGGCCTGTGCTTTGCCGCTCTCCCCAAACAGTTCAATGGCGATCATTCGATACGCCTGGCCGTTGGCTCGCCGAGTCTTGGGCCCGATGCGGGCTCTGACCCGCCCCTCGGTATCAACCACCTCAAACACTTGGGCTCGAACGACTCGTGGCATCTGTTCGGCTCTCTTCGGTCGCGTTGCTGGATGCCTTGTTGCGATGCGCATTTCGGTACCTCCTCCCGGGGGTCAGGCTTCTGAACCCGGCCATGCTGGCGCTGGATCGGGACTGCCGGCGAGGGACACGAGGTGCGGTGAATTCATGGTTCCCTCTCCGCGAGGACCGGGCGTGTTCCAGGAGCGACGGATTACGCTGTGGTCATGTCCCGCCTGGACCGGATCACCTCGGACCCCGCCATCTGCCACGGGCAGCCGACGGTGCGCGGACTCCGCTACACGGTCGAGGGCCTGCTGGAGCTCCTGGCTTCGGGCATGACGATCGACGACGTCCTCGACGACCATCCCGACCTCGAACGCGACGATCTCCTGGCCGTCCTCGAGTTCGGTGCGTTGGCGGCCGGTCAGCGCCGGGTGGTGCCGCTGGGCGCCGCGTGAAGTTCCTGGTCGACGCCCAACTCCCGGCGAAGCTTGCACAACTCCTTCGGACGGCGGGGCACGATGTCGTCCACACTTCGGAGCTTCCGGACGGGAATCGGACCACCGATCAGGCCCTCGCCCGGCAGGCGGACGGTGAAGGTCGGGTTGTCGTCACCAAGGACCGGGACTTCCGCGACGGCTATCTCTTGAACCGCTCGCCCCGCCATCTGTTGGTGGTGGCGACTGGCAACATCGCCAACCGTGACCTGCTCACCCTGTTCGACGGCAATCTGACGGTCATCATCGAGGCCCTGGCGGAGTCGCCGTACGTCGAACTCCGCCCAGCCGGCCTCATCCTCCACGCCGAGCCCGACTGATCGCGACCCCCACCAGGCCCTCGGGTCACTCGACGCGGAGCGCTGGACCGACGAAGGTGGGGAAGCGTTCGTATTGTGGGACCCAAGGTTCACGACGCGGACCATTCTCGAACCGCTGTGAGCGTTGGGAACGCAACCGCATCGGCCGATTCTGGTCGCAGACCACCGCGGTCGGTGCACGTCGGTGCGGTGGCCGATCCGGACGACCTTGTCGAGGGCCGACTTGGCGGGGTGCTTCGACTAACGGCCCGAGCATGAACTCCACCCGTCGTGGCTGGATGGCCAGGCGAAGTCGTCCCATCACCTACACGACAGGCACCTACACGACAGGTCGCTGCCGAGGCCCGGGCTGGGGTCCCCAGGTGGTCAGACGTTGCCGAGGACGTCCTGGAGGACCGCGGCCCCGGAGCGGTGGAGATCCTTGGTGGCGGTGACCAGCGCCGTGTCACCCTGCAGCGCCCGCTGGCGCAGCCGTTCGAGGGCGGCACGGGCCGAGCCGGTGGCCAGCTCGTCGCGGTACCGGCGGGCGAACTCCTCGAACCGCTCCGGTCGGTGGCCGTACCATTTGCGTAGCTCGACGCTGGGAGCCACGTCCTTCTCCCAGGCGTCGAAGGGGGCCGCCGCTTTGGACACCCCCCGCGGCCAAAGCCGGTCCACGAGGACCCGAGAACCCCTGGGATCGTCGGTCTGGTCGTACACGCGGGCGATGCGCACCCTTGCGGCACCGGACGATGTGCCCGGACCCTTCGGGAGGAGGCGGACGGGCAGTCCGTGGGGCGGTTGCACCGGGTTCAGGCCCTCCCACGGGCCGGGAAGCTTGAGGGCGAGGCGCTCCAGCTCCTCGAGATGGAGGGCGGAGAGCGCTTCGAGGCGTTCGGCCCCGGCCTCGGTCAGGTGGAGCCGGACCACCCGGTGGTCCTCCTCGGACCGGGTGCGGGTCACGAGCCCGGTGGCGTCGGCCCGGTCGACCAGGCCGACGATGCTGTGGTGGCGCAGCAGCAGGTAGTCGGCAACCTCCCCGATCGTGGGCCCTCGGGGGTCGTCGTGGCCGCGGATGGCGAGGAGGAGCTGATGTTGGGCGGGGGTGAGGCCGGCGGCGCGTGCCTGCTGCTCGCTCCACCGCTCGAAGCGGCGGAGGCCGGTGCGCAGCGCGAGCAGGCGGGCGTACGCTTCGTCGGGTAGGGTCACTCGTTCTACGATATCATCCTGACACGATGGATATTGACCCAGATGACCGACCTCCGACGACGGCCGAGCGGGCACTGGGCGACTTCACCGCCTCGCCGTCGTTGCTGAAGCTCGTCCCGCTCGCCGTGGCCATCGGGGTGCTGGGGGCCGGGATCGCCCTTGCGCTGCTCGACATGATCGGGTTCTTCACCAACCTGTTCTATTACCAGCGCCTGAGCGTGAGCCTCGTCTCACCCAATGCCAACACCCTGGGCGCACTTGCCATCGTCATCCCGATCGGCGGGGGGCTGATCGTCGGGCTCATGGCCCGGTTCGGCTCCGAGCAGATCCGGGGGCACGGCATCCCCGAGGCCATGGAGCGCATCCTCATCAACGGCAGCCGGGTCGCCCCCCGGCTGGCCATCTTGAAACCGATCTCCAGCGCGATCAGCATCGGCACCGGCGGCCCGTTCGGGGCCGAAGGGCCGATCATCCTGACCGGCGGCGCGGTGGGCTCGATCGTGGGCCAACTGTTCCACCTCACCGCGGCGCAACGGCGCAGCCTGCTGGTGGCGGGCGCGGCGGCCGGCATGAGCGCGGTGTTCGGCACCCCCGTCGCCGCCACCCTGTTCGGCGTCGAGCTCCTGGTCTTCGAGCTCAAGCCGCGTTCCATGGTGTTGATCGGCCTGGCCGCGGTGACGGCTGACGGACTGCGGATGGTGATGGCCACCGCCGGGTTGGTGACCCCCCAACCCATCTTCCCGGTGCCGTCCCATGCCGTGCTCGGCGGCGTCGTCCTCTTCGGCGCCGCCGCCGTCGGCGTCGCCACCGGCCTGGCCGCGTGGCTCATGACCCAGGCCGTGTACCGGGCCGAGGACCTGTTCAAGAAGCTGACCGGCCATCTCCACTGGATGTGGTGGCCCGCCATCGGCGGCCTCGTCATCGGGGTCGGCGGCCTCATCGACCCGCGGGCACTGGGCGTCGGCTACGACACCATCCACGCCGAGCTGCTCGGCCAACTGAGCATCGACGCCCTGCTGCTGCTGTTGGTCGTCAAGTTGGTCATCTGGGCCGGCGCGCTCGGCGGCGGGACCAGCGGCGGCATCCTCGCGCCGATCCTGATGATGGGTGCCGCGCTGGGTGGGGTCCTCGGCCATGGACTGCCCGGTGCGTCGCCGGGGGTCTGGTCCCTCATCGGCATGGCCGGTGCCCTCGCCGGCGTCACGCGGTCACCGTTCACCGCCGTCGTCTTTGCGTTCGAGCTCACCCATGACCAGAACAGCCTCCTCGCCCTGCTCACGGTGGCCACGATTGCCCATCTCGTCAGCGTCCTCGTCCTCAAACGCTCGATCCTGACCGAGAAGGTGGCCCGACGGGGCTTCCACGTCATGCGCGAGTACGCGGTCGACCCCTTGGAGGCCACCTTCGTCCGCGAGGTCATGGACACCGACGTCTACACCGTCGAGCCGGCCCGGCCGGTCAGCGACGTCTACCGAGCGCTCCGGGAGGGCTCACCGGAGCGTCGCCAGCGGCTCTATCCGGTGCTCGACGCCGATGGTCGGCTGGTGGGGGTCCTTCCCTGGTCCACCGTGCTCGGGTCCAAGGACCACCCGCACCAAGCGGTTGCCGACGTCATGATCCCACCGGTGGCCCTCGCCCATCCCGACGAGATCCTGCGCTCGATCGCCGACCGCATGGCCGCGGCCGGGGTGGGGGTGCTCCCGGTGGTCGATCGCTCCGACACCGCCCACCTCGACGGGCTGGTCACCCACTTCGACCTCCTCCAAGCCCGCCAGAAGCTCCTCGAAGAAGAGCGCCGTGCCGAGCGGGTCCTCGTCCTTCGCAAGGTCCGGTCGCCCACCGGAGCCGAGACCGCGACGTTCAGACGGTGATGGTGACACAGCATCGGCCCTTTCCCGGGTCGAGCCGGGTCGCGTCCCGGGGAAGCCCCGCCTGGTCCGCCACCCCGGAGATCAGTTCGTGGTTCATCGTGCAGACCAGGTCGCGATGCTCCTCGGTCAAGAGGTGGAAGGGGCAGTTGGCCAGGGTCACCAGCGGTCCCTCGGCCCGCGGCTCGTACCCGTTCTCGGCAAGCACCTGCACCAGGCGTGCCCGGACGGTGCCCACTGCAGCGCCGCTCGCTCCGGTGCCGCTCGCTCCGGTGCCGCCCGGTTCGGTGCCGCCCGGTTCGGCGCCGCCCGGCCGAAGCGCCGCACCGATGCGGTGCCCTTCTTCGCGGGCCACGTCGCAGAGCGCCCTCGTCACCGGCATCGCATCCCTCGCCGATCGCTCGACGGCCCGGGCCAGCAGCGCGGCGGCCAGGCCATAGCGACGTTCGGGCACGGTGACCGCGATCTCCTGGTCGCCCCGGCGGTACCACTTGGTCGGTCGTCCCGCACCCGGCCCCCCGCGACCTGTCGGGCGGTGGTACTCGGCGACCAGCAACCCCGCCTCGACCAGCTTGTCCAGATGAAATGCCGCCACCGAGCGAGGCACGCCGAGCGCACGGGCGGCCCCGTCGCGGCTCACCGGCGCATGCCCCGAGGCCACGACGTGGTCGTACACCCGTCGTCGCACCGGCTCGGCCAGCACCGCGAGCACCGCCACCCGATCCGGGACCGCAGCCATCGTCCCCATTCTAAAACATGCCCCGGTTGACGTTACATTCTCCCCTTTCTAAAATCAGGGGAAGTGGATGTTAGAGAGGAGCCGACGATGGTCGTCGCCGCGCAGGCCGCAACCGAGAGGGACGACGCCTTCCGACTGGCCACCCGACCGGCCACCGACCAGGGCGCCGTCGACCTCGACCGGGCGGCCCAGGCGGTTGCCCAGTTGCTCGACGCCCTCGGCGTGGACCGCGCCAACGAGCACCTGGCCGGCACGCCGGAGCGTGTCGCCCGCACCTACGCCGAACTGCTGACCCCCGAAGCGTTCGACGCGACGACGTTCCCCAACGACGACGGGTACGACGAGCTGGTGGTGGCCCGGTCGATCCCCTTCTCGTCCCTCTGCGAGCACCACCTCCTCCCCTTCTGTGGTGTCGCCCACGTCGGTTACCTCCCTGGCCGGCGCCTGATCGGGCTGTCGAAGCTGGCCCGGGTGGTCGCGTTCTTCTCCCGCCGCCTCCAGGTCCAGGAGCGGCTGACCACCCAGATCGCGGAGTGGCTGACCACGAACCTGTCCCCCCGAGGGGTCGGAGTGGTCCTCGACGCCGGCCACGCCTGCATGTCGGTCCGCGGGGTGCGCGCCGGTGGCGCCCGGACGCTGACCTCGGCACTGGCCGGCGTCGTCCGCGACGACGAGCGGACCCGGGCCGAGTTCCTCTCCTTCATCGGTCACCCCTCGTGAGCAGCGCCCGGGTCCCCGGACCCGCAGCCGCAGCACGCCCCGGCCGACGGACGGGCCGATGGACAGGCCGACGGACGGGCCGATGGACGGGCCGACGGACAGTCCGATGGACAGCAGAGGAGGAGTGATGCCATCTTCCCAGACGTTCGTGATCGTCGGCGGCGGCCTGGCCGCGGCCAAGGCCGCGGAGGCCCTGCGCAGCGAGGGATTCGACGGCCGGGTGGTGGTCGTCGGCGAAGAGCCCGTCCGTCCCTACGAGCGCCCGCCGTTGTCCAAGGACTACCTGCGCGGCGAGAACGGCTTCGACGCCGCCGCGGTCCACCCGGCCGAGTTCTACGAGCAGCACGCCATCGAGCTCCGCCACTCGTCCGTGGCCACCGGCCTCGACGTGTCGGCCCACCAGGTGACGCTCGCCACAGGGCACCGACTGGGCTACGACCGCCTGCTCCTCGCCACCGGCGCCACCCCTCGGCGCCTCACGGTGCCCGGCGCCGACCTCGACGGCGTCCGCTATCTGCGGACCGTCGACGACAGCGACGGGCTCCGCCGGGCCCTGGAGGGCAGCCCGCAGGTGGTGGTCGTCGGCGCCGGATGGATCGGCGCCGAGGTGGCCGCCTCGGCCCGCCAGCTCGGCGCCGACGTGGCCATGGTGGAGGTGGCGTCGGTACCCCTCGAGCGGGTCCTCGGCCGCGAGGTCGGAGGGGTCTACCGGGACCTGCACGCCGAGCACGGTGTCGACCTGCACCTCGGCGTGGGCATCGAAGCCGTCGTCGGCGCAGGCAGGGTCGAAGCGGTCCGCCTCACCGACGGCACGAGCCTCCCCGCCCAGTTGGTCGTGGTGGGGATCGGGGTCCTGCCACGGGTGGAGCTGGCCCAGGCGGCAGGGCTGCGCGTCGACAACGGCGTAGTGGTCGACGACCACCTGCAGGCCGCCGCACCGGACGTCTACGCCGCGGGCGACGTCGCCAACGCCTTCCACCCCCGCTACGGCACGTCGATCCGCCTCGAGCACTGGTCCGCCGCCCTCAACCAGGGGCCGGTCGCGGCGCGCAACATGCTGGGGCTCTCGACCGTCTACGACCGGACCCCCTACTTCTTCTCCGACCAGTACGACCTCGGCATGGAGTACCGCGGGTGGGCACCCCGCTTCGACCAGGTCGTCTTCCGCGGCGACCTCGCCGGCCGCCGCTTCATCGCCTTCTGGCTCCGCCAGCGCCGGGTGGCCGCGGCGATGAACGCCAACGTCTGGGACGCCGGCGACGCCATCGAGGCATTGCTCGCCGCGGCACATCCCGTCGATCCCGACCGTCTCGCCGACCCCGAGGTCGACCTGGACGACCTCGTAGGCTCCGCCTGAGGCCGGCCGGCCCCCGGCGGGAGCCGACGGGAGGTGACGGGAGGTGACGGTGAGCCGGCCTGTAGGCGGGATTCTGTCCAGCTCATCAAGAGCCTGGGTGGCCATCCATCTGTGCGGCCTACCTGGGGACTGCCCTCCTGCACCAGGCGGGAGGGCGGACGGGCCGCCCATGTCCCACGCTTGGCCTTGCTCCGGGTGGGGTTTACCGAGCCGGCCCGGTCGCCCGAGCCGCTGGTGCGCTCTTACCGCACCGTTTCACCCTTACCTGTGCGGCCGCCGGTGCTGCCGGCGGCCGCCATCGGCGGTCTGTTCTCTGTGGCACTGTCCTGCGGGTCACCCCGACTGGCCGTTAGCCAGCACCCTGCCCTGCGGAGTCCCGACCTTCCTCGACCCGGTCCCGCCCCGGCAGCCGAGGCGACCCGAGCCGCGGCCACCCGGCCGGCTCACCGTCGTACCCAGTGTGCCACGGCCAGCCGGCCTTTGGACCGCCCGGCGGCCCCGGACCCCGCCCGGCGGCCCCGGACCCCGCCCGGCGGTGTCACCGTCGGCGGCGTCACAGCCCCTGGATAGGGTGTGGCCCGTGACCCTCGGAGCCGACGACGTGGCGGTGGGCGAGCACCCCGACGCCCTGTCCATCGCCGGCCTGTACACCGAGGTGGAGCAGGCGCTGGCCAGGACGTTCCCCCGGCAGCGGCAACTGTGGGTGCGCGGGGAGGTGCACAGCATCTCGGACCAGGCCGGCCGGGCCGGGCACTGCTACCTGGACCTGGTCGACCCGGAGACGGCGGGGGAGCGGCAGGCGCCGGTGCTGCGGGTGAAGTGCTGGCGGACGACCTGGGGCCCGCTGCGAGCCACCTTGAAGAAGGAGGGCATCGAGCTGCAGCCGGGGATGGTGGTGGTGCTGCGGGGCACCCTGGACTTCTACCGACCGCGGGCCGAGATCGGGTTCATCCTGGCCGAGCTGGACGTCACCGCCCTGCTGGGGCGGCTGGCGGCCCAGCGGGCGGCCCTGATCCGGGCCCTCGCCGCCGAGGGCCTGCTGGAGCGGAACCGGGCACTGCCGGTGCCGGCGGTGCCACTTCGGGTGGGGCTGGTGGCGAGCCCGGGCACCGAGGGCTTCCGGGACTTCGTGGGCCAGTTGGCCGCGTCGGGGTTCGCCTTCTCGGTGGCCGTGGTGCCGGCCACCGTGCAGGGCCCCGAGGCGCCGCGGTCGATGGCCCGGGCGCTGGCGTTCCTCGGTCGCCGGGGCCCGGACGCGCACGACCTGGTGGTGATGGTCCGCGGCGGTGGCTCCAAGGGGGACCTGGCGGCGTTCGACGCCGAGCCGGTGGCCCGGGCGGTGGCGACCTGTCCGTTGCCGGTGTGGACCGGCATCGGGCACACCGGCGACGAATCGGTGGCCGACATCGTGGCCGGCCGGTCGTTCGTCACCCCCACCGAATGCGGCCGGGAGCTGGTGGCCCGGGTGGGGGCCTGGTGGGAGTCGTCGGTCGTCGGGGCGGCCGAGCGGGTGGCCCGGCGGGCGGCGGAGGCGGTGGGGGCCACCGAGCACCGCACCGTCCAGACCCGGGAGCGGCTGGCGGCCACCGCCCGGCACCTGGTGCAGCGCCAGTCGGACCAGTTGGCGGCCCGGGTGGACTCGGTGGTCCGCTGCGCCCCGCGGATCACCGACGACGCCCACGTGGGGTTGGTCGGACGGGCGGCCCGGTTGGGGCCGTTGGCCCTGGGGCACCTGGAGCGGGGCGGTGACCGGCTGGGGTCCTGGCGGCGGCTGCTGGCCGCCTACGACGTGGACCGGCAGCTTGAGCGGGGGTACACCCTCACCGTCGGGCCCGACGGCCGGGTGGTGCGGAGCGCCGCCGCGGTGAGCGCCGGCCAGCAATTGGTGACCCGGTTCGCCGACGGGACGGCCCGGTCGACGGTCACCGGGGTGGACGTGGTCGGACAGGAGGTCTGATGGCAGCCAACGACGATCCCGCCGGGCAGGACGCCCGGCGCCCGGTGGGGGACCTCACCTACACCGAGGCCAGCCGGGAGCTGGACGACATCGTCCGGTTCTTCGAGCAACGGGACGTGGACGTGGACCAACTGGTGGGCCGGCTGGAGCGGGCCACGGCCATCGTGGACGAGCTGGACCGCCGGCTCCGCCGGACCCGGAGCCAGGTGGAGGAGCTGGTGCCCAGGCTGGCCGCCGTTCTCTCGCCGGACCTGTCGCCCGACAGCACCGGCACCGACACCGGCGCTGCTGGCACCGACACCGACACCGACACCGGCACCGATGCCGCCGGCGACGACGACCAGCGGGCCGAAGAGGCCGAGCTGGACGAGGCCGACGAACTGGTGGTGGTGATGGACGAGGTGGTCGTACACGACGGGGTGATGGAGGACATGGTGATGGAGGACACGGTGTTCGACGACGACGGGGACCCCGGCCCGACCGAGCCGCAGGGGCTGTTCTGATGGCCGGCCCCGACGCCGGCCAGGGCGACCGGCTGTACTTCCGCCAGTGGCTGTCGGGGCGGGACTTCGCCCGGGCCGACCCGGTGGCCCGGCAGATGGTCAATTTCGCCTACGCCATCGGTGACCGCGAGACCGGTGAGGCGCTGCTGGTGGACCCGGCGTACGCCGTCGCCGAGCTGCTGGACCTGCTGGCCGCCGACGGCATGCGCTGCGTCGGGGTCCTCGGCACCCATTACCACCCGGACCATCTCGGCGGGACCATGGCCGGCTGGACGGTGGAGGGCCTTCCGGCCCTGCTGGAGCGCGAACAGGTGCCGGTGCACGTGCAGCGGGACGAGGTGCCCTGGGTGGTCCGCAGCACCGGGCTCACCGCCGACCACCTGGTGCCGCACGACAGCGGTGACGTGGTCACCGTCGGGGCGGTGCCGGTGGAGCTGCTGCACACCCCCGGGCACACCCCGGGCAGCCAGTGCTTCCTGGTCGACCGGCGGCTGGTGTCCGGCGACACCCTGTTCCTGGAGGGCTGCGGGCGCACCGACCTGCCCGGCAGCGACCCCGAGGCGATGTACGAGTCGCTGACCACCCGGCTGGCCCGGGTGCCCGACGACGCCGTCCTGTACCCCGGCCACCTGTACTCGGCCGACCCGTCGGCCTCCATGGGGGACACCCGCAGGGACAATTTCGTCTTCCGACCCCGCTCCGCCCAGGAGTGGCTGGCTATCTTCGGCCGATGACCGCCGCCACGTCCTCCGCCTCTACGGCCACCGGCTCACTGTCCACCGACGGCCCACTGTCCACCGACGGCTCGGTGACCGTCGTCGGTGCGTCGCTGGCCGGCCTCCGAACGGTGCAGGGACTGCGCGAGCACGGGTTCACCGGCCGCATCACCCTGGTCGGCGACGAGATGCACTACCCGTACGACCGGCCGCCGCTGTCCAAGCAGGTGCTGGCCGGCACCTGGCCGCCGGAGCGGACGGTGCTGGCCGACTACCACGCCCTGCACGACCTGGGGGTGGAGGTGCGGCTGGGCCACCGGGCCGTCGCCCTGGACGCCGACGCCGGGCGGGTGGCCCTGGACGACGGCGCCACCGTCGACGCCGACCGGGTGGTGGTGGCCACCGGTGCCCGCCCGAGGATGCTGCCCGGCACCGACGGGATCGACGGGGTCCTGGCGCTGCGCACCCTGGACGACTGCGAGGCCCTCCGCCACCGGGTCACCGCGGTGGGCCCCGGCTGCCGGGTGGTGGTGGTCGGCGCCGGGTTCATCGGGTCCGAGGTGGCGTCCACCTGCGCCGACCTGGGCTGCCGGGTGACCGTGCTGGAGGCCCTGCCAACGCCGCTGGCCCCGGCCCTCGGCGAGCAGATCGGCGCGGCGGTGGCCACCCTGCACGGCCGCCACGGCGTCGACCTGCGTACCGGCACCGGAGTCGCCGGCATCGGACCCGACCGGACGGTGACCCTGTCGGACGGCACCTCGGTGCCGGCCGACGTGGTGGTGGTGGGCATCGGGGTGGTGCCCAACGTGGAGTGGCTCGACGGGTCCGGCCTGGCCGTGGACAACGGCGTGGTCTGCGACGCCGGCCTGTTCGCCGCCGACCGCGTGGTGGCCGCCGGCGACCTGGCCCGGTGGGACTGGGCCAACCACGGCGACCGGCAGACGGTCCGCATCGAGCACTGGGAGGTCGCCGCCCAGATGGGTGGGGCGGCCGCCCGGTCCCTGCTGGCCGGCCGGGACGCGGCCGCCGAGTTCGACCCGGTGCCCTACTTCTGGTCCGACCAGTACGGGCTGCGGATACAGGTGCTCGGCCGGCCGCTGCCGACCGACGAGGTCGCGGTGGTCCACGGCGCCCTGCCCACGGCGGCGGCCGATGCCGGCTCCGCCGGCGCCGCCGGCGGCGCCGATGGCCCGGCCGGCGACGGCGACCCGGCCGACGACGGCAAGTTCGTCGCCCTCTACGGCCGCAACGGCCGGCTGGCCGCCGCCCTGGCCGTCAGCCGTCCCCGCCAGCTCATGGCCTTCCGGCCGCTGCTGCTAGCCGGGGCCGGATGGGACGAAGCCCTGGCCCTGCTCGACCAGTCCTGACCGGGCCGCCGTTGGGACGGGGCCGGCCCCGGGCGGGGTTGGCCCTGGACAGGGTTGGCGTGGACGGGGTTGGCCTGGACGGGGCTGCCGTCAGAAGGCGATCCCGGACAGCTCCGGGATGGTGCCGACGGCCCGCTCCCGGGCGGCCAGCCACCGCTCCCGGCGGCCGGCCCGCTCGTCGTCGGTGCCGGCCGGCTCCACCGTGCGGTGGGGCCGGTAGGCGGCGGCCACGTCGTCCTCGTCCTTCCAGATCCCCACCGCCAGCCCGGCCAGCATGCCGGCGCCGAGGGTGGTGGCTTCCAGCTCCCGGGACACCAGCACCGGCCGGCCCACCGCCTCGGCCAGGGCGGACACGAACACCTCGTTGGCGGCCATGCCGCCGTCCACCCGGAGGGCGTCGACGGTGAACCCGCTGTCGGCCTCCGCCGCCTCCAGCAGGTCCGCCCCGCGGTGGGCCACCCCCTCCAGCACCGCCCGGACCAGCTCCGGCCGGCCGGTGCCCCGGGTGATGCCGAGCAGGGTGCCCCGCGCCCCGAAGTCCCACACCGGGGTCCCCATGCCGAGCAGGGCCGGCACGAACCACACGTCCCCGGTGTCCGCGCACGCCGCGGCCACCGCGGCCGACTGGGCCGCGGTCTCCAGTACGCCGAGGTCGTCCCGCAGCCACTCCACGCAGGTGCCGGCGGACAGCATGATCGCCTCCACCCCCCACGTCGGCTCCCCGGCCCGCTGCCAGCCCACGATGGGGAAGGTGCCGGCCGGCCCCCGTCCGAGGGTGGACGGCGTCGCCGGGCCGGTGCACAGGTCCAGCATGCCGCCGGTCCCGAACGTCGCCTTGGCCAGCCCCGGCCGGGTGCACCCCTGGCCGACCAGCGACGCCTGCTGGTCCCCGGCCATCCCGCAGATCGGCGGCCCTCCCGCCAGGGCGGTGGCCCAGCCGACGGCGCCCGACGAGTCCACGATGGCCGGCAGCACCGCCTCGGGGATGCGCAGGGCCTCCAGCACCTTGCGGTCCCACTCCCAGCCGCCGTCGCCCAGCCGGACCAGGCCGGTCACCGCGGCGTTGGTGGCGTCGGTGACGTGCACCGCCTCGCCGGTCCCTCCGCCGCCACCGGCGGTCCCTCCGCCGCCACCACTGCCACCACCACCGGCGCCGGCGCCGCCGGACAGGGTCCAGGCCACCCAACTGTCCACGGTGCCGAAGCACAGCTCGCCCGCCGCCGCCCGGGACCGGTCCGGGTCGACGTCGTCCAGGATGGCGGCCAGCTTGGTGGCCGACATGTTGGGGGCCAGGCGCAGCCCCTCGGACTGCAGGGCCAGGCAGGTCATCACCGTCCGCAGGTCCTGCCAGCCCAGGCCGGGACCGACCGGCACCCCGGTGGCCCGGTCCCACACCACCGTGGTGGCCCGCTGGTTGGCGATGCCGACGCCGCCCACCGGGCCGCCGTCGGCCACGGCGGCCGCCGCCGTCTCCAGGGCGGCCCCGGCGATGGCGGCCGCGTCGACCTCCACCAGCCCCGGGGCGGGACTGGACGGCAGTACGGCGCGGTGGTGCACGTGGGCCACCGTGCCGTCCGGTCGCACCACCGCGGCCCGGACCCCGGAGGTGCCCACGTCGACCACCAACACGCCGCCCCCGCCGGGCCCGTCGGCCGTCACGGCCAGGGGACCTCCCCGAACGGCGACGGCAGGCCCAGCTTGCCCGGGTTGAGGATGCCGGCCGGGTCCAGGGCCCCCTTGACGGCGGCCAGCACCTCGAACCCGGTCCCCAGGGCGTCCGCCAGGTACCGGGATCGGTTCAGGCCGATGCCGTGGTGGTGGCTGATGGCGGCGCCGTGCCGCCGGACGGTGGCCGTGACGGTGTCCCATGCCTCCCGGTAGTAGCCCTCCTCCCAGGCCATGTCCCCGCCCTCCCGGGCCATGTCCCCGGCCGGGGCCCCCGGTGTCCTGCCGGACGTTTCCGCGGAAACGTCCCCGTGCCCGGCACCCCCGGCCCCGGCACCCGATGGCGGGTCGGGCCGGCGGCCGCCGAAGGTGAAGTACAGGCAGGCCCCGTCGGGGTAGGCGTGGGACTGGTGCACTGACGCCGCCAGGGTGCCCGGCACGGCCTGCAGGGCGGCCACGACGTCGTCGGCCAGCCCCGCCAGCACCGACCACCGGCCGGCCACCTCGACGGTGTCCACCACGACGTCGGCCCGCCACAGCGGGGCCAGGGCGGACACGTCGTTGCGGTGCGACAGCCACCGGTCCACCAGGTCGTCGGCCAGCCGGTCGGCCCCGGCCCGGCCGGCGGTGGGGGCGCACTCCTGGTCCACCACGTCCAGGGTGGCGGCCAGCAGCCCGGGGTCGGCCTCGTCCAGGACGATCAGCACGCAGGTGTCGCCGCGGTCGAAGTTGCGGCCGGACTCCACCTGGTCGTACAGCCGCAGCACCGCCGGGGTGGCCCCCCGGCGGAGCACCCGGCGGCAGGCGTCCAGGCCGTCGGCGAACCCGGTGGGGCCGCCGAACCCGAAGGCCCGGCGACCCTCCGCCGGCGGCATCGGGTGCACCCGGAACCACGCCCTGGTGATCACCCCCAGGGTGCCCTCGCTGCCCACGAACAGTTGGGTCAGGCTGGGCCCGGTGGCCGCCCGGGGCCCGTGCCCCTCGGTCCGCACCACCCGGCCGTCGGCCAGCACCACCTCCAGGCCGACCACCATGTCCTCGATCTTCCCGTACCGGGTGGAGTACTGCCCGGCGCCCCGGCAGGCCAGCCAGCCGCCGACGGTGGACAGGTCCATGGACTGCGGCCAGTGCCCCAGGGTGTACCCGTCGCCGTACCCCCGCAGCGTCCCTTCGAGGTCCGGGCCGAACATGCCGGCCGGCACCTCCGCCACCAGCGACCGCTCGTCCACCACCACGTCCCCGGCCAGCCCGGTGCAGTCCAGGGCCACCCCGCCGAACACCGGCACTGCCCCGCCGCAGACCCCGCTGCGGCCGGCCCCGGCGGTCACCGGCACCCCGGCGGCCGAGCAGGCGGCCAGCACCGCGGCCACCTGCTCCGTGGTGGACGGCCGCACCACCGCGGCCGGCCGGGCCGGCACCATCCCGCGGGCCGCCCACCCGATGGCCAGTGGCCACCAGTCCCTCCCGGCCTCCGCCCGGTCGGCGTCGCCGGTCCGCACCGCCGCCCCGGTCGCCGCCAGCCGGTCCGCCAGGTCGCCGGGCACCGCCACCCGGGGTCCCCCCAGCCGGTCGGCCACCCCCGCCGGCTCCCCGTCGATCGGCGTCGGCGGCGTCGGCTCGGTCGGCGGCATGGGCGCGGTCGGCGGCGTGGGCTCGGTCACCGGCGGTCGCCCGCCGGCGCCTCGCCGGCCGTTGCCCCGCCCGCCGGTGATCCGCCGCCCGTTGCCCCGCCTGCCGGTGATCCGCCGGTCGGGATGCCGGCGGCCTCCAGGCCGGCCGTCGCCTCGGCGGCGAACCGGGTGGCCTGGTCGGCGGCCTGCTCCGGGCTCCAGCCCAGCTCCGGGGCCAGCAGGTCGGCCACCCGTCCGGCCACCGCCGCACTGGCCCGGGCCTGCTGCAGCAGGGCCCGGGTCCGCCGGGACAGGACGTCGTCCAGCGACTGGGCCATCTCGGCCCGGGCGGCGTACACCACCTCGGCCCCCAGGTACGGCAGACCCGGTACCACCGGTTCGGCCAGCTCCGGCCGCTCCTCGGCCAGTTGCCGGACCGCGTCGGCCTCGGTGCCGTACCGGCTCCACAGGTGGTCGACTGCACCGCCGGGCACTGCACCGCCAGGCACTGCACCGCCAGGCACTGCACTGCCGGGCACTGGGCCGCCGGGCACTGGGCCGCCGGCGCCGGACCCAGGGCTGGTGGTCCCGGCGCCGCCGGCCCCGGCCCCGTTCCCGGTGCCGTCGGTCCGTCCCGGCCGGGGCCGCCGACGCTGCCGGCCACCGGGTGCGCCGCGGAGGGGGAGCCGGGCGGTGACGCACCGGGCGGCCCCCGGGGCCCGGTCGGGGGCCAGGAGCGGGACCACCTGGTCCATGGTGTCCTGGGCCATCTTGCGGTAGGTGGTCAGCTTGCCGCCGGTGACCGTGACCACTCCCTCCGGGGAGGTGGTGACGGTGTGCCGCCGGGACAGGTCCGCGGTGCGCTCCGACAGCCGGCGGGTGCCGCCGGACGGGGCCAGCAGCGGCCGGAGCCCGGCCCAGACCCCGGTGACGTCGGTCGGGGACAGGTCGGAGGTGGTGGCGGCGTTGACGGCCCTGAGCAGGTAGGTGACGTCGTCGGGGGTGCAGGTGGGGTGGTCGAGCGAGCCGGTGTAGTCGGTGTCGGTGGTGCCGATGTAGGTGAGGTCGCCCTCGGGCCAGGGGACCACGAAGATGGACCGCTTGTCCGCCGGCACCGGGATGACGGCGGCGATGTCGCACGGCAGCTTGGCCGCGGGGACGGTGAGGTGGACCCCCTTGGCCGGCCGGAGGGTGGGCCGATTGCCGCCGTCGTCCAGGGCGGCCACCCTGTCGGCCCAGACGCCGGTGGCGTTGACCACGACGGTGGCCCGCACGTCGAAGTCCGGCCCCTCGGCCACCTCCCCGAACGACCCGGTCGCTCCCGGACGCACCGCCGGGCTGACCCGGGCGCCGGCGACCCGTCCGCGGTGGTCGGTCAGGAAGGACACCGCCCGGGTGTAGTTGGCGGCCACCGCGCCGTGGTCGAGGACGGCGGTGCGGAGGACGGCCAGGGTCAGCCGGGCGTCGTCGGCGCGGGCGTCGAAGTACAAGAACCCGGCGACCAGCCGGTCGGTGCGCAGCGTCGGCAGGTGGTCCAGGGCCTCTTGTTTCCCCACCCGGCGGTGCCGGGCCCCGATCCGGAAGCCGCCGGTCAGGTCGTACAGCCACAGGGCGGCGGCGTAGGACCGGGCCACCGTCTTGGACACCACCCCGTTGCGGCCGAACAGCGGGATGAGGAACGGCAGCGGCGACACCAGGTGCGGGGCGTTGTCCAGCAGCCGCTGGCGCTCGGCCAGGTTCTCGTACACCAGCCGCAGCTCCCGCTGCTGCAGGTACCGGATGCCGCCGTGCACCATCTTGGACGACTTGGACGACGTGCCGGAGGCGAAGTCCCCCTTGTCCACCAGGGCGGTCCGCAGCCCGCGGCTGGCGGCGTCCAGCGCGACGCCGGCCCCGGTGATGCCGCCGCCGATGACCAGGACGTCGAACTGCTCCGCCGCCAGCCGGGCCAGGGCGGTGTCGCGCCGGAACTCGGTGGTCACCGGCCCAGCCTGCCACACCGTCGCCGCCGGGCCCCAGGTGGCGGGCAGCCGATCGGCGGTGGGGGGCCGGCCGGCTCGTGACGGCCTGGTGACAGATTTCAACAATGGATGTCAAGAAACAACGGTTGGTGGTACGATGGAGGGATCATGCGGAGCCCGGAAGAGCTGACCGACCTGTTCAGGGCCAACGGCCGGAAGGTGACGGCGCAGCGGCAGTGCGTGTTCCGGGCCCTGCAGGGGAACGAGACCCATCCGTCCGCAGAGGCGGTCCACGAGGCCGTCCGGCAGGAGATGGAGACGGTGTCGCTGAAGACGGTGTACCAGACCCTGTACGAGCTGGCCGAGCTGGGGGAGGTCGCCGCCCTGGACCTCGGCACCGGGATGGTCCGGTTCGACCCCAACGTGGACGAGCTCCACCACCACCTGGTGTGCCGGTCCTGTGGCAAGGTCCGCGACGTCCACGTCGAGTTCGCCGGCCTGGCCGTGCCCCCCGAGGCCACCCAGGGCTACGAGGTGCGGAGCGCCGAGGTGGTGTTCCGGGGGCTGTGCGAAGACTGCCGGCCCGCCGTGGCCGGCCAGCCCGCCGCCGATCCGGCATTGGTGTAAGGCAAGCAAGCGAAACAGAAGGAGAAGGGAACCCCCATGCCCGAGCTCAAGGGATCAAAGACCGAGGAGAACCTGAAGACGGCCTTCGCCGGCGAGAGCCAGGCCAACCGCCGGTACCTGTACTTCGCCCAGAAGGCCGACGTGGAGGGCTACCCGGACGTGGCCGCCCTGTTCCGGTCGGTGGCCGAGGGGGAGACCGGCCACGCCTTCGGGCACTTCGACTTCCTGAGGGAGTCCGGTGACCCGGTGACCGGCGCCGCGGTGGGCCCGACCACCGACAACCTGAAGAGCGCCATCGAAGGCGAGACCTACGAGTACACCGAGATGTACCCCGGCTTCGCCAAGACGGCCCGCGACGAGGGCTTCGACGAGGTGGCCGAGTGGCTGGAGACCCTGGCCCGGGCCGAGAAGTCCCACGCCGGCCGGTTCACCAAGGGCCTCGAGTCGGTCTCCTGACCGAGCGGCCCGGCACGGCCGGGCCACCCAGAAGTGCCGAGCCCGGAGGCCGCCCGGTCCCGTGTCGACGACACGGCGGGGCGGCCTCCGGCGTTCGGTTCCCGTTACCGCCGGCACGATCCAGCCGAATCCCAAGGACGAGCAGCCGATGACCACCGACCAACTGACCCTGGACGACATCCTGGACGCCCGGGCCTACGAACGGGTCCGCGACGAGTTCCGGCGGCAGGTGATGGCCCGGAAGCGGCTGCGGCGGGTATCGGTGGGCGACATCATGACGCTGGTGTTCGAATCGGTGGACACCATCCGGTTCCAGGTGCAGGAGATGGCCCGGGTGGAGAAGATCTTCACCGACGAGGGCATCCAGGGGGAATTGGACGTCTACAACCGGCTGCTGCCGTCGCCCGGCGAGCTGTCGGCCACCCTGTTCATCGAGCTGACCACCGACGCCGACCTGCGGTATTGGCTGCCCCGGCTGGTCGGCGTGGAACGGGCCGTGGCGTTCGAGCTGGCCGACGGCTCCGAGGTGCCGAGCATCCCGGAGGGCACCCACGCCGATGCCCTGACCAGGGAGGAGATCACCCCGGCGGTCCACTACCTGCGGTTCCCGTTCACCCCGGCCCAGGTGGCTGCGTTCGGCGCCGGTCCGGTCGCCCTGTCGGTGCGGCATCCCGAGTACCGACACCGGACGGCCCTGGCCGACGGCACTCGGGAGGTCCTGTTGGGCGACTTGGAGGGACGGACGGAGCCGCTGCCGTTGCGGTGAGGGCCGCCGGCGAAGCCGCCGGCCAGCCCTTTACAGGAAGCGACGACCTGCGCCATAATCGTCATTCCGCCGAAATCGCGTTGTTGCACGCCGTCCGGGCGCACCGACCGGTTTCGACGGATCCCAAGAAACCGTCGTTTGAAGTCCTACTTCACGCCAGAGAGAAAGTGCCTTCCATGAGTCCCACGTGGCGCAAGCGAGCCGCTTGCCGGGGCATCGATGTCGAGATCTTCTACCCGGTAACCGAGGACGAGGCCGACGCGGCCGAGGCGAAGGCCGTCTGTGCCGAGTGCCCGGTCCGCCAGGCGTGCCTGGAGCACGCCTTGGCCCACCGCGAGCGGGAGGGCATCTGGGGAGGCACCACCGAGCGGGAGCGGCGCCGCATCGTCCGCCAGCGCCGCAAGTCGGCCTGACCCACCCGGCGGCCCCTTCCCGGTACGCCGCTCGGCCTCCCCGGTGCGGTGCTCGGCACTGCCCGACGCAGGATCAGCAGGGCGTCGGGTTCCAGGGCTCCTGCTGGGTGTTGGTGTAGACGTCGCCCGGCGGCGGGGGCAGGGTCGTGGTGGTCGTGGTGCCCGACGTGGCCCCGGTGAGGCCGGTGACGCCGGTGAAGGAGGTGCCGACGATCAGGATGAGGTCGTTGCCCTGCAGCTCGGGGTCGGCCACCAGCTCGGTGGCCCCGGCGAGGTGGGCGGCCAGGACCTTGGCGGCGGCCTGGTGGCCCTCGGCGTACTCGATCTCGGTGGTGGTGACCCCGGCCGAGGTGGCGTTGTCGGCGCCGGTGACGGTGAACCCGGCGGCCCGCAGTGTGGCCGACGTCTCGGAGGCGATCGGCTTTGTGAAGTCCACCCCGTTCAGCACCTGCACGCTGATTGTGGACGCCGGTATGGCCGGCACGGTGGTGGGGGTGGTCGTGGTGGTGGTGGTCGACGGGGCGGTGGCCGATGTTGTGGCGGTGCCGAGCTTGTTGAAGGCGTCGATCATCGCTGTGGCGTACGGCTTGGCCTCGTCCAGCACGTCGGCCCCGCCGGAGGTGACGAAGGCGGTGGTGGGCAGGGTCTCGGTGTGCAGGTTGGCCGCCGGCAGCCCGTGGAACGTGGTGGCCATTGTCATCAGGTTGCTCTCGGACAGGCCGTCGTCGATGGTCAGGTTCTTGACGGCAGCGCCCAGGAAGTTGTTGATGGTGATGGGGTTGAACCCGACGTTGTTCAGCTTGGCCAGGACGGCCTGGAAGAAGGCGTCCTGGCGCTGGATGCGGCTGAAGTCGCTGAGGCCGTCGTACTTCCACCGGCCGCCTGTCATGTAGTAGAGGTGCCGGGCCCGGACCAGCTCCAGGGCGGTGGCGCCGGTGACGGTCTGGCAGCCGGTCTGGGACACGTTGAGGCCGGAGTAGGCGTCCTTGACGGGGGTGGAGAAGTCCATGCTGACCCCGCCGATCGCTGTGACCATGGACTGCAGGCCTGTGAAGTTGACGGCCACGTAGTGGTTGATGGGGATGTGCAGGTCGGTTTGGATGGTCTGGATCAGCAGGTCCGGGCCGCCGTCGAAGGCGGCGTTGATCCGGTTCATCCCGGACACTGTGGGGTCGCCGTCGGGGATTGTCACCCACAGGTCCCGGGGGATGGACAGCATCCACACCTGCTTGGTGGCCGGGATGAACCGGGCGACGATGGTCACGTCGCTGCGCTGCCCGCCCTCGATTGTGGGTGTGCCGAAGGCGTTCTTCTGGGTTGCGTTCTTCACGAACGACCGGGAGTCGGAGCCGACCAGCAGGATGTTGAACGGCTGGGCGGCGGCCCCGGCGGCCGTGGTGGGGGTGGCCTCCAGGTGGGGGACGTGGACCTTCTTGATCTGGTTGTACCGGTAGTTGGCGTACACGTAGGTGCCCAGCGCCAGGCCGCCGACGAGCACCACCAGGACCACCAGGGTGATGACCAGCCGCTTGGGCCACCGCCGCTTCTGCCGCTTGCGCTGCTTGCGCCGCGCCGCCTGCAGCGTCCGGCGGTCGACGCCGGGGGGCTGGCCGGCGGACGGGTCGCCGGGCGGGGTGGGGGGCGGGGTGGTCAATGTGCGGTGCGCTCGGGCGGGAAACGACCCGCCGGGAGGAAAATTACCTGGTCAACCTGACGTGTTCCTTTCACCCGGGCCGACACCGGGCTATAGGTTGACGCCCGTGGACTTCGACCTGCCGGACGAGCTGGCGCAGTTGCAGGGGTCGGTGCGGCGGTTGGCCCGGGACAGGGTGCGGCCGAGGGCCCGGGAGATCGACGCCTCCGGGGCGTACCCGGACGACCTGTTCGCGGCCTTCCGCGACGCCGGCCTGCTGGGGCTGTGCCTGCCGGAAGCGGTGGGCGGGGCGGGAGCCGGCATCCTGGGGCTGACGGTGGCCGTCGAGGAGGTGGCCAAGTACTCCAACACGGCCGCCCTGATGCTGCTGCTGACCCGGCTGCCGACCGGGCCGGTGCTGATCGCGGGCAGCCCGGAGCAGCAGCGGCGGTACCTGCCGGGCATCGCCGCCGGGACGGCCCGGGCGGGGTTCGGGCTGTCGGAGCCCCAGGCCGGCAGCGACGTGATGGGCATGGTGACCCGGGCGGTCCCGGACCCGGACCGACCCGGCGGGTGGGTGCTGACGGGCACCAAGTGCTGGATGTCGGGGGTCCGGGAGGCGGACTGGTACACGGTGTTCGCCAAGACCGCCGAGCCGTCCAGCCGGGCCCACGACGCCATCACCGCGTTCATCGTGGAGCGGGCCTGGGACGGGGTGTCGGTGGGGCGGACGGACCACAAGATGGGGGTCCGGGGGGTGGACACCGGCGAGCTGGTGCTCGACGGGGTGCGGGTGCCGCCGGAGAACGTCATCGGGGAGGTCGGCGGGTTCCGGCTGGCCATGCTGGGGCTGAACGCCATGCGGCCGATCGTGGCGGCCCGGGGCATCGGGCTGGCGGAGGGGGCGCTGATGTACGCCACCGACTACGTGAAGTCCCGGGCGGCGTTCGGGAAGACGATCGCCGACTTCCAGGGCATCCAGTGGGAGATCGCGAAGTGCGCGGTCGACATCGAGGCGGCCCGGCTGCTGACGTACCGGGCGGCGGCGATGGCGGACGCCGGGAAGTTCACCAAGGAGGACGTGCCGTACCTGTCGATGGCCAAGTACGCGGCGTCGGAGCTGGCGGTCCGGGCGTCGGGCCTGGCGGTGCAGCTTCTGGGGGCGGCGGGGTACATGGAGGACCACCCGACGGCGCAGTGGTACCGGGACGCCAGGCAGTTGACCATCGTGGAGGGGACCTCCCAGGTGCAGCTCAACCTGATCGCCCGGGGGGTCCTGGACGGAGACCTGTGGTGGGACTGAGCGACCTCGACCGGCCGGTCGGGCCGGTGGGCTTGGAGGACCTGGGCGGCTGGCCGGGGGTGCTGGGCCGGCTGGTGGCGGCGCAGCCGCTGGGGGCCGACGAGGCGGAGTGCGTGATGGACCAGGTGTTCGACGGCCTGGCCACCCCGGCCCAGATCGGGGCGTTGCTGCTGGGGCTGCGGGCCAAGGGGGAGACGGTGGAGGAGGTGCTCGGGTTCTCCCGGTCGATGCTGGCCCACGCCGAGCCGGTGCCCCTCCCCGACGACCTGGCGGTGGTGGACGTGGTGGGCACCGGGGGGGACCGGCTGCGGAGCATCAACGTGTCCACCATCGCCGCCTGCATCGTGGCCGGGGCGGGGGTGCCGGTGTGCAAGCACGGGAACCGGGCGGCGTCGTCGTCGGTGGGCACCGCGGATGTCCTGGAGGCGTTGGGGGTGGCGGTCGACCTGGGGCCGGCCGGGGTGGCCCGCTGCGTCGAGGAGGCCGGGTTCGGGTTCTGCTTCGCCAGGCGGTTCCACACCGCCATGCGGTTCGCCGGCCCGGTCCGGGCGGAGCTGGGGGTGCCGACGGTGTTCAACTTCCTGGGGCCGCTGACCAACCCGGCCCGGGTCCGCCGGCAGTTGGTCGGGGTGAGCGACCCGACGATGGCGGCCAAGATGGCCGGGGTGCTGGGGGCCAACGGCAGCCGGCGGTCGATGGTGGTGTACGCCGACGACGGCCTGGACGAGCTCAGCGTGACGTCGGCGGCGACGGTGCTGGACCTGACCGGGGACGGGGAGGGGGCCTACGAGGTGCGGACCTGGCGGGTGGACCCCGTCGAGCTGGGCATCCCGCTGGCCACCATGGAGGACCTCCACGGCGGCGACGCGGCCTTCAACGCGGACGTCATCCGGCGGGTGCTGGACGGGGAGCGGAGCCCGCGGCGGGACATCGGGGTGCTGAACGCCGCGGCCGCCCTGGTGGTGGCCGACGTGGCCGACGACCTGGCCGACGGGCTGGCCCGGGCGGCCGACGCCGTCGACTCCGGCCGGGCCGCCGAGGCGCTGGCCGGCCTGGTGCGGGCGTCCACGGCCGCCGCCGCTGCGGAAGGCTGAGCCGGGGGCTGACCCCGACGGTCGGTCACCGGCCGCCGCCGGTGGCGTGCACGGTGGCGCCGCCCGAAGGGGTGACCAGCCAGGCGCGGCCGGGCCATTCGGCCGGGTCCACGGCGCCGGGTCCGGCGAGGGCGACGACGCAGCCGCCGAACCCACCGCCGGTCATCCGGGCGCCGAAGACCCCGGGGCGGCCGTCCAGGTCGTCCACGAGGGCGTCCACGGCCGGGGTGGAGGCGGCGAAGTCGCCGGCCAGGCTGCGGTGGCTCTCGGCCATCACCTGCCCGGCGGCGGCCAGGTCGTGGCGGCGGAGGGCGTCGGCCATCTCGCGGACCCGGCGGCATTCGGTGACGACGTGGCGGGCCCGGCGGCGGAGGACGGGGTCGGTGACCGCGGCCACGTCGGCCTCCGTGGCCCGGCCGAGTGGGCGGCCGAGCTGCCGGGCGGCGGCGTCGCACTCGGCCCGGCGGGCGGCGTAGGGGCGGTCGCCGCCGGCCAGCAACCGGGGCTGGCCGGAGTGGACCACGACGACGGCCAGGTCGGCCGGCACCGGCACCGGCACCGTGGACAGGTCGGCGAAGTCGATCAGCATGGCCTGGCCGGCGGTGGCGGCGGCGATGACCAGCGGGTCCATCAGGCCGACGTCGGCCCCGACGGCGGACTCGGCCCGCCGGCAGGTCCGGGCCAGCTCGGCCGGCGGGGCGGTTGTGCCCAGGGCCCGGGCCAGGGCGACGGTGAAGGCGGCGCTGGAGGACAGGCCGGCGCCGGTCGGGACGGTGGAGGTGACCCGGCCGGTGCCACCGTCGGCCGGGTGGACCTGGGCGACGACCACGGCGGCCAGGGTGGCCCAGGGAGGGGCGCCGGCGGGCAGGGGGGTGCCCTCTGGGACCGGTATCCGGGCGGTGCCGCCGTCGAGTGTCGACGTCAGGGCCAGCCAGCCCGGGGTGCCGGCGTGCGGCCCCAGCCGGACGGTGACCTCGGTGGCCAGGTCGATGGCCATGGGGAGGGCCAGGCCCTGGTTGTAGTCGGTGTGGTCACCGACCAGGTTCACCCGGCCCGGGGCCCGGGCCACCACCGTCCGGTCCAGCCGGGCCATCGGTGGAGCTTGCCACGGCGCAGCCCGGGGCGGCGGCTGCGGGCCGGCGGACCGGCGGGTTTGACCGGCCGGGGCCGACCGGGCAGCATCCGTGCCGGTGGCGCCACCGGGGGGCCGTTCGGGACGAGGGAGCTGGTCGATGAGCGGACCGCTGACCGGGATCAGGGTGATCGAGCTGGCCGGCCTGGGCCCGGGGCCGTACGCCTGCATGCTGCTGGCCGACGCCGGGGCCGACGTCATCCGGCTGGAGCGGGCGCCGGCCGGCGGGGTGCCGTGGACGGGGGGACCGTACTGGGACCTGCTGAACCGCAGCCGGCCGTCGGTCGGGGTGGACCTGAAGCGGCCGGAGGCGGTCGGGCTGCTGATGGACCTGGTGGAGCAGGCCGACATCCTGATCGAGGGGTTCCGGCCGGGGGTGGCGGAGCGGCTGGGCATCGGCCCGGAGCAGTGCTGGGCCCGGAACGCGAAGCTGGTGTACGGCCGGATGACCGGTTGGGGCCAGGACGGGCCGCTGGCCAGCGCGGCCGGGCACGACATCGACTACATCGCCATCTCCGGCGCCCTGGGGCTGATCGGCCGGGCGGGGGAGCGGCCGGTGCCGCCGCTGAACCTGGTCGGGGACTTCGGGGGCGGCGGCATGATGCTGGCCTTCGGGGTGCTGGCGGCGTTGCTGGAGTCGCAGCGGTCCGGGCAGGGCCAGGTGGTGGACGCGGCCATGACCGACGGGTCGGCGTCGCTGATCACCATGATGTTCGCCTTCCGGCTGCTCGGGAGCTGGAAGGAGGAGCGGGGGGTCAACATGCTGGACACCGGGGCCCCGTACTACGAGGTCTACGAGACCGCCGACGGGCAGTACTTCGCGGTGGGGGCCATCGAGCGGCAGTTCTACGCCGAGCTGCTGAAGGGGCTGGGGCTGGACGCCGACGACCTGCCGGACCCGGCCGACCGGGACCGGTGGCCGGAGCTGAAGGAGCGGTTCGCCGCGGTGTTCCGGACCAGGACCCGGGACGAGTGGGCGGCCGTCTTCGACGGCACCGACGCCTGCGCCGCCCCGGTGCTGTCGGCCTGGGAGGCCCCGGACCACCCCCACAACAAGGCCCGGGGGACCTACGTGGAGGTGGACGGGGTGGTGCAGCCGGGGCCGGCCCCCCGGTTCAGCCGGACCGCGTCGGTGGTCAGCCGGCCGCCGTCGCCGCCGGGGGCGGACACCACGGCGGCACTGGCGGCCTGGGGGGTCTCCGAGGAGGCCATGGCCAAGCTGCGGGAGGCCGGCGCCATCTCCTGACCCCGGAGGGTGGCCGGCTACAGGTTGACCACCGGACAGGTCACCGTCCGGGTGATGCCCTCGATGCGCTGGATCTCGCTGACCACCAGTTGGCCCAGTTGGTCCACCGTGCGGGCCTCGGCCCGGGCGATGACGTCGTAGGGGCCGGTGACGTCGTCGGCGACCACCACCCCGTCGATGGCCCCCACCTGCCGGGCCACCCCGGCCGCCTTGCCGACCTCGGTCTGGATGAGCACGTAGGCCTGCACCGCCACGCCCCCACGCTACCGCCGCTCCGGGGTGCCCGGCGGTGTCGCGGCGGGCACCTACGCTGGCCGAGTGGCCGTAGGCGACCGGGTCGACCAGTTCCGCGCCCTGGCCCGCCAGGCCCTGCACGACCTGTTCGACCAGCGTCGGCCGTTCGGCCGGCTGGCCCTGGTGCAGGTGCTGATGCTGGCCGGCAGCACCCTCGTGACCATCTCCCTGGCCGGCTCCCTGTTCTTCTCCATCTCCCCCGGGGAGGCCAAGAGCAAGGTCTTCTTGTACCTGGTCCTCACCCTGGCCCCGTTCGTCGTCATCTCGCCACTGCTCGGGCCGCTGATCGACCGCAACCGCGGTGCCCGGCGGGCCATGGCCGTGTCCGCGGCCATCGGCGCCGCCGTGCTCTGCCCGTTCATGGCCCAGGACGTCAACAGCCTGCTGCTGTTCCCCGAGGCCTTCTGCATGCTGGTCCTTTCCAACCTGTACCTGGTCACCCGCAACGCCCTGGTCCCCGAGGTGGTCATCGCCGAGAACGTCCGGCGGTCCCGGCCGGTCGCACCGCCGGCTGCCGCCGCCGGTGGTCCCGGCGACCCGGCCGGGACCCCGGCCAGGCCGGCCGACCCGGCCGAGAGCGAGGGCCCCCAGATGGAGTTCGCCACCCTCAACGCCCGGCTGACACTGCTCGGCACCCTGGCCGGGTTCGTGGCGTCCATCCCCGGCATCATCCTGCTGAAGGGCATCGGGGCCCCGGCGGTGCTGGTGTTCGACGCCTTCGTGTTCGCCGCCGCCGCGGTCGCCGGCCTCCGGCTCCCGGTGCCGGGCCTCCGCCGGTCCGGCGCCGGCAGCCGGGCGGGCAGCCGGGCCGGTGGCCGGCGGCGGAGCCCCAACCCCGGCCGGCCGGTGGCCGGCGGCGACGTCACCAGGAACGTCCGCGGCGCCGACCGCTACGAGGCCCGCGACCCCGCCGGGGCCGCCGCCGGCGCTGCCGGACCCGGGGGCGGCACCGGGTGGGACGACCCCGTCGACGCCGACCTGGCCCGGCTGCAGCCGGTGGCCCACCCCGAGGTGCTGTTCGGCCTGACCACCGTGTCCCTGATGCGCGGGCTGGCCGGGTTCATGGTGTTCCTGATCGCCTTCGGCCTCCGCCGGGAGCATGCCGCCCTGTGGTGGTACGGGCTGGTGCTCGGGGCCAGCGGCCTCGGGTCCCTGCTGGGGTTGCTGGCCATGTCCCGGTTGCGGCAGTGGCTGTCCGAGCAGCAGATCCTGTTGGGCGCCGTCTGGCTCATCGCCGTCGGGGCCATCGCCGCCGCCTTCTGGGGGGCCATCCCCGCGCAGGCCATGCTGGCCCTGTTCGTCGGCTTCGCCGGCTCCCTGGCCCAGCCGTCGTTCGACGCCATCGCCCAGCGGTTCGTCCCGCTGCCGGCCCAGGGGCGGGCGTTCGCCCGGTTCGCCACCCGCCAGCAGTTGGTCTGGGTGCTCGGCGCCCTCATCCCGGTGGTCATCGCCTTCCCGTTCCCGGCCGGCGACGTCGTCATGGCCGCCGTCGCCGCGGTCGGCGGGCTGTTCTACGTCACCAGCCGCCGCGCCCTCCGCAACCGGGCCCTGCCCAACCGTCGACCCGCCGACAGCGGTCTCCGGACCCGGCCGACACGGACCCGGCCGGCTCCGGGTGACGTCGGGCGGGGGGGACGGACCGGCCGGCGGCCGTCCACTCCGTAGGGATCGGGCCCGTAGAGATCGGGCCGGTAGGGATCAGGACAGGCGGCGCTCCAGGTCGTCCACCGACGCGTGCAACTGGGCGGGCAGCCGGTCGCCGAACTTGGCGTAGTGCTCCCGGATGAGGGGCACCTCGGCCCGCCACTCGTCGCTGCCCACCCGGAGCAGCTCCTCCATGTCCTCCTTGGACACCCCGGTGCCCTCGATGTCGATGGCCCCGGGGGCCGGCACGTACCCGATGGGGGTCTCCACCGCCTCGCCACGGCCGCTGACCCGCTCGAACACCCACTCCAGCACCCGGGAGTTCTCGCCGTACCCCGGCCACAGCCACTTGCCGTCGGCGTCCTTGCGGAACCAGTTGACGTAGAAGACCTTCGGCAGCTTCTCCGGGTCCGCCGACGCCCCCACCTCCAGCCAGTGGGCGAAGTAGTCGGCCATGTTGTAGCCGCAGAACGGCAGCATGGCGAAGGGGTCGCGGCGGAGGTTGCCGACGGCCCCGGCCGCGGCGGCGGTGGTCTCCGACGCCATGATGGACCCGAGGAACACCCCGTGGGTCCAGTCGAACGACTGGAACACCAGCGGCACCACCGACGCCCGGCGGCCGCCGAACAGGATGGCCGAGATCGGCACCCCGGCCGGGTCCTCCCAGTTGCCCGCGATGGCCGGGTCCTGGGCCGCCGGGGCGGTGAACCGGGCGTTGGGGTGGGCGGCCGGGGTGTCCCGGTCCGGGGTCCACTCGTCCCCCCGCCAGTCGGTCATGTGGGCCGGCGGCTCGTCGGTCATCCCCTCCCACCACACGTCGCCGTCGTCGGTCAGGGCGGTGTTGGTGAAGATGGTGTTGGCCGCCACCGAGAACATGGCGTTGGGGTTGGTGTGGGCGTTGGTCCCCGGGGCCACTCCGAAGAAGCCGGCCTCCGGGTTGATGCCGTACAGCCGGCCGTCCGGGCCGAACTTCATCCAGCAGATGTCGTCACCGATGGTCTCGACCTTCCAGCCGGGCAGCGTCGGGATCAGCATGGCCAGGTTGGTCTTGCCGCAGGCCGAAGGGAACGCCCCGGTGACGTACCGGGTCTCGCCGTCGGGGGAGGTCAGCTTCAGGATCAGCATGTGCTCGGCCAGCCAGCCGTGGTCCCGGGCCATGACCGAGGCGATGCGGAGGGCGAAGCACTTCTTGCCGAGCAGGGCGTTGCCGCCGTAGCCGGACCCGTACGACCAGATCTCCCGGGTCTCCGGGAAGTGCACGATGTACTTGTTGTCGGCGTCGCACGGCCACGGCACGTCGGCCTGGCCGTCCGCCAGCGGGGCACCCACCGAGTGCAGGCAGGGCACGAACGTACCGTCGGCCCCCAGCACCTCCAGGGCGCCCTTCCCCATCCGGGTCATGATCCGCATGCTGACCGCCACGTACGGCGAGTCGGTGATCTCCACCCCGATGTGCGAGATGGGCGACCCCAGCGGCCCCATGGAGAACGGCACCACGTACATGGTGCGGCCCTTCATGCACCCCTCGAACAGCCCGGTCAGCGTCTGCCGCATCTCCACCGGGTCCCGCCAGTTGTTGGTCGGCCCGGCGTCGTCCTCGTCGACGGAGCAGATGTAGGTCCGGTCCTCCACCCGGGCCACGTCGCCGGGGTCGGAGTGCGCCCAGTAGCTGTTCGGCCGCTTGGCCTCCGACAGGCTGGTGAACGTGCCCTGGTCCACCAGCAGTTGGCACAGCCGGTCGTACTCCTCCGCCGACCCGTCGCACCATTCGATCCGGTCCGGGGTGGTCAGCGCCGCGACCTCGTCCACCCAGTCGATGAGCTTGCGGTTCTCGGTCGGGGGCATTCGGGTTCGTTTCCTCCTCGGGGCGCCGGATCTGGTCTGTTCGCGGGCCGTTCGGCAGGCCGACGCGGACGCGTAGCACCCAATGGTAGGCATGAAGCCGTGGCGTCCCCCAAACCGCGGCCCGCTGCCGGTGCCCTCCCCGCCTCGGAGGACTGCGCCATCGAACGCCTCGGCCAGCTTATGCGCAGCGCGGCCGGCCGCCCCCCCGCCGGGCAGGTCTGGATCGGTGACGACGCCGCCGTGGTGCCACCACCGGTAGGAAACCTGGTGCTGTCCACCGATGCGGCGGTGGCCGGCGTCCACGCCGACCTCGACCTGGTCGGCCTCGACGACCTGGGGTGGAAGGCCCTCACCGCCGCGGTCAGCGACCTCGGCGCCATGGGCGCCGTGCCGTCCTGGGCCCTCGTCACCCTCTGCCTGCCCCCCGGCACCGACCTGGACCGCCTCGGCCGCGGCCTGGCCGACGCCTCCGCCGCCTGGGCCTGTCCGGTGGTCGGCGGCGACCTCACCACCGCCGACCAGTTGGTCGTCTCGGTGTCGGTCGTCGGTGACCTGGTCGACGACCGCCCGCCCGTCACCCGGTCCGGGGCGTCGGCCGGTGACACCGTCGCGGTCACCGGCCCCCTCGGCGCCTCCGCCGCCGGCCTCCGCCTGCTCCGGGACGCCCACGCCGGCGGCCGGGACGCGGCCGGGCCGCTGGTGGCCGCCCACCGGCGGCCCACCGCCCGCCTGGCCGAGGGCCGCGCCGCCCGGGACGCCGCAGCCACCGCCATGATGGACGTGTCCGACGGCCTCGCCCTCGACCTGCACCGCCTCGCCGACGCCTCCGGGGTCGGCTTCGTCCTCGACCGGGTGCCGGTGGCCGAAGGCGCCACTATGGACGAGGCCGTCGGGGGCGGCGAGGACTACGAGCTGCTCGTCGTCACCGACCGTCCCGACCGCCTCGACGCGGTGTTCGCCGCCGCCGGGCTCCGGGAGCCGGTGCGGATCGGCCGGTGCGTCCACGACCCGGCCACCCGGCTGCTGGACGGCCGGCCGCTGCCCCGACTGGGGTGGCAGCACCCCCTGTAGGGGCCGGCTCAGCCGGAAGGGGTCAGCGGGCGGTCAGCGGGTGGTCGGCAGCCGGCGGGGCGGCTTGGTCACCTTGCCCGACCGGATGCAGGACGTGCAGACGTGCAGCCGCTTCGGGGTGCCGTTCACCAGCGCCCGCACCCGCTGCACGTTGGGGTCCCACCGCCGCTTGTTCCGCCGGTGGGAGTGGCTCAGGCTCATGCCGAACGACGGCCTCTTGCCGCAGATGTCGCAAACCGCTGCCATGTGCCCTGCCTCCTGGGTGCCGGGTGCTCCACGCCTTCGTCCGGGGCACCGGGTGACGGGCCGCCGGGGACAGCCGACAGGGCCGTCAGGAACGGCGCAAAGGTTAGCATCCCCTGCCATGGCGACCCTCACGGCCCTGGCCGCATCCGACCTGCGGGCCACCATGGTGGCCTACCGGGACGCGCTGCGCGACCACCAGCAGGCCATCAACCGCCTCAACGTCTACCCGGTCCCCGACGGGGACACCGGAACCAACATGGCCCTGACCCTGGAGGCCGTGGTGGCCGAGCTGGACGGCCTCGGCGACGGCGCCGGCCTGGCCGAGGTGGCCAAGGCCGTCGGCCACGGCTCCCTGATGGGAGCCCGCGGCAACTCCGGGGTCATCCTGTCCCAACTGCTCCGCGGCCTGGCCGACCGGTGCGGCAAGGTCGACCGGGTCGGCCCGGAGGAGCTGGCCGACGGGCTCCGCACCGCCGCCCGCCTGGCCGAGCTGGCCATCGTCCGCCCGGTCGAGGGCACCATCCTCACCGTCGCCCGCGCCGCCGGCGACGGCGCCGCCGGCTGCGCCGCCGGCACCGACCTCGTCCGGGTGGCCGAGGCCGCCCGGGCCGCCGCCGCCGACGCCCTGGACCACACCCCCGAGCTGCTGGAGGCCCTGGCCCGGGCCGGGGTGGTCGACGCCGGCGGCGCCGGCTACCTGCTGCTCCTCGACGCCCTCCTCGCCGTCCTCGACGGCCGGCCGCTGCCCCCCGCCCCGCCGGTCGACGCGTCGGCCCCCGCCGGCCCGGCCCTCGTCGACCTGGCCGGTGGCCACGGCGCCCACGGCGGTGCCGGCGACCTCCGCTACGAGGTCATGTACCTGCTGCACGCCCCCGACGACACCATCCCGGCCTTCAAGGAGGTGTGGGCCGGCGTCGGCGACTCCATCGTCGTCGTCGGCGGCGACGGCCTCTGGAACTGCCACATCCACACCAACGACATCGGCGCCGCCGTCGAGGCCGCCCTCGACGCCGGCCGGCCCCGCGACATCCGGGTCACCGACCTGGCCGAGCAGGTCGAGGAGGAGCGCTGGGTCCGCGAGGGCGCCGGCGTCGCCGTCGACGAGCCCGCCGGCCCCCCGCCGGCCACCGGCGTCGTGGCCGTGGTGACCGGCGAGGGGATCGGCCGCATCTTCCGGTCCCTCGGCGTCCACCACCTGGTCCGCGGCGGCCAGTCCATGAACCCGTCCACCGCCCAGATCCTCGAAGCCGTCGACGCCCTCGGCTCCGACCAGGTGATCGTGCTGCCCAACAACAAGAACATCCGGCCGGTCGCCGAGCAGGTCGACGCCCTCACCGACAAGACCGTCCGGGTGGTCCCGACCCGCAGCATCGTCCAGGGGTTCGCCGCCCTCCTCGCCTACGACCCGGCCGCCGACGTCGCGGCCAACGAGGCCGCCATGGCCGCGTCCGCCGACCGGGTCCTGTCGGCCGAGGTGACCCAGGCGGTCCGCGACAGCGACACCGACGCCGGACCGGTCCACGCCGGCGACTGGATCGGCCTGTCCCGCGACGGCGTCGTCGCCGTCGGCGGGTCCCCCTCCGGCGCCGCCATGGCCCTGCTCGAACGGCTGCTGCAGCCCCAGCACGAGCTGGTCACCGTCATCGAGGGCGAGGGGGCCACCGCCGCCGGCACCCGCCGGGTCACCGAGTGGCTCCGCGACCACCACCCCGACGTCGCCGCCGAGGTCCACCACGGCGGCCAGCCCCTGTACCCCTACCTGCTCGGCATCGAGTGACCGGCCGGCCTGCTCGGCATCGGGTGACCGACCAGGCCGACGGCGACCGGCCGGAGCCCTCGGCGCGGACCCTCCGGCAGCTAGCCGAGGTCCCCATCAGCCGCCTGAAGGGACTGTCCGACAAGAAGGCCAAGGCCCTGGCCGACTGGGGAGTCACCACCGTCTTCGACCTCCTCACCACCTACCCCCACCGCTACATCGACCGCAGCCGCCAGGCCGACCTGGCCGACCTGGCCGTCGGCGACGAGGCCGTCGTCCTCGCCACCGTCCGCCGGGTCAGCGCCCGCCGCACCCGCAACGGCCGCTCCCTGGTGGAGCTGGCCGTGGACGACGGCACCGGCACCATGAAGGTGGTCTTCTTCAACCAGCCCTGGCGGGCCAAGCAGTTGTCCGCCGGCGTCGAGGCCCTGTTCTTCGGCAAGCTCGACCAGTACCGCGGCGGCGGCCAGATGACCAACCCGGTGGTCGACGTCCTGGTGGCCACCGACCAGGACCCCGACGGCCGCCGGCGCCGCACCCTCCGCATCATCCCGGTCTACCCCGCCTCCGCCAAGGCCGGCCTCAGTAGCTGGGAGGTGGGGGAGTGGGCCGAGCAGTCCATCCGCCGCGCCGGCCCCCTGGCCGACCCGCTGCCCGGCCCCTGGCGCCGACGGCTGGGCCTGCTCGGCCGCTCCGACGCCATGCATCGTATCCACCTCCCCGACACCATGGCCGACGTCCCCGACGCCCGTCGCCGGCTGGCCTTCGACGAGCTGTTCCGGCTGCAGCTCGCCCTGGTGCTGCGCCGCCGCGCCCTCGAGCAGGGCGCCCGGGCCATCCGCCACGCCGTGTCCCCCCTCGACGTCGTCACCAGCACCCGCGCCCCCGGCGACGCCCAGCAGGCCCTGGCCCCGCCCGACCCGGCCAGGCAGACCCTGGTCCAGCGGTTCCTGTCCGGCCTGCCGTTCCAGCTCACCAACGCCCAGCGGCAGGCCCTGGCGTCCATCTTCGCCGAGCTGGCCGGCCCCCTCCCCATGCACCGCCTCCTGCAGGGCGACGTCGGCTCCGGCAAGACCGTCGTCGCCGTCGCCGCCCTCCTCGCCGCCGTCCAGGGCGGCCACCAGGGCGCCCTCATGGTCCCCACCGAGGTCCTCGCCGAGCAGCACCACATGGCCGTCCGCGCCCTGGTCGACGGCCTCACCGTCCCCGATCCGGACCGGTTGGGCGGTGACCGGCCGGTGGAGGTGGCCCTGCTCACCAACCGCACCACCGCCGCCGACCGGGCCCGGCTGCACGACGGCCTCCGGGCCGGCACCGTCGACCTGGTCGTCGGCACCCACGCCCTCCTCACCGACGACGTCCGCTTCCACTCCCTCGGCGTCGTCGTCATCGACGAGCAGCACCGGTTCGGCGTCGAGCAGCGCGCCGCCCTCCGCGACAAGGGCCGGTCGTCGGTGGTGGCCGGCGGCGACGGCGCCGGCGGCGACCGGGCTGACGGCGACGGCGCCGGCGGCGCCGACCCCGACCTGCTGGTCATGACCGCCACCCCCATCCCTCGCACCGCCGCCATGGTGCTGTTCGGCGACCTCGACATGGTCGAGCTGAAGGAGCTCCCCCCCGGCCGGACCCCGGTCCGCACCACCTGGGCCCGCACCGAGCTGGAAGAGGTCGGGGCCTGGCAGCGGGTCCGGGACGAGGTCGCCGCCGGCCACCGCGCCTACGTCGTCTGCCCCCTCGTCGAAGGCTCCGAGCGGGTCCAGGCCCGCTCCGCCACCGACGAGCTGGACCGGTTGGCCGCCGACGTCCTCCCCGGCCTCCGCCTCGGCCTCCTCCACGGCCAGATGGCCGCCGCCGACAAGGAGGCCGCCATGGCCGACTTCCGGTCCGGCGCCGTCCAGGTCCTCGTCGCCACCACCGTCATCGAGGTCGGCGTCGACGTCCCCGAGGCCACCGTCATGGTCATCGAGGACGCCGACCGGTTCGGCATCGCCCAGCTCCACCAGCTCCGTGGCCGCGTCGGCCGCAGCGCCCTGCCCAGTTGGTGCTACCTCCTCGGAGAGGGGGCCACCCCCGACGCCGCCGAGCGGCTGGCCGCCATGGAGCGCACCACCGACGGCTTCGAGCTGGCAGAGGTCGACCTGGAGCTCCGCGGCGAGGGCACCATCCTCGGGTCCCGCCAGAAGGGCCGCAGCGACCTGAAGCTGGCCAGGTTGCGCCGGGACGCCGACCTCCTCCAGGCCGCCCGGCAGGTCGCCGAGGACGTCACCGCCGACGACCCCCTCCTGGACCGCCATCCCCTGCTGGCCGACGAGGTCAAGCTGTTCTTGGACCCCGAAGAGGAAGCCTTCCTGTTCAAGAGCTGACCGGCCTGTTCAAGAGCTGACCGGCTCAGGGCGCCGCGTCGGGGGCACCCCCCAGGTGCGGTGCAGGGGCCGCGGAGGGGGCCGTGCCCTTTTTTCGTGGGTCGCTGGCGGTCGAAATTGCGCAGATGTGCTCAACTTCGAGTGCCAGTGACTCGGGAAAATCCCCCACCTCCCCGCCGTGGCGCGTCATGCCCAGCCGGGCCGGGCATCGTCCGGTCCGGCCGCCGCTGGGAGTACGGTGAGAACGTGCGAGTGATCGGCGGGTCCAGCCGGGGGCGGAAGCTCCCGGCACGGCTGCCCGCCGGCGTCCGCCCCACCTCCGACCGGGTCCGCGAGTCCATCTTCGACATCCTCGGCTCCATGGGCGGCGTCGACGGGGCCACCGTCATCGACCTGTTCTGCGGCAGCGGCGCGCTGGGGGCCGAGGCCCTGTCCCGCGGCGCCGCGGAGGCCACCTTCGTCGACCACGACACCGCCGCCCTGGAGGCCGTCCGGGCCAACCTCGCCGCCGCCGGCCTGGCCGACCGCCAGGTGTCCGTCGTCCGGGCCGAGCTGCCCGGCTGGCTGGGCCGGGCCCCCAAGGTGGACATCGCCCTCTGCGACCCCCCCTACGCCTTCGGTGACTGGGCCGCCCTGCTCGGATCGCTCCGGGCCGACGTGGCCGTCCTGGAGTCCGCCCACGACATCGACGTCCCGGCCGGTTGGGTGCTCCATCGGGCACGGCGCTACGGCGGTACGCTCGTCACCGTGGCTCGCATGACCCCCGCAGTCCCTCCGGCCCGCCCCGCCCCTCCGACCCGAACCGCCGCCCCGGCGGCCGTCTCGTGAGGGTCGCCCTCCTCCCCGGCTCGTTCGACCCCTTCCACAACGGCCACCTCGAGGTGGTCGAGCGGGCGGCGCGGCTGTTCGACGAAGTCGTCGTCGCCGTCGTCCGCAACCCCCAGAAGAGCACCCCGCTCTTCACCCTCGAAGAGCGCCGCGAGATGCTGGAAGAGGTCCTCGGCCACCTGCCCGGGGTCCGTACCGAGTCGGTCAGCACCCTGGTGGTCAACGTCGCCCGCGAAGTGGGCGCCTCCGCCATCGTGAAGGGCCTGCGGGCGGTGTCCGACTTCGAGAACGAGTTGCAGATGGCCCAGATGAACCGGCAGTTGTCCGGGGTGGAGACCGTCTTCATCCCCACCAGCTCCGCCCACTCCTTCATCGCCTCCCGGCTGCTCCGGGAGGTGGCCCGGTTCGGCGGCGACGTGTCCGCCTTCGTTCCCCGGGTAGTGCTGGAACGGTTGGAGAAGAAGTTCGCCGAGTTGGGCGGCCCGGAAGGGGATGGCCGATGACCGATCTGTTCGAAGAGATCACCGACGGCGCCGAGCCGGCCGACCTCGACGCCGAAGGGCTCATCAACCGGGTCCTCGACATCGTGTCCACCGCCAAGGCCATGCCGCTGTCCGCCTCGGTGCTGGTGTCCCGGGACGAGCTGGCCGACCTGCTGTCCGCCGCCCTGGAGCGACTGCCCGACGAGCTGCGCGAGGCCCGCTGGCTGCTCCGGGAGCGGGCCGAGTTCATGGCCGAGCGCGAGCGGGAGGCCGAGGCTCTGATGGACGACGTCCGGGCCCAGGCCGAGCGGATGGTGTCCCGCACCGAGGTGGTCCGCCAGGCCAACCAGGTCGCCCAGCGCATCCTGGACGACGCCAACGACGAGGCCCGCCGCATGCGGCACGAGGCCGAGGACTACTGCGACCAGAAGCTGGCCGGCATGGAGATCGTCCTGGAGCGCATCATGCGCACCGTCCAGGCCGGCCGGGCCAAGCTGCAGGCCACCGCCCCGCCGGAGGCCCCGGCCGCCGCACCGACCGCTCCCGGACCGCCCGACGACACCGCCACCGAGGATGGGTTCTTCGACCAGGACCTGGCGTAGGCCGGCACCGGCGGGGCCCCGGCCACCGGGCGGGCACGGCGGGACAGGGGCGGGGACAGAGGGACAGACCGACAGGGAAAGGAGGCCGATGATGCCGGCGAACCCCTTCCTGGTGCACGTGGCCAGGCTGCGGCGGGTGCACGGCACCCGGTGGCACGAGGTCCGCCGCGGTCCCATCGACCCCGACGGCGTCATCGTCCCGCGGTCGCCCGCCGACAGCACCGTCCCCGACGGCGCCGACGCCGTCTGCGACGTCGTCCTGGAGTCCTTCGCCGGTGGCGTCATGGCCACCGGCACCGTCCGGGCCCCCTGGCGGGGGGTCTGCCGGCGGTGCGCCCTGCCCGTCGGCGGTGAGCTGGTCATCGGCGTCCGCGAGCGCTACGTCGCCCTGGACACCCTGGCCGCCCAGGTCCGGGCCGGCGAGCCCGAGGACGACGAGGCCTACCCCATCGTCGACGACGACCTCGACCTCGGGCCCCTGGTCCGCGACGCCGTCGTCCTCGAACTGCCCCTGGCCCCCCTCTGCCGGGACGACTGCCGCGGCCTCTGCCCCACCTGCGGCATCGACCGCAACCAGGACGAATGCCACTGTGTGGCACCGAGGGACCCGCGTTGGGCTAACCTCGACGTGCTCCGGTCGGCCCAGTAGGCCGACGCGGCCACCGCCGGGACCCCGGCAGCCAGCCCCGGTCGCAGGAGCCAGCACGGATCTGGAGAGCTGACGATGGCCGTCCCCAAGAAGAAGACATCGAAGGCCAAGGGCCGCAGCCGGCAGGCGGCCAACTGGCGCCTGGACCGGCCGGCCCGCAGTGTCTGCCCCCACTGCCACCAGGCCAAGCTGCCCCACGTGGTCTGCCCCAACTGCGGCTGGTACAAGGGCCGGCAGGCGGTCGAGGTCGACTGACGTGACCCCCAAGGGCCAGCGCCCCTCGGCGGAGGCGCTGGCCACCCTCCCCGTGGCCGTCGACGCCATGGGCGGCGACAAGGCTCCCGGCGA
The DNA here is from genome assembly GCA_035547695.1 of Acidimicrobiales bacterium. Lineage (GTDB taxonomy): Bacteria > Actinomycetota > Acidimicrobiia > Acidimicrobiales > RAAP-2 > DASZUK01. The sequence continues at coordinate 85,024 of DASZUK010000063.1, forward strand.
GATCGTGGCCGGTGCCCGGCGGGCGGCCACCGAGGACGGCATCCCCGTCGTCCTGGTCGGCCCCCCCGACCAGGTCGGCGACACCGGCGGCCTCGACCTGGTGCCCTGCACCGAGGTCATCGCCATGCACGACGACCCCGCCCAGGGGGTCCGCCGCAAGAAGGACTCCTCCCTGGTCAGGGTGGCCGAGCTGGTCCGCGACGGCAACGCCTCCGCCATGGTCAGCGCCGGCAACACCGGGGCCACCATGGCCTCCGCCCTGCTCCGCATGGGCCGCCTCCCCGGGGTGGTCCGGCCCTGCATCGCCACCCCGTTGCCCCGCCTCGGCCGGCCCCCCGCCGTCCTGGTCGACGCCGGCGCCAACGCCGAGTGCACCAGCGCCATGCTGGTCCAGTTCGCCCAGATGGGCGCGGCCTACGCCACCGCCCGCTACGGCATCGCCGACCCCGCCGTCGCCCTCCTGTCCATCGGCGAGGAGCCCTCCAAGGGCACCCCCCTCGTCAAGGACGCCCACGCCGTCCTGGCCTCCGGGGACGCCGGCGTCCGGTTCGTCGGCAACATCGAGGGCCGTGACCTCCTGCCGTCCCCCGCCGACGTCGTCGTCACCGACGGCTTCACCGGCAACGTCACCCTGAAGTCCCTGGAAGGGTCCCTACGGTTCCTCCTCGAGACCCTGTTCGGGGTGTTCGGCACCAACGACGACACCAGGGCCGCCTCCGACGTCCTGCTCCCGTACCTGCTGCCCATCGCCGCCGAGTTCGACCCCGAGAACACCGGTGGCGCCATGCTGCTCGGGGTGGACGGCGTCTGTGTCATCAGCCACGGCTCCTCCTCGGCCACCGCCATGGTCAACGCCATCCGGGTGGCCCACGACCTGGCCAAGGGGGGCCTCGTGGACCATCTGGCCGCCGCCGTCGCCCCCACCTGAGCGGCCGTTGCCCCGTCGGGCGGTGTCGCCCCCGGACGAGCCGGCGACCGATATCATTACGAGCTGTCCCGTTCTCGGAACCAGGAGCCAACGTGCCAGCAGAGACCCACATCGACCGAGGTCCGCTGGACCGCCAAGGTGTGTTCGAGCTCATCCGTGACCAGTTGGCCGACATCTTGGAGACCGACCCCTCCCGCATCACCGAGGGCTCCTCGTTCGTGGAGGACCTCGACGCCGACTCCCTGGCCCTGATCGAGCTGGTGGAAGCCCTGGAAGAGGAGCTGGGCGAGCGCAGCGTCGGCTTCCGCATCGACGACGAGGACCTCGAGGACCTTCGAACCGTCCGGGACGCCGTCGACTACGTGGTCGCCAAGCTCGGAGCCGGTTGACCGGTCGGTCCGGGACAACGGCTGCGATGGGGGACGCAGGGCTGGCAGAGCGGTTGGCGCACCATTTCGCCGATCCCGGCTTGCTGCACCAGGCCCTGTCCCATCGCAGTTGGTGCGGTGAACAGGAGGGGGCCCCCTCCAACGAGCGGCTGGAGTTCCTCGGCGACGCCGTCCTCGGCTTGGTCGTCGCCGAGCACAGTTACCGGCTCTACCCCGACCTGCCCGAGGGCCAGCTCGCCAAGATCCGGGCCGCCGTCGTCAACGCCCGGGTCCTGGCCGAGATCGCCGACGACCTCGGGGTGGGACCGGTCCTCCTGCTCGGCCGGGGGGAGGAGGTCTCCGGCGGCCGCACCAAGGCCTCCATCCTGGCCGACGCCCTCGAGGCCCTCATCGGCGCCGTCTACCTCGACGCCGGTTGGGACGCGGCGCGGCCCCTCGTCCTCCGTCTCGTCGGTGACCGCCTCGCCCGGGCCGCCGCCGAGCCCGACGACTTCGACCACAAGAGCCGCCTCCAGGAGCTCACCGTCCGCCAGGGCGTCGGCGTTCCCCGGTACGTCGTCGCCGGGTCCGGCCCCGACCACGACCGCCACTACGTCGCCGAGGTCTTCGTCGGCGGCGTCCGCCGGGGCTCCGGCCAGGGCTCCTCCAAGAAGGACGCCGAGCAGGACGCCGCCCGCAGCGCCTGGCAGGAGATCCACGATGCCTGAGCTCCCCGAGGTGGAGACCCTCCGCCAGGACCTGGCCAAGGAGGTGGCCGGGAAGAAGATCAAGGCCGTCGCCGTCGCCAACGGCCGGTCCGTCCGCCGGCACCAGAGCGCCAAGCACTTCCGGACCCTCCTGGAGGGCCGCACCGTGAAGACCGTCGGCCGCCTCGGCAAGTACCTGGTCCTCACCCTCGACAACGGCGACTCCCTGGTCGTCCACCTCGGCATGAGCGGCCAACTGCTCCGGGTGAAGAGCGCCAAGGAGCCCAAGCCCAAGCACACCCACGTCGTCATCACCTTCACCCAGGGCGGCGAGCTCCGCTACGTCGACCCCCGCACCTTCGGCGAGCTCTTCGTCTCCACCCCCGACGGCCCCGACGGCCCCGGAGCTCCGCCCGCCGGCCAGGCCGCGGCCGGGACTGCAGCAGCCCCGACCGCCGCCACGACTGCGTCGGCCCCGACCGCCGCCAGCGGCCTCGCCACCGCCACCGCCGGCCTCCGCCGGCAGGTCCCCGAGCTGTCCCACCTCGGTTTCGACCCCGTCGAGGACGTCATGAGCTGGGACCGCTTCGGCCTGCTCCTCCGCCAGCGCCACGTCGGCCTCAAGTCCCTGCTCATGGACCAGCAGTTCGTCGCCGGCATCGGCAACCTGTACTCCGACGAGATCCTGTTCACCGCCGGCCTCCGCTACGACCGCACCTCCGACAGCCTGTCCGCCACCGAGGTCCGCCGGCTCTACCGGTCCATGGTCGAGACCCTGGCCGACGCCATCAAGCACCGCGGGTCCAGCCTCGCCGACGAGCAGTACCGCGACCTGTTCGGAGAGATCGGCGACTACCAGGGCAGCCACCAGGTCTACGACCGCGAGGGCCAGCCCTGCCGCCGCTGCCGCAACCCCATCGTCCGCGTCAAGTTCGCCGGCCGCTCCACCTTCTACTGCGAGCACTGCCAGATCTGACCCATCTGCCCCGGGGGGTTGAACCCCAGGCGGGCTGGTGACCACGGCCGGTGTGGGGCAGGGGCCCCCACACGCCGGAGGAGCCTGGGGTTGGGGCCCCAGGCGGGCTGGTGAGACAGCCCCAGGCGGGCTAGGTCAATCCAGTAGGGTCGCTAGGCAAATGTTCCTCAAGTCGCTGAGCATGAAGGGGTTCAAGTCCTTCGCCGACCCCACCGTGCTGGAGCTGGAGCCCGGGGTCACCGTGGTGGTGGGCCCGAACGGCAGCGGCAAGTCCAACGTGGTCGACGCCGTCACCTGGGTGCTGGGCGCCCAGGGTCCGCGGGCGCTGCGGTCGGCCAAGATGGAGGACGTCATCTTCGCCGGCACCAACAGCCGCCCCGCCCTGGGCCGGGCCGAGGTGTCCCTGACCATCGACAACAGCTCCGGCAAGCTCCCGGTGGACATGGCCGAGGTCACCATCACCCGCACCCTGTTCCGGTCCGGCGACAGCGAGTACGCCATCAACGGCACCTCCTGCCGGCTGCTGGACATCCAGGAGCTGCTCAGCGACTCCGGGGTGGGCCGGCAGCAGCACATGATCATCGGCCAGGGCCAGCTTGACACCGTCCTCAACGCCCGGCCGGAGGACCGCCGGGGGATCATCGAGGAGGCCGCCGGCGTCCTCAAGCACCGCCGCCGCCGCGAACGGGCCGAGCGCCGCCTGGAGGCCACCCAGGAGAACCTGGAGCGCCTCGGTGACCTGGTCCGCGAGGTCCGCCGCCAGATCCGGCCGCTGGAGCGCCAGGCCGCCGCCGCCCGCTCCCACGCCACCCTGACCGAGGAGCTGCGCGCCATCCGTCGCTACCTGGCCGGGGTGGAGCTGGCCGACCTGGCCAATCGCCGGCAGGCCGCCGCCGCCGGCCTCGGCGCCCTGAAGGTCGAGGAGGGCGACCTCGACGCCGCCATCGCCGCCCTCGACGCCGATGCCGCGGCCACCGCCGCCGAGCTGTCGTCCCGCCGGGAGGAGGACCTGGCCTCCGCCCTCGGCCGTGTCCAGGCCCTGGTGGAGCGGAGCCGGGGCACCGCCGGCGTCCTCCGCGAGCGGTCCCGGGCGCTGGCCTCCGCCCTGGACGCCGCCGCCGACGTCGACGTCGTCTCCACCCTCGAGGCCGAAGCGGCCCGGTTGGCCGACGAGCTGGCCGCCACCCGCGACGAGGCTGCCGCCCTGGAGCCGGAGCAGGCCGCCCAGGCCCGTGCCGCCGACGCCCTGGAGGACGACGAGCGGGCCCACGCCGAGGCCTGGGGGGACGGCGCCGACCGCCGCGCCGCCGACGAGGCCCTCGCCGACGCCAGAGGCCGGGTCCAGCTCCGCCACCGTGCCCTCGACCAGGACCGGCGGTCCCTCGACGGCCTCGACCAGCGGATCGCCGGCATGGAGCGCCGCCTGGCCGACGCCGACGCCGAAGCCGCCGACCTGGCCGCCCGGGCACGGCAGTTGGAGGACGAGGCCGTCCGGCTCGGTGGCGACGCCGAAGCGGCCGACGCCGCCCACCAGCAGGCCCAGGCCGCCGCCGACGACGCCGAGCAGGCCGCCCACCTGGCCGAGCAGCAGCGCCACCGCACCGCCGCCCGGGCCGACGCCCTGGCCCGGGCCCTGCAGGAGCTGGAAGGGGCCGGCGGCCGCGAGCTCCTGGCCGGCGTCGACGGCGTCGTCGGCTCCCTGGTCGACCTGGTCGAGATCGACCACGGCTGGGAGGCCGCCTTCGAGGCCGCCGCCGGCGCCTCCGTGGCCGCCGTGGTGGTGGAAGGCCGCCAGGCCGCCCGGGAGGCCCTGTCCCGGCTGCACCAGCAGGGGGCCACCGGCGCGCTCCTGGCCGCCCGGTCGCCGGCCACCGACCGACCGGCCACCGACCGACCGGCCACCAACCAACCCGGCGCCGACCAGCCGGCCCTCGGCGGGTCCCCGCTCGACGGCCTTCCGCCCGGGGCCGAGCCCGTCCGGCCCCACGTCCGCCTCCGTGGGGGCGCCGGTGGGGCTGCCGGTGGGGGCTCCGGCGGCAGCGGTGGCGACGGCGACGGTGGGGGCGGCGGCGGCGTCGGCGGCTCCGGGCCGGGCGGCGCCAGGCCAGGCGTCGGCGGCGTCCTCGACGTCCTGGTCGGCCGGGCCGTCCGGGTGGCGGACTGGGAGCAGGCCGTGGACCTCGCCCTGGACCGCCCCGATCTGGTGGTGGTGACCGTCCGTGGCGACCGGTTCGCCGACTCGGGCTGGCGGGTCCGGTCCACCAAGGGCGTGGTCACCGCGGCCGCGGTCGAGGAGGCCCAGCGCGGGGCGGAGGAGGCGGCAGCACAGGCCGACCGGGCCGCCACCCGCCTGGCCGACGCCCGGCAGGCGCTGGAGCAGGCCCGACAGGCCGCCACCGCCGCCGCCCGGGCCGTGGACCGGCACGAGGCCGGACGGTCCGCGGTCGCCGCCGACCGGGTCCGTTCCGAGCAGGACCGGGCCCGGCTGGCCGCCGAGCTCCACGACGCCGGCCAGGCCCGGCAGGAGGCGGTCGCCCAGATCGACGCCGACGGCGCCGCCCTCCGCGAGATGGAGGCCGCCCTGCCCGCCCTGGAGGCCGCCGCGGCCGACGCCGCCGAACGGGCCTCGGCCGCCGGCGCGGCCCTGGCCGTGCTGCAGGCCCGGCGGGACGAGCTGGCCGCGGCGGCCAAGGACCTCGAGGTCCGGTCCGCCGGGCTGGCCGAACGGGGCCGGGTCCTGGCGGCGCGCCAGGCCGAGGTGGAGCGCCGGTTGGAGGGCCACGCCGAGGAGCGCGAGGCCGCCGCCGCCCGCCGCCGCCGGCTGGAGGCCGACGGGGTCGCCCTGGACCGGCTGGGTCGGCTGGTGGAGGCCGAACGGCAGAAGCTGGAGGGCATCCTGGAGACCCTCCGGGCGGACTACCGGCACCAGGTCGAGGCCGTCCGGGCCGGCGGCGAGCGGCTCGAGGCCCTCCGCCGGGACCGGGCGGCGGCCGACCGCCGGCTGGCCGACGTCCGCGACCGGGCCCGCGCCCTCGACCTGGAGGCCGCCGAGGTGGCCCTGCGCACCGAGTCCCTGGTCGAGTCCGTCCGCCGTGACCTGGACGCGGACCCGGCAGACCTGGCCGACGCCCCCCTGCCCGAGATCCCCGAAGGGGTCGACCCGGCCGACCACGCCGGCAAGCTGGCCGGCAAGCTGGCCTCCCTCGGCCCGGTCAACCCGCTGGCCCTCGAAGAGCTGTCGGTGCTCGAAGAGCGGTACCGGGAGCTGGACACCCAGATGGACGACATCCGGGCCGCCCGCCGCGACCTGCAGGAGGTCGTCCGGACCCTCGACCAGGAGATCATGGAGTCCTTCGCCGCCGCCGCCGCCGACGTCAACGAGCACTTCTCCACCCTGGTCGCCATGCTGTTCCCCGGCGGCACCGGCCGGCTGACGCGGACCGAGCCGGACGACCTGCTGCACACCGGCGTCGAGGTGGAGGTGCGGCCGGCCGGCCGCAACGTCCGCCGGGTGTCCCTCCTGTCCGGCGGCGAACGGTCCCTGGCCGCCCTCGCCTTCCTGTTCGCCGTCTTCCGCAGCCGGCCGTCCCCGTTCTACCTGATGGACGAGGTCGAGGCGGCGTTGGACGACGTCAACCTCCACCGGTTCCTCGGCCTGGTCCGCGAGTTCCGGGACGAGGCCCAGCTCATCATCGTCAGCCACCAGAAGCGCACCATGGAGACCGGTGACGCCCTCTACGGCGTCACCATGGCCCCCGGCGGGTCCTCCCAGGTGGTCAGCCAGAAGGTGGCCAAGGACGACGACGGTGACAACGACAACGAGAAGGCCAGGGAACCGGAGGCTGCCCCGTCGTGATCGCCCTCTGGATCGTCCTCGCCGTCATCGTCGTGGCCCTCGCCGCCCTCGCCGTCGCCGGCCGTGTCCGCACCCGCCGGCGCGGGGCCGCCCCCGAGCCGTCCGCCCGCACCCGACCGGCCCCCACGGCCCCCACGGCCCCGGCGCCCCCCGGCGCTCCCCCGAAGCCCCCGGCCCCGGCGGCCCGGCCAGCGGAGGCTGCCCCTGCGGGGACCCCGCCTGCCGGCGCACCCACCGGCACGGCGGCACCGGGTGCTGCCCCGGCGCCCGAAGCGCCCCCGGCGCCCCCGGTCGAGGCGCCGGCCGCACCGCCCAGCTTCCGGGAGCGGCTGGGCAAGGCCCGGGGGGTGTTCTCCGGCCTCCGCGCCGTCCGGGGCCGGGCGTCCGTGGACGCGGCCACCTGGGACGAGCTGGAGGAGACCCTCATCCGGGCCGACGTGGGGGTGGCCACCACCGACACCCTGCTGGCCGACCTGCGCCGGCGGGTGCAGGCCAAGGAGCTGTCCGGCGGTGCCGACCTGCTGGAGGCGCTGCGGGCCGACCTGGTCGACCTGCTGGACGTGTCCCAGCGGTGGGACGCCGCGGACGCCGAGACCGGTGTCCCCGGTGGAGGCGGGGTGGGGTCGCCGGCCGAGGCCGAGGCCGCCGACGGCCTGGCGGCGCCGGTGAGCCGGCAGTTGCGGTTCGACGGCGACCCCGACGCCGTCGACGTGTGGCTGTTCGTCGGGGTCAACGGGGTCGGCAAGACCACCACGGTCGGCAAGCTGGCCCGGCAGCAGGCCGCCGCCGGCCGGTCGGTGCTGCTGGCTGCCGGCGACACCTTCCGGGCGGCCGCCGGCGAGCAACTGGCCCTGTGGGCCGACCGCAGCGGGGTCGACGTCGTCCGCGGCGCCGAGGGCGGCGACCCGAGCGCCGTCGTCTTCGACGCCGTCCAGCGGGCCGCGGCCCGCGGCAACCGGCTGGTGCTGGCGGACACCGCCGGCCGGCTGCACACCAAGGTGAACCTGGTGGAGGAGCTCAAGAAGATCCGCCGGGTCGCCGATCGGCCCCCGGGCCGGGTCACCGAGGTGCTGCTGGTCCTCGACGCCACCACCGGCCAGAACGGGCTGGTGCAGGCCAAGGAGTTCACCGACGCCGTCGAGGTCACCGGGGTGGTGCTGACCAAGCTGGACGGCAGCGCCAAGGGCGGGGTGGTGGTCGCCATCCAGCGTGAGCTGGGGCTGCCGGTCAAGCTGGTCGGCCTGGGGGAGGGGCCGGACGACCTGGTGCCGTTCGACCCCGAGCAGTTCGTGGACGCCCTCCTCGGCTGAGCGCCGCCGGGCGGGTCCGGCGCTCCCGGCCGGCGGCCCGGAGGCGGCCCGGAGACGGCCGCCGGGCCGGGTCCGGTAACCTGACCTCTCCCATGTTCGACGCCCTGTCCGACCGCCTGGAGCGGATCGCCGGCCGGCTGCGCAGCCGCGGCCGGCTCACCGACGCCGACCTCGACGAGGCCCTGCGGGAGATCCGCACCGCCCTGTTGGAGGCCGACGTCGAGCTGGGGGTGGTCCGCAGCTTCACCCAGGCCATCCGGGAGCAGTGCTCCGGCGAGGCGCTGTCCAAGAGCCTGACCCCGGGCCAGCAGGTCATCAAGGCCGTCCACGAGCAGCTCGTCGCGGTCCTCGGCGGCGAGACCCTGAAGCTGACCTACGCCCCGCGGCCGCCGACGGTGGTGCTGCTGGCCGGCCTGCAGGGCTCCGGCAAGACCACCACCGCCGGCAAGCTGGCCCGGTGGTGGAAGCAGCAGGGCCGCAACCCGCTGCTGGTCGGCGCCGACCTGCAGCGGCCGGCCGCGGTGGAGCAGCTCCGGGTGCTCGGCGGCCAGATCGGCGTGACGGTGTTCAGCGAGCCCACCGACCCGGTGGCGGTGGCCCGGGCCGGGCTGGACGAAGCCCGCCGGCTGGGCCGCGACGTCTGCATCATCGACACCGCCGGCCGACTGGCCATCGACGAGGACCTCATGGACGAGGTCCGCCGCATCTCCGCGGCCACCGACCCCCACTACACCTTCCTGGTCATCGACGCCATGACCGGCCAGGACGCGGTGGCCACCGCCACCGCGTTCCACCAGGCCCTGGCCCTGGACGGCGTCATCCTGACCAAGCTGGACGGCGACGCCCGGGGTGGGGCCGCCCTGTCCGTCAAAGGGGTGGTCGGCCGCCCCATCGTGTTCGCGTCCACCGGCGAGAAGCTGGACGACTTCGACCTGTTCCATCCCGACCGGATGGCCGACCGGATCCTCGGCATGGGGGACGTCCTCAGCCTGATCGAGCAGGCCGAGCGGACCATGGACCGGGACGCGGTGGCCAAGTCGGCCACCCGCATGATGGAGGGCCGGTTCACCCTCGACGACTTCCTGGCCCAGCTCCAGCAGGTCCGCAAGCTGGGGTCCCTCGGCGGCATCATGAAGCTGCTCCCCGGCATGACCAAGGAGCTGCGCCAGGCCGCCGACCAGATCGACGACCGCGAGGTGTCCCGGGTGGAGGCCATCGTCCGGTCCATGACCCCGGCGGAGCGGAACGACCCGGCCATGATCGACGGGTCCCGCCGGGTCCGCATCGCCCGGGGCAGCGGCACCGCCACCCAGGACGTCAACCACCTGCTGAAGCAGTTCCGGGAGATGCAGAAGATGATGAAGGGGATGGCCACCGGCGGCATGCCCGGTATGCCCGCCCTCCCCGGCATGGGTGGCGGCGGCCGCCTCGGCGGGCTGATGAACGCCCGGAAGCAGATGAACGCCCTCCAGTCCATGGCCGGTCCGGACGGCGCCGACTCGGAGCTGGCCAAGCTGTTCGGCACCGCCGGAGGTGGGCTCGGTGCCGCCGGCGGCGGCCTGGCCGGGCTCGGGTCCGCCACCCCCGGACCGGGAGCGGGATCGTCCGGCGCCAAGGGGGCCGGCCGGGGTGGCGGGAAGGGCAAGAAGAAGAAGGGCGGCCGGGTCACCCCGCCCAAGGGCCGCTAGGCGGGGTCCCGACGGCCTCCCGGACCTGGCGGGTCCGGCTCGGGGGCGGGGTGCACACGGGACCCCGTGGACCTGCGACAATGTACGGCGGCCCAGGAACGATGGGCTCGACGACGATGGAGGAAGAAGGCTCGTGGCAGTGAAGCTCCGCCTGGTGCGGATGGGGAAGAAGAAGCAACCGACCTACCGGGTGGTGGCCGCCACAAGCCGGTCGCCCCGCGACGGCCGGTTCCTCGAGATCGTCGGCACCTACGCCCCGCGGGGCAAGTCCACCGCCGAGCCCGACGCCGTGGTCACCATCGACAACGACAAGGCCGTCAAGTGGCTGCAGCAGGGCGCCCAGCCGACCGAGCGGGTGGAGAAGCTGCTCAGGACCTCCGGGGCCTGGGACCAGTTCGCCGCGGGGAAGGCCCAGTGACCGTGGCCGACGGTTCCGAGTCGGCCGAGTACGAGGCCGGCGACGTCAACGTCGTCGACGACGCCGCGCCGGCCGCCGACCTGTACGGGGACGACGACGTTAACACCGTCGACGGCAGCACCGACGACGGCTACGACGACGATGACGACCTGGACGGGGACGACCTGGACGGGGACGACGCCGGCATCGGCAACGAGGCCGACACCGACACCTCCACCGAGGTGCTGTCCTACGTCGCCAGGGCCCTGGCCAACGAGCCCGACGCCGTCGTCATCGAGACCGAGCAGCGCCGCGGCAGCACCGTGCTGCGGCTCCACGTGGCCCCCGAGGACATGGGCCGGGTCATCGGCCGCCGCGGCCGCACCGCCCAGGCCATCCGTACCCTGGTCGGCGCCGCCGGCGCCCGTGACGGCATCACCACCGTCGTCGACATCGTCGACGCCTGAGCCCGGGCCGGCCGGACCGGCCGACCCCGCCGCTGGCAGCTCGGCCGCCGACAGCTCGGCCGGCACCGACCGGCTGGTCGAGGTCGGCAGGGTCGCCAAGGCCCACGGCCTCACCGGCGAGGTGTCCGTGGACCTCTGGAGCGGCCGGCCCGACCGGCTGGCCCCGGGGTCCGAGTTCTCCACCGACCGTGGCCAGGCCCTCCGGGTGGCGGCCTGCCGGCCCCACGGCGACCGGTACCTGGTCCGGTTCGACGGCGTCACCGACCGCAACGCGGCCGACGCCCTCCGTGGCCGGACCCTGTGGGCCCCGCCGCTGCACGACCCCGGGACCCTCTGGGTGCACGACCTGGTCGGCGCCCGGGTGGTCACCGCCACCGGCCACGTCGTGGGCACCGTCGCCGCCGTGGAGTCCAACCCGGCCAGCGACCTGCTGGTTCTGGACAGCGGCGGCCTGATCCCCCTGCGGTTCGTCACCGACCACCGCGCCGGGGACACCGTCACCGTCGACATCCCCGACGGCCTCCTCGAATGAGCGCCACGGCCGGCACGGGGCAGGGGCCCCGCACATCGGAGGAGCCTGCCATCCGGGAGAGCCACAGCGGGGCCCCAGGCGGGAAGACGGCCACGGCCGGCACGGGGCAGGGGCCCCGTGCTTCGGAGGAGCCCGGGGTTGGGGCCCCGGGCGGGAAGACGGCACTGCGCATCGACGTCTTCACCCTCTTCCCGGACCTGGTGGACCACTACGCGTCGGGCAGCGTCCTCGGCCGGGCCCGCCGGGGCGGCGGCCTGGACCTCCGGGTGCACGACCTGCGGTCGGCCGCCCAGGACCCGCACCGGTCGGTGGACGACGCCCCGTTCGGCGGCGGGGCCGGCATGGTGCTGATGCCGGAGCCGGTGTTCGGGGCGGTGGAGCAGGTGGAGGCCGACCAGGGGCTGCCGAGGCCGCTGCTGCTGCTGTCCCCGGCCGGCCGCCGGTTCGACCAGGCCGCCGCCGCCGAGCTGGCGGCCACCCCCGGCGGCTTTTCCCTGCTCTGCGGCCGGTACGAGGGGGTGGACCAGCGGGTGGTGGACCACCTGGTGGACGGGGAGCTGTCGGTCGGCGACGTGGTGCTGGCCGGCGGCGAGCTGGCCGCCCTGGTGGTGGTGGAGGCGGTGGCCCGGCTGCTGCCGGGGGTGCTCGGCAACGAGGCGTCGGCGGCCGACGACAGCTTCACCGACGACCTGCTGGAGTACCCCCAGTACACCCGGCCGGCCGACTTCCGGGGATGGGCGGTGCCCGAGGTGCTGCGGTCCGGCGACCACGGCCGGGTGGCCCGGTGGCGGCGGGCCCAGGCCCTGCGGCGGACCCTGCAGCGCCGGCCGGACCTGCTGGCGGCCCGGGGCGGCCTGTCCGCCGAGGAGGTCCGGCTGCTGGCCGACGCCGGCGAGGTGCGCCTGCTGGCCGAACACGGCTACGATGTCTGACTCGGCCAACCTCCTCCGGCCAGAAGGACGCGCCCCATGCACCCCACCGAGATCATCGACCGAGACAGCCTCCGCGAGGACGTCCCCGACTTCCGCCCCGGCGACACCGTCAAGGTGCACGTCCGGGTGGTCGAGGGCAACCGCGAGCGGGTGCAGGTGTTCCAGGGCGTCGTCATCCGCCGCCAGGGAGTCGGCGTCCGGGAGACCTTCACCGTCCGCAAGGTCAGCTTCGGGGTCGGCGTCGAGCGGACCTTCCCGGTCCACTCGCCGACCATCGCCAAGCTGGAGGTGGCCACCTACGGGGACGTCCGCCGGGCCAAGCTGTACTACCTGCGGGACCTGTCCGGGAAGGCCGCCAAGATCAAGGAGAAGCGGACCGTCCGGTCGTGACGCCGCTGCGCTACCCGTGCCGCCGGTGACGGCCGTCCGCCGGTGAGCCCGCCCCGCCCATGAGCGAAGAAGAGCTGGAGCGGTACGAGGCCGAGATCGAGCTGGCCCTGGTGCAGGAGTACCGGGCGGTGCTCCCCATGTTCGCCTACGTGGTCGAGACCGAGCGCCGGTTCTACCTGGCCAACGCCGTCACCCTGTCGGTGCGGGCCGACACCTCCCCGGCCTGCGTCGAGCTGGAGCTCACCGACGCCTGGGTCTGGGACATGTACCGCCCCGCACGGTTCGTGCCGTCCGTCCGGGTGGTCACCTTCAAGGACGTCAACGTCGAGCGACTGCCCGAGAAGGAGCTGTAGGTCGACCGTTCGGTCCATGACCGATCGGCGTCGCCGGGTGGGGATCGAAGGGGAGGAGCTGGCCGCCGCGTGGTACCGGGCCGCCGGCTACCAGGTGCTGGACCGCAACTGGCGCTGCCGGGATGGCGAGCTGGACCTGGTGTGCGGCCTCGGCCGCACCGTGGTGTTCTGCGAGGTCAAGGCCCGCCGGTCCGCCGCCTTCGGGGAGCCGGAGGAGGCGGTCACCGCGGCCAAGCGCCGCCGCATCCGCCGCCTGGCGGCCCGGTGGCTGGCCGCCCGGGCGGTGCCGGCCGACGAGGTCCGGTTCGACGTGGCCGCCGTGTCGGCCGGCCGGGTCCGGGTGGTCACCGCTGCCTTCTGACCGGTCGCCTTCTGGCCAGACCAGACCAGCCGCCTTCTGGCCGCCGGGGGGTAAGGTCCGGCGCGGGGGAAGGGAGGCACCGTGGAGACCCTGATCGTCGACCGCCGGGACGGTGTGGTCACCGTCACCATGAACCGGCCGCAGCGGAAGAACGCCATCAACAGCGTCATGCTGCGCGAGCTCGTCGCGGTGTGCGAGGAGGTGCAGTACGGCCGGGCCGACCGGGTGCTGGTGCTCACCGGAGCCGGCGGCGAGTTCTGCTCCGGCGCCGACCTGTCCGACCTCGGCGGCATGACCGGCGACCCCGGCACCCCGCCGCTCCTCGGCATGCGCCGGCTCGGTGACGCCGCCCTGGCCCTGCACCGGCTGGCCAAGCCCACCATCGCCAAGGTCGACGGGGTGGCCGTCGGTGCCGGCCTCAGCCTGGCCCTCGGCTGCGACCTGGTCGTCGCCTCCGACCGGTCCCGGTTCTCCGCCATCTTCGCCCAGCGCGGCCTCTCCCTGGACTGCGGCGCCTCCTGGCTGCTGCCCCGCCTGGTCGGCCTGGCCCGGGCCAAGGAGGTGGCCCTGTTCGGCGACCTCTTCGACGCCGCCCGGGCCGACGCCCTCGGGTTGGTCAACCGGGTCCTTCCCGCGGCCGACCTGGACCGGTTCGTGGACGACTGGGCCCGTACCCTGGCCGCCGGGCCGCCGCTGGCCCTGTCGATGACCAAGACCCTGCTCAACGACGCCCTGTCGTCCTCCATGGCCGAGGCCGTGGAGGACGAGGCCCGGTGCCAGGCGGTCAACTTCGCCAGCCAGGACACCGCGGAGGCCATGGCCGCCTTCGTGCAGAAGCGGCCGCCCCGGTTCAGCGGTCGCTGACCGGTGCACGCCGCCGGCCGGACCGGTACACGCAGCAGGGCGGAACAGCCATATAGTCGGCGGTAGGGCACGTCCCCGGGGCGTGCCGGGCCTCGCAGAGGAGGGCCGGTGATGTTGAACGGTGTCCAGGGCATGATCGGCGACACCGCCGTGGTCACCCGGGCCATCGACGGCACCCACCGCCCCGGTCGCATCCGGGCCCGGGGGGAGGACTGGTTGGCCATCCCGCTGGACCCCCAGGAGAAGATCGAGGCCGGCACCGACGTGGTGGTGGCCGACGTGCAGGGCGGGTTGTTGGTGGTGTACCCGGCGGGCATCTAGTCAGGGCGAGGGTCCGGCCGGGCGACCGGCCCGGAAGGAGGTGACGGCGATGGTGGCCAGCGTGTCCACCGCAGTTGCAGTGATCCTGGTGATCGTGGTCGTGGCGGTGGTCATCGCCCTCCTGGTGATGGTCACCCGCAGCATCAGGATCGTCCAGCAGGGCAGCGTCGGCGTCGTCAAGCGGGTCGGCGAGTTCAAGGCCGTCCGGCAGCCCGGCCTACACATCATGGTGCCGTTCGTCGACCGGATGACAAAGGTGGACATGCGCGAGTTCCCGATGACCGGGGACCAGCAGGCTGTGATCACCCGGGACAACGTCGCCCTGCGGGTCAGCGCCACCATCTTCTGCCAGGTCATCGACGTCAAGGCGGCCCTGTTCGAGATCGCCGACTACGTCCTGGCCGTCGACCAGTTGTCCCGCACCGCGCTGCGGGCGGTGTTCGGCGAGCTCACCCTGGACCAGTCCCTGTCCGAGCGCGACACCATCAACACCCGCATGCAGGACCACATGGCCGACGCCGCCATGAAGTGGGGGGTCCGCCTCAACCGGATCGAGATCCTGGACATCACCCCGCCCAACAACGTCCTGGAGGCCATGTCCGAGCAGAAGGAGGCCGAGCAGCACAAGCGGGCCGCCATCTTGAAGTCCGAGGGGGAGCAGCAGGCCGCCATCAACAGCGCCGGCGGTCGCAAGCAGGCCGCCGTCCTGGAGGCCGAGGGGGCCAAGCAGGCCGCCATCCTGGCCGCCGAGGCCCAGATGAAGGTGCTCGAGCTGCAGGCCGAGGGCGAGAAGAAGGCCCGGCTGCTCCGCGGCGAAGGCGAGGCCGCCGCCCTCACCGCCATCGACCAGGCCACCATCAACCCCAACACCCTGGCCGTCCTGCAGCTCCGCGCCCTGCAGGACGTGGCCGCGTCCCCCAACGCCAAGGTCGTCGTCCCCTACCAGGCCGCCGGCCTGGTCGGCGGGGCCGAGGTCCTGGTCGAGGCGTTGAAGGGGGCCGCGGCCCCGGCCGCCGGTTCCCCCGCCCACAACGGCGCCGCCGGAGCGGCCCAACCCGGCGCCTGACCACCGCCACCTCGCGGTTGGAACCGGCCCCGAAACGGGCATACTGAGTGCAGGCACCCCCGTGGTGCCGCGGAAGCACGGCACGAGGGTCACCGACCGGGCCGGTCGGAGGCCGAGTCGGGAGGTCGGTCATGGGTACGTCGAAGGCGCCCGCACGGCGCCCCGGAACAGGGGCATGAGCGGCCGTGGCCTGGCGCCACAAGGACCAGCCCGGGCCCTCCGTCCCGCCGGGGCCGCCGCCGACCGTGCGGGTGCTCCGCGGCGACGCCGAGCTGGCCGCCGCGGCTGAGCGCGCCGCCGAGGGGCAGCGCAGGCTCCAGGCCCGGCTGGAGGCCCGGGCCGCCAGGGACGCCTGGACGGCCCAGCGGAAGCAGGCCGGTGCCCCCGGTGCCGGCGATCCCGACCACCCCGGCCACGTCGGCCATCCCGACCACGCCGTCGCCTCCAACACCCCGGCCGCCTGAGCCGCCGGCCGGTCCAATCTGACCGACCGGCCGACCGGCCTGGCTGGCCGGGCCACCGATGCAGCCGCCCGCCGCCGGGCCGCCGCAGGGTAGAACGGGGCCATGGACTTCGGCGTCGGCTTCTTCCCCACCCACGACGCCATCGACCCGGCGTCGATGGCCCGGCTGGCCGAGGACCGGGGGTACGAGTCCCTGTTCTTCGCCGAGCACACCCACATCCCCGCCGGCCGCGCCACCCCGGCCCCCGGCGGCGGCGACCTGCCCCGCAAGTACTGGCACACCTACGACCTGTTCGTCGCCATGACCGCCGCCGCCCTGGCCACCTCCCGGCTCCGGGTCGGCAGCGGCATCTGCCTGGTGGTGGAGCGCGACCCCATCGTCACCGCCAAGGAGGTGGCCAGCATCGACCACCTGTCCGGCGGCCGGGTCGAATTCGGCGTCGGCGCCGGATGGAACCGGGAGGAGATGGCCAACCACGGCACCGACCCCCGCACCCGGATGGCCCTGCTGGCCGACCGGGTCCAGGCCATGAAGGCCATCTGGACCGAGGAGGAGGCCAGCTACCACGGTCGGTTCGTGTCGTTTGACCGCATCTGGTCCTGGCCCAAGCCGGCCCAGCGGCCCCATCCTCCGGTCCTGGTCGGCGGCTACGGCCCCACCGTCTTCGACCGCGTGCTGGCCTTCGGGGACGGCTGGTTCCCCAACTACGGGCCCCCGGACCTGCCGGACCGCATCGCCGAGCTCCGGGCCCGGGCCGACCGGCCCATCGAGGTCGACGTCATGACCGCCCCGGCCGACCCCGCCGCCCTGGAACGGCTGGAACGGGCCGGCGTCCGCCGGGTGGTCCGCTGGATGCCGTCCGCCGGCCGCGGCCCGGTGCAGCGCGCCATGGACCGTTACGAGGACGCCGTCGCCCAGCTTTACGGCGAGTGACCCCGGACGAGGCCCGCCGCCGGTTCGCCGCCGCCCGGGTGGCCAGGCTGGCCACCGCCGGGACCGACGGCGTCCCGCACCTGGTGCCCGTGGTGTTCGCCGTCGACGGCCACACCGTCTACAGCGCCGTCGACCACAAGCCCAAGCGCACCGCCGCCCTGCGCCGCCTGGCCAACGTCGCCGCCAACCCCGCCGTCGCCCTGCTGGTCGACCACTACGACGACGACTGGACCCGGCTGTGGTGGGTCCGGGCCGACGGCGCCGGCCGGGTGCTGTCGGCGGGGTCCGCCGACGTCGACCGGGCCATCCGGCTCCTCTGCGACCGGTACCCGCAGTACGCGGCGCGGCCCCCGGCCGGGCCGGTGCTGGCCGTCGACGTCGTCCGGTGGTCCGGCTGGGCGGCGTCCGATGGTCCGGTCGGACAGCCGGAGACTACGACGCCGGCTCGTAGCAGTTGAACATCCACCGGATGCCGAACCGGTCCAGGGTGCACCCCCAGTAGGCCCACGGTTCTTTTTGCCGGCCGCCGCCGTCGGGCCCGATGGGCTGTCTCCGATCCGCCCCCGATCCGCAGGAGCAGCCCATGAGATTCCGATCTCGGGTGGAGCCGCCGGAGCCAATGCCGGAAGGCGGCTGGTGTCGCCACCGGTGACGGGGTGGACGTCGACCTGGAGCTGGACATCGACCCTCGGGTCATCGTCGAGCCGCCCGACCTCGCCCAGCCCCTCCACGCCGACCCGGTCGCCCGTGCCGCTGACGACCGCCTGGCCGACGGCCACAAGCGGGAGCACTCCGGGCTGTCGAGAGTGCCAAGAAGCCCGACACTTGGGCCCGCCGGATCGAGAAAGCCCCGAGCATCAGGCGGGCATGTCTGGTGGCGGTCGTGGCTGCCCTCGCGACGAGTCTCCAGAAGGCGCAAGGCCCGAACGCCTGTCCGTCCGGACGCTCGTCCGGCTGGTGGAAGGGCGCCGCTGCCGACTCAGCCCCTAACGCAGCCCTCATCTGGACCTCGCTCTGCCTTCGTGCACCCTATCCCCAGGGATTGGAACCATCGGCGGCTGGTGTTGAAGCTTCGCGCTCGATGGCGATGATCCATATACGAGACGCAGCAGAGCCTAAAGCGTCAAGGCCGCCTTGAGCGAGGCGAACCCGGAACACGACGCCCATCGGCATCATCGACTCCGAGATTAATCGTCAGGATGATCACGAGGAAATTACCGAAGGTTAACTCTTCAGTCACGCAGCAACTTGGCTAGCTGTGGCATAAATGCGAAGACGGAGGAGGGTGGATGGGACGCAGTACGGCTAACCCGGCCGTGATGTTTTCGAGTAGTCCGGACAAGTGGGACGGACAACAACGTCGGAAGACGTGGCGCTGTAGCTGTCTGTGGCCCGCAATCATCGTTTGGACTGTCTGGTTTGTAACCATAGGAACGAATGACGCAGGGGCAGCGAACCCTCGGTTGATCGCTGCTGGCTCGCCAACGACGCAATCGGTTATGTCCAAGGTCTTGGCGACAGCAGTGGACAACGTCGGTGCCGGGTCCACCAGCGGCGGAGCCCCAGCTGGAACGGCCAATTGCATCCAAGGCCATTCGTACTCGGCAAGCAATCCTGCGCCGGAGAGCTCGGCGGCGGCGGTGAGCGCCCTGGCCGAGGAGGAGTTTGCCGCACCCGATGAGCGGGGTTGCGTCGCCGTGGCCCGCTCGTCCTCACCGCCCTCGGTCAATGGGCCGATCGCCATCACCCGTTCAGGCACCCACCTCCAGTATTTCGCGTTCGCCCTCGATGGCATTGCCCCCTTGGTGGGGTCAGACTCCGGTGCGACGCCGACAGCACCGGCCAGCCTCACGATGACACAGATCCGTGCGGTCTACGACTGCACCATCACCCGCTGGAGCGGACTCGGCATATCGTCGGACGCAGCGATCGTCCGCTACTGGCCCTCCGCCGGCTCCGCGACAGCCAGCCTCTATGCCGACGTGCTCGGCTTCAATCCGACCCAGTACACGACGAGCGACCACTGCCACAACGACCTGACGGGCAGTCATCTGGTCCAGGCGGGCACCGAGGACCAGATCATCGCCGATGGCGACGAGGCCCAGGCGTTCTTCTTGTACACAGCGGGCCGTTTCACCCACCAGTGGAACCATCCGAAGGCCTTCGGACCGACCAAGTCAAACGGTGTTGACGAGAGCCAGCCCAACGCCGAGGGCAACTGGTCATCGACACTGACCCTTGCAAACGTCCAAGACTTGGGCGGCCAGGCCTTTCACTCGTTCGTGGATTACAGGCCGTCGAAACGGGGACGCGGCACGGAGAGCCTCGACACGACCACCGTGACCGAGGCGAATGAATGGTTCTTCGCACGTTCAGATGGCGCGACCATCGTTCCTGGGGTCTTCTATCTGTACAACGTTGTGGACACGGCATTGCCGATGTACCAGGCAGCCCTGGGTTTTGTCGGCTTTACCGCTTCCTCTCCATTAGCAAGTCCGCTGTGCTCGGGAGATGAATCGTCGAAGATCATCGCTGCCGGATTCGTGCCGTTAACCGCCGTCCCGGTGCCGACAGAAACCGACCAAAGAACTGTCACCTGCCGAATGTTCACCGGCGGATCTGAATCTTAGAAAACCGGTAAACAACGGAGATGCCAGTGCAATCACGTGGTAGATCAAGGAGCGACAAACCGGTGCAGACCTTGGTCGCCCTCGTCGCCCTCGTCGCGCTTGTGGGCAGCACCGTGGCCATCGGCCCGGCCACATCCAGCGGTGCTGATCGGCAGCGGCATCAATCGGTCGCACCTCTCACGTCACCGCGGCTCTTTCACGCAGCCCCGGATCGTCCCGAGGGCTACTCGACCGCGTCCAGAGACCGTGCATCCTCTCCCGAGGTGCGCCCACTTCCCCAAGAGGATACGGCGACGAGCGATGTGTGGCTGAATGCCGACGGAAGCACCCACGTCCGCTTCTACTCTTCGCCGCACAACTACCAGCCAGGCGGCCAGGGGACATTCGTCCCCATCGTCACCACACTCGAGGCCGACCCGACACATCCGGGACGCTGGCGGTCGACGGCCAACTCTTGGACGGCCTCGTTCGGGTCCTCCGACAGTCCCACATCCTCGATGCAGTTGGTCGGAGGTCGGGGACCGTTCGGCTTCAGCCCCGTGGGTGCATCGCCGGTGACTCCCTCGGTGACAGGGTCGGTCGCCACCTACACCGACCTCTGGCCTGACGTCAACGCTCGCTACGACGTCACGGCGACCGGCGTTAAGGAGGATATCGAGCTCATCTCGGCATCCGCACAGGCGTCGTTCAGCTTCGATCTGACATCGGCAACGACGGCCAAACCGAGCGACACCACAGGTGGTTTACAGTTGGTGGCCGGCGACCAGGTGCTGGCGGAGGTCCCACCTCTGGTCGTCACGACTGCCCAGGGAACCACAGTGCCGGCCGCCATCTCTGGAGCCACCCTGCAGGCGTTGTCCGACGGCACCGGGCGTGCGGGGAGCGGGATAGTCGTAGCGGTGAGTCCTACCTGGTTGGCTGAATTGCCCAGTTCCACATTCCCGGTCACGATCGATCCGACGGCAGTGGTGTTCTTTCCGGTGACAGGGTCCACAACCCTCAGCGTCAATCTCAGCACAATCGACCAGGGGACAGTGCTGCAGGTTGGGTATCCCACACCCTTCACAACAAGCAGAGGACCTTGGCGGGGAAGTCTAAAGTTCAATTTCAGTTCCTATATGGGCGATACACCGCCCTGGGTAGCTGAAGCCGGAATTCTGAATCTCCGTCCCTTGAGCGGTTCGGCGACGGAGGTAACGCCCCTTTCGGTCTACCTCGATCAAGACCTCACAAGGCACGTCGACTGGACAACAGTGACCGCGGGCCAACTCATCTACCAAGGAACGACAACAAACACCATCGCACGAATCCCCGTCGATTCAGCAGTGGAGAGGATTTTTTCCACAGGCCCTTTCTATGAGCATCAATGGGCTTTCGGCCTTGTCGGGGCGGAGGGAGATCCCGGGACACACACGCCTGCTCCAAACCTAAAGATTTATCGCACACACGTAACTAACGGTGTCAGTCTCACAGTGACACTGGTCCGGGCACCGCCTCCGACCTCGGTGACCTCGCCAACGACGGGAGCGACGATCGCCACTGCGACGCCGACGCTGACCGCCCCATCTGTCAGCACAGGCACAAAGCCCATCAACTACGACTTTCGGATCGCCACCCAGCCTGATGGCGCAGGCCAGGTCATCAGTTCGGGCTGGATCAACCTTGGGCACGGTGGCGGTACACCCAGTTGGACGGTTCCGGTGGGCTCCTTGGTCGATGGCACCACCTACTACGCCTCGGTCATCACGGCACTCACAGGTGCCTTCAACGCCGCAAGCCAACCGGCATCGATCACCCAGTTCAAGGTCACACTCCATCTGGGGGCTGGTGGCCCTTCGCCCACCGACTCCGTCGGTGCTGCCCCGGGCGCCACGTCCACGCCCTCGGCGGGGGCGCCCTCGCCAGGTACGCCCCCAGCCTCGGTCACCGTCAACCTTGTCACCGGAGACCTGTCCTTCACGTCGGCGACCCATTCGGTCTCGACGTTGGCAGGCCCGGTCGGGCTGAGCCTCGGCTACAACTCGCTGGAGTCCGACTCCCACGGCCTCTTCGCCCAGTACTTCGCTGGCCACGACTTCTCCCTCACCACACGGATCGGCCAACGAACGGATGCCCAGGTCGACGCCATCTGGGCGACAGGCAAGCCGATCGGGGGCATCACATCTGGCGGGTACGCCGTCGAATGGACCGGATCGATCACCGTGCCGCCCGGCACAGGGACCCACTGGCAGTTCGGGATCCTCGCCGACCACTCGATGCAGGTGAAGGTCGGCGGCTCGGTCGTGGTCACAGACTGGACAAACCAGGACCTCTCCGCCTTCGAGTCGGCGGAACCAACGTTTGGTGCCACCCAGACACTGTCGGGCGGAAACAGATCCATCACAGTAAAGGCTTACGGGACACACACCAGCGGTACGTTCCAGTTGTGGGCCCGGCAGGTGATCGCCACAGAAGCAGCGAAGACATGGCCCGAGTACCTGGTGCCCTCGGACTGGCTGACTCCCAACCACCTCACCCTGCCGCCAGGGTGGACGCTCTCGGCCGCCAACCTCCAGGGTGGATGGGCCAGGCTGGAGGACCTCGGGAGCACGGTGATCGTGCAGTCAGCCAGCGGCGGGACGGTGGCGTTCACGAGGACTTCCACAGGACGCTACGAGGCGCCGGCCGGGTATACAGGCCTCTACCTCTATGTCAATGCCACAAAGCAGCTCCAGCTCTCCACGTCGACAGACGTGCTGTACACCTTCGAGCCAAACGGCCAGGTGTCGTCGGTCACCACGGTGGCCGACGACCGTCATCCCTCGGCGCTGCAGTACACATACACACCGACATCGCTGGCTCTGGCGGCCATCACCGACCCGGTCTCCACACGGACCGTTCATGTCTATTACGGCGGCACAGCGACCCACTGCCCGTCGACAACACCAACAACCGACGCGCCTACCGGCATGCTCTGCAAGATCCACTTCTGGGACGGGACGACGACGCTCTTCACCTACGACACATCGGGTGAGCTCGTCCGCATCACCAACCCCGGAGACGAGGTGGCGGATTTCGGGTACACCGGCCACGGTCGGGTCGACGCCATCCGTGACCCGCTGGCCAACGATGCCATCTCGGCCGGCGTCGAGCCGGACTGCCCGGCCACAGGGACAACGTCGGACTGCGAGACCCAGATCACCTACACGACGACAACAGGATCGACAGCGAAGGTCTCAACCGTCACCCAGCCGGCCCCCACTGCTGCCGCTACGGGGAGCCGACCGAAGCGGACCTACCACTACACAGCGGCGACACGGACCGCGTCGGTCACCCTCGCCGGGTTCGCCGGCACCGACGAGTCCGTGAAGTACGACGCCCAAGGAAAGATCACCACAGAGACCACAGCGGCAGGGCTGACCACCGAAGCGTTCTGGAACGCCTACACAGAGCCGATCGCCACCATCGGCCCGAACGGCCAGGAGACGGCCACGGTCTACGACCTCTCGGGCCAAGTCACCGACACCTACGGCCCGGCGCCCACAGCCTGCTTCACATCGACACCGACAAAGCATCGCCCGGTGGCCACACCGGTGGGGACGCCAGGCTGCGGCGTGGCTGTCCCCCATGCCCACAACGGCTACGACGAGGGGATCACCGGCTTTGCCGCCACCTACTGGAGCAACGGCACCTATGCCGGCGCCGCCGCCGCCCACGGCACGGTGGCCTCCGCCGACCAGACCTGGACATCGCCGCCGGTGGCCGGGAGCTCGTGGAGCACCCGAATGATCGGAACCATCACGATCGGGTCCGGCGGTGCCTTCCAGGTCGGCGCCAAGACCACCCAATTCCTGCGGATCTACATCTCCGGCCACCGGGTGACCACGGCCAGCCACGGGACCGGCGGACCGGGGATCTGGACGCCCACATACTCGCTCGGGACCTTCGTCCCCCCGGCGGCCGGTGTCTATCCGATCGAGGTCGATTTTGTCGGCAGCGCCACAACGGCCAACGCCTTCGACCTGGTCTACGACACCGGGGTCACACTGACACCGATCCCCGACACATGGCTCGATCCCAACTACGACCTGAAGACCAGTTCGACCACACCCGACGGAAACACCACGGACTATGCCTACACAGACGCCGCCACAGGGATCGGGCCCCAAGACGGGTTGCTCACCGCCACCATCGAGAACCCCACGGGCCTCCACCTCACCACCACCACCGACTACGAGAACCCGGCCACCGCGGGCACCTACCTGCGCAGGACGGCAACCGCCCTTCCCGACGGCGGCACCACCACCTACCTCTACTACGGCGGCACCGCCGGGCCCATCGCCGCCGCCTGCGGCGTCAGCGCCACAACTCCCCAGGGAGGCCAGCTCAAGCAGCAGACCGACCCCGCCCCCAGCACGGCCACATCGTCCAAGGCCCGGGTGCAGCAGTTCGTCTATGACGCGGCCGGCATCCAAGCCGGCGTCCGGGTGGGCGACGTCAACGACATCACCACAGCCTCCTGGCAGTGCACCGACTACGACACACGTGGCCGCATCACCAGCCAGAGCTGGCCGGCGGCCAACACATCGCCGGCCAAGACAGTGACCACCACCTACGACGTCGGCGGCAATCCGCTGACCACCGCAGTAGAGACGGGGACAACAACCACAACCAAAGTAACCGCCACGGTCGACCTCGAAGGCCGGGCCGCCTCCTACACGTCGATGGGCAAGACCACCACCACGACCTACGACCAGGCGGGCCAGGTGACGACAAGCTCAGGCCCCGGCGGCCTCGTCCATAACACATTCAACTCGGCCGGCCAGGTCGACGCCATGACGCTGAACGGCCACTGGATCGGCAGCGCCAGGTACTGCACCATCTACATTCCCATCTGTGCCGGCCAGCTGACAGAGGCCACATACCCCGGGCTGATCATCGCCAACTATGGCTACAACGACTACGGCAAGCTCGACCAGATTGGTTACGGGCGGACAACATCGGGGCGCCTGTTCGCCGGCGACCGGGCAACGTACTCCCTCGGCGGGCGAGAGCTCACCGACGATCCGGTGCCCGACACATTCGACAGCACATTCACCAACCCGAGATCGACAGGCGGCACCGACTTCACCTACGACGGGGCCGGCCGGCTCATCGGGGCTTACATCCCTGGTCAGCGCATCGACTACACATACGCCACCAGCCCCACAGCCAACAGCTGCACAACGCCGACCGCCGGGATGAACACCAACCTCACCGCCGTCATCACCTACCCCGACGCCGGTGGCACAGCCACCACCGGCTACTGCTACAACGGGGCCGACCAGCTCACCAAGACCGTGACATCAGGAACGGCGTCGACAGCCCACACAGCGACGTCGACCACGTTCGCCTTCGACGACGAGGGCTACCAGACGGAGAACAAGGGGTCCACCTACACCTGGACTGCTTCGGGCCAGTTGGCCAGTGCCAGTTCGGGCGCCACCACCATCACCTACAGCTACGACGCGGTCGACCGGCTCATCCAGCGGACCAAGGGCTCGACAGTGACCCGCTACGCCTACTGCGGCTATACCACATCACCCTGTGCCATCCTCAACTCGGCCAACACCGTCGTCAACGAGGAGACCCAGTCGATTGGCGGCGTGCTCGTCACCGTCCATCCCGGCTCGAGCTCGATGCTGTTCTCCTACCCGAACCTTAAAGGCGACTACATCGTCACCAATGACAGCTCCGGCAGCCAATACGGATGGGGCACCTACACCCCCTACGGACAGATGACGACAAGTACTTACGTTCCCAAGAATCCCCATACAAGCGCCTTGAATGAGGACGCGTTTGGGAAGGCCGGCAAACTCACCGAGGAAACAGTGGCAACACCGGTAGTTTTCATGGGAGCGAGGCCATACTTCCCAGAGGAAGGGCGATTTCTTTCTGTTGACCCGATCGAGGGGGGATGTGCGAACGCGTATGTCTATGTTTCGGGTGATCCGGTCAACTCAAGCGACTTGACGGGGGAGGCAGGATGTCAGCCACCACCCATAATATGTCTGGATTGTGTTACGGACGTAAGCACAACGACGATCTCAACCGCTCAGATATGTGGGATGTCTGCCACCGTTCACCGGGGTAAGAGCCGAACAATATATGTTATCGACACTAGCGATGTCACGGCGACGGCTAATCAATGTTGGAAAAATCTTACCGGAATGACTAATCCATCGAACGGGGACACTACGACACATGGTACGGCAGGCCCAGGCTTCTATCAATTTAGATATAGTAAGAAGAGCGGAGGACCTACTATTGATCTTAATACGACCAAGCATCCGACAACTGTAATCCACTTCCAGTATGTTAAGCCAGAGGAGAGCAGTCCCTGTGGCGTCCAATATGATTGAGATTCGATTTGTTAAGCGTAGCGTGGGATGACGAACGTTTCCGAGGATTCATCTAGGTATTCATCCAGAGAATATTCGTATTCCCAATCCAACCATCGAGATAGCCTCTCAGCGACTATTGACCAAGTCGGCCCGGTGCATCTCCCGCACAGCCTATCAATTTCTTGCCATAATTCCTCTCTCGACCAGATCTTCATGAGGACGAGTCCTTGGGTAAGTAATGATGAGTGAATAGCTTCCTTATGCCACGGTAGAAATGGACGGTTGGTTTCATTATTTATTGCCTGGAAGTTCACCATTAGCCACGAGGGGGAACATGCAAAGCAACGGAAGCTCTCTTCTTCATCTTCAGATCCACAAATGATTAATGTGACCGGGAATCCAAAGTATGAGGGATTCGGTAGGTGTTCTTCAAATCCGATTCCGAGCGTTATCGGACTGGGGGGTACCACGGTTATCTTTTTGATAGTAGGTCGTACCATAGTCTAATCATTGACGAAGCTAAGGGGAGATTCAAATCAGCCGTCAGTAATGCTAGATTATCCAACACCCCACTCTAGACTAGGTGTGTCCAGAGCGTGGGGCGATGGCCGGACCGGCAGTCGAATGTGGGGTCTCGCCATCCCTACCCCTGGAAGGCATGATCGGGCGCCAGGCGTTCCACATGCTGCCTCTGAGGAGGCGTCGGTCCGGTGCCGGCGAAGGTGGTGCCCCGTCCTCGTATCGTCAGACCGGCTGACTCGGCTCCCAAGCGGCGCCCGGTACCGGCACCAGAGACGGACGACGGCCCCGAATCCGGCTGGATCTCCATACAAGTGCCTTGAACGAGGATGCGTTCGGAAAGGCCGGCAAGCTCACCGAGGAAACGGTGGCAACACCGGTGGTCTTCATGGGAGCGAGGCCATACTGGCTACGCAGCCAAGTGGGGGGCTGCAGCCTCGCATTGATACGGCCCGGTGAATCTGTCATGCCGTTGGAATGACCATATGAGCAGACAGTTGGTGGCGACCGATGCCAAGGCCACGCTGCTGGCGTTGCTGGCCGACCGGGGACGTCCCCACAAACCTCCGTATGGCCCCCTGGCCACCTTCCTACGACCGGCGGTCGCCGCCAGCGCCAGCTCCCCATGACCGGCCGGCCGGACGGCGCTGTTGTTGGGATACCAAGGCGGTGACAGCCGGGGACTACGACCCCGGCTCGTAGCAGTTGAACATCCACCGGATGCCGAACCGGTCCAGGGTGCACCCCCAGTAGGCCCATGGCATCTGCGACATCCCGGTCGACTCGCTGCCGCCGTCGCTCAGGGCGGCGTACAGCCGGTCCGTCTCCTCCCGGGTGTCCGGCTCCAGGTTGACGGTGACGTTGTTCCCGATCTTCAGGGTGTGCCCCATCGACTCCACCATGTCCGTCCCCATCAGCATGTGGCCGGCCAGGATCGGCAGCTCGACGTGGGCGACCAGCCGCTTCTCCGCCTCCGCCACCTCCGGCATCCCCGGCCCGGCCGGCATGTCCCCGATCCGGGTCACCGGGCCCGCGATCTCGGTGCCGAACACCTCGGCGTAGAACCCGAACGCCTCCTCGGTGTCCCCCATGAAGTTCAGGTAGGTGCTCACCCTGCTCATCGTCTTCCTCCTGTTCGTCGTCGCGGTCGCCGCGGCGGTCGCCGGCCTGGATGCCCGGGCCCACGGGTGGTCGGACGCCGCTCCCGATCTAAGCACGGCCGGTCCTCCTCCACCGGTGCCTCCATCGGCGCCTCCACCGGCGCCGACCGGGCGCCACCGGGCGGTGCCCCTCCACCGGCGCTGACCGGGTGGCGTCCCTGAGCGGTGCCGCCGCGG
Organism: Acidimicrobiales bacterium; assembly: GCA_035547695.1. Taxonomy (GTDB): domain Bacteria; phylum Actinomycetota; class Acidimicrobiia; order Acidimicrobiales; family RAAP-2; genus DASZUK01. The sequence goes on from DASZUK010000063.1 coordinate 112,785, forward strand.
AGGACACCCCGACGGCACTTTCCACGACCGCCGCCGTCGGGCACGATGGGCCGTCCCCGATCCGCAGGAGCAGGCCGTGAGATTCCGATCCCGGGTGGAGCCGCCGGAGCCGATGCGGGGCCTGGAGGTCCCCCCGGACGTTGTCGAGGCCCTCGGCGGCGGCAAGCGTCCCCGGGTCACCATCACCGTCAACGGGCACTCCTGGACCAGCAGGGTGGCCGTCATGCGCGGCCGTCACCTGCTGGGGCTGAGCAACGCCAACCGGAAGGCGGCCGGCGTCGCCACCGGCGACGAGGTGGACGTGGACCTCGAGCTGGACACCGACCCCCGGGTCATCGTCGAGCCCCCCGACTTCGCCCGTGCCCTCGACGCCGACCCGGTCGCCCGCGCCGCCTACGACCGCCTGGCGGACAGCCACAAGCGGGAGCACCTCCGGGCCATCGAGTCCGCCAAGAAGCCCGACACCCGGGCCCGCCGGATCGAGAAGGCCCTGGCCATGCTGAAGGACCGATCCGGCTGACACACCCCCCACCTACCCTTGCCGTCACGTAGCAACCTGCCTCGAGCGGTCGGCAGGCCGGGCCCTCCGAAGGGAGCGTCCGGGACAGCGGCCCTCCGTCCACCCATCCGGCCCCACCCTGCCCGGTCCGACATCGGCCGGTCGGCAACCGGAGCCGCCCGTGCGAACGGAGCCCGCCATGATCGCCACCATCCCCTCCGCCACCCTGGTCGGCAGCGCCGGCCGGCCGGTCACCGTGGAGGTCCACGTGTCCAACGGCCTACCCGGGTTCACCGTCGTCGGCCTGCCCGACGCCGCCGTCCGGGAGTCCCGGGACCGGGTCCGAGCCGCCCTGTTGTCCAGCGGCCTCAAGTGGCCGAGCCGGCGGATGACCGTCAACCTGGCCCCCTCGGGGGTCCGCAAGGGCGGGGCCGGCCTGGACCTGCCCATCGCCGTCGGCCTGCTGGTGGCCGAGGGGGTGCTGCCGCCCGGATCGGTGGCCGGGCGGTCGTTCGTGGGCGAACTGGGCCTGGACGGCTCCCTGCGGCACGTCCCCGGCATGGTGGCCCTGGCTGACTCCCTGCTTGGCCACACCCTGGTGGTCCCCGAGTGCGACGCCGCCGAGGCCGCGGCCGTTCGTCCAGGGGCGGTGGCCGGGGCGGCCACGTTGGGGCACCTGGTCGACCTGCTGACCGGACGGGGGGACTGGCCGCAGTTGGTCGACCTGGCCGTCGAGGTCCCGCCGGTCCGTCCCGTCGGCCCCGACCTGGCCGACGTCCGGGGGCAGCGGGTGGGCCGCCGGGCCGTCGAGGTGGCCGCGGCCGGCGGCCATCACCTGCTGCTTGTCGGCCCGCCCGGGTCCGGCAAGACCATGCTGGCCGAACGGCTCCCCGGCCTGCTGCCACCGTTGACCCGCACCGAGGCCATCGAGGTCAGCCAGGTCCACTCCGCCGCCGGCCTGGCCCTCGACGGTGGGCTGGTCCGGGACCCGCCGCTGCGGGCGCCGCACCACGGGGCCTCCGCGGTCTCCCTCATCGGCGGCGGCTCCGCCGTGATGCGGCCGGGGGAGATCAGCCTGGCCCACCACGGCATCCTCTTCCTTGACGAGATGGGGGAGTTCCCGGCCGCCGTGCTGGACGCCCTGCGCCAACCCCTGGAGGAGGGCGTGGTACGGATCAGCCGGGCCCGGGCGTCGGTGACCCTGCCGGCCCGGTTCATCCTGGTCGGCGCCATGAACCCCTGCCCGTGCGGCAACGGCGGCCCCCCGGGGAGCTGCCGGTGCACCCCGGCGGCCCGGGCCCGCTACGCCCGGCGGCTGTCCGGCCCGCTGCTGGACCGGTTCGACCTGGTGGTCCAGTTGCAGCGGCCCGACGCCGCCGAGCTGCTGACCGCCGGCCCGGGGGAGTCGTCGGTGGTCGTCGCCGACCGGGTGGCCGGCGCCCGCCGGATGGCCCACGGCCGCGGGGTCCCCAACAACGCCCTGCTGCCGTCGGCCACATTGGACCGCTGGGCCCCGTTGACCCCGACAGCCGCCGCCCTGCTGGACAGCCACGTCCGCGCCGGTGACCTCAGCGGCCGGGGGCTGCACCGGGTCCGGCGGGTAGCCCGCACCCTGGCCGACCTGCGCGGGGCCGGGTCGTCGCCGATCGACGCCGGCCACGTCGCCGAGGCCCTCGCGCTCCGGGCCGGTCCCGGGGTGGGGTAGGGCCCTCGCCCGACGGTGAGCCCGGCGCCGATCCGCCGGCCGCCGATCTTTCTTATCGAGATGTCACCCCATTCCCACGTTGCCATCAGGTGCCGATGCGACGCTGGGGCAGGCCAGCCGCCGAGGAGGACCCGTGATCCAGGCCGTCATCCTGTCAACGCCGGAGCTGGGCGACCGCTCCTACCTGCTGCACGACGGGGAGGTCGGCGTGGCCGTCGACCCCCAACGGGACATCGACGGCATGGTGGCCGCGGCGGAGGCGGCCGGCGTGCGGATCGCCTACGTCGCGGAGACCCACATCCACAACGACTACCTGTCGGGCGGCCTGTCGCTGGCCCGGCTCCTGGACGTGCCGTACCTGGTGGCGGCCGCCGAGGAGGTGGACTTCGACCGGCGCCCGGTCCACGACGGGGAGGAGATCGCCGTCGGCTCCGGGTTCGCCGTCCGGGTCGTCGCCACCCCGGGGCACACCCCCAACCACGTCAGCTACGTCGCCCTGGACCGGGGCCGGCCGGTGGTGGCCTGCACCGGCGGCGCCCTCCTGTTCGGGTCGGTGGGGCGCACCGACCTCTCCGGCGACTCCCTGGCCCGGTCGTTGGCCCACCAGCAGTTCCGCTCCGCCCACCGGTTGGGGCAGCTCCCGGGGTCGGTGTCGGTGCTGCCCACCCACGGCTTCGGCAGCTTCTGCTCGGTCGGCGCGTCGGCGGCGGAGGCGTCCACCATCGCCGAGGAACGGGAGGCCAACCTGGCGTTCCGCGCCGGCGACGAAGGGGAGTTCGTCGACACCCTGCTGGCCGGCTTCGGTGACTTTCCCGTCTACTACCACCGGATGGGGCCCCGGAACCGGCGAGGGGTGCTGCCGGCCGACCTGTCCGATCCGCCCACCGTCGACCTGGACCAGGTGAGCCGGCTGGCCCGGGGCGAGTCCTGGGTCGTCGACCTGCGCCCCCGCGGCGTCTTCGCCGCCGCCCATCTGGCCCGCACCATCAACGTCGAGCTCGACCTGCCGTTGGCCACCTACCTCGGCTGGCTGCTGCCGGAGTCCTCGCCGCTGGTGCTGATGGCCGACGACGCCAAATCCGTCTCGGCCGCCCGGCTCAGCCTGTCCCGGATCGGGCTCGAAGCGGTCGCCGGGCAGTGCACCGGTCCGGTGCCACCGGCCGGCGCCGACCCGGCGGTCCGCACCTACCCGGTCCGCAGCTTCGCCGACCTGTCCGACGCCATGGCCCAGCCCGGCCACGTGGCCCTCGACGTCCGCCGGGACGACGAATGGCGGGCCGGCCATCTGGACGCCGCGGTCCACGTCCCCCTCCAGCACCTGGCCGAGCGGACCGGTGACCTACCCCCCGGGACCCTCTGGGTCCACTGCGCCGCCGGCTACCGGGCGGCCATCGCCGCCAGCCTGCTGCAGCGGGCCGGCCGGGACGTGGTCCTGGTCGACGGGCGGTTCACCACGCCGGACCGGGCCTGACCCTCCGGCCACGCCGGCCCGGCCGGCCCGGGACCGCCGGAGGGGCGGTCAGCCGGCCGGCGGCAGCAGCGCTTCGATCCGGTCGAGGGTGGCCGGTTCGAGCACCACGTCGGCGGCGCCGGCGCTGTCGACGATGGTCTCCGGCCGGCCGGACCCGACGATGGCCACGTGGACGCCCGGCTGGGCCAGCACCCAGGCGACGGCCAACTGCGACAGGCTGATGCCGAGGTCGGCGGCCACCGCCTTCAGCCCGTCGACCACTGCCAGGTTGCGGCGGCGGGCGTCACCGGTGAACGCGGCCGCCGTGGACCGCCAGTCGTCGGCCGGGTAGGTGGTGTCGGGCCCGACCGATCCGGTCAGCAGGCCGGAGGCCAGTGGGGAGTAGGCCAGGACCCCGATGTCCTGTTTCCGGCAGTACGGCAGGATGTCGTCCTCGACGGACCGTCGGAGCAGGTTGTACGGCGGCTGCAGCGTCTCCACCGGGCACACCGCCGAGAACGCCTCCATCTGGGCCACGTCGAAGTTGGAGACCCCGACGTGGCCGATCTTGCCCTCGGCCACCAGCGCCGCCACCTCGGCCGCCGTCTCCTCGAACGGCACCGCCGGGTCGGGCCAGTGGATCTGGTACAGGTCGATGCGGTCGACGCCGAGGAACCGGAGGCTGTCGTCCACTCCCGCCCGGATGAACGCCGGCTCGCCCCGGCGGAACCGGTCGCCGCCGGGGTCGATGCCGCCCTTGGTGGCGACGACCACCCGGTCCCGTTCCCGCCGGAGCGGGCCGTCCAGGGCCCGGCCGAGGAGCGCTTCGGACCGTCCCATCCCGTAGCCCTGGGCGGTGTCGAACAGGGTGACCCCCAGGTCCCAGGCCTGCCGGATGGCGGCCACCGCCCGGTCCTCGTCGTAGCCGCCCCAGTCGCCGCCCAACTGCCAGGTGCCGAAGGCGATCCGCGAGACCTCCAGGCCGGACTTCCCCAGTACCACCGTCTTCACGCCGCCGCTCCTTCATGTACGCGCCGGCGAGCGCCGGCGGGGCCTACGGTTCGCCCGGCGCCGAGGGCAGGGCCCGGGAGTTGCCGAACTTGATGTACTTCATGATCACGATCACCTCGACCTCGGTGACGTTGTCCAGCTCCCGGAACTCGTCGACCCGCCGCATGAGGTGGTCGGTGTCCACGCAGGCCACCTCCACCATGAGGTCGTACCGGCCGGAGCTGAGCACCGCCCAGGCGATGTCGGGCAACATCTCGATCGCCCGGCTGGTGGCCTCGAGGGGCCCCACGCAACGGATGCCCAGCAGGGCGGCCACGTGGTAGCCGAGCTTCAGCGGGTCGACGATGACCACGCCCTTCACGATCCCCTTGTCGAACAGCCGGGTGACCCGCTTGCGGACGGCGGCGGGGGACAGCCCGATCTTGGCCGCCATCGCCGCGTAGGTGGCCCGGCCGTCGATCTGCAGCAGGTTGACCAGTTCCTGGTCGGTGTCGTCCAGCTTCTCCATCGGTGGTCCCCCGTGGCTCAGGCGGCGCCGTCGGCCGCGGCCGTCCGGATTCCCATCCTAGAGGGCCGCTCAGGTATCGGTTGCGAACCACAGGCGTAGTCATACCACCGATTCGGTCCCTGGAGCGGCCGAATCGGTCGTTTTTCAATACGTAACACCCAGGAAATGCTCCCGATACACGGCCGCCTTACCGTTCCCGGTATCGAACCGCAACCCATTCTCACCAGAGACGAGCGAATCGAAATCCCCGGGCCGCCATCCGTGACCGTCCGGCCGGCCCGGACGGCGCCGGCGACGGCGACGGCGACGGCGACGGCGACGGCCGAGCGTTACGAGGCGGTCCGGGTGAAGCACGTGACGAAGGCCTTCGGCGACGTCAGGGCCGTCGATGACGTCACCCTGGACATCCACGACGGCGAGCTGTTCACCCTCCTCGGGCCGTCGGGCTCCGGCAAGACCACCCTGCTGCGGATGATCGCCGGCCTCACCGACGTGAGCGGCGGCGAGATCTGGATCGGCAACGAGGCCGTCCACGACAGCGCCCCCTACGAGCGGGACATCGCCATGGTCTTCCAGAGCCTGGCCCTGTTCCCGCACATGACCGTGTTCGGCAACATCGCCTTCCCCCTCAAGATGCGCCGCTGGTCCCGGCCGAAGATCAAGGACGCCGTCGCCGAGGTGCTGGACACCGTGCAGTTGCCCGGCACCGAGCACCGGCTCGTCCACCAGTTGTCCGGCGGCCAGCGGCAACGGGTGGCCATCGCCCGGGCCCTCGTCTACCGGCCCCGCCTGCTCCTCCTCGACGAGCCGCTGGGCGCCCTCGACCGGAAGCTGCGGGAGGAGATGCAGTTGGAGCTCCTCCGGCTCCACCACCAGTTGGACGTCACCATCGTGAACGTCACCCACGACCAGCGCGAGGCCCTCATGCTGAGCGACCGCGTCGGGGTGATGCGGGACGGCCGGCTCGAGCAGGTCAGCCGGCCCCAGGAGATGTACCGGGACCCCAAGAGCGCCTTCGTCGCCGAGTTCATCGGCAACTCCAACATCCTCACCGGCGTCGTCCGGTCCTGCGGCGACGGCTACCGCCTGGAGCTGCCCGGCAGCGCCACCCTCGACGTCGGCGACAACGGCCGCCGGTTCGCCGACAAGACCGCCCGGCTGGTCATCCGGGCCGAGGAGGTCTCCCTGTTCGCCGCCACCGACGCTCCGGCGGGCCACGGCGGCCGGGTCCGGGTCGGCGCCTTCGAGGGCGACCGGTTCTACTACGAGGTCGACTGCCCGGACCTCGGGGTCATGAAGGTGACGGTGCCCGCCGACCGGCTGGCGTCCCCGCTCCATCCCGGGCAGGACGTCATGGTGGCCTGGGACACCCGGGACGCCCTGTTGCTGGAGGCGTGACGGTGGCCCAGGTGGTGCTCGGCAACGACGTCGCCGGCCGGCCCGGCCGGGCCGACCCGCCCGACCAGTCGGGCCGGCCGGCGATGGGGTGGCGGGCGGTCGACGGCCTGGTGGCCCTGCGCCGGCGGCTCCACGTCCGGCGGACCGCCGCCGTCCCCTACCTGCAGGTGGCCCCCGCGGTGCTGCTGGGGGCGGTCCTGGCGTACGGCCTCGGCTACATGGTGTACGTCAGCTTCCACGCCTACGACTCGTTCCTGGCCGAGCAGGGACCGTTCTCGACGTCGGAGTACGCCCGGCTGTTCAGCTCCGCCAACACCTCGTACCTGCAGACCCTCGTCCGCACCCTGGTCGTCTCGGTGATCGTCACCGCCGTCAGCGCCCTGCTGGCGGTGCCCACCGCCCACGTCATCGTCCGGATGCGCAGCCGGTTCCTCCGGTCGCTCGCCATCTTCCTCCTCCTCGTCCCCTTCCTCATGGGGGAGAGCATCCGGGCGTTCGCCTGGCTGCTCATCCTGGGCACCAACGGGGCCGTGCCGTGGATCGTCCACGGGGTCAGCGGCCACTCCCCCTCCCTGCTCGGCAGCACATGGTCGATCACCCTCGGCCTGCTGCAGACCGAGGTCCCCCTGGCCGTCCTCGTCCTGATCCCCGGGATGCGGAAGATCCCGCCCGACCTCGAGCTGGCCGCGCAGACCCTGGGGGCACGGCCGCCGGCGGTGTGGCGGCGCATCATCCTCCCCCTCGTCCGTCCCAGCCTCGGCGCGGCCTGCGTCCTGGTGTTCGCCCTCTGCATGACCGAGTTCGCCGTCCCGTCCGCCCTCGGCCTCGGGGCCACCCCGTTCGTCGCGAACTCGGTCCAGTCCATCTTCTTCAGCGAGGGCAACATCTACTTCGGGGCCGCCTTCAGCGTCGTGCTGATCCTCGTGGTCGTCGCCGCCGTCGGCCTCATCCTCCTCGGCTTCCGGACCCGTCGGCCCCGGCCGCGGCCGCCGAAGCGGGCTGCCGCCACCGCCACCGCCACCACGGCCGTCACGGCCGCCACCACCACCACCGCCGTCACGGCCACCGCCGCGGCCGTCGGGCCCGCCGAGGGGACGGCATGAGGCCCCGCATCCGCTGGGCCGCGGTCGTGGCCGTCGCCGTGCTGGTCCTGGCCATCGTGCCGACCGCCATCGTGTTCCTCAGCTCGTTCTCGAGCGCCCACGCGCTGTCGTTCCCGCCGACCCACATCTCGCTGTCCCCGTACGGATCGCTGCTGTCCAACGCCACCACCCGGACCGCCCTGGTCCACAGCGTCCTCGTCGGCCTCATCTCCGTGGTGGTGGCCGTGCCGGTCGGCACCCTGGCCGCCTTCGGGCTGCGTGGCCGCCACTTCTTCGGCCGCGGCGTCGTGGTCGTCGTCATCCTCCTCGGCCTGGCGTCCCCACTGGTGGTGTCCGGGGTGGCCTTCCTGGTGATCGAGACATCGGTCGGCCTGGTCGGCAACCTGCTGGTCCTCGGCATCAGCATCGCCATCGTCAACCTCCCGTTCGTGGTCTTCCTGGTGTCGTCGGCCCTGGAGCAGATGAACCCCGAGCTGACCGAGGCGTCCCACACGCTGGGGGCCGAGGAGGTGCAGACGTTCCTCTTCGTCACCCTCCCCGAGATCACCCCGGCCGTCGTGGCCTCGGCGTTGCTGCTGTTCATCTTCGGCCTCACCGACTTCACCGTCTCGGTCATCCTGACCACCCCGGCCGACAGCACCCTGCCGGTCGTCGTCTTCGGCGGCCTCCGGTCCGGGCTCACCCCGGTACTGGCCGCGGCCGGCGGCCTCAACGTGGTCCTCGCCGTCGTCATCACCTGGGTCCTCTCCCGCACCGGTGTCATATCCCGCTTCTTCTTCCAGGAAGGCTGACCATGCATGTGAACCGTGAGCCCTGGACCGTCGACCGCCGGACCGTCCTGAGGGGTGGCCTGGCCGCGATGGCCGCCGGGGTGGGCACGGCGGTGCTCGGCCCCGGGGGTGCCCTGCTGGGGACCGGTGCGGGGGCGGCGCCCAAGGTGCCCACCACCAAGCCGTCCAAGCTGGTGGTCCGGTCCTGGGGGCCGCCGTGGTCGTCGACCATCGGGGACATCCCCGGGAAGGCGTTCACGGCCAAGACCGGCATCCCGGTGGAGTTCGACCTGACCGACTTCACAGTCATGGACACCAAGGTCCGGCTGGCCGTCCGCTCCGGCCACCGCCCCCCGGTGGACGTCATGTACACCATCGGCCGTTCCTGCTACGCCGCCTCCGCCCAGAAGGTGCTGGTGCCGCTCGATCCCGGGATCGTGACCAACCTCGCCCACATCTCCCCGGCCGGCAAGCCGCAGGGGTCGGCGTCCGACTACGTCCTCGTCTACACCTACACCACCCCCCTCATCTACCGAACCGACAAGCTGAAGCTGACGAACGGCATGTCGTGGCAGGTGATGTGGGACGCCGCCTACAAGGGCCGCCTGTTCGTCCCCGCCAACTTCGACCCCCTGCTGTTCCCGGTGGCCAAGATGCTGAAGCGCAACCCGGCCTCCGGCAACCTGGCGCCGGTGTGGGCCAAGTTCAAGACCCTGCGGCCCAACATCCAGGTCGTCGGGGACGACACCCCGTTCATCAACAACATGAAGACCGGGGAGGTCTGGCTGGGCAGCGCCCTGGTCGGTGACGCCCTGGCCCTGCAGCAGACAACAAAGGTCCCGGTGGACTGGATCGTCCCCAAGGAGGGGGCCGTGCTCACCGGGGACGGCATGTACGTGCCCAAGAACCTCCCGTCCGACGTCACCTACTGGGCCCAGGTGTTCGTCAACGAGGTCATCGACGCCCGGTTGCAGACCCAGTGGACCGGCAAGGTCGAGACGGTGCCCACCAACCTGGGCGCCACCCCGGCGGCGTTCATGAAGGGCAACCCGGCGTTCCCGTTCACCGCGGCCGAGATCGAGAAGTACGCCATACCCGAGCCGCTGGCCGCCGCGGCGAAGAACGGCGACGGCTGGCAGGCCAACTACACCGCCGCCATCCAGAAGTGACCCAGCCACCCGAACCGGCCCCGCCGGCCGCCGACCGGCCGGCTCTATCAGGAGGTGACCAATGAACAGGACGCAGCTCGCCGGCGTCAGGACCCTGCTCGACGAAGACCTGGACGCGTCGGCGCTGTCCCTCGACGAGGCGGTGACCCTGCCGCCGGAGATGTACACCGACGCCGACTTCTTCGCCTTCGAGAAGGACGCCATCTTCACCAAGGAGTGGATCTGCGTCGGCCGGCAGGAGCAGATCCCGAACCCCGGGGACTACTTCTCGTTCACCGTCGCCGACGAGCCCCTGGTCGTCGTCCGCGACGACCAGGGGGTGATCCGGGCCATGAGCGCGGTGTGCCAGCACCGGGGCATGGTGATCACCGATCCCGGCGAGCTGGAGCAACAGGAGTGGTCGGCGCCGGTCTGCGAGCGGGCCGGCAACTGCGGCCGCCAGCTCCGCTGCCCCTACCACTTCTGGGTCTACGACCTCACCGGCCAGTTGGTCGGGGCGCCGGAGATGGGCAGGACCAAGGACTTCGACCGCTCCGCCATCCGCCTGCCCCGGCTGGCGGTGGAGGTCTGGAACGGGTTCGTCTTCGTCAACTTCGACCTCGACGCCGCCCCCCTCGCCCCCCGGTTGGCCCTGGCCGACGACTACCTGGCGAACTGGCAGATGGGGGAGATGGAGGCGGCCAGCCTCGGCCGGGTGGACGGCCTCCCGTGGAACTGGAAGGTGATGCTGGAGAACATCATCGAGATCTACCACGCCGACCGGCTGCACCTGCCCATCCACGAGCTGGCGCCGGCCAGCCTCATGGTGAGCACCCCGTTCGACGACCAGGACGCCATGGTCATCAGCCGCACCGGCACCGTCCGCGACGACTACTCCTTCAATGCCTCCATGGGGGCCCTGTTCCCGGTCATCGACACCCTCACCCCCGAGGACCGGTCCATGGCCTACTTCGGCATCGCCCCGCCCACCCTCGGCATCGGGACCAGCTCGGACTCGCTGCTCTACGTCCTGGTCGTCCCGAGGGCCGCCGACCGCATCGACCTCCTCTACGGCACCCTGTTCCCGAAGGGGTACAAGAAGCTCCGCCGGTTCGCCGAGATCGAGGAGCTGGCGTCGACCGGCATGGTCGCCCTCACCCGCCAGGACGTGGCCGCCAACAAGTCCGTCCAGCGGGGCCTGCGGTCGCAGTTCGCCCCCCGCGGCCGGCTGTCGTGGCAGGAGGAGCCCATCAACCACTTCAACCGGTGGCTCATCACCCGCTACCGCCGGCACATGGCCGCGCTGGGCTGACCCGTGGACACCCTCCGCCAGACCACAGATAGCCACCACGCACTCGCCCGCCGCCTCGAGGACCGCGGGGTCCGTTGGGTGGCGCCGATGTACCCCGACATCGCCGGCCGGCCGAGGGGCAAGGTGGTGCCGGTCGGCCGGTTGCCGGACCTGCTGGCCGGGTCCGAGCGGTACACCCCGCGGGGCCTGGACGGCCTGGGGGAGATGGACCCCGTCGAGGACGAGTGCATCACCCTGCCCGATCCCGACCGCGTCTGGGTGCTGCCGTGGGATCCCCGGATCGCCGTCATGCCGGCAGACCTCAGCCAGGAGGGCCGCCCGTACGAGCTGTGCTGTCGCACCGTCCTGAAGCAGCAGATGCGGCGGGCGGTGGACGCCGGCTACCGGTTCCTGCTGGGGGTGGAGACGGAGCTGTACGTGTTCCGGCCCCGGCCACCCGGCTCCACCGAGCCGTTGGTCCCCCTCGTCGCCTCCGGCAGCCGCCACCCGACGGCCGCCTACCTGCTGGACGCCGCCTTCGACGCCGTCGACTTCCTCGGCCCCCTGGTGACCGCCATGGACGACGTCGGGTTCGGGGTGTTCTCGTTCGACCAGGAGGGCGGCGACGGCCAGTACGAGCTGGACTTCCACCACGACGACGCCCTGGCCATCGCCGACCGGCTGCTCCTCTTCCGGTTGATGGCCAAGCACTACGCGGCCGCCGCCGGCGGGTTCGCCACGTTCATGCCCAAGCCGTCGGCCGCCGCCTGGGGGTCCGGCGCCCACTTCAACATGAGCCTGGAGTCCCCGGACGGGCAGAACCTGTTCCGGGACCGCGACGGCCGGTGGACCGCCCTGGCCCGGAGCTTCACCGCCGGCATCCTCTCCCACGGCCGGTCGGCGGCCGCCATCACCAACCCCACCGTCAACTCCTACAAGCGCCTCGTCGGCTCCCTGCCGGGCGGTGGGGTGTCCTGGGCCCCCATCTGGGCGTCCACCGGCGACAACAACCGGTCGTGCATGGTCCGGTTCCCGAAGAACCGTCCGGCGGTCGAGGACCGCCTGGTGGACAGCGCGGCCAACACCTACCTGGCGGCCGCCTTCCTGCTGGCCGCCGGCCTGGAGGGGATCGAGAACCACCTGGACCTCGACGACCTCGTCGTCGCCGACGGCTACCGCGTCCCGGCGGCCGAGGCCGCCCGGGACCGCCGGGTGCCGCGGAACCTGCTCGAGGCCGTCGACACCTTCCGGGCCGACCCCCTCGCCTCCAAGGTGTTCACCGACGGCTTCGTCGACGAGTACTGCGCCATGAAGGAGCGGGAGTGGAACGAGTACCACGAGGTGGTCAGCGACTGGGAGCTCCGGCGCTACCTCACCGAGCTGTGAACGTCCGGTTGTCGTACCCGAACAGAGGAGGTCCGTCATGAGTGAGCTGCCCGAGGGTTCCGTCGCCCTCATCACCGGGGGCGGTGGCGGCATCGGGAGGGCCATCGCCGCCCGGTTCGCCGCCGCCGGCGCCCGGGTGCTGCTGATGGGGCGGACCGCCGCCACCCTCGAGGACGCCCGGCAGGCCATCGGGGCCGACGACGGGGTGGTGGCCGCCTTCGCCGGGGACGTGGCCAGCGGCGCCGACTGCCAGGCGGCCGTCGACGAGTGCGTCGCCCGCTGGGGACGGTTGGACGTCCTGGTCAACAGCGCCGCCATCGACGACGAGGCCGACTTCATGGACATGACCGAGGCCGCCTGGGACGCGGTCATCGACGTCAACCTCAAAGGGCCGTACCTGCTCTCCCAGGCCGCCGCCCGGGTGATGCTCGGGCAGGGCGGGGGGTCCATGGTGCACATCTCGTCCATCGACAACGCCGGGGCCGACGGGCCGTACACCAGCTACAACGTGTCCAAGACCGGCCTCGTCAGCCTGAGCCGCTGCATCGCCGTCGAGCTGGCCCCGTTCCGCATCCGGTCCAACGTGGTCAGCCCCGGGGCCACCAAGACCGAGATGATCGAGCGGGTGATGGGGTCGGCCATGATGGACTACATGGAGCACCGCTTCGAGCGGGTCCCCATGCACCGCATGGTGCTGCCCGAGGAGGTCGCCGAGGCCTGCCTGTTCCTCGCCTCCGACCGGGCGTCCGCCATCACCGGGGTCGACCTCGCCGTCGACTGCGGCACCCTGGCCAACCTGTACGTCATGGAGACCATGCCCGCCCCCGAGGCCGTGGCCTCGTCGTGACGGCGGCTGCCTCGTCGTGACGGCGCCGGCCTCGCCGTGACCGCCGTGGCCGGGGAGCCGCCCCACCGTGCCCCGGACCGGGAGGAGCCCGGCCGGGTGGTCCGCTGGGAGCAGCTTGCCTCCCCGGACATCGCCGGCCTGCTGGCCGGCCGGCCGACCGAGGTGGGGCTGCTGCCGGTGGGTGCCACCGAGCAGCACGGCCCCCACCTGCCCACCGGCACCGATACGGTGATCGCCGTCGCCGTCGCCGAGGAGGTGTCCCGGCGGACCGGCGCGCCGGTGCTGCCCCCGGTGGCGGTGGGGTGCAGCTTCGGCCACGGCGACGTCCTGCCCGGCACCCTCTCCGCCGATCCCGGGCGGTTCGTCGACCTGGTCCGGGACACCGTGGAGTGGTCGGCCCGGTCCGGGCTCCGGCGGGTCCTGGCCGTCAACGCCCACTTCGGCAACGACGCCGCCCTGTCCATGGCCGGGGACTACCTGCGCCTCGGCCGTCCCGACCTCCGGTTCGGCGTCACCAACTGGTGGGCGTGCCATCCCGAGGTGGCCGTCGAGGCCGCCGCCGACGGTCCCGACTTCCACGCCAACCGGGCCGAGACCGCCCTGATGCTGGCCGTCGCCCCCCATCTGGTCCGGGCCGACCGCCTGGGCGACGCCGACGATCCCGACCGCACCGCCGGCCTGGTGTTCCGGTACACGGCCCCGTCGCTGAGCCGCAACGGGGTCACCGGCCGGCCGTCGGAGGCGACCGCCGGCCTTGGCCGGGCCCTGTTCGGGCGGGTGGTCGCCGCCGTGACCGACCAGGTCCGCCGCGGCCGGGAGGAGGTGGCGCCGCTCGGTGGGCGGTGACCGGGGCGAGGCCGGCCGCCGGGGGAGTGGGGCGACCGCCGGCCAGAGGGGGAGAGGCCGGCGGTCGCCCCGGGGGGGAACTGGTCAGACCGGGACGTCGCCCTTGATGGTCACCCGCTGGATCACCCGGTGCTGGTCACCGAAGTCGCCGATCACCGAGTGCTGGGTGGCCCGGTTGTCCCAGAACCCGAGGTCGCCGGCTTTCCAGTGGTACCGCACCACGAACTCCGGCCGGACCGAGTGGGCGTAGAGGAACCCCAGCAGGGCGTCGCTCTCGGCCCGCTCCAGCTCCACGATGTGGGAGGTGAACCCGGGGTTGACGAACAGGACCCGGGCCCCGGTCTCGGGGTGCACCCGGACCACCGGGTGCACCACCGGCTCCAGGGACGGCAGGGCGTCGCCCTCCCACTTGCCCTCGCCCACCTGCTCCAGGATGCCCCTGAACTGCTCCCGGCCGTCGTGGACGGCGTGCAGGGTGGACAGGAGCTCCTGCAGGGCCGGGCTCAGCGCCTCGAAGGCGGCCTGCTGGTCGGAGAACGCGGTGTCGCCGCCGGCCGGCGGGATCACCACCGCCCGCAGGATGGACCCCGCCGGGGGCCGCTGGACGAAGGTGACGTCGGTGTGCCAGCTCACCCCCCGGCTCCGGGTGGCCACGTCCCCGTAGGACCCGTAAAGCTGCCGGGCCTTCGAGTAGTCGATCTCGAAGATGTTCGGGAACCCGGCCACCCCGGGGACCACCGGATGGCCCTCGGTGAGCTCACCGAACCGCTGGCCGAACGCCTGGTGCTCCGCCTCGTCCAGGTGCTGGCCGGGGAAGAACACCACCTTGCGGTCCAGCCACACCCGCCGGATCTCGGCGGTGGTGGCGTCGTCGACGTCGCGGAGGTCGACGCCGCGGATCTCGGCCCCGATGGTGGCCGACAGCGGCCGGACGTCGAGGTCGGTGGGGGTCAGGGTGGTGGTCATGGCAGGCGCTCCTGTCGGTTGATGGGTGGTGGGGTCGTTCGGTGCACGTCCCGGTCCGGGCCCCCGGCGGGACCGGTGCCGACGCCCAGCTCGGCCAGCAGCCGGGACCGCAGCGCCGAGAACGCCGGGTCGCCGTTGGTGCGGGGGCGGCGCACCGCCACCGGGACGTCCAGGGACAGCCGCCCGTCGGCCAGCACCAGCACCCGGTCGGCCAGGACGATGGCCTCGTCGACGTCGTGGGTGACCAGCAGCACCGCCGGGTGGTGCCGCCGGCACAGCTCCCCGACCAGGGCGTGCATCCGGATGCGCGTCAGGGCGTCCAGGGCCCCGAAGGGCTCGTCCAGCAGCAGCAGGGCCGGGTCCCGGACCAGGGCGCGGGCCAGCGACACCCGCTGGGCCTCGCCGCCCGACAGCGTCTTCGGCCAGTCCCGCTCGTGGCCGTCCAGCCCCACTTCCCGCAGGGCGTTCCGGCCCATCCCGACCGCATCGGTGCGGTCCAGGCCGAGCACCACGTTGTCCAGCACCCTGGCCCACGGCAGCAGCCGGGGGTCCTGGTAGACGACGGCCCGCCGCGCCGGCACGTACAGGTCGCCGGACCCACCCCGGTCGAGGCCGGCCAGGGCGCGCAGGATGGTGCTCTTCCCCGACCCGCTCCGGCCCAGCAACGCCACGAACTCCCCGCGGCGGACCCGCAGGTCGACCCCCCGGAGCACCTCCCGGGGCCCGAACGCCCGGCGCAACCCCCGGACCACCACGGCCTGGTCCGGGTCGACCCGGCCCGGGTCGACGGTGGCCTCCGCCACCGCCGACCGGTCGGCCGCCACCGCGGTCATCGCCCCGGCTCCCACGGCAGCAGGACCCGCTCCAGGAACCGGACCAGCACGTCGGTCAGCAGCCCCAGGACGGCGTAGCAGGCCAGGCAGACCACGATGACGTTGGACTGGAAGTACGTCTGCGCCTCCACGATCAGGTACCCCAGGCCGCTGGAGGCGTTGATCTGCTCGGCGAACACCAGCAGCAGCCAGGCCACCGCCATGGCCATCCGCAGCCCCACCAGGAACCCCGGCAGAGTCGCCGGCAGCACGATCCGGCGGATCCGGGACCACCGGCCCAGCCCGACCACGTCGGCCAGCTCGTGGTACCGGGGGTCGACGGACCGGACGGCGGCGAACGTGTTGATGTACACCGGGAACATCACCCCGAGGGCGATCATCGAGATCTTCGCCGTCTCGCCCACCCCCAGCCACAGCACGAACAGCGACTCCAGCCCGATGATCGGCACGAACCGCAGCATCTGCACGTTGGCGTCGATCAGGTTCTCGCCGGCCCGGCTGATGCCGGCCAGCAGGGCCAGCACCGCGCCGAGCGGCACCCCGATCGCCAACGACCACAGCACCCGCTGCAGCGACGCCCACAACGCCGCCTGCAGGGCCCCGGTGGCGACCAGGTGGGCCCCGGCCGTCAGCACCGCGGTGGGGGCCGCCAGCTCCTTCGAGCTGATCCACCCGGCCAGCGACGCCACCTCCCACAGCACCAGCACCACGGCCACCCCGATCAGCCGCTGGCTGCCCCGGCCGATGCGCCGGTGTCGCGTCGGAGCCGCCGCGTCGCCGGTCAGCGGCAGCTTCACCAGGGACCACGGAGCCGGTGACCGGCCGTCGACCGCCGTTGCCGGCCGGGCCGGTCCGGCGTGGCCACCCTGCCGGGCCGGCCCTGGGAGCCAGGTGCGGACGTCCGAGATCGTCACGATCCCTGCACCTTGGCGACCAGCGAGTTGAACCGCGGGTCGAACTCCTTGGCCACGTTCACCGACGACGGGATCAGCCCGGCCGCCAGGTACAGGGTGGCCAGTTGCTTCTGCGGGGCCAGCATCCCGCCCGGCAGGGCGAAGAACGCCGACGGCCCCACCGTCTTGGCCACCGCGGCCGCCCGGTCCGGCGACAGCCCGTACTGCTGCTCGTACACCGTCTGGGTCACCAGGTTCGGGTGTGCCTTCAGGTACGCGTACGCCTTGACCAGCCGGCCGATGTAGTCCGCGATGGCCGCCGACGTCGCCCGGTCGGCCAGCGACGATCCGGCGGCCACCAGGAACTCGGCTCGCTCCGTCAGGTTGGCCGGCCGGGCGATCACCGTGGCGCCCGGGTTGCCCTGCAGGTAGGCGCTCAGCAGCGGCTCCACCTCGATCCCGGCGTCCGCCGACCCCCCCTGCAGGGCCGTGGCCACCTGGGTGGCCGGCACGTTGACCGGGGTGACGTCGTCCAGGGTCAACCCGGCCGAGTGCAGCCCCTCCAGCAGCGCGCTCTCCAGCGCGGTCCCTTCCTGGAAGGCCACCCGCTTCCCCTTCAGCCCGGCCCAGCCCTTGATCGTCCCCGCTCCCGGCGACGACACCAACGCGTACGAGCTGCCCCGGCTGGCCCACCCGGCGATCGCCGTCACCGTCTGCCCGGCGGCCTGCGCCTGGATCAGCGGGGTGCTCTGGATGAACCCCACGTCCAGCGACCCGCCCTGGAACGCCTGCAGCATCGCCGGACCGCCGATGAACTCCGAGTACTGCACCTGGTACGGCAGGTGCTGGTCCTGGCCGCCCAGGGACAGCACCGTCTGCAGGTTCTTCAACTGTTCCCCCACCCGCAGCACCGTGCCGGCCGGGATGGCCGCCGCCGACGCCGCCTTGCGGTGCCCTGCCGCACCGGCCACGCCGGCGCCGGCCACACTGGCGCTGGCCATTGCGGTCGAGACGGTCGAAGCGGCCAGGACGGCGGCGGCCACGAAGAGCGCGGGACGGCGACGAATAGATTTCATTATCGACAGATTTACTAAAACCGACCGATTAAGTCAAGTTTTGGGAAGGCGAGATCGTCTGGCGGTGGCGGAGGGCCGGGTGTCGGAGGCCCAGATTTCGGAGGCCCGGGTGGCGGAGGGCCGGGTGTCGGTGCCCGCCGGGCCTGCCGGGCTCAGCGGTGGGCTTCGGTCAGCCCGCGGCGTTCAGGGTGTGCCGGATGTAGAACGCGCCGGCCACCTGCAGGACGCCGATGACGATGAACCAGATGCCGAGCAGCACCGCCAGGGTGGTCAGCGACCCTTCGGGGACGGCCACCACCACGATGCCGGCGGCCAGGCTGACCACCCCGAACACCGCCGACCAGGCCCGGCCGGGCCGGCTGGCATCGGTGGCCGCCAGCAGGCTGGCCACACCCTGGATGATCCAGACGATCCCGATCAGCAGGGCGATGAGGGCCAGGGTGAGGTGCAGGTGGCGGAGCAGGACGATGCCGAGCACCACGAACGCCAGGCCGATCACCGCCGACCAGGCCCGGCTGGGGGCCTCGTGGTCGAGGGCGTGAATGAGGTGGAACAGGCCGGCCACCAGGAGCAGGATGCCGGCCAGCACGGCCACCACGTTCAGGGACCCCCCGGGGTGCAGGGTGATGACGATGCCGATCACCAGGGTGACCAGGCCGGCGAACAGGCTGACCTGCCAGGTCATCCGGCGGACGTCCAGGCTGGCGGTGGGCGAGGTTTGTGACATGCCCGCGATCTTTGCACGGCAAGCATCCCCGGTGTCGGATCAGGACCGGGCTGCCGGCCGCGGGCCCGGCGACCCGGGCGCCCTGGTCGTCGGTGCCGCCGCCCGTGACCCGCCGCCTCCGATCCCGCCGCCGGGGCTACGCCGGCTCGCGGTGCAGCAGGAACGTGCCGGTGGCCCGGCTGACCAGGTCGCCGCCGGCGTCCCGGACGGACGCCTCGGCGTAGGCCACCTGCCGGGCCATCCGGACCACCTCCCCCCGCAACCGGTACCGCTCCCCGGCCACCGCCGGCCGCATGGTCTCGACCTTCATCTCCAGCGTCGCCCTGGTCCGGTCCCGGCCGGACAGCGCGGCGTTGACCGCGAAGTTCATCGCCGCGTCCAGCAGCACCGCGTGCACCCCGGCCTGCACGACCCCGTGAGGGTTGCCGGCCACCCGCTCCGGGACGAAGGACCCCTCCACCCATCCCAGGTCCTCGCCGTCCACCCCGTACCGGTCCAGCGATCCGCCGACCAGGCCGATGACCGGCATGCCGCCGTCGCCGAGCCAGCGGTCCATGTCCCTCGCCGGGGTCGTCCGCGGCGTGCGTTCTCCAGGCCCCGCCTCCATGGCCGGACACCCTACCGGCGGCCCCCGACGGCGGCCCGGGGCCCCGTGGCCGCAACGGCCATGACCGCCCGACGCACCGTCGCCGGCGCGTACCGGCAGGACACCGACGGTTAGCCTGCCCCCATGACCGCCGGCCCGTCACCCGTCGACGGGGACCGGGCGGTGGTCGAGGAGCGGCTCCGGGACATCCAGGCCGTCACCGACTCCGCCCTGGCCCACCTCGACGTGGACGACCTGCTGGACGTCTTGCTGGACCGGGTGCTGGCGCTGCTGTCCTGCGACACCGCCGCCGTCCTCCTCCTCGACGAGGGCTCCCCGGAGTTGGTGGCCCGGGCCGCCCGCGGCGTCGAGGACGAGGTTCGCCAGGGCGTCCGGGTGCCGCTCGGAGCAGGCTTCGCCGGCCGGGTGGCCGCCGAACGCCGGCCGGTGGTCCTCACCCGGGTGGACCCCACCACCGTCACCAACCCCATCCTCTGGGAGAAGGGCATCCGGGTGATGCTGGGCGTCCCGCTGCTCAGCCAGGGCCAGGTCCTGGGGGTGCTGCACGTCGGCCGGCTCACCGACCGGTTCTTCGAGGCCGACGACGTCGACCTGCTGGAGCTGGCCGCCGAGCGGGTGGCCGGGGCCGTGCAGGCCAGCCTGTACCAGGCCGATCGGTCCGCCGCCCGGGTGCTGCAGCGCAGCCTCCTGCCGTCCGCCCTGCCGGACACCTCCGAGATCCGGTTCGCCAGCCGCTACCTCCCGGCCGAGGTCGGCGGTGTCGGCGGCGACTGGTACGACGCCTTCCTGTTGCCCTCCGGCCACCTCTGGGTGATGGTCGGCGACGTCGTCGGCCACGACCTGCGGGCCGCGGTGGTGATGGGCCGGTTGCGCAGCGCGCTCCGTGCCTACGCCCTCGAGGGCTGGTCGCCGGAGGAGGTGCTCCGCCACGCCGACCGCAAGCTGCAGCACTTCGAGGCCGGCGCCACCGCCACCGTGGTCTGTGCCGTCCTCGACCCCACCTTCGACCGGATCCAGGTGGCCTCGGCCGGCCACCCCCCGCCGGTGTACGCCGGCCCGGACCGCCCGGCCGTCCTCCTCCCGGTGCCGCCGGCGCCGCCGCTCGGGGTGGTCGACGACCTGCACCCCGCCGCGCTCCGCGCCGACATGGACCCCGGTGCCGTCCTGCTGCTGTACACCGACGGCCTGGTGGAGCGCCGTGGCGAGCCCCTGGACGTCGGCCTGGAACGCCTCCGGGCGGCCACCACCGCCGGGGACCCCGAGATGGTGTGCCGGCGGGTCATCGACGGGCTGATCGGCAGCCGGCCGTCCCGGGACGACGTGGCCGTCCTGGTCACCCACCGCCGGACCCGGACCTCCGGCTGACCGGTCCGGCCGGTCACCGTCGCGCGCCGTCAACCGTCCGTTCGCGCAAGGTTTGCTTGCATCCGTCGCCCCAACCCCACATAGTTGGTCGCGGCAGTAGGAGTGCGCCATCCGCTCCGGCGGGACTGCCGGTGGCAGAAATGAGAGAAGTAAGAACTGCCTAAAACAATGGCCGAACCGCCGTTGCCGGGTGGATCGGTTTCGGCCACCCTGACATGATCGACTATCTAGCCCGGCGGCCGCTTTCCTGTGTGGGAAGCGGCGTCCCGCGGTGCCGGGCGGTGCCGTAACGACCACCGACCACCGAATCTGTCACTCGCATTTTCCATGAGCACAGAAATCACCACGGCCGGATGACCCACAAATGGCCGGCCTGGCCGGCCGCCCTCCTCCGGTCGGTCCGTTCCCGATGGCAACGGTTGGCGGGCTGGGCTCGCCGGACCCCGGCCCACCGACGGCTGCTGGCCGGTGGCGTGATGGCCGCCGTCGCCGTCGTCGCCGCGGCCGGCCTCGTCGTGTCGGCCACCTCCACCTACGGCGAGCCCGACGTCCCGGTCCACGGCGCCGACCGGTCCGGCGGGTCCGGCAACGCCGCCCTGCCCATGCTGGGGGGCTTCGCCCACGGCAGGGCCCACAAGCTGCCGCCGGCCACCACCGCGGCCCTGCCGGCACCGCCGTCGCTGGCCGCCGCCCCGCCGATGGCCCCCCACGAGGTGTTCGGGTTCGCCCCCTACTGGACCCTGGCCCAGAGCGCCGGGTACGACCTGGCCGGGTTGACCACCGTGGCCTACTTCTCCGTCGACATCGACCCCGACGGCTCCCTCGCCCAGTCCGGGCCGGGCTGGAACGGGTACCAGAGCCAGGCCCTGGTGGACCTCATCAACCGCGCCCACGCCGCCGGCGTCCGGGTGGTGCTGGCCGTCGACGACTTCGACCAGCACTCCCTCGACCAGCTCACCTCCAACCCCACCGCGGCGGCCACCCTGGCCCAGGCCCTGGCCACCGCCGTCCAGGCCAAGAACCTGGACGGCGTCAACCTGGACCTGGAGGGCAACGGCAGCGCCGACCAGGCCGGCCTCACCGACCTGGTCACCACCGTCGCCGGCGACCTCCACCAGGTCAACCCCCACTGGCAGGTCACCATGGACACCTACGCCTCCTCCGCCGCCGATCCCCGTGGCTTCTACGACATCCCGGCCCTGGCCCAGGCGGTGGACGGGTTCTTCGTCATGCAGTACTCCCCGAACCTGTCCGGCAGCGCCGGGGCCACATCCCCACTGACCTCCGCGCTGTTCAGCGACCTGACCACCGTCCAGGAGTACACCGCCGCCGTCCCGGCCGCCAAGGTCATCCTGGGCGCCCCCTTCTACGGCCTCGACTGGCCCACCACCGGCAACACCCTCACCGCCACCGCCACCGGCACAGTCACCGACCTGTCCTACGGCCAGATCGCCGCCGCCGGCCACCCGATCTACTGGGACCCCGTCACCGGCTCCGCCTGGACCGCCTACCAGGTCGGCACCCAGTGGCGCGAGACCTTCTTCGACGATCCCACCTCCCTCTACGCCATCCGCCAGCTCGCCGACCAGTACGGGCTCGGCGGCGTCGGCATCTGGGCCCTCGGCATGGACGGCAACGACCCCGCCATGGTCGCCGCCCTGGACGGCACCCCCCCGGCCATCACCTACGCCGCCCCACCCGGCCAACCACCGGCCACAGCGCCCGGCACCCCCACCACCTCCACCGCTCCCACCACCTCCACCGCTCCTGCCGCTCCCGCCGCTCCCGCCACCGGGCCGTCCGCCGCGTCCCCGGCCGGCGGTGCGACGGCCTCGACATCCCCGGCCGGCACCTCTCCCGGTGGAACCTCACCCGGTGGAACCTCACCCGGCGGGGGGACCACCACCACTCCCACCACCGGCCCGGCGGCGCCCACCACCACCACGACCGCCCCGCCCAGCGGGTCCGGGCCGGCCTACATCTACCAGGGCACCTGGGCCGGCAAGACCGTGACCCTGGTCGCCCAGCCCCCCGTTCCGGCGTCCGCCCTGGAACAGCCCGGCGCCAAGAAGGTGGGCACACTCACCGGGTTCACCACCACCGATCCCACCGCCAGTTGCCTCGGCGCCGCGCCGGCCCTCGCCGTCTGGCAACTACCGCCCTCCGCGTCGTCCACCTCCACCACCACGTCGTCCACCACCACCACGACCACCCAGCCCGGGGACGGGCCGTCGTACACCGTGGTGGCCTCCCCGCCGGCCGACTGCGTCTCGGCCGCCTTCACCTTCAACCCTCCCGCCGGTACCTGGTCCACCACCACCCCCTGACCGGCCGGCCGGCACGGTCCGGCCGTTCGTAACCTGAACGCAACACCGGCACCCGGTCATCGGTGGCAAAGTGGTGGCCGTAAGGTTTCAACCGGATGCCCGGGAACCACCCCGGTGACGCTCCGTGGAGCGCCGCCGGTCCCGGAGCCCGGTCGGGTGGAGGTGGCCAGCCATGCGAGGACTGCCAGCCATGGGAGGACTGGGGAGAACGTGGCGACGGTGGCGGCAACGGGGTAGCCGGCACGACCGGAGGGCAGCGGCCGACCTGGTCCGGGAGTCCGAGAGCTTCCTCAATGGCCGCTGGGCCGTCGAGTTGCACCGCGGTGGCCGTCGGGTTCCGGGATGGGCCTGGATCAGCGCGCTGGCCCACGCCCCCGCCGACGTCCTGGCCGCCTGGGCGGCCGACCGCGAGTCCGCCGCGGCCGCCCGCGGCACAGTGGACCGCTGGCAGTTGGCCCTGTCCCTGCTGGCCCGGGAGCTCATGACCTCCGCCGCCGGGGCCGGTGACCACGTCCACGTCGCCCAGCGGCTGGTCTTCGGCCCCCTGGAGCGGCAGGGGGTCGTGACCCACGACCCCGAGCAGCTACTCCGGGTCAGCCTGCGCGCCCTCCGCCAGTACCGCCAGGCCGCCCAGGCCCGCACCGGTCGCCGCCCCGCCGCCTGAGGGCCGCCGGCCGCCTCAGCGGACTGGTGCCCCGCCGGGGCGGCCTGCCGGAGGCCGACAGCTCAGCGCGGTGGTAGCCGGGCGATGGTGACGAAGAAGTCGTCGATCTGCCGGACCACCCGCATGAACCCGGAGAAGTCCACCGGCTTCGTCACGTAGGCGTTGGCGTGCAGGTCGTAGCTGCGCAGCACGTCTTCTTCGGCCTCCGACGTGGTCAGCACCACCACCGGGATCCGCCGCAGCCCGTCGTCGGCCTTCACGATCGACAGCACCTCCCGGCCGTCCAGCCGCGGCAGGTTCAGGTCCAAGAACACCAGGTCCGGCCGGACCGCGTCGGCGTAGTCCCCCTCCTGGCGGAGGAACCCCACCGCCGACTCCCCGTTGTCCACCACGTGCAGGTTGTGCAGCACCTTCGCCGACGACAGCGCCTCCCGGGTCATCAGCACGTCCCCCGGGTCGTCCTCCACCAGCAGCACCTCGATGGCGCTCCCCGCATCGGCCTCGATCACCCGCCGACCTCCTTCACTGGGTTCCCGGTGCCTGCGGCCGGAAGCGTAAAGCACAGCCGCGCCCCCGGGCCAGGTCCCCGGTCCAACCAGATGGTGCCGCCGTGGAACTCCACGATCTTCTTGGCCAGCGCCAGCCCGATCCCCGTCCCCTCGTAGCTCTCCCGGCTGTGCAGCCGCTGGAAGATGACGAAGATCTTGTCCGCGAACCGCGGCTCGATCCCGATGCCGTTGTCCGCCACCTCGAACGTCCACATCGCGCCCGGCCCGGCTGGACCCGCCGGACCCGCCGGACCCGCCGGACCCGCCGACGCTTCTGTGCCCGCTGGCCGGCCGGCGTCGACCACCCCCACCCTCACCACCGGGGGGTCGGTGCCCCGGAACTTGATGGCGTTGCCGATCAGGTTCTGCCACAGCGCCGTCAGCAGCCCCGGGTCCCCCATCACCGTCGGCAGGTCCCCCACCTCCACCTCGGCGCCGGCTTCCTCGACGGCCGCCGCCAGGTTCGCCGTCGCCGACGCCACCGTGCCGGCCAGGTCCACCGGGACGAACCGCTCCGTCGTCCGCCCCACCCGGGAGAACGCCAGCAGGTCGTTGATCAGCGCCTGCATCCGCTTGGCCCCGTCCACCGCGAACCCGATGAACTCGTCCGCCCGGTCGTCCAACTGCCCCCCGTACCGCTGCTGCAGAAGCTGCACGAAGCTGGTCACCTTCCGCAGCGGCTCCTGCAGGTCGTGGGAGGCCACGTAGGCGAACTGCTCCAGCTCCACGTTGGACCGGGCCAGGTCCCGGTTGCGGTCGGCCAGGTCCGCCTGCGCGGCCGCAACCTCCCGCAGCTCGCTCACGATCCGCTCCCGCATCGCCTCCACGTCGCCGGCCAACTGCTGGAACTCCGGCGGCCCCGCCGGCGAGATCGGGTGCCCGACCTCGCCGCCGGCCACCCGCCGTGCGTCGGCTCCCACCTGCAACAACGGGGCCGTCACCCACCGCCGCAGTGCCCGCTGGGTGGCCACCCCCACCGCCACCAGCAGCACCAGCGCGGCCACCAGGATGCCGATCAGCAGATCGGTCGCCGAGTCCAGCTCCGACCCCGCCGCCGCCCGCCTGGCCGACAACGCGGCGTCCAGCGTCACGAACCGCTTCCGGACCAGGTCGAACAGGTTCTTGCCGTGCACCTCGTCGGCCACCGTGATGGACGCCCTGTTCCCGGCCTCCACCGCGGCGATGGCCGGTTCCGCGAACTCCCGGTGCCAGACCGCCGCCTGCCCCTCCGCCCGTTCGGCCAGCGCCAGCAGGTCCGGCAGGCTCGCCAGGCGGCGGTTGAGGGCAGCCGCCGTCGACCGCTCCTGCTTGCGCCCCGTCGTGTACGGCTCCAGGAACGCCGCCGCGCCGCTCAGCACGTAGCCCCGGACCCCCGTCTCCTGGTCCAGGTACGCCAGCTCCAACTGGTCGGCGTCCAGGCTGGCCGGGTCCACCGCCTCCAGCAGGGTGTGCCGGGCCGCCACCAGGTTGGACAGTGCCAACCCCCCCACGGTGCCCACCACCACCAACAACCCCGCCCCCACCACCATCAGCACCGTCAGCCTGGACCGCAGGCTCCTCCCGGTGACCGCCGCGGCCGGCTGGCTGGTCGCCGGCTGGCTGGCTGCCGGCCGGTCCCGCCCCGAGGTGCCGTCCCCTACTTCTGCCATCGGTCGGCCGTGGACAGCAGGATCAGGGCCACGTCGTCGTGCAGCGGCGCCCCGTTGGCCTCCTCGGCTCCGGCGATCAGCAGTTCGGCCACCTCGTCCAGCCCGTCCGCCTCGGCGAACGCGTCGGTGGCCAGCCGCACCAGCCCCTCCACGTCCAGCCGGCCGCTGCCGCCGCTCCCGCCGCCACCGCTGCCGCCGCCGTCGTGGCCCTCGACCAGGCCGTCGGTGAACGCCAGCATCGTCCACTCCTCGTCCAGGTCCACCACGTTCGGCGCCCACCGGCCGTCCTGCACCCCGCCCATCAGCGGTCCCCGCACCTCCACCGGCGCCTCCCGCACCTGCCGGCCGTCGTACAGCAGCGGCGTCGGGTGCCCGCCCAACCGCAGCTTCGCCTGCTGCAGGCCCGGCTGGATCTCCACGTCGCACAGCGTCACGAACACCTCGTCGCTGATCCGCTCCACCTCCAGCACCCGCTCCATCGCCGTCAGCGCCACCGGCGCCGGCTGTCCCGCCAGCGCCAGCGTCCGCCAGGCCACCCGCAACGCCACCCCCAGCGCCGCCTCGTCGGCCCCGTGGCCGCAGACGTCGCCGATCATGAACCGCACCGTGCCGTCGTCCAGTTCCACCGCGTCGAAGAAGTCCCCGCCCAACAGCGCCCGCCCCCCGCCCGGGACGTACCGGGTGGCCCAGGCCAGCCGGTCGTTGATGATCAGCGGCTTCGGCAGCAGGCCGCGCTCCAGCCGGGCGTTCTCCGCCCGCACCCTCTCCGCCTCCCGCAGTTGCCGCGACGACTCCTCCCCCTGTTGCCGGGCGATCGCGTACCGGATGGACCGGGCCAGCGACTCCCCGTCCACCGTCCCCTTGCTCAAGTAGTCCTGCGCCCCCAGTGCCAACGCCCGGGCCCCGCTGACCCGGTCGTCGAACCCGGTCAGCACCACCACCGCCGGCCCGCCCTCCATGCCCAGTAGCTGCCGCAGCCCGTCCAGGTCCGCCGCGTCCGGCAGCCCCAGGTCCAGCAGCACGCACGCCGTCGACGGTCCCACCGCGTCCAGCGCTTCCCGCAGGCTGCGCACCCACCGCACCGTGAACTCCCCGCCGTGGTCCCCCAGCAGCTCCTCCACCAGCACCGCGTCGCCGGCGTCGTCCTCCACCAGCAGCACCACCGCCGGCCCGGTTCCGCCCGCAGGGGTTGCGACGCCGGTCATCGGGCGGAGAATAGCCCGGCCCGGGGCACCGCAGGCCGACCGGACGCCGGCCCCAGACAGCGGTCTAGCTGGGCCTTCGTCCGCCCCGGGCTAGCTCCCGCCGCCCGCCGCCGCCGCCACCGGGGTTGCCGCTGCTGGGGTTGCCTCTATCGGGGCTGCCGCCACCGGGGCTGCCGGCACCGCACCGATCCGGGGTGCCGGCAGGTACCGCGCCGAGCGCAACCGCCGTCCGGCGTACTCCAGCACCCACGTCGACCCCTTCGCCCGGGCTGTCGCCTTCGCCCCCCGAACCCGCCGCGGCGGGTACCCAGCCTGCACCACCTCGATCACCTCGCCGTGGGTGCACGCCACCACCGGGCCCGGCCCCTCGGCCAGGTCACGCAGGAACCCCGCCGCCTGCTTCGGCGACTCCGGCCCCAGCCGGGCCGACTGCTCCACCGGCACCCCCAGCGCCGTGGCCAACGGCTCCACCGTCTGCACGCACCGCAGCAGCGGGCTCGACACCACCCGCACGGGGCCGTACGGCCGCAGGATGTCCACCAGCGCCGCCGCCTCTTCCGCCCCCCGGGCGCTGAGCGGCCGCAGCCGGTCGTCGCCCCTCCATGACGCCTTCGACCCGGCGTGACCGTGGCGGACCAGCAGGACCAGCACACCCGCAGACTAGGCCGTTCGCCGTCCCCGGCCGTCGCCCGGCCGCACCGTCCCTGCTGGCCGCACCGTCCCTGCTGGCCACACCGTCGCTGCTGGCCACCGTCCCTGCTGGCCGCACCGGCCCCACCGCCCGCGCCCGCTTTCGTCCGGCCGTCGTCACGGACGCTGCCTCGTCCCCAAGAGTTCTGGCGCGACCGCCGCGGTCACCGGGACCGTTCTGTGGCATGTCCGCCACCCTGCCCGATCCGGCCTATGCCGCCGCCCTGTTGGCCCTGGGGTCCATCCCGGCCAAGCGGCTGCGCTCCCTGCTGGCCCGAGCCCCCGCCGCCGAGGTGTGGGCCGGCGCCGTGGACGGCCGATGGGACCAGCGGTGGGCGGCCGCCGCGGCCGAAGTCGACGTCGGCGCCCTGTGGGACGCCCACCTGGCCGCCGGGGTCCGGGTATCCGTGGTCGGCGAGCCCGGCTATCCGGCAGTGCTGGCCGTCGACCCGGACGCCCCGGCGGTGCTGTTCTCGGTCGGCCGGCCCGAGGTGGTGGACCGTTTGCCACGGGTCGCCGTCGTCGGCACCCGGAGCGCCACCCGGTACGGATTGGGGGTGGCCGCCCAGTTGGGGGCCGATCTGGCCGCGGCCGGCGTGGTGGTGGTCTCCGGGATGGCCACCGGCATCGACGCCGCAGCCCACGAGGGCGCCGTCGCCGGGTGGCTGGCCGCAGGGCCCGACGACGGAGCCCCGCCGGTCGGCGTGGTCGGCGGCGGGTTGGAGAACCCGAAGCCCCGCGGCAACTTCCGGCTCTGGGAGCGGGTGGCCGAGGCCGGGGCGGTCGTGTCCGAGTGGCCGGTCGGCACCGCCGAGCTGCCCTGGCGGCTGCTGCAGCGCACCCGCGTCATCGCCGGCCTGGCCGAGGTGGTGGTGGTCGTCGAGAGCCACCAGGGCGGCGGGGCCGGCAACGTCGTCCGGGCCGCCATCCGCCGCGGCCTGACCGTCGGCGCCGTGCCCGGCTCCATACGCAGCCCGGCGTCCGCGGGGGCCAACGACCTGCTGGCCGACGGCTGTTTCGTCGTCCGTGACGCCGCCGACGTCCTCGCCGCCGTCGGGCTCGCCCGGGCCGGCCAGGAACCCGTCCGGCCCCGCCCCCGCACCGGTGGGGAGAGCTCAGGGGTTCCGACGGATGTCGAGGACCAAGGCAGCGTCGAGGACCAAGGCAGCGTCGAGGCCCGGAACGGCGTCGAGGCCCGGGACGGCGTCGAGGCCCGGGACGACGTCGAGGTCCGGGCGGCCCCGGAGGGCCCCGAGACCGAGGACTCGGAGGCCGGGCGTTCGGCGGCGACCGTGCTGGCCGCACTGGACTGGGAGCCCTGTTCGCTGGAGCAGTTGCTCGGCCGCACCGGCCTGCCCCTCGACGCCGTGTCGGCCGCCCTCGAACGGCTCCGGGCCGACGGCATGGTCCACGGCGACGGCGGCTGGTGGGAGCGGGCCTGACCGGGGTGCGAGGCTGGTCGGCATGCGGTGGTTGGTGGACGGCATGAACCTGATGGGGTCCCGGCCCGACGGCTGGTGGCGGGACCGGGCCGGTGCCCGGCGGCGGCTGGTGGGGGAGCTGGCCACGTTCGTGGCTGCCGCCCCCGGCGACCAGGTGACCGTGGTCTTCGACGGCCGGTGGCAACCCGACGAGGTGGCCGCCGGCGACGCCGTCGGGGTGGCCGTGGCGTTCGCCCCCGGCGGCCCCGACGCCGCCGACCGGGTCATCGCCGACCTGGCCCGGGCCGACCCGGACGGGCTGACGGTGGTCACCTCCGACCGGGCGCTGGTGGCCCGGGTGGAAGCCGCCGGGGTTCCGGTGGTCGGTGTCGCCGCCTTCCGCCGGCTGCTGCCGTAGGCGCCCGGTTGCCGCCAGCCGGTCCAGAGGGGCAACTACCCTGGTCGATCGCCGTGGACCACTCCGTTCGCATCGGGTCCGTTCGCATCGGGCTGGAACTGCCCGCCCTACCCGCCGGGGCCACCGCGGCCCAGGCGGCCGAGTGGCGGGCGATGGCCGTCGCCGCCGACACGGCCGGGTTCGGGTCGGTCTGGGTGGCCGGCGGTGGCTGTGACCCCTGCACGCTGGCCGGCGGGCTGGTGCCGCTGACCACCACGGTCACCCTCGGGGTGGTGGCCGACCTGGCCGGTGGCCGTCACCCGGCGGTGCTGGCCCGTGACCTGACCGGGCTGGACGTCCTGAGCGGCGGCCGGTCGGCGGCACTGCTGGTCGCCCCGCCCACCGCGGACGGCCTGCTGCTCGGCGAGGCCGTGGCCATCTGCCGGGCGCTGTTCGCCGGCGACGCCGCCCACCTGCATGGCCGGCACTACTCGGTGGACGGTGCCGTCAACCGGCCCGGCCCGGTCCGAGCCGGCGGCCCACCGTTGCTGGCGGCCGGCCCGGTCCGAGCCGGCGGCGCTGCCGTGGACGGCTGGGTGGTCACCGGGCCGGTGGACGCGGTGGCGGCAGCCCGGGCCTCGGGGGACCGGCCGGTGCTGTGGCGGGGGGCGGTGCCCGACGCCGCCACCGTCGACGCCGTCCTCCGGGCCGGGGCCGACGGCGTCGTCGCCCGGGTGGCCTCCGCCGGACAGGTGCCGGCGCTGGCCGACCTGTTGCTGGGGCGGTGGCCGGGCTGAGCCCGACCGACGACCTGGCCGCGGGGGGCGCCACCACCCTCCCCCCGCCCCCCGCCCCGCCCCGGGCCCGCCATGCCCGCAGGGGAGGGGCCCGCAGGGGAGGGGCCCGGTGGGGAGGGGCCGGGCGAAGGAGGGCCCGCCCCGTCCCCCTCCCGGTCCACGACGCCCCCCTGGCGGTCACCGGGCAGTACCTGCCGGCCCTCGACGGCCTGCGGGCCCTGGCCGTGGCCGGGGTCCTGGCCTACCACCTGGGGTTCGGCTGGATGTCGGGGGGCTACCTGGGGGTGGACCTGTTCTT
>DASZUK010000064.1:0-2190 GCA_035547695.1 Acidimicrobiales bacterium
GGGGCCGGGGGCCGGGGGCCGGGGGCCGGGGGCCGGGGGCCGGGGGCCGGGGGCCGGGGGCCGGGGGCCGGGGGCCTACTGCTGTAGGCCGGCCTCCACCTCCAGTTCGATCTTGACCTTGTTGCCCACCACGATGGACCCGCCCTCCAGGACGCCGTTGAAGGACACCCCGAAGTCGCGCCGGTCGATCTCGGCGGTGGCCGACAGGCCGATGACCTCGGAGCCGGGCTGCAGCCCGGGGCCGGCGCCGTGGAACTCGACGTCGAACACCACCGACTTGGTCACCCCGCGGATGGTGAGGTCGGCGGTCAGCTTCCACTCCTCGTCCGACACCCTGGTCAGCCCGGTGCTCTTCAAGGTCAGCTTGGGGTGGTTGGGGACGTCCAGGAAGTCGTTGGTCCGGAGGTGGTCGTCGCGCATACCCACGTTGGTGTTGATACTGGCCGCGTCCACCTCCGCCTCCACCGACGAGCGGTCGATGGGGTCGGCGATGACGATGGTGCCGCTGGCCTCGGTGAACCGGCCGCGCACCTTGGTGCCGATGAGGTGGCGGGCGACGAAGCCGACCTCGGTATGGGCGGGGTCGATGGCGTAGGTGCCGGCCTTCGGAAGGGTAAGGGTGCTCATGGCGTGTGCTCCTCGTCTCGATCTGTCCCGGCCAATATAGCTGACTAATCAGATATATGTCAACGAGATTAGTGAACGAGCAGATGATGGGGAGGGCCGGTAGGCTGCGGGCATGACGTCGCTGGCCGACGACGACCGGATCACCCTCATGGGGCTGTTGGTGGAGACCCACGCCAAGCTGACCCGAGCCCTGGGTGCCGAGCTGGAGTCCGGGTCGGGGCTGCCGCTGTCCTGGTACGACGCCATGGTCCGGCTGCGCCGGACCCCGGGGGGGTTCCTGACCATGACCCAGTTGGGGTCCGAGGTGTCCCTGACCTCTGGCGGCATCACCCGGCTGGTGGACCGGCTGGTGGAGGCCGGCTACGTGGAGCGGCGCGACTGTCCCACCGATCGCCGCAGCGTGTTCGTGGCCCTCACCCCGGCCGGGGTGGCCAAGGTGGAGGAGGCCACGGCGGTGCACCTGGACGGCATCGACCGGCACCTGATGGCCCCGCTGGACCACGCCGACCAGGCGGCGCTGGAGGCGGCGCTGCGGAAGTTGCGGGGTCCCGGGCCGGTCTGCGGCGGCTGACCCTCAGGCCCTGCGGCAACGGTGTGCATTACGGCGGGCCGGCGGGGCAGGGATCGCTGCCGGTGAACTGTGTCAGGTGGTAGAAGGAGTCGTTCACCCATGTCCCGGTGGCCCATCCCGGGCTGGCCGGAGGCAGGGAAGGGTATGCCCGGGAAAGGTCGGCGAGGATGGCGTCCGCATAGCGGGCAATCCCGGCGGGGCACAGGTGAAGGCCGTCGACCATGCGGGCTCGCAGCCACTGGCTGCGTGGAGCGTTCGGGTCCTCGGGTGTGGGGAGCCAGAACTCGAACTTGCCGTCCAAGAGGACTGAGGAGGCCACGGGAAGGTACATGACCTTGCCGGGGAACCTGGCTGGCATGGACCGGGCGATGGCGTTCCATCTCTGGATGCCCCGGTTCTCGGCCGCAAGGGTGCTGCTGCCCGCCACCTGGCCCGTCGCCGTGTTGGGTCCTCGGACGGGGAACTCCAGGAAGACCACTCCCTTGGCTCCGGCTGTCGTGATCAGGTACCGGACCGCCTTCTCCAGCTTCGCCTGGTACTGCTTCGGGTGCTGGACGGCACAGCGGTATGTGTCGTAGCCCCCTGTGGGCTTTGTGGGTGTGGACACTGTCGGTGTGCAGCTCCCGTCCCAGTTCCAGGTGGCCAGGACGAGATCGGGGTGGGTCGGGCCGACCATCTGGCGCATCCACCAGAAGCCTGTCACGGCTCGATGTGTCCCGTTCGTATAGAACCGGTTGAGACCAAACCCTGTGAACGCCGAGTTCGAGACGGTGACGGCCCCGGTGGCATCCAGAGCGGCGGCGATGCCGGGCTCGGCGTGCGCGGCAACCGAGTCACCGAGGACGCTGACACGGAGCGGGTCGGCCGCACTGAACGCCGGCAGGGCGATGGGCTGGCCGACCGCTCCCCCGGCCCCGGCCACGGTGCCGGTGGCCACTGTGACGGCGTGGCCGGTCGCGGCGTGGGGTTGGGGGGGCACCGCCACCGCCGGC
>DASZUK010000065.1:0-33773 GCA_035547695.1 Acidimicrobiales bacterium
CTCCGGTGCGTGGGGCCCCTGCCCCACGCCGGCCGTGCTGTCCGGCCCGGTTGGGGCCCCAACCCTGACCTCCTCCGGTGCGTGGGGCCCCTGCCCCACGCCGGCCGTGCTGTCCGGCCCGGTTGGGGCCCCGACGCCGCCGGGGCGGATGCGGCGCCAGACGGCCAGGGGGTCGTCGTCGACGAACAGGAGGGTCAGCCGCAGGGTGCCCCGGTCGGTGCCGGACGCGTCGAAGGTGGTGCTGCCGGCCACCGCGGTCCAGGTGGGGTCGAGGGTGGTGCTGTCGCTGGAGAACGTCCAGGCGCCGGCCACCCCGGGGTCGGCCAGCAGGGCCGGGATGGCCACCTGGTCGTGCCAGGCGAACCGACGGGCGGCGGCGAGGCCGTGGGGGTCGGACAGGCGGGTCAGGGTGGCGACGACGCCCCGGTTGGGCCGGAACGGAAGGGCGTCGGCGGAGACCTTCACCCGCGGGGCGGCGTAGCCCTTGACGGTGGAGAAGAACCCCATCAGCGGCCGGGTGGCCCACTCCCCCTCCGGCCGGCGGCCCCACTGGAACGACCGCTCGGCCAGGTCCTGCCATTGGGCGACGCTGCTGTCGGCCGGTGTGCGGAACCAGTACAGGTTGACGTAGTGGACGTCGGCCAGCCGGTCGTCGGTGACCCGGCTGGCGGCGATGCAGTCGGGGGACCGGACCCAGCGCTCGCCCCACCGGACGCCGTCCAGCGCCAGGTTCTCGGGCCGGTGGTCGAGCTGGTGCCAGTCGTTGTAGTCGTGGTGCCGGGCCGGGTCGGTGACGGCGGCGAACGAGAAGAAGACACGGTGAGCAAGCATGGCTATACCGTTGCACCTCCGGCCTCCGGGCCGCCGAACAGGTCGTCGCGCTCGCCCAGGAAGGCGTCGAGCATGGCCTGGCGGTCCGCCAGTTCGCTGCTGGCCCCGCTCATGACGATGCGGCCGTCCACCATCACGTAGCCCCGGGTGCAGTTCTTGAGGGCCAGGGCGGTGTTCTGTTCCACCACCAGGATGGCGGTGTGCTTGGCGATCTCGGTCAGGGCGGCGAACACGGTGGAGGCCACCACCGGGGCCAGCCCCAGGGAGGGCTCGTCCAGCAGCAGCAGCCGGGGCGCCCCGACCAGGGCCCGGCCGATGGCCACCATCTGCTGCTCCCCGCCGGACAGGGCCCACCCCTTGCGGTGCTCGAGCGGCTTCAGCAGCGGCATGAGCTCGAAGACGTCGTCCACCGAGAACCCGGACCGGCGCACGCGGGCGTGCCGGCCGATCTGCAGGTTCTCCAGCACCGTCAGCGTCGGGAACACCCGGCGGCCCTCCGGGACGTGCACGATGCCCATCCGGACCACCCGCTCGGGGGCCAGCCCGCGCAGGGACCGGCCCTCGAACCGGATGTCGCCGCCCCACGGGCAGAGCTGGGAGATGGCCCGCAGGCTGGACGTCTTGCCGGCCCCGTTGGGGCCGAGCAGGGTCACCAGCTCCCCCTCGCCGATCTCCCAACCGGCCCCCCGGACGGCCTCGACGGGGCCGTAGTTCACCGCCAGGTCCCGGACCGACAGCACGTCAGGCCGTCCCCAGGTAGGCGTTGATGACCTCGGGATGGGCCCATACCTCCGCCGGCGGCCCCTGGGCGATCATCCGCCCGACCTGCAGCACCACCAGCCGGTCGCACAGGCTGTCGACGAAGGCCACCTTGTGGTCGACCAGGATCATGCCCATGCCGGCACGGCGCAGGGACTGCAGGATCTGGCCCAGCGCGGCCGTCTCGGCGTCGTTCAGCCCGGCCGACGGTTCGTCCAGCAACAGCACGAACGGCTGGCCGACCAGGCAGCGGGCCAGCTCCACCAGCCGCTGCTGGCCGTAGGACAGGGAGTCGGCCGGGCGCTGCCCGAAGCCGGCCAGGCCGACGTCGGCCAGGGCCTGCTCAGCGGCGGCCATCCGGCGGCGCTCGGCCCGCCACATGGTGGGGCGGCGGAGGAAGGCCGCGGCCAGGCCGGTGCCCTGCCGGTCCTGGGAGCCCAGCAGGACGTTCTCGGCGCAGGACAGCTCGGTGAACACCTGCGGGGTCTGGAAGGTGCGGCCCACCCCGGTGCGGCTCAGCTCGGTCAGCCGCCGGCGGTCCATGGTCGCCCCACGGACCAGCACCTGCCCCTGGCTGGGCACCAGCCCGCAGGTGGCGTTGAGGAAGGTGGACTTGCCGCTGCCGTTCGGCCCCACCAGCCCCACCACCTCACCGGCCCGGGACACCCCGAACCCGACGCCGTCCACCGCGGCGACCCCGCCGAAGTGCACCGAGATGTCCCGGCCCTCGAACAGCATGGCCGGGGCGCCACCGGCTCCACCACCGCCCACACCGCCGCCCACACCACCGGTCGTCGCGCCCGGCCCGCCCGGCCCGCCCGGTCCGGCGGCACCGGTGGTGGCCGCCACGCCGTGCCGGCGGCCGCCGGCCGCGGCCACTGCCCTGAAGGCCAGGGCCCGGCTGGCCAGTTCCCGGAGGCTGTTGGCCAGGACGTCAAGCTGGGCCCGCACCCCCCGGCCACCCACCGTCGGCTCCCGGTCCCAACCGAGCGCCCCGGCCGCCAGCGACTTCAGGCGGTCCCAGATCCCGACGACGCCGCGGGGCAGCAGGATGATGCCGACGACCAGCACCACCCCGTAGACCACGGAGGTGTAGTTGGACAGGAATTGGAGCTTGTCGGGGACGAAGACGACGAACAGGGCGCCGATGACCGACCCCCACACCGACCCGACCCCGCCGAGGATGACCATGACGAAGATGCCGATGGCCAACTGGACGCCGAAGGACTGGCTGGACACCGTGCTCTGCCAGCCGGCCAGCAGGATGCCGCTGAGGCCGCCCAGCGCGGAGCCGACGACGAACAGGCCGACCTGCACCGGCAGCAGCCGGGTGCCGTTGAACCGGGCCACGGTGGGCAGGTCGCGGGCGGCGACGGCCTTGCGGCGGACCGGGGACCGCTCGATGACGATGGCCACCAGCAGCGCCAGGGCCAGGGCGGCCAGCAGCATCCAGAACACCTGCGGGTCTGTGATGAGGGTGAGGCCGAAGAAGCTGGGGGGCGGCAGCCCGCCCTGGGTGCCGCTCGGCCCGGCGAACGCGGTCCAGTTGTTGAACACCTGGATGCCGATGTCGGTGAGGGCCAGGGTGGCGATGGCGAAGTAGAACTCCTGCACCCGCGACAGGGCCAGGGCGACCACCAGCGAGAAGGCCAGGACCACCAGCATGCCGAGGACGAAGCCGGTCCAGAAGCCGTACTTCAGCCCGACGTACGCCGAGGTGTAGGCGCCCAGGGCCATCATCAGGGTCTGGGAGAAGGCGAACCGGCCGGCCAGGCAGAACACGAGGTAGAACCCGACGGCGGCGATGGACTCGACCAACCACAGGTTGATGAGGTGCTGGTTGGACGGATCGTTGACGATCACCTGCATGACCACGATGACCACCGCCACGAAGGCCACCAGGGTGGCGTAGTGGTGCTTGCGGTACGGCAATGGCCACCGGCCCCGCCAGGCCCCGGCCGGCTCGGCGGCGGGGGCGCTCACAGCCGGCTGCCGGACAGGGCCCGGAACAGCCCCTGGGGACGGATGATGAGGACGACGATCATCAGGATGAACGGCAGCACCTGGCTGTAGCTGGTGAGCACGTAGTTGCCGACCACCTGCTGCACGATGCCGACGACCAGGCCGCTGACGACGACGCCGCCGAGGCTGCCGAACCCGCCGAACACCGCGGCGGCGAAGGCGGTGATCATCAGGTTGAACCCCAGGTTCTGTGTGACCGCCTGCAGCGGCCCCACCAGCAGCCCGGCCAGCCCGGCCAGGGCGGCCGACAGGCCGAAGACCACCATCGACAGGGTGCGCACCCGGATGCCGACCAGTTGGGTCATCTCGCGGTCGCTGGCCATGGCCTGCAGGGTGCGGCCGAAGCCGGTCCGGTAGAAGACGAGGCAGAACCCGCCGATGACGGCGGCGGCCACCGCGATGACCAGCAGCCGCTGGTCCGAGATGGCCGCCCCGGCGATGTGCACCACCCCGGGGGCGGCGAACGGGCTGGGCATGTCCTTGGGGGTGGTGCCCTGCCACACCCCCAGCAGGGCCCGGATGGCGATGGCGATGCCGAGGGTGGACAGCACCACCGTGATGGGGGACGCCTTCCGCAGCGGGGCGTAGGCCACCCGTTCCAGCAGCACCCCGGCGGCGAACATCATGGCCAGCACCAGCACGTAGGCCAGGGCGGTGCCCAGGTTCAGGTCGGTGAGGGCCCAGATCCCGAAGTAGGCGCCGGTGGTCACCAGGTCGCCGTGGGCGAAGTTGACGATCCCGGTGGCCTTGTACAGGACCAGGAACCCGATGGCCACCAGGGCGATGATGCCGCCGTACGCGATCCCGCTGAAGCTCAACGCCACGAACGTCGACATGCGCTGTCCTCGGTCCTTCCGCCCCCCGCTCCGCCCGTCGCCCCCGGCCCCGTGGGCCCGCCCCGATGCCCGACCCTATGCCCCCCGGCCGCCGGCCTCATCGCCGGCGGCCGGGGGAGGGATCAGGCCTTGTGGGCGAACGGCACCGTGTACCGGTACACCGGGCTCGGTGTGGCGCCGGCGAACGAGTACACCGTGTCCAGGTGGGTCATGTTGTGCTGGGCGTCCGCCCGGTAGGTCGGGGTGCACACCCGGCCGCTGTAGCTGTCGGAGCTCAGCGTCTTGCGGAGGGTTGTGGCCACCACCGACCGGCCGACCCCGATGGCGTGGGCGACCACGTAGATCGTCTCGTAGGTCTCCGCCGCCTGGATCGAGATGGCTGTGCCGTAGGTCTGCTTGTACAGGGCGCTCAGCCGCTTGGTGGCCGACGGCACTGTGCCGCCGTAGAGCGAGCAGCCGGTGACGGCGGCGAAGTTCTGCTTGGCCTGGCCCTTGATGAGCCCGGAGGTGACGTCCGGGAACGCCCCGTCGTAGCCCAGGATCGGCACGTCGATGCCGTTCTGGGCCATCTGGTTGGCGATGACGGCCACCGGGTTCTCGTAGCTGAACGCCAGCACGGCGTCGACGCCCTTCATGGCCAGCACCTGGCCGGTGGCGTCGGTGGCTGTGACGGCGATTGTCTTCTGCACGCTGATGGTGGCGCCCAGCTTCTTGGCCTCGGCCTCGGCCGCGGCGGCGATGCCGGCGTCACTGGCGTCCGGGCTGGAGATCATGCCCAGGTTCTTGGCGTGCAGCTTGTCGACGGCGTACTGCACGTCGGCCGCCCCGTAGGACTCGATGGGGGCGTACGGGTTGAACCGCCAGACGGTGCCGTACTTCTGGCCCACCTCCGACAGTTGTGTGGGGCTGACCGACAGGATGGGGATCTTGTACTGGTTCTCGTACCGCACCAGCGTCTCCTGGATCGGTCCCGGGGGACCCAGCATGGCCACCGGCTTGGTCTGGGCGGCCTTGATGTACTCGGAGATGGCCTGGGACGTTGTCACCGGTGTCACCGGGTACCGGGTGAAGGTGATCTTGTGCCCGTCCACCCCGCCGGCCTTGTTGATGGCCTTCACCGCCAGCAGGGCGCCGTTCTGGAAGTCCTGGATGGCGTACGAGCTCTCACCCTTCACCTGCCAGAGGAAGGCCAGGTGGATCGGCGCCTTGCCGGACAGCCCCTTCACGGTGGCCGCCCCGGCACCGCTCAGGCCGACGCCCAGGGAGCCGGCCGCCATGGCGGCTGACAGCCCCAGCGCCGCCGTGACCCGGCGTCGGTACCCCTTCGACCTCTGTCCAAACATGCGCTCCCCCTTGGGATCGTGTCGTGCTCGTTCCGGTGGCCGCCGCCGGTCGGGCAGTGCTCCCGGCACTGCCGCCGACAGTGCCGTCGCAAAGCCGCCGCAGTGCCGTCGGCATCGTCGCCGCCGACCGGGTGGGCGCCAGTCGCCCGGAACCTTACCATTACAGCTTATTCATCAATCTTAACGAAGTCAATAATTATGACGCAGTTGGGCGTCCGGCAGGCGTGGGGTCAGACCGCCAGCTTGAACACCCGGGCGGCGTTCTCGCGCAGGAACTTGGGCCAGACGTGGTCGCGGAACGGCACGTCCCTCATCTCGGTGAAGATCCGTTCCAGGGACAGCCCGGACGGGAAGTAGCCGGCGTACATCACCTTGTCGGCCCCGCGGGTGTTGGCGTAGTCGACGATGTCCTTCGGGTAGTACCGGGGCGCGAAGGCGCTGGTGGAGTAGTACAGGTTGGGCCACTTCAGCAGCAGCTTCACCGCCAGGTCGGTCCACGGCTCGCAGCCGTGCCGGGTCACGATCTTGAGCTCCGGGAAGAACCAGCAGACCTCGTCCAGCCGGTCCACCCGCTGGCAGTCCGACGGGAACCGCGGCCCGGGGACGCCGGCGTTGATGCAGATGGGGATGTCCAGCTCGACGCACTTGGCGTAGATCGGGTAGAACCGCCGGTCGTCGATGGGCACCTGCGGGAAGTAGCCGGCCGGGAACGCCGCGGCCGCCACCACCCCCAGCTCCCTCACCGCCCGCTCCAGGTCCCGGACGCCGTCCATGCCCTTGTTGGGGTCCACCATGAAGCTGCCCACGAACCGGTCCGGGTGGGCGGTGACCAGGTGGCGGCCGATGGGCTCGTCGAAGGTCACCGGGACCAGGCCGAGCTGGACCCCGAAGCGGTCCATCTCCCGGAGGGCCACCGTCTCGAACCCCTCCGGGGTGGCGACGTCGGCATCGCCCAGCTCGGGCACCTGCTTGAACATGTAGCCGGCCCCGTGCCGCAGGCCGCCCTTGCTCTCCTCGTCGCGGAGGGCGGCGGCGTCGAACATGCGGTACCACTCGGTCCGCTCGGCCAGCGGGATGCCCATCATGAGGTCGATCGCCCGGATGTCGTCCGGCATCGTCACTGCCCTGTCTCCTTCACGGTCTCCTTCATGCCAACGTCGGTGGTCGCTCCGTCCCGTGTGCCTTCCGCGCCGCCCGCGCCGCCGCCGCCGGTGGTCACAGCACCGCCAGCGGGTTGACCGGCGACCCGGTGGCGCCGGCGAAGGCCAACGGGGCCACGATGAACTCGCAGGCCCAGGTGCCCAGCTCGGCACAGGTCTCGGCCAGGGCCTCCAGGTTGCAGTTGTCCAGCAGCCACAGCCCCATGGCGGCGATGCCGACGGCGTGGATCGGGATCCGCACCCCCTGGTACCCCGACGGGATCACGTCGGCGGCCACGTCGGCGGCGATCAGGGCGATGCCGTTGGCGTGGAAGTACGGCAGGCAGGAGGCGTGCCAACCGGCCCGGCCGACGGCGTGGACGTTGTCCGGGCCCTGCTCCAACCGGCGACGGCCGTACCCGGTGCGCAGCAGCAGGGCGTCGCCCTCGGCGGGCTCGACGCCCTCGGCGGCCAGGATGGCGGCCACCTCGTCCGGGGTGACGAACTCGCCGGGCTCCAGCCAGTTGACGCCCCGGTGCCGCGGCACGTCGACCAGCAGGCCCCGGGTGATGATGCCGGACCGGGCGTTGGTGACCGCGTGGGCGGCGGCGCCGTAGCTGGACGACACCAGCTCGGCCGGGACGCCGTTGTACATCTTCTGGTCCCAGAAGATGTGGGACAGGGCGTCGAGGTGGGTGACCCGGAAGCCGTGGTACACCATGCCGAGGAACTCGGACACCCCGGCCTGCCGGTCGGAGGGCAGGATGGCCGGGGGAAGCTGCCGGTGCTCGTCGGTCAGGCCCTGCCCGGTGGTCAGCATCCACCGCTGCGGCGGGGTGGTCACGTCGTCGGCCTGCAGCCCGGTGTCGATGTCCCAGGCGCACGACACCGTCCGGCCGTGCTGCACCAGCCGGCTGGCCTCCACCCGCTTGGCGTCGGTGATCAGGTTCAGGGTGCCGAGGACGTCGTCGTCCCCCCAGCGGCCCCAGTTGGACAGGCTGGTGAAGTACTCCAGCACTTCTTCCTCGGTCGGCAGCGTCTCCATGCTTCCCTCCAGGTTCGGACGATCTCGGTACGGGTCTCGGGGCGGGTGGGCGCCGGCTACCGGCCGGCCGGACCGCCGGCGGGCTGCTGGCGGTACCGGTCCCGCAGGACCCGCTTGAACAGCTTTCCGGTGGCCTGCCGGGGCAGGTCGTCCACGAAGTCGACCGACCGCGGGCACTTGTAGCCGGCCAGCCGCGACCGGCAGGCGGCGATGAGGGCCGCTTCCAGCGCCGGGCCGGTGGGGACGCCGGCACGGGCCTTTACCACGGCCTTCACCGACTCCCCGAACTCCGCGTCGGGCACCCCGATGACGGCGGCGTCGTCCACCTCCGGCACCGACAGCAGCACCTCCTCGACCTCCCGGGGGTAGATGTTGACCCCTCCGGAGATGACCACGTCGGTCTGCCGGTCGGTGAGGTACAGGTAGCCGTCGGCGTCGACGTGGCCGATGTCGCCGAGGGTGGCCCAGCCCTTGTCGTTGTGCACCGACGCGGTCTTCTCGGGGTCGTTGTAGTACTCGAACGGCCGGCCGCCCTCGAAGTAGATGACCCCTGTCTCATCCGGACCGGCCTCGGTGCCGTCGTCCTTCACGATGTGCAGGACGCCGAACACCGGGCGGCCCACCGACCCGGGCCGCTCCAGGGCCTCGGGGGACGAGATCCGGGTCATCCCGATGCCCTCGGTGCCGCCGTAGGACTCGGTGACGATGGGCCCCCACCACTCGATGATGGCCTGCTTGACCGCCGGGGCGCAGGGGCCGGAGCCGACGGTGGCGTCGGTCATGGTGGACAGGTCGTACTTCTGCCGGGTGGCCTCGTCCAGGCGGAGCAGCCGGATGAACATGGTCGGCACCCACAGCCCCTGGGTCACCCCGTACCGCTCCACCGCGGCCAGGGCCCCCTCCGGATCGAACTTGGCCATCAGCACCACGGTGCCCCCGAAGC
Source organism: Acidimicrobiales bacterium (assembly GCA_035547695.1). Taxonomy (GTDB): domain Bacteria; phylum Actinomycetota; class Acidimicrobiia; order Acidimicrobiales; family RAAP-2; genus DASZUK01. The sequence goes on from DASZUK010000065.1 coordinate 8,919, forward strand.
CGAGCACCATCATCAGCCGGGTCATCCCGGACGAGTGGTACAGCGGCAGCGGGATCAGGGCCACGCTGTCCTCGCCGAGGCCGTAGCCGCGGCCCACGCTGGGGTCCACCCCGAACAGGGTGGCCCCGACCGGCTTGCCGCTGAGCGGCCGCTTGATGCCCTTCGGCCGGCCGGTGGTGCCGGAGGAGTAGATCATGGCGCTGCCCTCGGTCTCGGCGTCCAGGGGACCGTCGTCCTGGGCGTCCACCAGCTCCTCGTAGGCGGTGAACCCGTCCACGACGCCGTCCATCATCAGCCACCGGGACACCCCCGGGCACCGAGCCGGTAGTTGCTCGGCCACCTCGCGCTGGCGGACCGACGTCACCACCACCTTGGCGCCGCAGTCGTTGATGACGAACGCCACCTCGTCCACCTGCAGTTGGGTGTTCACCGGGGTGTACCGCAGGCCGGTCCGGTAGGCGGCCCAGCACGCCTCGGGGTACCGGAGGTGGGTCTCCAGCAGGATGGCGACGTGGTCGCCCAGCCCGCAGCCCTCGGCGGCGAACACCCGGGCCAACTGGACGGACCGCCGGTTGACGGTGGCGTAGTCCACCGACTCGCCGCTGTCCGCCATCACCGCCGCCGGCTTCTCCGGATGGGCGGCGGCATGGGCGGCGACGTGCAGGAGATGCTGCTGTTCGGTCATGCCCGTGACCCTCCCATCCGCGTCCGATCCCATCCGCGTCCGATCCGCCCTGCCCGTGCCACACCGTGCCGCACCGTGCCGAACTCGTCCCGCGCACGCGATGGGCTACCGGCTTATATTCGCTATTTTCATTATTTTAGAGGGTGGAGGAGGTGGCGGTCAACCTGCCGGGACCGTCCCGCCAGCCAACCCGCGGGGAGGAGCCCCGGTGGCGTGCTCCGTTCCAACCCCGGGAGAATCGGCAAAACCCCAGGTCCACGGCTCGGTGATTCGCCGGGCCGTCCAGGCGATCGGGCTCGCCTGTCGCCGGCCACGAGGGTTCGCCGGAGCGTGGACTGCGGCCGAGGCCCGAGGTCCACCCGGCGCCGGCGGAAGCGGCCGGCGGAGGCGGCCGGGCGGGAGAGGGGGCGAGAGAGGGAAGGTCAGCCGGTCAGCGGTTGACGCGGCGGACGCCGACGCCGGCATCGGCGTCCGGGGTGGTGCCGGTGCGCGGGCCGCCGACGGCGACCGGCTCCAGCTCCACGGTCCGGGGCACCGGCTCGGCTTCCAGCTCGTGGTGGTCGTCCCCGGGCCGCTGGTCGGAGGGGATGGCGGTGTACTCGCCGGCCTCGCTCCGCGAGACCACGAGGGCCCGCTTGCGCTTGCCGATGCCGTGGCCGGCGCCCTGCATCTCCAGGCAGATCCGCCAGGTGGCGAAGCCGGCGATGACCGGGACCACGAACACGGCCACCCGGAAGAACCAGAGGGTGACGTTCAGGGAGACGTGGAAGAAGTTGGCCAGCACGTCGGTGGAGCTGGCGGCGAACAGGGTGAACACCAGGGCGAACACCGCCGCGCCGGCGGCGGTCCGTTTGGGTCTGTCCCGTGGTCGGTCGAGCAGGTTGTGCAGCTCGTTGTCCTTGGTGAAGTGCCGTTCCAGGAACGGCCAGGCGAAGCAGAGGTTGAACAGCAGGCCGGGGAAGATGACCGCGGGGAAGAAGACCTCCCAGGGCAGGGTGTGGCCCCAACCGGTCCATTCCCAGGCCGGCATGATGCGGAGGGCGCCGTCCAGGAAGCCCATGTACCAGTCCGGCTGGACGGCGTAGGAGATCTTGGAGGCGTCGGTGTAGGGGCCGAACTGCCAGATGGGGTTGATCTGGGCCAGGCCGCCCAGCAGGCCGATGCCGCCGGTCACCATCAGCAGGAACCCGGTGGTCTTGGCCATGAACGTCGGGAACATGGGGGTCCCGACGACGTTGTGCTCGGTCCGGCCCTTGCCGGGGAACTGGGTGTGCTTCTGCCGGACCAGCAGCCCCAGGTGCGCGCCGAGCAGCCCGAGGATGATCAACGGGATGATCAGGACGTGGATGATGTAGAAGCGCTCGATGATGATGTGGCCGGGATAGTTGCCACCGAACAGGAAGAAGGCCAGGTAGCTCCCGACGAACGGGATGGACAGCAGGATGGAGTCGGCGATGCGGATACCGGTGCCGGACACCAGGTCGTCCGGCAGGGAGTAGCCGATGAACCCGTTCAGGATGCCCAGGATCAGCAGGGTGATGCCGATGGTCCAGTTGAGCTCCCGCGGCTTGCGGAAGGCCCCCGTGAAGAAGATCCGGGCCATGTGGATGACGATGGACCCGAGGAAGATGTCACACGACCAGTGGTGCATCTGCCGCATCAGCAGGCCGCAGCGGACGGCGAACGACAGGTTCACCGTCGACTGGTAGGCCTGGGTCATGTGGATGCCGTCCAGCGGCTTGTACGTCCCGTGGTACACCACGATGGTCTGGGACGGCACGTAGTACAGGGTCAGGAACACCCCGGTGGCCAGCAGGACGATGAACGAGTACAGGGCGATCTCGCCCAGCATGAACGACCAGTGGTCCGGGAAGATCTTGTCCAGGAACGTCCGGCCGCCCTTGGCCAGCCCGAGCCGGTCGTCCAGCTCGTTGACGGCCTGCTGCACCCGGCCGTAGCGGCCCAGGGCGGCCCTGGCCTCCCGCCGGGTGCGCGGCCTGGTGGTCTCGGTGGTGCTCATGTCTCGGTGGCCCCCGGGCCGTTGCCCTTGTTGGTGCGCTCCCAGTAGCCCGGGCCGACGGCCTGGTCGTACCCGGACCGGGCCCGGATGTAGCCCTGCCGGTCGATGTAGAGCGGCAACTGCGGCAGCGGGCGGGGGGCCGGACCGAACACCGGGATGGCGGCCTCCCGGACGTTGAACATGGACTGGTGGCACGGGCACACCAGCATCTCCAGCTCCCGCTCGTACAGGCCGACCGGGCAGCCCAGGTGGGTGCACATCTTGGAGTAGGCCACGTACCCTGTCGGCCCCCAGCCCTTCCGGCCCGGCTTCGTCGTCAGGTCGGTCTCCTGCACCCGGATCAGCACGGTCTGGTCCACGGCCTGGCCGTCGTCGGTGTTCTGCAGCCCCTCCGGGTAGACGGTCAGGATGCCGCCCGGCCGCATCTGGTCCCGGTGGATCCGGCGGCCGTTGATGTCCACCAGGTAGGTGTGCCGGCGCCAGTCCGTCTCCTCCAGGGTGTCCCCGGGCAACGGGCCCAGGGAGCGGAGCAGGGGGAAGAGGGCCACGATGCCGAAGATGCCCAGCCCGCCGGCCAGCAGGCCGCCGAGCAGCTTGCGCCGCTTGACCACGATGCCGGACCGCTCCACCAGGGCGGCGGCCATGGCCTCCCGTTCGTCGGGCTCCGAGGCCATGGTGTGCCGCTCCTCGACGAACGGGCCCCGGGGCATGAGGTACTTGCCCCAGGCCGTCAGGCCGAACCCCAGCCCGAACAGGCCGGCGCCGAGGGTGACCCCGAGGATCCAGGGTGTGGCGTCCTGCCAGTAGGCCCCGCCGAACGCGGCTACCCCGGCGATGCCGATGAGGAAAAAGAGGACGATGAACCCCTCGGCGCGCCGCGGGTGCCGGGTCAGCGGCTGCTGGTGGGGGTCGTCGAAGCGGCCCACCGGGAGGGGCACCGGCGTCCGGTGCCCGTCGGCGCCGTCGTCGGCCGCGGCCGTCACGGTGGTGCCGGCCTGTGTGGTGGTCGCTGTGCTCACGCCCGGTCCCCGATCCAGAAGCAGATCAACATGAAGCCGCCGACCCCGAACAGCAGGGCCACGAACCCTTCGGTGACCGGGCCGATGCCACCCAGGCCGGCGCCACCGGGGTCGACGGGGTGCTGGATGTACTGGGTGACGTAGGCCACGATGTCGCGCACCTGGTTGTCCGAGAGGTTGCCGGTGAACCAGGGCATGTTGCCCGGCCCGGTCCGGATGGCCTCGGCCACCTGGCGGGCTGTGGCGATGTGCAGCGTCGGGGCCGAGGTGCCGTAGGCCAGCTCGTCACCGGCACCGAGGATGGTGTGGCAGGCGGCGCAGTTCAGGGCGAACAGGTCCGCCCCGGTGGCCACGTTGGCCCCCTTGACGTTGACCTTGGGGATGTACGGCGCGGCCGGTGTCAGGGAGTTGATGAACGCGGCGATCTCGTCGGCCTGGATCTTGTCGTAGCGGGCCGGCTTCCGGTCGGCCTGCACCTGCAGCGGGGTGGCCGCCGGCATCCGGCCGGTGGTGACCCAGAAGTCGACGGTGGCCGGCCCCACGCCCCGGAGCGGCGGGGCGGCGTCGGTGCCCTCGGCCTCCCGGCCGTGGCAGGACGAGCAGGTCTGCTCGAACAGCTTCCTGCCCGCCGGGATCTTGGAGTCCGGAGGCAGGTGGTACACGATGGCCGAGTTGCCGTACTTGGTGACCTGGCCGTTGACGCAGATGTGGAACGTCGACCCCTTCGGGGAGCCGGCGTTGGCCCCGCCGGGGTAGCTGATGGCGTCGACGGAGCGGTGGCAGGCCAGCACCGAGGCCAGCCCGAACCGGGTGGCCCCCAGCCCGCCGGTGGCCGAGGTGGTGGCTGTGGCCGCCGCTGTCGGCGTTGTCGCCGTCGCTGTCGTTCCTGTCGTTCCTGTCGTCGCGGCTGTGGTTGTCACCGAGGTGGTGGCCGATGTGGTGCCGGCGCCGTTCAGCGACGACATGGACGGTGCGGTCGTGGTGGTGGTCGCTGTGTCGGCGCCGGCGCCGGCGGTCAGGCCGAGCACGCCGGACAGGCCCACCGTCGCCAGGACGGCGACGGAGCGCAGGTATCGGTTCCTGAGCAGGCCACGGATCACGATCGGCTACCTACTTGAGAAGGAACAGGCAACTGTAGAGACCAACCCATACGACATCGACGAAGTGCCAGTAGTAGCTGACGCCCTGGAACACCGACAGCTCCCCGGGGTCGCCGGCGGGGCCCTTCATGCGGCCGAGCAGGAACGCCATGGCCACCAGGCCCAGGAAGACGTGCAGCCCGTGCAGGCCGGACATGATGAAGAACAACGACCCGTACGCGTTGGTGCCCGGCCGGGTTAGCTGGGTGGCCCATTCGTAGGCCTGGTTGCCGAGGAACATCAGCCCGAGGGCGATGGTGGCCCCGACCCAGATCCGGGCGCTGCGGCGGTTGAAGCGCTCCTCGTCGAACACCGCCTTCTGCATGGTGAAGCTGGACGACACCAGGACGATGGTGAAGATGCCGGCCTGGAGGGTGTCGAGGTCGGTGCCCACCGGCGGCCACGGGTGGTCGTTGGCCCGGATGGTGAAGAAGGCGGCGAACAGGCCGCTGAAGAACATCAGCTCGGAACCGAGCCAGATCATGACGCCGATGGCCAGCATCGGCGGTCGATCGTGGACGATCCGCGCCGGCTTGCCCGGTTTGTCCACCGAAATGGCCTGGCTCACGGCGTATTTCCTAGCCGACCCGGACCCACTGACGCCAACATCCTGGTGACGGGGGTCAGTCGAGGGACAGACCGATGGGGAGCGGCATGGAGTGGACCACCGCCAGGCGGCGGGTCGGTCGGGTGAGCGCCACGTACAGCGCCCGCAGCCCACGGGTGGTGGGAGCCGGCGGGGCCTCCTGGCCCAGGGACCGGGCGGGGCCGGGCTGCTGGTCCCCGGCGGCGAGGACGGCGGGCTCGACCACCACGACGGCGTCGAACTCCAGCCCGTTGGCCTCGTCGGCCGGCAGGACCACCAGCGGGGCCGACAGCCCGGCCCCACGGGGGTCCCGGGGGTCGACGGCCCCGGTGCCGAGGTCGTCGAGGGCCTCCCGCACCTCCTGGAACCGGGCGGCGGGCACCAGCACCGCCGTCCGGCCGGGGGCCACGGCGGCCGACTCGGCCACGGCCACCTCGGCCACCCGGCGGGCCAGGGCCCCCGGCGGGGCCCACGTCAGGGTCGGCCGGTTCCCGGACCGGCGGACCGGTCGGGGCGGGGTGAGCTCCGGGGCGGCGACGGCCAGGACGCCGGCGGCCACCGCCACCACCTCGGCCGGGGTGCGGTAGCTCACGGTGAGCTCGACCAGCCGGGGCTCCCTGGACGGCGTCAGGTGCCGGGCCACCTCGTCCCACCCCGACGGTGCCCACGGCCCGGTGGCCTGGGCGATGTCCCCCACCACCGTCATGGACCCCGACAGCGACCGCCGGGCCAGCATCCGCAACTGCAGCGGCGACAGGTCCTGGATCTCGTCCACGACGATGTGCCCGTAGGACCGGACCGCGTCCTCGTCGGCACCGCCGGTGCCGGCGGCCGGGGCGGGGGTGGTGTCCAGGCCGGACGGCCAGTAGCCCACCTCCTCCCGGGCCCGCTCCATCCGTTCCCGGTTGTCGGGGCGTGACCGGCGCGACCGGGACCGGCGCGGGCCGAGGACGGCGCGGGCCTCGTCCACCAGGGCGGCGTCCGCGGCCGTCCAGGGCACCTGCTCCAGAGACCGGCTCCGCGGCCGGTACAGGGAGGCCTGCTCGGCCGGGCTCAGGACGCCCTCGCCGGCGGCGGCCAGCAGCGGCCGGGCCCCGAACAGGTCGTGCAGCAGCTCGTGGGGGGCCAGCCTGGGCCACATCCGGTCCAGGGCCTCCGCCAGCTCCGGCACCCGACGGACGCTGCGGCCGAACTCGTCGACGTCGAAGTCCTCGTCCGGCGTCGCCTCGGCCGGCGGCAGGACGGCGTCGAACCGGGCACCGGTCACCCCGGACGTTCCGGCCACCCCGGACGTTCCGACCACCCCCGACGTTTCCGCGGACGTTCCGGACGTTTCCGCGGAAACGTCCGGGCGGGACGTGCCCGGGCCGGAACCGCCTGTGCCGGAACCGCCCGGGCCGGAACCGCCCGGGCCGAACACCCCCGGCATCGGCACCACGTCGGCCAGCCGGCCCCCGGCGGCGGTGCCGTCGCCGTCGCCGCCGGTGCTGTCGCCGGTGCCGTCGTCCGTGGTGTCGTCGGGGTCGGGCCCGAACAGGGCCAACTGGCCGGTGGGCCGGCCGCGGCCACGGTCGAGGTCGAGCAGGTCGGCGGTCGGCTCCGCTGCCGGCCCCGGCGCGGCCTGGTGGTCCGGGGTGGTGGCGGCGACAGGGACGCCGAGGTCCCGGCGGAACCGCCGGTACTGGTCGGCCAGCCGGCGGACCACCTGCTGCTCCACGAACCGGCGCCGGGCGTTGTGGGGCCCGGGGCGGCGGCGGGCCAGGCCGACGATGCCGGCGGAGTCGGCGGCGGTGAGCCGGAGGGTGGCGGCGCCGAAGGGGACGGCGACGTCCCGGCGGAGGGGGCGCTGCCGGGTGCGGACGGCCCGGGCGATCACCCTGACCATCCGGGCGTCGCCCTTCAGCCGGGCGACGTCGGCGGCCTCGGCGGCGCGGACCCGGACCTCGGGGACCAGGCCGGGGACGGTGGACAGGGTGACGCCGGTCTCGCCGAGGGAGGGCAGGACCTGCTCGATGTACCGCAGGAACAGCGGGTTGGGGCCGACCACCAGCACGCCCTGGCGCTCCAGCGGGAAGCGGTGGGTGTAGAGCAGGTAGGCGGCACGGTGCAGGGCGACGGCGGTCTTGCCGGTGCCGGGACCGCCCTGCACCATCAGCACTCCGGCCAACGGGGACCGGATGATCTCGTCCTGCTCCCGCTGGATGGTGGCGACGATGTCGCCCATCTGGCCGGTGCGGGCCTGGCCCAGCGCGGCCAGCAGGGCGCCGGGGCCGCCGAGGGGCAGGCTGTCGTCGGCCAGCCCCTCACCGTCCCCGTCACCGCCACTGCCAGCTTCTCCCGCACCGTCGCCGCTGCCGGTGCCCGCGGCGGCGGACCCGTCGGGAGCGGCGTTGCCGTCACCGAGCCTGGCGAAGTACTCGTCCTCCACCCCCACCACGGTGCGGCCGCGGACGGCCAGGTGACGGCGACGGGCCAGGCCCTGGGGATCGAGGCCGGTGGCGCGGTAGAACGGCTCGGCCACCGGGGCGCGCCAGTCGACGACCAGCGGCTCGTGGTCGGGGCCGGACACCGCCAGGCGGCCGATGTGGAAGGTGTCCCCGACGCGCTGTCCGGGCTCCGGCAGGCGGTCGATGCGGCCGAAGCAGAGGGCCTGGTCACCGATGTCCAGTTGGGCCAGCCGGGCCAGACTGGTGCGGACGACGATGTCCCGTTCGGTCCGGGACTGGAAGGTGCCGCCCCGACCGAGGTCGAGCACCGACTCGAGCATGCGGTTGGCGTCGGCCCGCATGGCCTCGAGCCCCAGGTAGGCCTGGTCGAGGAAGCGCTGCTCGTCCTCGAGATCCCGTTGTGCGGTCAAGCGTCGGTTCCTCCCGCGCCAGGCGGGCACTGGCGAGCAAACGAGTTTACTGGGCACCGGCCCGCACCCGGAACGCCGGGGCTGCCAGTATCTGGGTGGCGTCGGCACGCCGGTGCGGACGCCCGCCGATCCCGAAGGAGGCTGCCATGCTCATCTCCACCATGAACGACATCCCCGGCTACCGCGTCACCACGGTGCTGGGGGAGTGCTTCGGCCTGACGGTGCGGTCGAGGAACGCCTTCTCGCAGTTCGGGGCCGGGCTCAAGTCGCTGGCCGGCGGGGAGCTGAAGGGGATGACCAAGAACCTGGAGACCAGCCGGGAAGAGGTGGTGCAGCGGATGGCCGCCCAGGCCGAGGCCCGGGGGGGCAACGCGGTGCTGGCCATGCGGTTCGACACGTCGGAGATGGGCGGCAACTGGACCGAGCTGTGCGCCTACGGCACCGCCGTCGTCGTCGAGCCCGCCCCTTGACCACCGCCTCGACCACCGCCCTGACCACCGCCGGGAGGCCGTTCCTGGGGGCGTGCCGTCGGGAGCCGGTGCCGCACACCCCGGTGTGGTTCATGCGGCAGGCCGGCCGGTCGTTGCCGGAGTACCGGTCCGCCCGCGGGAAGGGCAGCATCCTGTCGGCCATCGCCGATCCGGCACTGGCGGCGGAGGTGACGCTGCAGCCGGTGCGGCGGTACGGGGTGGACGCGGCCATCCTGTTCTCCGACATCGTGGTGCCGGTGCACGCCGTCGGCTTCGGGGTGGACGTGGTGCAGGGCCGGGGGCCGGTGGTGGCGGAGCCGTTCCGGTCCGCCGGCGACCTCCGGCGGCTGCGGCCGCTGGAGCCGGACGCCGACGTGCCGTACGTGGCCGAGGCGGTACGGCTGGTGGCCGCCGAGCTGGCCGGGTCGGCCGTGGCCCTGATCGGGTTCGCCGGCGCCCCGTTCACGGTGGCCAGCTACCTGGTCGAGGGGGGGCCGTCGCGGACGTTCGCCAGGGTGAAGACGCTGATGCACGCCGACCCGGCCACCTGGGCGGCGCTGCTGGACCGGCTGGCCGACATGGCGGTGGCGTTCCTCCGGGCCCAGGTGGCCGCCGGGGCGCAGGCGGTGCAACTGTTCGACAGTTGGGCCGGCTGCCTGTCGCCGGCGGAGTACCGGCGGTCGGTGCTGCCGGCCACCCGGCGGGTGCTGCAGGAGGTGGCCGCCCTCGGGGTGCCCACCGTCCTGTTCGGGGTGGGCACCGGCGAGCTGCTGCCGCTCATGGCGACGGCCGGCGCCGACGTGATCGGCGTGGACTGGCGGGTGCCCCTGGACGAGGCCCGGCGACGGGTCGGCGTGGACCGGGCGGTGCAGGGCAACCTGGACCCCGCCATCTGCCTGGCCCCGTGGCCGGTGGTGCAGGAGGAGGCCCGGGAGGTGCTGCGGTCGGCCGGGGACCGGCCCGGGCACGTCTTCAACCTGGGCCACGGGGTGCTGCCGGAGACCGATCCCGGCATCCTGGGCGCGGTGGTCGACCTGGTCCACGCCGAGGGCCGGGCCGGGGTCACCGGAGGAGTGGTGGCCGGGTGACCATCGGGGTGCTGGTCATGGCCCACGGGACCCCGGCGACGCCGGAGGAGATCGAGCCGTTCTACACCCGGATCCGCCGGGGCCGGCCACCCACCCCGGAGCAACTGGCCGACCTGCGGCGGCGGTACGACGCCATCGGCGGCACCTCCCCGCTGGCCGCCCGGACGGCGGCGCAGGTCGCCGGGGTCCGGGCCCGGCTGGACGCCGTGCGGCCCGGCGACTTCGTGGTCCGGTACGGGGCCAAGCACACCGACCCGTCCATCGAGGACGCCGTGGCCGACCTGGTGACCGACGGGGTGGACCGGGTGGTCGGGCTGGTGCTGGCCCCGCACCGGTCGCAGATGGGGTCCGGGGAGTACCTGGACCGGGCGGCGGCCGCCCTGGAGCGGATGGCGCCGGACGTGCCGTTCGTCCCGGTACGGCAGTGGTACGACACCCCCGGCTTCGCCGAGCTGGTGGCCGGCCGGGTGCTGGCCGCCCTGGCGTCACTGCCGCCACGATCCGACGACCGGGCCGGCGGGGACCGGGTGGTGGTGTTCACCGCCCACTCCCTGCCGGAGCGGGTGGTGGCGGCCGGCGACCCGTACCCGGAGCAGGTGGCCGAGTCGGCCCGGGCGGTGGCCGAGCAGGCCGGGCTGCACGAGGCCGGGCCGAGGGCGGGGGGGCTGCGCTGGCAGGTGGCCTGGCAGAGCGCCGGCCGGACCCCGGACCCGTGGCTGGGGCCGGACGTCCTGGACGTCATCCGGGGCCTGCCGGCCGAGGGGGCCGGGGCCGTGGTGGTCTGCCCCATCGGGTTCGTGGCGGACCACCTGGAGGTGCTGTTCGACCTGGACGTCGAGGCCCGGGCCGTGGCGGAGTCGGTGGGGATCGCCTTCGCCCGGACCGCATCGTTGAACGACGACGCCGGCTTCCTGGACCTGCTGGCAGAGGTGGTGGTGCGGGCGGCCGACGCCGACGCCCACCCGCCGGGGGGGAGCCCGGGCGTCGGCCACCGTCCCCGACGGCGGCCGACGGTGGCGGTGGTCGGCGGCGGGGTGGCCGGCCTGGCCGCGGCCTGGGAGCTGACCGGCGGGACGGCCGGCCCGGGGCCGGGCTCCCCGGAGGTGGTGGTGCTGGAGGCCGCGGCGGTGCTCGGCGGGAAGGTCCGGGCGGAGCGGTTCGGTGACCGCCCGGTGGACCTGGGGCCGGACGGGTTCCTGGGGCGGCGGCCGGAGGCGGCGGCGCTGTGCCGGGAGGTGGGCCTGGGCGACGACCTGCGGCCCGTCGGGGCGTCGGGGGCCGCGGTGTGGGCGGGCGGCCGCCGCCGCACGCTGCCCGCCGGCCAGGTCATGGGGGTGCCCACCCGGTTCCTGCCGGTGGCCCGGTCCGGCATCCTCGGGCTGTGGGGCAACCTGCGGCTGCTGCGGGACGTGGTGGCGCCCCGGCCGGACCTCCGCGGCCCGCTCGGTGACCGGGCCGTCGGGCCGCTGGTGGCCAACAAGCTGGGCCGGCGGGTGGTGCAGCGGCTGGTGGACCCGCTGATCGGCGGCATCTACGCCGGCGGGGTCGACGACGTCAGCGCCGCCGCCGCCTTCCCCCTGCTGCTGTCGGTGCCGGAGCGGGGCAGCCTGATGCGGTCGCTCCGCCGGGCCCAGGCCCGGGCGAGCAAGGCCGCCCAGACCGCCCAGGCGACTCAGGCCGCCGGCGACGGGGGACCCGCCCGGGACGGCGAGGCGGGGACGGCGCAGCCGCCGGCGTTCTGGTCGCTGGCCGGCGGGGTGGGGTCGCTGGCGGACCGGCTGGCCGAGGTGGTGGCCGGCCGCGGCGCGGCAGTCCGCACCGGCTGCCCGGTGCAACGGCTGGACCGCGGGCCGGCCGGGGAGCCGGCCTGGCTGCTGCAGACCGCCGGCGGCCCGGTGCCGGCCGACGCGGTGGTGCTGGCGGTGCCGGCCGCTCCGGCCGCCGACCTGCTGGCACCGCACGACGCCGACGCCGCCGCCCTGCTGCGCGGCATCGACTACGCCTCGGTCGCCCTGGTCACCCTGGCCTACCCGGCCGACGCCGTCCCCGGCGGCCTGGTGGGCACCGGGCTGCTGGTCCCCCGGGGGTCGCCGCTGCCGCCGTCGGTGGCCATCCCCCCGGCCCCCCCGGCCCCCCCGGGCACCCCCGGCGCCGGGGACGGCACAGGCGCCGGCACCGGAGACGGGGACGGCACGGCCGACCGGACCATGCTGGTGACCGCCTGCACCTACCTGTCGACCAAGTGGCCGCACCTGGCCCGGCCCGGGGAGTTCCTGCTGCGGGCGTCGGTGGGCCGGTTCGGGGACGACCGGTTCGCGGCCATGGACGACGAGCGGCTGGTGGCCCGGGTGGCCGCCGAGGTGCAGGCCCTGCTGGGACTGGCGGCGGCACCGACGGCCTGGCGGGTGGCCCGCTGGCCGGACGGGCTGCCGCAGTACCGGGTGCACCACCTGCTGCGGGTGACCGGCATCGAGGCGGCGGCGAAGCGGCTGCCGGCGCTGGCGGTGGCCGGCGCCGCGTACCGCGGGGTGGGGGTGCCGGCGTGCATCGGCAGCGGCCGGGCGGCGGCGGCCACGGTGCTCGGCGCGCTGGGTGTCCGGCCGGAGCGGGCCGCCGGCACCCCCTGATGGCCGGCCCGGGGGGGCGGGGAGGCCGGCGGGTCAGGGCGGCCGCCGCCCTGGTGGTGCCCTCGGCGGCGGCCGGGGTGGCGCTGGCGCTGTCGCTGCCGCCGTGGGGGTGGTGGCCGGTGGCCTTCGCCGGGGCCGGGCTCCTGTACTGGCGGCTGGCCGGCCTCGGGCCCTGGGCCCGGCTGCTGGCCGGCTGGGTGGCCGGGTTGGGCTGCTACGTCCCCGGGCTGTTCTGGGCCCGGGCGTTCAACTGGTACGGGGCCGTGGCGCTGATGGCGGTCGAGGCCCTGTCGATGGCGGTGGCCGGCGCCGCCGTCCCGCCGGTTCGGGGCCGCATCCCGGTGTTCGCCGGCGCGTTCACCCTGATGGAGGCCGTCCGGATGGCCTGGCCGTTCGGCGGCCTGCCCGTCGGCGGGGTGTTCCTGGGCCAGGCCGACGGGCCGCTGTTGGCCGCCGCCCGGCTGGGCGGGCCGCTGCTGTTGACCGCCGCGGTCTGGCTCGGCGGGGCCGGGATCGGCGAGCTGGTGCCCAGGTTGTGGATGGTCGCCCGCGGCGGCCGGTGGTGGCCGGGGGCCGGGGGCCGCCATGGGGGGCCGGCGTCCACCGATGCGGCCGCCCCCACGGGCCCGGCCACTGCCCCCACGGGCCCGGCCACCCTCGCCACCGTCCTGGCCGCCGTGGCCGTCGCCGGGGTGGTGGCGGTGGCCGTCGGCGGCGTCCTGGCCCCGGACGGCGGGCCGGCGGTCCGGCACCTGCGGGTGGCCGCCGTGCAGGGCGGCGGCCGGCGGGGGCTGTCCCAGGCCGAGGTCAGCCCGGCCACGGTGTACACGGCGCAACTGGCCGCCACGTTCCTGGTGCACCGGGCCGACGGCGGCCGGCCGCCGCAACTGGTGCTGTGGCCGGAGGACGTGGTGTCGCTGGCCGGCCCGCTGGCCGGCACCCCGCAGGCGGCCACCATGGCCGGGCTGGCCCGCCAGCTACGGGCCACCGTGGTGGCCGGGGTGACCGAGACGGTGTCCGCCACCGCCTTCCGCAACCTGGTGGTGGCCTGGGGCCCCGGTGGGCGGGTGGTGGGCACCTACGAGAAGGTCCACCGGGTGCCGTTCGGCGAGTACGTCCCCTACCGCGGGTTCTTCGCCCACTTCGCCGACCTGTCCGCGGTGCCCCTGGACGCGGTCCCCGGCCACGGCACCGGGCTGCTCCGCACCCCGGCCGGCCCGATGGGGGTGATGGTGTCCTACGAGGTGTTCTACGCCGCCCGCGGGCGGTCCGCCGTCCGGGCCGGGGCCCGGCTGCTGCTGGTGCCCACCAACACCTCGTCCTACGCCACCAGCCAGGTCCCCAGCCAGGAGGTGGCGGCCGACCGGCTGCAGGCCGTCGAGGAGGGCCGGGACCTGGTGCAGGCCGCACCGACCGGGTTCTCCACGGTGGTCGACAACCGGGGGGCCGTGCTGCAGCGCACCGACCTCGGCCGCCGGCAGGTCCTGGTGGCCACCGTCGCCCTCCGGTCCGGCCGGACCGTCTACGAGCAGTTGGGTGACCTGCCGGTGCTGGTGCTGGCCGGCATCGCCGTGGCCGCCGGCTGGCTGTGGACCCTGTTCGTCAGCGGTCGAGGACGCCTCATCACAGGTCGAGGACGAACCGCATCGCCCGGTCGAGCGCATACAGCGCATCCGGAGGAAGGATCCCCCGACATCTACTGAGGCGGCGGGTCGAAACGACGCGAACCTGGTCCGCCCGGGCATAGGACACGTGGTCCAGGCCGCTCAAGCCCGGCTCCAACTCCACGTGGCTGCGCAATCCGTAGGACGCCGATCCGATGGGCACGATGAGCACGAGGTCCCCGACACTCTGGTTGACGACGTCCGACGACACCACCACCGCCGGGCGAACGAAGGCGGGTTCGTGGCCGAAGGGCTTGCCCAAGTCCACGTCGTAGACGTCGCCGCGTCGGATCAATCGAGCGGGTCCCACTCCCGACGTTCTCGCAGGTACTGCTCCCACCGCTCCGGATCGGCACGGAGCCGGCGGTAGTCCTCCCGCAACCCCTCCAGGAACTCCTGGCGCTCCAAGGCGTCGACGGCCATCCGGACGGCCTCCACCACGCTGGACCCGTGCTGGCGGGCCAGGACTTGCAACCGTTCCGCGTCACCCCGCCGGACCCGTACGGTCGTCGTATCGCCAGCCATCCCCCTATTGTAGACAATCTGTAGACCGATCGTCGTCGGCAGGCGCCGTCAGTCGTAGTAGCCGGAGTGGATGTACACGCAGGGCACCCCCTCGGCCTCGAACATGGCGTGGTTGGCCGGGTCGTCCTCCATGGCCAGCCGCAGGTCCAGCCCGTAGTGGCGCAAGTCCCGCACCACCCCCTGCTTGAACATGGTCACCTGCGAGTAGTCCCCCCAGTCCCGCATCACCAGCAGGTCCCAGCGCAGGCCGTAGTGCTCCAGCCAGGCCAGGGTCTGCGGCTGCACCCGCAGCGGCCGGCCGGTCAGCAGCACCACGTGCAGCGCGGGGTCCAGCAACTGCACCAGGCGGGCGATCTCCGCGATGACCCGGTCCTCGCCGACGGCGTCGAAGAACGCCGCCCAGTCCCGCCGACCCCGCGCCAAGAAGTGCTGCCGGTCGGTGGCGTCCGAGAGGACCCCGTCGATGTCGAACACCACCGCCGGGCCCGGCGGCACCGGGCCGGCTCGCCAGTGCCAGTTGGGGGGCGCCTGCACCCGGCCCGACCGCTCCCCCACGCCTCCCCCAGTCATCCCGTCTCCGCCGCCGTCTTCGTGGTCTTCGCTGTTCGTCGGCTTCGGCTCGTGCCCGGCGCCGTCGCCGGTGTGCCAGCCTACCGGGCACCCCCGGGCCCTCCCGCTCCCGGTACCGCCCGCCTGCCCGCCCACCGTCCCCGCCCACGGTTCCTGCCCGCCGTCCCCGGCCGCCGTTCCCGGCCCTACGGCCCCGCCGGGCCGCCGCCATCCCCTATCCTGAACCGGACCTGTGAGAGAACTGAGAGAACGATGACGGCCGCCGCCAGCCTGGAGACCACGGACGCCGCCGCGGCCGCCCCGACCCGATCCGACGACGAGCCGGAGGGCACCGACGGCGGGGTGCAGGCCGACCTGCAGGACGCCACCCGGGTGGACGTGCCGCTGGGCCGGCGGGTGATGGTGGCCGGCGACCTGCTGCTCTCCGCGGTGGCCACCCCGTCGTCGCGGGCCCTGGCGGCCGACCTGGCCCGGACGCTGGAACGGTGGCAGGGGCCGGGGACGGTGATCGTGTGCGGCAACCTGTTCGCCGGAGCGGGCGGCGGGGCGGAGGGCGGGGCAGCCGGCGGGCCGCTGGACGCCGCCCAGGTCCGCGACGCCCTGGACGCCCACCGAGAGCTGGCCGACGCCGCACGGGCCTTCACGGCCCGGCCGGACCGCCGGCTGCTGGTGCTGCCCGGCTGGCGCGACCCGGAGGTGGGGTCCGACCCGGCGGTGGTGACCGAGCTGTACGCCCTCGGCCTGGAGGTGGCGGCCGCGGTGGACCTGCACCTGGTGACCTCGGCCGGGGACCGCCGGGTGCTGGTCCGGCCGGGACGGCCGGCCACCGGGACGGCCGGGGTCGCCGGCCCCGGCACCGCCGAACGGCGGCCGTGGCTGGCCGGGGTCGACCGGCTGGAGGACCCCGGGGCCTCCGGGCGGTTCGTCAGCTCCCGCACCCTGTACCGGCGGCTGGGCCGGTTCGTCTGGGTGCCACCGCTGCTGGCCGTGGTGGTCGCCGTGGTGATCCGCATGACGGTGGTGTTCCACGGCGTCTACCACCTGGTGCACCGGGCGTCGGGGCCGAGGACGGTGCTGGTCCGGGCCTACGCCGCGTCGTGGCCGGACCGGGTCCTATGCACCGTGCTGGTGGTGCTGGCCCTGGAGCTGGTGCTGGCCGCCGTGGTGGCGGTGGTGTCCCGCCGGATCTGGCGGGCGTCCGGGGGCGGGGCCCTTCCGGCCCCGTGGGCCCGGCGGCCCCCGGAGGCCCCCGGCGGGCCGTCGCCGTCCAGCGCACTGGCCGTCGGGTCGCTGACCGCGCTGGACGAGGCCCGGGCCCTGGTCGGTGCCGGCCTGGCCGGGCTGGTGGCCGGCGGCGACCTCCGGGCCGAGCTGGCCCACCTCGGGCCGGGCTTCTTCGCCTGCCCCGGCGGCACCACCGAGCTGGTCCGGGAGCACCGCGGCCGGCTGGGCCTGCCGCCGGTGTTCCTGCCCCACTGCCAGGCCGGCTGGGTCGAGCTGGAGACCGGGGCCGACCTGCACGTCCGGCTGCTGCTGGCCGACGCGCCCCTGCCGACGGCCACCACGCTGGAGCGGGTGGCCACCGGGGACCGGGTGGCCAAGGGCCGCAAGCCGGCCGCCGACCTGCACCCCGCCATGGCGGCCTCCTGGCCCCGGGGTGCGTCCTGGCCGCCGGCCCCGGCGGTGGCCGCCGACCGGCGCCGGGTGCGCCGGGTGCGCCGGCTGGCCGCCGCCGCCATCTTCGTGGCCGGCCTGTTCGACCTGCTGGTGGCCGTCAGCCGGCCGGCGGCCAGCCACCTGCGGCTGGTCCACGACTATCTCCCCCTGGGGGTGTCCCAGGCTGCCGGCGCCCTGGTCGCCCTGGCCGGCATCGGCCTCATGATGCTGGCCCGGGGGGTGCTGAAGGGGCAGTGGCGGGCCTGGCTGGTGGCCGTCGGGCTGCTGGCCACCTCGTTGCTGCTGCACCTGGCCCACGGCGCCGGGGTCGGCGGCCTGTTGCTCACCCTGCTGGTCCTTTTGCTGCTGCTGGCCGAGCGGGACCTGTTCCGGTCGACCGCCGACCTGGCCTCGGTGCGGTCCGCCGTGGCCACCCTGGTGGTCGGCGGCCTGGCGGCGGTCGGCGCGGCCGCCCTGGCCATCGAGCTCAGCGGCCGGTCCCGCCGCCTGCCGCTGCCGTCCTGGCCGCTGGTGCTGGCCGCCGCCGCCGAGCGGCTGGTGGGCCTGCAGTCCGTCACCCTGCCCGACCGCATCGACGACTGGGTGTCCCCGAGCCTGCTGGCCGTCGGCATCGCCCTGGCCGTGGTCGCCCTGTACCTGCTGACCCGGCCGGTCGTGGACCGCGGCCTGTCGTCCGGGCGGGCCGCCGAGCTGCGGGCCCGGGACATCGTCCGGCGGCACGGCACCGGCACCCTCGACTACTTCGCCCTCCGGGACGACAAGCGGTGGTTCTTCCACCGGGACTCCCTGGTGGCCTACGCGGTGTACGGCGGGGTCTGCCTGGTGTCCCCGGACCCCATCGGGCCGCGCAGCGAGCGCCAGCACGTCTGGGACGCCTTCCGCCGGCTGTGCGACCGCAACGGCTGGGGGGTCGGGGTGATGGCGGCGGCCGACGACTGGCTCCCGGCGTACCGGGACGCCGGCATGCGGCACCTGTACATCGGCGACGAGGCCGTCGTCGACGTCCGCCGGTTCTCGCTGCAGGGCGGCAAGATGAAGGGGCTGCGCCAGGCCGTCAACCGGGTGGCCCGGCACGGGTACACCGTCCGGTTCTTCGACCCCTCCCAGGTCACCCCGGAGGTCGGCCGGCCCCTGGTGGACCTGATGGGCCGCAACCGCCGCGGCGACCAGGAGCGCGGGTTCTCCATGATGCTGGGCCGGCTGTTCGACCCCCGGGACACCGGCCTGCTGCTCACCGTGGTCTACGGCCCCGACGGCCGGCCGGCCGCCATGTGCCAGTTCGTCCCGTCCGCCGCCATCGGCGGCTACTCCCTGGACCTGATGCGCCGCGATCCCGGCGACCATCCCAACGGCCTGCTGGACTTCGCCCTCTGCTCCACCATCGACCACCTCCGTGACCGCGGCCAGGCCGGCCTCAGCCTCAACTTCGCCGCCATGCGGTCCACCCTGGACGGCGAGGGCGGCGACGGCCTCACCCAGCGGGTGGAGCGGTGGGCCCTCCGCCGGATGTCCGGCGTGCTGCCCATCGAGTCCCTGTGGAAGTTCAACGCCAAGTACGAGCCGGACTGGCTGCCGCGGTACGTGGTGTACGACGCCGCCGAGCTGTTCGTCCCCACGCTGGTGGCCATCTTCCGGGCCGAGTCCCTCAGCGAGGTGCCCGTGGTCGGCCGGTTCCTGTCCCCGCCGGCCGGCCGGCGGACCAGATCGGTGGTGCCCGACGCCATGGTCCCCGGCACCATGGTCCCCGGCGATGGTGCCGGCGACGGCGCCCGGCGCCATGGTCCCGGGTGACGGCCCGGACCGCATGAGTCCGGGATAACCCTATCCGACAATAGATTTTCCGTACGGCCTGCGTTTTTCCTGTTCGGGGCCTTCTTCCTTCAGCGCGGTGGTATGACCATGACCAGGCGATTGACCAATCGCCAGGGCCAGGATTGTCCGTCGGAGGATACCGATGCCGGAACCGCCGAAAGCAAGGTGGCTGTTGCGGCAACCGGGCCCGAAACCGCATGGCCACTCGTTTGCACCTCTGGGGCGGGCTGCCGTCGGTGTCGGCCTGGCCGCGGCGGCCTCCCTCGGGCTGGGCCTCGGTTCGCCGTCCTGGTCCTCCGCCACCACCCCGGGCACCACCGGGCCCTGCACCGCCCTCGCCCGCCCGCCGACCGTAGCCGCTGCGGGGACCCCGGGCGGCACTGCCGCCAGTACCGCCGCCAGCGCTGCCGCCGGAACCGGAACCGGTGCCGGCGCCGTGGAGTCCGCGACCCCGGTGACCGTCGTCGTGCCCGCCGTGACCGTCGCCCAGGTCGACACCACCGGCGAGGTGGTGGCGGTGGAGACCAACACCGGCCGGCCGCCGGCCTGCGCCAACATGTTCCTCCTGGCCACCGGGGCCGCCGGCCGCACCCAGCCCGGCACCCTGGCCGAGGAGAACCACCTCATGCAGCGGGTGCGGCAGGGAGCCGCGGCGCAGCCGGGAACCGGCGCCTGGCACGCCGGGTGGCACCCGGTGAGCCGTTCGGGCGTCAGGTAGTCAGGGAGTCAGGTAGCTGCCGGCACCGGCTCCTCGGCCGGGCTCGGCGGGTCGGCTCCGGGGGGCGGCCCGACCGGGGCCTTGCGCTCCTCGTTCCACCACAGCAGCCACCAGGCCAGGACCACCCAGGCGCAGGTGCCGGCCAGCACCCCGACCGCCAGGTCGGGGCCGACCGACGACGACACGGTGGCCACCGCGGCCAACGCGGCCCCGACGACCGCCAGCACGGCGGCCGCCCACTGGTACCAGCGGAGCCGCCGGGCTGCCGACGGGCGGTCCGCGCCGTTGAGCGTGACTGCCGCCACTATCGCCACCACCACGCCGACGCCGCCGACGGCGGCCAGCACCGCCGGTTGGGACAGGAACGCCGCCTCCACCACGACGGCCACCATCACCAACGAGGCCACCACCTGCCAGATCCGCCCGGCCACCGTCCGCCGGCGGGGGTCGGTCGTGCCCGCGGCGACCTGCCGGCGGGCCCGGCGGCGGGCGCCGAGGAGGACCAGGAGGGCGTAGACGGCCAGGGCCAGGGTCCACAGCGGCGAGATCACGAGGACGGTGGTGCTGGTCGACTTCTGCAACACCTTCCGCGATGTCGCCTGGTAGCCGACGTAGGCGGTCAGGTGCGCCGACCCGAAGCCGGCGATCGACGGGCTCCAGACCACCGGGTAGTCACGCCACCGGTGGGGGAAGAACAGGTCGGGCGGGTTCCGCAGGTCGCCTGTGGTGGTGGCCGCGTGATGGAGGAACACGACCTTGCCGAACGGGCTCTGGGTGGCCGAGATCTCGTTGTAGGCGTAGAAGGACGACGGGGAGTCGTCCAGGACCCGGAGCGTCTCGTTCCCGGAGGTGCCCAGTTGGACCTGCGGCAGGCCGGGGACGTGGAAGGTGTGGACCCCCGACGTCGGGCCGACGAACGACGGCTCCACGTTGGCCTCGGTCGTTCCGGGGACCCTGAAGGTGACGAGGGCGTTGACCTGCTGCTGGATCTTGATGTTCCCGACCTGCCGCGGCTTCGGGCGGACGGCCGCCGGGACCAGGTAGATGCCTGGCTGCAGGTTCGTCGGGGTGACCACGGTGACGGTCACCACGGTGGTCGACCCGGGCGTCACGACGAAGGCCCTCGGGGAGTAGGTGATCTTCGGGAACCGGAGGTCCGGCACGGTCTTGACCGTCAACTGGCCGTTGTTGCCCGGGATGGCCGTCGCCGGGAGGATGGTGACCGGGACCGCCTTCTTCCCCTCGTTCGTCACCCAGAACGACCCCTGGGTGGTCTCCCCCGGGACCGCGGTCACCGGCTTGGTGGTCGGCCACCAGGACACCGTCACCCCCGTAGCCGGGCCGCCGGACGACACCGATCCGGACGGCGGCGTGGCGGTGGCCCCCGCCGCGCCGGCACCGGTGGCCGCGAACGATCCGGCCAGGGCGGCGAGGGAGAGGGCCACCCCGGCCAGGGCGCCGCCGCGGCGGCCCGTCAGCACGAGGAGGACGTGGGGTCGACGGTGTAGGCGATGGTGGCAGTGTAGGTTCCCGCCGGCTGGGTCGCGCTGACCTTGATCCCCTCGGTGATGGTGACCGTGTCCGACCCCGGTCCGGTGCCGGCCGTCGCCGTCCACAGGCTCCTGGCCGTGCTCCGGTAGCCCACGTACGGCTTCGTGGAGTACGGCGCGCAGAGGGCCGCCCCCGAGCCGCTCGCCGCCGACAGCGTCGCCCCGGCGTAGAACGCGTTGGTCGGCTGTGTCGACGTCCCTGTCGGCGTCGCCTGGGGCAGGGAGCCTCCGCCGCCGGCCCGGGTGAACGGCGAGGACTGCACCCGCACGCGGTAGCCGTGGGGCAGGTTCGACGCCACCGACAGGGCCACCCTGGCCGTCTTGGTGAGCCCCGGGATGGCGACGAGGGTGATCCTGGTCGCCCCGGACGCGCCGGCGGTGCACGCCGGTGTGGAGGTGCCGCAGGCCTTCGTGAACGCCGCCGTCGGCGCTGTCGGGATCACCACCGTGATCGTCACCCCGTTGGTCGTCCCCTGGTCGATCACTGTGCTGCCGTGGTAGGTCTTGACCGTGGACGTGTAGGTCCCGGCCGTCGACGTGTTGAGCAGGCCGTTGACCTGGATCGAGACCGTCGTTGTCGGGGCTATGGACGCCGCGGTGAACGTGTAGGTGAGCAGTGTGCCCGAGAGGGCGACGTGCCCGCCGGCGGCCACGGCCGCCGGGGTGACGGTGCCGACGGTGACGGTGCCCGACGTCCCGGCCGGCACCGACATCGTGACCTTTGTCAGGGTGGATGTCGATGCGGTCTTGAACGTGTAGGTGTAGGAGGTGGACCCGCCCCCCACGGTGTTCGAGGCCGACCAGGTGGCCGACGGGAAGGTGCCGCCGACCATGGTGACCGCGGCGCTCGTCCCGGAGTCCACGACCCCTGTCCGCTTCGTGGCCATCACCGACGTGTAGCTGCCGGGGGTTGTGGTGTTCGTCATGCCGTGCACGGTGATGACGAACTTCTTGCCGCCGGGCACGTGCGTCGAACCGGAGAACGAGTACTTGAGGGTCGTGGTGCCTGTCCAGGCCAGGTGCCCGCCTGTGACCGCCACTGTTGTCTCCGTGATGGAGGCCAGCACCGGTGTGCCGGCGGTCCCGGTCGGCACCGTCATGGTGATGCTGGTCAATGTGGTCGTGGACGACGTCTTCAACGTGAAGGTGTAGGTGACCCCGGTCGCCAGCGTGTGGGTGGACGAGACGGCCCAGGTGACTGTGGTGAGCACCGTCGCGGTGAACGTCACGGGGGCCGGCGACCCGGAGGCGATGGCGGTCCCGCCGTGCTTGGTGGTGATCGTCGAGGTGAACGTGACCCCGCTGGTGGGGTTCCTCACGTTGGCGATCTTGATGGTGATGCGCGTTGTCGCCGCCAGGGTGGCCGAGGAGAAGGTGTAGGTGAACGTTGTCCCCGACAGGGTCAGCGTCCCGCCGGCCACCGAGGCCGGGGTCACCGAGCTGATCGACGGGGTGCCGCCGAGGCCGGCGGGCACGGACATGGTGATCGTTGTCAGCGTGGTGACGCTCTTGACGGTGAAGGCGTACGTGTATGTCGTCGTGGCCCCCACCGCGGTGGAGCGCACTGTCCAGGTCGGGGTGCCCAGCACCGACGAGGTGAAGGAGAGGGCCGGCGTTGTGCCGGAGTCGACGGTCGGGGAGCCGCCGGGTGTGGAGGTCCGGGTGGTGATCGACGCGCTGTAGGACCCCGCTGTCGGCGTGTTGGTGAACCCGGTGAGCTGGATGGAGAAGACCGTTCCCGCCGGGATGAACCGTGTCGTGAAGGTCACCGTCACCACTGTGAAGGACAGCGAGGCCGACACCGACGGGAAGGTCAGTGTGTTCTCGGTCACCCGCCCGATCCCGGGGGTTGTCGAGTGGACCGTCGTCCCGGCCGGGACGGTGATGGTCACCGACGTCAGGTTCTTCGAGGTGGCCGTCGTGAAGGCGTATGTGTACGTCACCCCGGTGGCGCCGGCGCTGGTCGAGCTGGCCGACCAGGAGACCGACGTCAGCAGGGCCGAGGTGAAGGTGATGGAGGGCGTCGACCCCGAGGTGAGCCGCAGGCCGCCGTTGCTCACCACGATGGTGGAGGCGTAGGTGTTGGCCGTCGAGGTGTTGGTGAGGCCGCTGAACACCAGTTGGACCGTTGTTGTCTTCGAGACTGTGGTGGCCGAGAACGTGTAGGTGATGGAGCCCCCTGTGGCCGAGAACGTGTGGGTGGTCGTCCCCCCGGTGATCGACGCCGGTGACGCCGAGACGAACGTCGGCGTCCCGCCGGTGCCGGGCGGCACGCTCATCGAGATGGACGTCAGGGTGGAGGTGGCCGAGAGCTTGAAGGCGAAGGTGTAGGTCACCCCGGTCTGCGAGACCTTGGTCGACGAGGCCGACCACGACAGGGAGCTCAGGAAGAGCGACGAGATCGGGATCGGTGTGGCCGGCGCCCCGGAGGCGATCATCGGGGTGTTGGCGGCCGAGTCGAACATGGCGATCGGCAGGGCGTATGTGCCGCCGACGGTGGTGTTGGTGAGGCCGGTGATCTGGATGGAGAGGACCGTTGTGGCCAGGTAGAATGTCCCCCCTCCCACCTTCGTCAGCACCAGCTTTGTCGACGCTCCCCAGGCCACCTGGAGTGTCGGCCTCCGATAGCTCGGTGTCGCGGTGACCGTGCCCAGCGCCGGGGTGCCCCCGGTGCCCGGCGGGACGCCCAGCGTGATCGAGGTGACGTTGTTGATGGTGTAGCTGGTCGACTTGAAGTTGTAGGTGTAGGCCACGTTGGTCTTCCCCGCGGTCGGCGACGAGGCCGAGACGGAGATGCTGGTAAGCGCCCCCGCGGTGAAGGTCAGCGAGGGGGTCGTCATGCTGTTCACCCACGCGCCGCTCGACCCCGTGGCCACCACCTCGGAGTAGGTGGTGGCGAACGAGGTGTTGTGCAGCCCGCCGACGGTGATGCTGATCCGGGTGCCCGATGTCACCGCTTTGGTCCCGAACGTGTACTTCAGCACGGTGCCGGTGAGGGAGATCGTCCCACCGGCCAGTGTGGCCGGGCGGACCGACGACACGCTGGGCGTCCCGGACGTGCCCGGCGGCACCGTCATGGACAGGGTGGTCAGTGTCGCCGTGGTCGCCGTGGTGACGCTGTAGGTGTAGCTGACCCCTGTCGTGGCGCCGTCCTTGGTCGAAGACGCCGACCAGAACGGGCTGGTGAGGGTCGTCGACGTGAAGACCACCGGGTTGGCGGTGGCGCTGTCCAGCGTCCCGCCGCTGGTCGAGGTGCTGACCGTCGGGGCGAACCCGCTCGACGCGACCGCGGTGGCCGTGGCGGTGTTGGTCAGCCCGCCGATCTTGAAGCTGATGTACTTGTTCGAGCCGATGAAGGTCCCGGACAGCGGGATCGTGATCTTTGTGGCGGTGATCGGGGGCGTGGAGGACGTCACGGTGGGCTTGGTCCGTGTCCCGCCCCAGGATGTCATTGTGCTCACCGTCGGGCTGCCCCCCGTCCCGGACGGCACCGTCACGCTGATGCTGGTCAGGTTGCCGCCCGACGCCGTGACGAAGGTGTATGTGTAGCTGACCGAGGTGGCGGACGTCTTGGTCGACGACGGCCACCAGGAGGCGTTCGTGAGCGTCGCGGCACCGGCCACCGCCACGGGGACGACGATCCCCACCGATCCGGCCAGCACGGCCACCGCCGCCACCCGCCGGACCCACGGCACGGACGGCCGCCGACGACAGCGAAGGCCGGGGTGGCCTCCTCCATGCCGTCTGCGGTGGTTCACGTGCGAGTCCTTCACGGTCGGGTGCCCCGTCGGGGCAGTGGGTCTCCTAACGACGAGGAGGCGGCGCCGGGCCTCCGGCGCCGCCGCCGC
>DASZUK010000066.1:0-28468 GCA_035547695.1 Acidimicrobiales bacterium
GCCTGTGGAGGTCGGGTATGTGCCGATGATTGTGAGCAGCTTGGTGTTGGCCGGGCCGGTCTTCCATGTCAACTGCTGGGAGTAGGCCACCTTCTTCGGCGGGAAGTATGTGGACTTCTGATTGCCCAGGCTTGTGGCCGCCCCGACTTGCGTCGAGGCCAGACCCACGGTCCCGAGCATCAGGGCCGCGCCGGCCAACGCCGACGCGAACGATCGCTTCTTCACGTTGCTGTCCCCTCCCCTTCCCGCCAGCACTTCCGCCAGCGCTGCTCTACCGGAGGGTCCGGTAGATGCCAACCAAACGGTCAGATGATGATAACTCCGTTACAGAAACCCGTCAACCATCCGGCCGTACCTGTCACCTCCCCCACGGCGCACAGTACGACCGTTCGCCGCCGGATGGGCGTCGCGGCGGGACCATCGGCGGCCCTTGCCGTACGAGGGGGCCCCGATCGTGGTGCCCGGCACGATCCCGCCGGCGAACCACCCGATGCCGACCTTTCCACGTTCGTCAACTTTCTACCAAACGTTAGTCATACAATGCTCGGACGGGCGGCCTGCGGCAACCGCTGTCGACCGCCCGCTTGTCGATCGCCGTTTGGCGACGGACGGTCGCCGCGGAGCGGCCCAGGATGACGAGGGGGAGGGACATGGCACAGGCCACAGCGCGGCGGTCGGTTCGGGAGCGGCGTCCGATGAAGTTCGGGTTCGCCATTCCCGGCCTGACCCTGTTCCCGCCGCAGCGCCAGGAGGACTGGGAGCGGGACATCACCGGCGACCAACTGCTGGCCATCGCCCGCAAGGGGGACGAGCTCGGGTTCGAGTACCTGTTCGTCCCCTGGCACATCGCCCTGGAGCAGGGGGTGTGGACGGACAACATGGGGGCGCGGTGGCCGCACTCGCTGGCCGCCTCCGCGCTGCTGCTGGGGGCGACCCGGCAGATCACCGTGGTCCCCCACGTGGTGGTGCCGTGCGAGCCCCCCATCCACCTGGCCAAGGCCATCGCCACCATGGACTGGATGTCCGGGGGCCGGTGCGTGCCGATGCTGCTGACCGGCTACATGCAGGTGGAGTTCGACCTGCTCGGCGCCGACTTCGCCCAGCGCAACCAGGTCACCGACGAGTACGTGGAGGCGATGATCGCCCTGTGGACCGACGAGGTGGCGGAGTTCCACGGCGACCACGTCGGGTTCTCCCAGGTGGCGTTCGAGCCGAAGCCGGCGCAGCAGCCGATGCCGCTGTGGTTCGGCGGCAAGGCCACCTCGGCCCGGGCGCTGCGCCGGGTGGCCAGGTGGGGATCGGGATGGCTGTCCTACGCCAGCCGCCACGTCGACCACCCCGGGGCGGTCGACTTCATCCGCAGCCAGCCCGAGTTCGACCCGTCACGACCCCTGGAGGTGGCCGCCTACTTCGAGGAGCCCACCCACGACCCGGAGTCCCACGAGGAGACGGTGCCCCCGGACTTCGTCATCGGCGACGACGCCGTCGTCGAGCGGGTGGCCTACCTGGCGTCCAACGGGATCACCACCACCCTGGCCCCGCTGACCGCCATGGACGACGGCCACGGCAAGCCGGCCCCGATCGGCAGCGTGGAGGAGTACCTGGACCGGATGACCTGGTTCGCCGAGACCATCCGGCCGAGGATCGCCGGGGCCTGACCGCCGGGAGGCCGGCAGCGAGGACCGGCCGGCTACCCGCCCAGGGCGCCGCGCACCGCCCGGAGCCGGTCGGGGTCGATGCGCCACCACGTCCACCGGCCGCGCTTCTCCCCCACCAGCAGCCCGGCGTCGGCCAGCACCCTGGTGTGGTGGGAGATGGTCGGCTGGCTCTTCCCCAGCGGGGCCTCCAGGTCGCAGGAGCAGACCTCGGACCGGGCGGCGACCACGGACAGGAGCCGGAGCCGGACCGGATCGGCCAGGGCGCCGAGCACCCGGGCCAGCTCGGCTGCCTCCACCTCGTCCAGCGGGGCGGCCACCACCGACCCGCAGCACAGGCCGCCGTCGGCGACCGGGACCGTCCGCACCGTGGTTCGAGCCATCCCTCCATCCTGGCATCCGCGATCCTGCCAACCCGTACGCCGACATTGACAGATATCGATTCGTCATGCACACTCACATCGACAGTTATCAATCTAGTGGTCGATCTCGAGGAGCCGCCCCATGGCCCGGGTCCAACTCGCCCTGAACGTCCGCTGCCTGGAGCAGGCCGTGGACTTCTACACCAAGCTGTTCGGCACCGAACCCGCCAAGGTCCGGCCGGGGTACGCCAACTTCGCGGTGGCCGACCCGCCGCTGAAGCTGGTCCTGATCCAGAACCCCGACGCCGCGGACGGCAGCCTCGACCACCTGGGCGTCGAGGTGGGGACGCCCGGCGACGTCGCCGCGGCCCACGCCCGGCTGGCCGCCGAGGGGCTGGTGGCGGCGACGGAGGACCAGGCGACCTGCTGCTACGCCGTCCAGGACAAGGTGTGGGTGGACGGGCCCGGCGGGCATCCCTGGGAGGTCTACGCCGTGCTGGCCGATGCCGCCGGGCCCCATGCTGAGGGGCCCGATGCCGCCGGGCCGGAGGCCGCGGGACTGGAGGCCGCCGTGCGGTCGGTCGGGCCGGGCGCCGCGGCCTGCTGCGCCGGCCTGCGGTGACCGACGCTGCCCTGGGGCGGCGCCTGCTGGCCGAGCTGCTGGGCAGCGCGTTCCTGGCCGCGGTGGTGGTCGGGTCGGGGATCGCGGCCCAACGGCTGTCCCCCGGGGACGCCGGCCTGCAACTGTTCGAGAACGCCGCGGCCACCGCCGCCGGGCTGTTCGCGGTGATCCTGATGGTCGGCGGGGTGTCCGGCGCCCACCTCAACCCGGCGGTGTCCTTCGCGGACGCCGCCTTCGGCGGCCTGTCCTGGCGGGACGCCGTGGCCTACCTGCCGGCGCAGGTGGCCGGCTGCGTCGGCGGGGCGGTGGTGGCCAACGTGATGTTCTCGGACCCGGCCGTCACCGTGTCCACCCGGGACCGGGCGTCGGGAGCCCACTTCCTGTCCGAGGCGGTGGCCACGTTCGGGCTGCTGCTGGTCGTCTTCGCCCTGGCCCGGACCGGCCGCAGCCGGGCGGCCCCGGCGGCGGTGGGCGCCTACATCGGTGCCGCCTACTTCTTCACCAGCTCCACCAGCTTCGCCAACCCGGCGATCACCGTCGGCCGGATGTTCTCGGACACCTTCGCCGGCATCGCCCCGGCGTCGGTCCCGCTGTTCGTCGGGGCCCAAGCGGTCGGCGCGGTGGTGGCGGTGGTGGCCGTCAAGGCCCTGTACCCCCACCTGGGCCCGGCGGCGGCGGCCCGGGTGGTGGTGCCGCACCGAACCACGCCGACCGGGGAGGACCAATGACCGGCAGGCCGGTGGTGCTGTTCCTGTGCGTCCACAACGCCGGCCGGAGCCTGGCCGCCCGGGTGCTGCTGGACCACTACGCCGCCGGCCGGGTGGACGTCCGGTCGGCCGGGTCCGAACCGGCCGACCGGGCCAACCCGTCGGTGGTGGCCGTCCTGGAGGAGCGGGGCCTGGACCCCGGCCGGGAGCGGCCCAAGCCACTGGACGACGAGACGGCCCGGGCGGCGGACGTGGTGGTGACGATGGGCTGCGGGGACACCTGCCCGGTGTACCCCGGGAAGCGATACCTGGACTGGGAGGTGGCCGACCCCGCCGGCCTCCCGGTCGAGGAGGTCCGGCCGATCGTGGACGAGATCGACCGCCGGGTCCGGGGTCTGCTGGGCACGCTGGCCCTGCCGCCGTCCGCCGGCTGACCGCCGATCCCGGAGCGGCAGCCCTGGGCCGACTACCCGGGGCGAGCGGTCAGCCCCGGGCCATCAGCCCCCGGCCGTCAGCCCCGGGCCACCAACCCCCGCACCGCGTCGGCCACCGAACCGGCGCTCGGGAACGGGTCCAGCTCGGCGGCGAAGGGGACGGGGACGTACTCGGCGCCCAGCCGGCGCACCGGGGCCAGCAGGTCGCCGAACAGCTCGGCGCCGATGACCGCGGCGATCTCGGCGCCGGGGCCACAGAACCGGGTGGCGGCGTGCACCACGACGGCCCGCCTGGTCTTGGCCACCGAGGCCAGCACGGTGTCGACGTCCAGGGGGACCAGGCTGCGGAGATCGACCACCTCGGCGGCGATGCCGTCTTCGGCCAGGGCGTCGGCGGCCCGGAGGGCGTCACGGACGGCGACGCCGTAGGCGACGATGGACACGTCGGTGCCCTGCCGCTTGACGTCGGCCCGGCCGAGCGGGACCGGGGCCGGCGCCGATCCCGCCGACGGGCCCTCCGACGGGGCCTTGGGGGACTTCTTGAACAGGGTGCCGCTGTGCTGGATGAACAGGCAGGGATCGTCGTCGTCGATGCAGGCGGTCATGAGCCCGGCGGCGTCCTCGGGGGTGGTGGGGTAGACCACCTTGACCCCGGGGGTGTGCATCAGCCAGGCCTCCAGGCTCTGGGTGTGCTGGGCCCCGAACCGGCCGCTGCCGACGGTGGTGGTGACGGTGATGGGCACCCCGGAGACCCCGCCGGACATGTACCGGAGCTTGGCGGCATGGTTGGCCAACTGGTCCAGGCAGACGGCGATGAAGTCGAAGAACATGATGTCGGCCACCACCCGGTAGCCGGCCAGGGCGGCCCCGATGGCGGCGCCGACGATGGCCTGCTCGGAGATGGGGGTGTTGCGGACCCGGTCGGTGCCGTAGGTGGTGGACAGGCCGGCGAAGGTACGCCAGACGCCGCCGATGGGGTCGGCGATGTCCTCGCCCAGGACCAGCAGCTTGGGGTCCCGGGCCATGGCGGCCGACAGGGCGGTGTTGACGGCCCCGGTGATGTTCCACTGCTCGGTGGCCGGGGCGGCGGCCGCGGACGCCGATGCCGATGTGGACGGCGATGCGGATGCGGTGGTGTCGCTCATCGGACCGGCACCATGGCCTTGTCGGCGAACACGTCGTCGAACATGGTGTCCGGCGGTGGTGGCGGGGCGGCGGCCGCGGCGGCGAAGGCCTCGGCCACGGCGGACTCGGCGGCACCGTCGGCGGCGTCCAGCGCCTCGGCGGTGACCAGGCCCTGGTCGACAAGCCACTGGTGGAACGCCGGCACCGGCTCCCGCCGGCGGGCCTCCTCCAGGGCGTCGGCCGGCATGTAGGACATGTCCATGGTGGCCACGTGGGGGGTCAGCCGGTAGGTGACGCACTCCAGCAGGGTCGGCCCGTCGCCGGCCCGGGCGGCGGCCACGGCGGCGGCCACAGCGGCCAGGGTGGCCGGGGGGTCGAAGCCGTCGACGGTGACGGCGCGCATGCCGTAGGCGTCGGCCCGCCGGGCCATGGAGGCCACCGGGGAGTACTCCCCGATGGGGGTGTGCTCGCCCCACTGGTTGTTCTGGCAGACGAACACCACCGGCAGGTTCCACAGGGCGGCCAGGTTGAGGCTCTCGTGGAAGGCCCCGATGGAGGTGGCCCCGTCACCGAAGGTGGCGACGACGACCCTGCCGCCCACGCCCCGGGCGGCCGATCCGCCCGTACCGCCCCCGCCCCCGCTTCCGACCCCGCCGGCGGCCGCGGCGTCGAGCTGGGCGGCGAGGCCGAGGCCGACGGCGATGGGCAGGCCGCCGCCGACGATGCCGGAGGTGGCCATCAGGCCGTGGGTGGCGTCGACCAGGTGCATGGGGCCGCCCTGGCCCTTGGAGGTGCCGGTGGACCGGCCGAAGTACTCGGCCACGATCCGCTCGACGGGCACCCCCTTGGCGACGGCGTCGCCCAGGTTGCGGTAGGTGGACACCAGGTGGTCGTCGGCGGTGGTGGCGACGCCGACGGCGGCGCAGACCGCCTCCAGGCCGCGGACCGGGTAGAAGGCGGCCTTCATCGCGCCGGACCGGGCCTCGTCGGCCGCCCGACGGTCGGTGGCGGCGATGAGGGCCATCAGCTCGTACAGGCGGACCAGGGTGGCCGGGTCGGTGGCGACCGGTTCGGTCTGCAAGTCAGTCGGCATGGGGCGCCTTTCTCTGTTGTCGCTCTTCGTAGGGTCCGAGGACGTCGTCGACGGCCTGGTGGAACCGGCTGATCCGAGCCTCCAGCCGGGAGTAGACGTTGCGGCGGTAGCCGGCCGCCCCCGCGGTGGTGTGCAACCGGCCGAGCACCGAGAGGTCCTCGGCGGCGATGGCCGCGAAGTGGTCCACCCCGGTGGCCATCCGCCGCTCGTAGCGGTCCTGGTCCACGCCGTCGGGGGCCTGGCGGCGGGCCACCACGTGCACCCGCAGCTCGGAGCGGTCGACGGCCAGCGGCACCATCGACATCACTTGGGCGTGGGTGGGGAAGCAACTGAACACGGTGGCCGGGAAGGCGCTGTAGTGGCAGTAGGCGTGGCGCCGGTGGTCGACCGGCGCGGGCAGGGCGTCGTAGTCCACCGAGCCCAGCGGGGTGACCATCATGGTGTGCCGGCCGAGCAGCCGGATCTGGGTGCCGTCGTAGACCAGGCCGCTCGGGATGGTGTCGTCGTGGACGATGCGGGCGTGGTAGTCCTCGCTGAACCCCTCCACCACGGCCTTCCAGTTGGCGGCCACCGGCCACCGGCGCTCCCCGACCAGGTACCAGCCGTCCATGCCGTAGGCGCCGAGCTCGGCGGCCAGGTCCCCGATCCAGTGGTCGAACGGCTCGGCGGCGTCGCCGGCCAGGTTGACCCAGACCAGCCCGGCGAACTCGGCCACCGCCACCGCCGGCGCCGCCAGGCCGTCGACCAGGGACCGGTCGAACGACGCCCGGCGGGGGACCGCGGTGACCCGGCCGGAACGGTCGTAGACGAAGCCGTGCCACGGGCACACCACCTGGCCGCCGGGGCACGGCGCGCCGTCCTCGGCCAGCCGGGCGCCGCGGTGCTGGCAGATGTTGGCGAAGGCGGTGAGCCGGCCGTCGTCGTCGCGGCAGACCACCACGGTCTGGCCGAACCCGTCCCACACGGCCAGCCGGTCGGGCCGGACGGCGGAGGCGTGGGCGGCGACCACCCAACTGCGGCACAGCAGGCCGTCCACCTCGGCGGCGTACCGGGCCGGGTCCCGGTAGGCGCCGGCCGGCACGTCGCGGGGCCCGGCGCCGTCCAGGGCGTCGTCGGCGTCGGGCCGGACCAGGAACCGGACCGGCACCCTACGTCCCGGTGTAACGGGGCGGCCGCTTCTCCAAGAAGGCGGCCACGCCCTCCCGGTAGTCCGCGGAGCCCCACAGCTCGGTGATGGCGGCCCGCTCACGGTCGAGCTGGTCCTCCAGCGGCAGGGCCCAGGCCGTCTCCATCAGCCGCCGGGCGTGCCGGAGGGCGAGGGGGGCCACCGGTGGCAGCGTGGCCAGGAGGGCGACGGCGGCGTCGACGGCGGCACCGTCGTCCACGACGTCCTCCACCAGGCCCAGGCCGGCCAGCTCGTCGGCGGCCAGCCGGCGGTTGCGGATCAGGGTGGACAGGGCCCGGGCGCTGCCCAGGGACCGGGCGGCGAAGGTGCTGAACCCGCCGTCCGGGGACCCGCCGACCCGGAGGTAGCCGGGGATAAGGGAGGCGGACCGGCCGGCCACCCGCATGTCGGCGGCCATGGCCAGGCTCATGCCCACGCCGACGGCCGGGCCCTCCAGGGCGGCGACGGACGGGACCGGCAGGTCGCGGAGGCCGACGACGATGGCCGGCAGCACGTCCATGATCGGGTCCAGGGCCGGCCGGGGGTCGCCGGCCAGGGCTGTGTCCAGGAGGCTGAGGTCGGCGCCGGCGCAGAACGCCCGGTCACCGCCGGCCAGCACCACCCCCCGGACCCCTGGCCGGGCGGCCTGGGCGATGTCGTCGGCCAGCTCGGTCAGGGAGTCGAGGGTGACGGCGCAGAGGGCCTCGGGGCGGCCGAGCCGCACGACGACGACCTCGCCTCCCGCCGCATCCTCTCGCATTTAACCTCCCAACCGTTTGTTTGTTCAAACCCTATCCCACGCCGCCGGCGACGGGCAGGGCCGCCTTCCCCGGTCGTCCGTAATTCCAAGGAATGGAGAAAAAGACCGCGACAGGCCGCCACTTTCTCCGGGCGGTCAACCGGTGACTGAGCCGGCGGCGGCCTGCCGGAGCTCCTTCTTCAGCACCTTGCCGGTGGCGTTCTTGGGCAGGTCGTCGACGAAGGCCACCGACCTGGGGCACTTGTACCCGGTCAACGACGCCCGGCAGTGCGCGATCAGGGCCGCCTCGTCCACCGCGGCGCCGGGCCGCAGCACCACCACCGCGTGCACCCGCTCCCCCCACCGGGGGTCGGGCAGGCCGATGACCGCGGCCTCCAGGACGGCGGGGTGGGCGTAGAGGACGTCCTCGACCTCCCGGGGGTACACGTTCTCGCCGCCGGTGATCACCATGTCCTTCAGCCGGTCGGTGACGAACAGGTACCCGGACCGGTCGCGGTAGCCGAGGTCGCCGGTGTGCATCCAGCCGTCCCGCAACGACGCCGCGGTGGCGTCGGGGGCGCCGAAGTACTCGGCCATCAGGGCGGGGCCGCGGGCCACGATCTCGCCGACCACCCCGGCGGGGCAGGGCCGGCCGTCGGGGTCGACCACCGCGGTCTCGAAGGTGAGGGCGTCGGTGCCGGCGGAGGCCAGCAGGTCGGGCCGGCCGTCGGGGTCGTGGTCCTCGGGCCGCAGCACGCTGCAGGCGAACGTCTCGGTCATGCCGTAGAGCTGGAAGAACCCGCAGCCGAACAGGTCGATGGCCCGCTTCAGCACCTCCGGGGCGATGGGCGAGGCCCCGTAGATGACGAGCTGCAGGTGGTCGAACCGGTGGTCGTCGATGCCGGGGTGGTGGTTGACGGCGTTGATCATGGTGGGCACCAGCAGCAGGTGGGTGGCGCGGTACCGGTGGAGGGCGTCGACCAGGCCGTCGACGGAGAACTCCCGCATGAGCACGATGGTGGAGCCGCAGAAGGTGAAGGAATAGGCGGTGTTGGCGGCGATGTGGAACATGGGCAGGGCCTGGAGGAACACGCTGCCGGGCGCGGCACGGACGTCCAGGCACAGTGCGGCCGACCGGGCGTAGAAGCCGAGGTTGGTGAGCACCGCCCCCTTGGGCCGGCCGGTGGTGCCGGAGGTGTACAGGATGTTGGCCGCCGCGTCCGCCGCCAGGGCCGCCGAGGCGGCCTGCATCCCCTCCGACGGCATCTGCTCCGACGGCACCTGCCCCCCGTCGGCCAGCAACTCGTCGTAGGGCTGCCCGATCCCGTCGGGCCCGAGGTGGACGACGTCGGCCACCCCGGCCCAGCCGGCGGCGTCCTCCGCCACCGCCGCCAGGCCGGGGCCGTGGATAAGGAGGCGGGCGCTGCAGTCGGCGAGGATGCCGGCGACCTCGGAGGCGGTCAGCCGGAAGTTGAGGGGCACCAGCACGGTGCCGGCCCGCTGGCTGCCCACCTGGATCTCCAGGTACTCCAGCTCGTTGAGGGCCAGCAGGGCGATGCGGTCGCCGGGCCGGAGGCCGCGGGCGGCCAGCGCGGCGGCCAGCCGGTCGGCGCGGCGGTCGACCTCGGCGAACGTCAGCGACCGGGCCCCCTCTATGATGCAGGTGCGATCCGGGAACCGGTGGGCCGGGTTGCGGACCAGGTCGGGGACCGTCGCCATGCCGTCTCCACCCCTTCGCAATTCAACCAACCAGCAGGTCGGCGTTAGGATAACGCACGGCGTTCCGGCCCGGCGTTCTGACCGAGGGACCGGCGGGCGCCGGGGAACGAGCAGCGAGGGGCCGACATGCCGAACCTGGACGGGGCGAAGATACCTGTGGCGATCGTGGGCTCCGGGAACATCGGGACGGACCTGCTGGAGAAGCTGCGGCGCTCCCCGGTCCTAGAGGTCCAGGCCATGGTCGGCGTGGTGGCCGACAGCCCCGGGCTGGCCCGGGCCCGGAGCTACGGGGTGGACACCACCGCGGAAGGCGTGGACTGGCTGCTGGCCCAGACCGACCTGCCGGCCATCGTGTTCGAGGCCACCTCCGCCTACGTCCACCGGGCCAACGCCGCCCGGTACGAGGAGGCCGGCATCCGGGCGGTGGACCTGACCCCCGCCGCGGTCGGGCCGTTCGTGGTGCCGCCGGTCAACCTGCCCGAGCACATCGACGCCCCCAACGTCAACATGGTCACCTGCGGCGGCCAGGCCACGGTGCCCATGGTGGCCGCCGTCAGCCGGGCCACCGAGGTGGCCTACGCCGAGATCGTGGCCACCGTCGCCTCCGTGTCCGCCGGCCCGGGCACCCGGGCCAACATCGACGAGTTCACCGAGACCACCTCCCGGGCGGTGGAGGTCATCGGCGGGGCCCGGCACGGCAAGGCCATCATCATCCTCAACCCGGCCGACCCGCCGCTGATCATGCGGGACACCATCTTCTGCTCGCTGCCCCCCGACGCCGACCGCGACGCCGTGGCCGCCTCCATCCACCAGATGGAGCGGGACGTGCAGGCCTACGTGCCCGGTTACCGGCTGCTCCGGGAGCCGCAGTTCGACGACGAGAAGGTGGCCATCTTCATCGAGGTGGAGGGGGCCGGCGACTTCCTGCCCCCCTACGCCGGCAACCTGGACATCATGACCGCCGCCGCCGTCCGCGTCGGCGAACAGATCGCCGCATCGATGAAGGAGCCCGTGGCCCAGTGACCGCCAGCCCAGTGCCGTACTCCGCCGACCTCGACGTCCGGGTCACCGACTCCTCCCTCCGGGACGGGTCCCACCACATCCGGCACCAGTTCACCCGGGAGCAGGTCGGCACCGTGGTCGCCGCCCTCGACGCCGCCGGGGTCCCCGTCATCGAGGTCAGCCACGGCGACGGCCTCGGCGGGTCGTCGTTCAACTACGGCCGGTCCGCCGTCGGGGAACGGGAGCTCATCGCCGAGGCGGTGGCCCGGGCCCGGCGGGCCAAGATCGCCTGCCTCATGCTGCCCGGCCTGGGGGTCCGCGACGACATCCGGGCCGTGGCCGACCTGGGGGCACAGGTGGTGCGCATCGCCACCCACTGCACCGAGGCCGACGTGGCCGTCCAGCACTTCGGGCTGGCCCGGGAGATCGGGCTGGAGACCGTCGGGTTCCTGATGATGGCCCACTCCCAGCCCCCCGAGGTGCTGGCCGCCCAGGCCCGCATCATGGCCGACGCCGGCTGCCAGTGCGTCTACGTCACCGACTCCGCCGGCGCCCTCATCCTGGAGCAGGTCACCGACCGGGTCGAGGCCCTCCGGGCCGAGCTCGGCGGCGACGCCACCGTCGGGTTCCACGGCCACGAGAACCTGGCCCTCGGGGTGGCCAACACCATCTGCGCCATCCGGGCCGGCGCCGTCCAGGTGGACGGCTGCACCCGCCGCTTCGGGGCCGGGGCCGGCAACACCCCCACCGAGGCCCTGGTCGCCGTCTGCGACAAGCTGGGCATCCGCACCGGCATCGACCCGATGGCCATGTTCGACGTCGCCGAGGACGTGGTGCTGCCCATCATGGACGGCGGCGAGCCCACCCTGTCCCGGCTGGCCCTCATCATGGGGTTCGCCGGCGTCTACTCCAGCTTCCTGAAGCACGCCTACCGGGCCGGCGAGCGCTACGGGGTCTCCGGTGCCGACATCCTGCTGCGCTGCGGCGAGCGCAAGCTGGTCGGCGGCCAGGAGGACCAGATCATCGACATCGCCCTGGAGCTCCTCCAGGAGCAGGGGGGCACCCCGGTCGCCCAGCCGGCCTAGGCCGCCCGCCATGACGAGCCCCGTGCTGGCCGACGTGGTCACCTCGCCGGCCCGGCGGCGGGCGTACCTGGACCGCGGGCTGTGGACCGCCGACACCCTGGCCGCCCGGGTGGCCGGCCACGCCGCCCGGCACCCCGACGGCCCGGCAGTGGTCGACCGAGGCGGCACCCGCCGCGCCACCTGGGGCCAGCTCCACCGGGACGCCGTCGCCGTGGCCACCGCCCTGCGCCGGATGGGGGTCCGCCCCGGGGACGTGGTGTCGGTGCAGCTTCCCAACGCCTACGAGACCGTCGTCTGCGACCTGGCCGTCCTGTCCGTCCCGGCCGTCCTCAACCCCCTCCTCCCCAACTACCGGGCCCGGGAGCTGGCCCACGTGTTCGCCACCGCCCGCCCCCGGGCCATCTTCGCCCCCGGGGCCACCGGCACCGTCGACTACCGGGCGCTGGTCGCCGGGGCCCGCGACGCCGCCGGGTCCGACACCCGGCACGTCGTCGTCGGCAGTAGCGACACCGGCGGCGGCAGCGACACCGACGGCGGCGGCAGTGGCGACGACGGGGCCACCCTGGCCGGGTTGCTGGCCACCACCCCGGACGAGCCGGCCGCCGGCGGGCACCTCGACGCCGCGGCGGTGTCGGAGCTGATCTTCACCTCCGGCACCGAGGCCACCCCGAAGCCGATCATGCACACGGAGCAGACCGCCAACTTCAGCGTCCGGGCCGCCCACGCCGCCCTGGGGGTGACGGCGGGCGACGTGGTGTGGATGCCGTCCCCCATCGGCCACTCCACCGGCCTCAACTTCGGGGTACGGATGGCCCTGTACTTCGGGCTGCCGCTGGTGCTGCAGGAGCGGTGGGACCCCGACGAGGCCGCCCGGCTGATCGAGGCGGAGCGGTGCACCTACACGCTGGCGGCCACCACCTTCCTGAAGGACCTCGTCGGTGCCGCCGGTGGCCGCGACCTGCGGTCCCTGCGGCACTTCGGCTGTGGCGGGGCACCGGTGCCGCCCGAGCTGGTGGCGGAGGGCGAGCGGCGGGGGATCGGGGTGCTCCGGCTGTACGGGTCCACCGAGGCGCTGGTCGCCACCTGGAACCGGCCGGGGTCGCCGGCGGCGAAGCGGCTGCACACCGACGGGTGCCCGCTGGGCGGCATCGAGGTGTCGGTGCGCGGCGGCGACGGCCGTCCGGTGCCGGCCGGGGAGCCCGGCGAACTGTACGTCCGCGGCCCCGACACCTGCGTCGGGTTCTTCGACGACCCCGACCGCACCGCGGCCACCTTCCTCCCGGACGGCTGGGTCCGCTCCGGAGACCTCTGTACGGTGGACGGCGACGGCTACCTCACCGTGGTCGGCCGCAAGAAGGAGATCATCATCAGGGGTGGCATGAACATCGCGCCCCGGGAGGTCGAGGACCTGCTGACCAGGTTCCCCGAGGTGGACCGGGCCGCCGTCGTCGGCCTGCCCGACGACCGGCTAGGCGAGCGGTCCTGCGCCTGCCTGGTGCTCCGCCCCGGCCACGCCATCGACCTCGACACCGTGGTGTCCCGGCTGCGGGCCGACGGCCTGGCCAGCTACAAGCTCCCCGAGGAGATCCGGGTCGTCGACGCCCTTCCGACCACCGCTTCGGGCAAGGTGCAGAAGCACGAGCTGGTCCGCCTGGTCACCGGCGGTGGGGCGGCAGCCGGCGGTGGGGCGGCAGCCGGCGGTGGGGGGAGCTGACGGTGCCGGCCCGCCCGTCCCTGACGGTCGACCACCACCCGCTGTCCGCCGGCCGGGCGGCGGTGCTCACCCTCAACCGGCCGCGGTCCCTCAACGCCATCGACTGGCGGATGCTCCGGGAGATGGACGGGGTCCTGGACGCCGTGGTGGCCGACGACTCGGTCCGGGTGC
Organism: Acidimicrobiales bacterium; assembly: GCA_035547695.1. Taxonomy (GTDB): domain Bacteria; phylum Actinomycetota; class Acidimicrobiia; order Acidimicrobiales; family RAAP-2; genus DASZUK01. The sequence goes on from DASZUK010000066.1 coordinate 13,594, forward strand.
TGCTGGTGACCGGGGCCGGGCGGGCGTTCAGCGCCGGCGGCGACCTGAAGAGCTACCAGGCCCTCCAGCGGGACCCCGTGAAGTTCCCCCGGTTCGTGGCCGACCTGCACCGGATCTTCGGCCGGCTGCGCACCGCCCGGTTCCCGGTGGTGGCCCTGGTCAACGGGGTCACCGCCGCCGGCGGGCTGGAGCTGCTGCTGAACTGCGACCTGGCCATCGCCGCCCGGTCGGCCCGCATCGGCGACGCCCACCTCAACTTCGGCCAGATGGGCGGCGGCGGGGTGCTCACCCTGCTGCCCCGCGCCCTCGGCCGGGCCCGGGCGGCGCAGCTCGTCTTCACCGGCGGGTTCCTGTCGGCCGACGAGGCCCTGGCGGTGGGCCTGGTGGCCGAGGTGGTGGACGACGCCGACCTGCCGGCCGCCGGGCTGCGGTTCGCCGAGGCCGTCGCCCGGAAGAGCCCGCTGGCGGTGGCCAACGCCAAGGAGGTGCTGGAGGCGGTGTGGAGCGACCGGCTGCCGGTGGACGCCGGGCTGCGGTACGAGCGGGAGCGCAACGCCTACTACTGCCTCACCTCCGAGGACGCCCCCGAGGGGCTGCGGGCGTTCGCCGCCAAGGAGCGACCCCGGTTCACCGGCCGATGACCGCCGTGCCGTCGCCGGGCACCGGCCAGGAGGACGCCGGGCCGGGCCCGGAAGGGCGGCTCGCCCCGGAGACGGTCGCCTGGCTCGGGGCCGACGACGACAGCCTGTTCTTCTGGGAGGGCCTCCGCCGGCACGAGCTGCTGCTGGAGCGCTGCGGCGCCTGCGACCGGGTCCGGTTCCCGCCGATGCCGGCCTGCCCGTACTGCGGGACCGAGGGCGGCCGGCGGGAACCGGTGACCGGTGACGGCCGGGTGTACTCGTGGGTCCGGGTCCACCGGGCGCTGGTGCCGGAGATGGCCGACCAGTTGCCGTACACGATCGCCACCGTCACCCTCGACGGCGGGTGCCGCATGGTCGGCCGCCTCGACCCCCGTTCCGGGACCGGTCCGGGACCGGAGCCGTTCGACGACATGCCGGTGGCCGCCCACTACGTGGACCACGACGGGTGGACGGAGCTGCGGTTCCACCCCGCCGGGGAAGGCGGGGCGGACGGATGACCGCGGCGGCGATCACCGGGGTGGGGTACACCGCCCTGTCGTCCCGGTCGGGCCGGAGCGTGCTGGCGCTGGCCCGCGAAGCCTGTGCCAACGCCATCGCCGACGCCGGCCTGGCCCCGGCCGACGTCGACGGCCTGGCCAGCTTCAGCGTCATGCACGACTCGGTGCCGTGCGTGGCGGTGGCCACCACCCTGGCCATCCCGCAGCTCCGGCTGGCGATCGACCTGGACCTGGGCGGGCAGGCGCCGTGCGCCCTGGTGTGGACGGCGGCCCAGGCGGTGGCGGCGGGCCAGGCCCGCCACGTGGTGGTGTTCCGGGCCCTCAACGGCCGGTCCGGCCCCCGGGTGGGGACGATGCGGTTCGCCGGTGGCGGCGGCCAGTTCCGCTACCCCATCGGCTACGGGTCGTACCTGATGTACGTGGCGATGTGGGCCCGGCGGTTCCTGCTGGAGACCGGCCAGGGGGCCGACGCCCTCGGCGCCGTGGCGGTGGCCCAGCGGGCGTACGCCACGGCCAACGACCGGGCGGTCCGACGGAAGCCGCTGACCATGGAGGACTACCTGGCCGAGCCGTTCGTGGTGGAGCCGTTCCGCGGTGCGGACTGCACGGTGGAGGTGGACGGGGCCTGCGCCGTGGTGGTGTCCGCCCTCGACGCCGCCCGGGACGGCCCGCACCGGCCGGCGGTGGTGGCGTCCGGCGCCTTCCGCGCCGGGGCCCGGCCGGGCCTCGACATCGGTGACCACCTGGGGTGGGACGACTACACCCGCAACTACACCTCGCTGCTCCGCGACGAGCTGTTCGGCCGGGCCGGCATCCGGCCGTCCGACGTCGAGGTGGCCGAGATCTACGACTGCTTCACCAGCACCGTCCTGATGGGGATGGAGGGGCTCGGCCTGTGCGACCGGGGGGCCTCCGGCGCCTTCGTGGCCGGCGGCGGCACCGCCGCCGGCGGCCACCTGCCGACGAACACCCACGGCGGGCTGCTCGCCGAGGGCTACCTGCACGGCATGAACACCGTCGCCGAGGCCGCCCTGCAGGTGCAGGGCCGGGCCACCACCCAGGCCCCCCGGCACGACCTGTGCGTCGTCACCTCCGGGGCCGTCATGGACGGCTCCGCCCTCGTCCTCACCGCCGACCGCTAGCTCGGTGCGGACGGGGGCCCGTCGAGGATGACCGTCTTGGTCTCCAGGAACGGGAGCAGCCCCTCGGTGCCGCCCTCCCGGCCGATGCCGGACTGCTTGAACCCGCCGAAGGCGATGCTGAAGTCGGTGCGGAAGGCGTTGTGGCCGACGGTGCCGGAGCGGAGGCGACGGGCGACGTCCCGGGCCCGGTCGACGTCGCCGGTGAACACCGAGGCGTTGAGGCCGTAGATGGTGTCGTTGGCGATGCGGACGGCGTCGTCCTCGTCGTCGGCGGGGATGACGCTGAGCACCGGGCCGAAGATCTCCTCCTGGGCGATCGTGGCCGCGTTGTCGACGTTGCCGAACACGGTCGGCTCGACGTAGTAGCCCTTCGGCAGGTGGGCCGGCCGGCCGCCGCCGGTGGCCAGCACCGCCCCCTCGTCCAACCCCTTGGCGATGTAGCCGAGCACCCGCTCGCGCTGGCGGTCGGCCACCAGCGGGCCCATCTGGGTGGCCGGGTCGAACGGGTCGCCCACCTGGACGGCGCCGAAGGCGGCGGCGAGGGCCTCCACCATGTCGTCGTGCCGGCTCCGGCTGACCACCACCCGGGTGAGGGAGGAGCAGACCTGGCCGGCGAGCATGCACTCGGCCCGGGCCAGGGTGGCCGCCGCGGTGGCGATGTCCACGTCGTCGAGGACCACCGCGGCCGACTTCCCTCCCAGCTCGAGGGTGCAGCGGGCGATCCGCTCGCCGCAGATCGAGGCGATCCGCCGGCCGGCGGCGGTGGAGCCGGTGAAGGTGATCTTGTCCACCCGGGGGTCACGGACCAGGGCCTCCGACGCCTGCCGGTCGGCGGTGACCATGTTGAGCACCCCCGGGGGGAGCCCGATCGACTCGGCGATCTCGCTCACGATGTACCCCTCCGCCGGGGCTTCGGGCGAGCACTTCAGCACCACCGTGCACCCGGCCAGCAGGGCCGGGGCGACCTTGTAGGTGATCAGCCCGATCGGCCCGTTCCAGGGGATGATGGCGCCGACGACCCCGACCGGCTCGCGGACGATCAGCCCGAAGCCGCTCCCCGCCGGGGTGGCCGGCTCCTCGAACGGATAGGTGTCCGCCAACCCGGCGTAGTACTCGAACGTCGCCGCCGCACCCAGCGCGCCCGGCCCGGCGATGGCGTGGAGCACGCCGGCCTCCCGGGGCCAGACCTGCCCGACGTCGGCCACCCGGTCCCGCAGCCCGGCGGCCAGCGCCCGCAGGTACCCGGCCCGCTCGGCGTGGCCCATCGCCGGCCACGGCCCGTCGTCGAACGCCTGCCGGGCCGCGCCCACCGCCCGGGCCACGTCGGCCTCCCGGGCCTCGGCCACCACCAGGAACGGCTCCTCGGTGGCCGAGTCGACGACCTCGATCCGGTCCGCGGACGACGGCTCCACCCAGTCGCCGCCGATGAAGAACCGGTCGGGGTGCCGGATGGACGCGGTCGTCTGGTCGGTTGCCGTCATCGTCACCCCATCCCTGCCCGGCACCACACGGTTGCCGCCCATCCGGAGCCTACCGGGCCCGGCTGCGGCCGGTGCAGGCACAGGGCGTACCGACTAGCTTGCGTCTCGTCGCGCACCACCGAAGGGGGGGTCCTTGAGCCTTCACCCGCAGACGTTGGACGAGATCGACTTCTGGGATCTCGACATGTTCACCGAAGGCGACCCTCACCAGGCCTGGTCGTTGCTCCGGGCCCAGGCGCCGGTCTGGTGGCACGACCGGCCGGGAGGCGAGCCGTTCTGGTGCGTGACCACCTACGAGGACGCCCGCACCGTCCTCGGCGACGCCCACCGGTACAGCTCGCAACGCAACGGCATCGTGCTGCGCGACGCCGTCCTGCTGGGCGCCCCTCCGCTGCCGGTGTCGATCACGCCGATGATCCACGAGGACCCGCCTCGCCACCTCCCCCACCGCAAGATCATCCGCCACCGTTTCACCCCGCCCAGCATCGCCCGGCTGGAGGACCAGCTCCGCCGCCACACCACGTCCTGCCTGGACGAGGTGGCCGAGAAGCGGGACGTCGACTTCGTCTCGGCGGTGGCCCACCGGGTCCCCGCGGCCATCGCCCTCTCCCTCATGGGCGTCCCCGAAGCCGACTGGGACCGCATGGCCGAGCTCGAGCACATCACGGTGACCGGGGGGAGCGACCCCGAGTTCCTCGGGGACGAGGCCCGCACCGACGTGGTGGCCGAGGCCTTCACGGAGATCTTCGGCTATTTCGCCGGCCTGGTCGAGGAGCGCCGCCGGGAACCGTCCGACGACCTCATCAGCCAGCTCCTGGCCGGCACCGTCGACGGCGAGCCCCTGTCCGTCGCCGACGTGCTGGGCGACGCGCAGTTGCTCCTGGCCGGCGGCCTCGACACGACCCGGGCGGCGGCCTCCGCCGGAGGCATGTTGGCCCTGGTCGAGCACCCGGACCAGTTGGCGGCGCTCCAGGACGACCCCTCCCTCCTGACGACCGCGGTCGACGAGTTCGTCCGGTGGGCCAGCCCCATCGTCCACGAGGCGCGGACCGTCACCGCCCCCACCGAGCTGCACGGAGCGAAGCTGGCCGAGGGCGACCGGGTGGCCGTGTGGTCACCGTCGGCCAACCGGGACGACCAGGTGTTCCAGGAGCCGTTCCGCTACGACATCCGCCGGCCGGGCAACCGGCACCTCGGGTTCGCCTACGGCGAGCACTTCTGCCTCGGCGTCCACCTCGCCCGCCTCACCCTCCGGGTGGAGTTCGAGGAGATCCTCCGCCGGTTCGGCTCCGTGGAGCTCACCGGGGAACCGGCCCGGGTGCGCTCCAACTTCGTCGGCGGGCTCAAGCACCTGCCCGTCCGCATGACGCCGCGCTGAACGGACGCCGCTCCCGGTACCGGATCGTTCCGGTCAACCGGGATCGTCGGTGTAGCCCGCCGGAGCCAGCGGGTTGTGGGCGATGTCGCTGACGTTCACCTGCCGGACGATGCGGTACTGCCCGTCCACCTTGCGAAGGGTGAAGACGGACACTCCCTGGTGTGTCCCACGGACCCTCCGCCCGTCACGCCGTCCGACGATGTGGACGGTGTAGTAGGCGACCACCGACGCCTCGTCGCCGGACTGGGACACCCGGACCAGCTCGGATGCGTAGTGGTGCTGGCTCTGGTCTGCCTCGGGCCCGTCGTTCGCCGGGGTGTCGTACAGCGCGCGTAGCGCCGCCCGGCCGTTGGTGGTCTGCTCGAACGAGCCCGCCACCACCCGGACGGCATCGTCGGTGAAGAGGGCGAAGAGGTCGTCCCACCGCTTGGCGTCCAGGAAGTAGCCGTACCGGATCACGACGTCGCGGGCTGCCCGCTCGTCTTCGAGCCTCCCCAACCGCCGCTCGGGCGTCCCGTCGGAGAAGAGGGGCCTCCCGGCCACTCCCAGCAGCTCGGCCTGGTGCTCGGTCGTCATCGGGCGGTCACCCCTTTCAGAAGATGGCGACCGGGTTCACGTTGGACCCGGTCGCACCGGCTATCGGCAGCGGGGCCACCAGGAGGGCGCCAAAGCCTCCCTCCGGCACGGTGGCGGCCCGGTAGGCCCCGAAGTCGCAGTTGTCGACCAGCACCAGCCCGATCGCCCACAGGAGCATGTGCACACAGCCCACCGGTTCGCGACCGTCGATGTGGTCCTGCATGTCCCAGCACAACACCGACACGTCGTTGTCGGCCAGCCACTCGGCACCGCTCGCCCCCACCCCGGGGCGGTACCCGTCGACGGCCCACGGTCCCCCTTCCGATTCGGCCACGTCCCGGCCCATGTCCAGCAGGAGCGCGTCCCCGGGCCGGAACACCTGGCCGGTCATCTCGATGGCCCGCTGGATGTCGTCACCGGTCACCGGCGCGTCGAGCGTCACCGGCGCCCCGCCCCGGCCCGCGGGGACGTCGGCGTGGACCGCCCTGGTGAAGATCCCCGACCGAGCCAGTGCCAGGGCGTCCGCCCCGAGCCCCTGCCCCCCGCCGTACCAGCGGTCGAAGAAGGACAGATGGTTGAGCGCGTCGACGTGCGTGTTGCCGAGGCCGTGGCAACTGAGGACGACCGTCTCGCCGGCCATGGTGGTGCCGTTGCCGAGGTCGTGGACCTCGCGGTCCATCGCGAACGTCACCGCCCCCTCGCCGAGCCCGGCGGTGGTGGCCTCCATCGGCCGGGCCAGGCTCACCAGTCGCCCGCTCCGGACCGCACCCACCGCCCGCCCGGTGGCGTCGGCGTCGATGAGGTTCAGGCTCCCCCACCGGTCACCGTCGCCGTAGCGGGGACGTCCGGCGAGCTGCCGGACCCAGTCGGTGTACCGGTCCTGATCGCTCGAGGTGGCCATCCTTCTCCTCCGTTCGTTCGCTTCCTTCGACGCCGCCTTCGTCTGGCCGGGTGGGTGCAGCCTCCTCCCTCACCCTGTGCCCCCTCACCCTGTACCGAGCGGCGTCTCCCGCTGCCGGCGCTGGGCGTCCCGGTACTCGGCGGTGAACGGCTCGGCCATCTTCGACAGCAGGCCGCCGTCGACGGCGACGGTCTGGCCGGTGACGAACGCCGATGTGTCCGACGCCAGGAAGACCGCCACCCGGGCGGAGTCCGCCAGGCCGGGGGGCCGGTTCCCGCGGAGCGGGTACCTGGACCCGGCGTCGTTCCAGCTCCGGGCCAGCTCGTCGTCGTCGATCACCGGGCTGCCGGGGGGCTGGTGGAAGTTGGACGACACCCCGATGGCGGGGCAGACGGCGTTGACCCGGATGTTGTACGGCCCGAGGTCGACGGCCAGCGCCCGGGTCAGGGCGTTGATGCCGCCCTTGGTGGCCGCGTAGGGGGCCCAGCCGGGCAGGGCGGCGAAGGCCGCGCCGGACGACGAGTTGACGATCGACCCCCCGCCGGCCTCCCGCATGGGGCCGACGGCGTGCTTGCAGCCGTACACCACCCCGGAGAGGTTGACCGACAGGAGCCGGTCCCAGTCCCCACCGTCCAGTGTCTCGAACGGGACCTGCCCGTTGCCGGGGACGGGGATGCCGGCGTTGTTGAACATCACGTCCAGCCGCCCGAACCGGTCGACCGCCGACGCCACCAGCCGCTCGACGTCCTCCTCCCGGCTGACGTCGGTGGGCACGCCCACGGCGGAGCCACCCTGCTCGACGATGTCGTCGACCGTCCTGGCGATCCGCTCGGGATCCCGGCTGCCGACGACCACCCGGGCGCCCTCGGCGGCGAAGAGGAGGGCGGCAGCCCGCCCGAGCCCGGCGCCGCCGCCGGTGATGACCGCCACCTTCCCTTCCAGCCGACCTGCTACCGCCACGCCGGGCTCCTCCGTCCTCCGTGGTCCGTCCCATCCACCCCTGCGCCCCGGAACGGTCCGGGCGCCCGCCGGGAGGCCGTCGACCGTCCGGAAGCCGTCACCGGCCGGCCCCTTCCCGGCCGGCCCCTTCCCGGCCAGCCTCTTCCCGGCCGGCCTCCTCCCGTACGGCCACCCACGCCGCCAGGGCGGCGATGTGCTCGTCGACGGTGCGGGGCCGGCTGCCGGGCCGGGGAGCCGACCGGGCGACCACGGTGCGGACGCAGACGTGGGTGCCACCGGCGGCACGCCACCGGTCGACCCGTTCCAGGCAGCGCTCCGGGCCGAGGTCGGCGTCGAGGAGGCACTCGGCGCCCACGTCGTCGCCGTTCCGTCCGGCCGATCGGGCTGCGTCGCGCATCGTGCTCACCAAGGCGCACATGCCGTCGTCGGCCGCCGGGAACACGCCGCCGTCGCCCAGGCGGCCGCACCGGCCGGCGGACCGGGGCCCGGTGACCGCCAGCCACACCGGGATGGTGCGCCACGGCCTGGGGCACACGGCGACCCGGTCGAACCGGTGGAACGCCCCGACGGCATCCACCAGCTCGTCGGTCCACAGTCGCCGCAGCAGCCCCACCTGTTCCTCCAGCCGGGCGCCGCGCCGGTCGAAGGGCACCCCGAGGCAGTCGTACTCCACCGGGTTCCACCCCAGGCCGACACCGAGCCGGAGCCGGCCGCCGCTCAACAGGTCGACCTCCGCGGCCTGCTTGGCCACCAGTGCCGTCTGGCGCTGCGGGAGCACCAGCACCCCGGTCGCCAGGCCGAGCCGCCTGGTGCGGCCGGCCAGGAAGCCGAAGAGGACCAGTGGCTCGTGGAACTGGTCGTCGTGGCCGTAGGGCCCGGCCAGCCGTTCGCCCTCCAGCGGGCGGTGGGCGCCGACGACGTGGTCGTAGGTGAGCAGGTAGTCGTAGCCCAGCTCCTCGACCGCGGTGGCGAACACCGCCACCGCCGCCGGATCGGTCCCGATCTCGGTGGTCGGGAACACCACGCCGTACTGCACCGGTGCGGACGCGGTCAATCCATGGCTCCGGAGGCGCCCTGTTCCCACAGGTCCAACTGCGAGTAGGCGGCCGCCAGGTCCTCCACCTTCACGTACTCGTCGACGAGGTGCTTGTTGATGATGCGCTTGGTGTGCGCGAGCACCGACGACGGCCGGGCCAAGAACCCTTCGACCACCCGGTCGACGAGGTCGTCGAGCTCACCCGTGGGCACGGCGTAGTTGATCAGCCGCATGTCGGCCAGCTCCCGTGCCGTGTAGACCCGTGACAGCATCACGAACTCCTTCATCACCGGCGGTGACATGAGCGGGAAGCTGTAGGTGCCGTAGGTCGGCGTGATCGCCCAGGGCATCCCCCGCAGCTCGCCGTCGCTGTCCTCTATCTGGCCCATTCCCTGGAACCCCCAGGCGACGCGGGCGTCCTCCCGGCCGACGATGACGTCGCAGAGCCAGATGACCGAGGAGCCGAAGCCGATGGCGTCGCCGTTCAACCGGCAGATCACCGGCTTTTCCATATTGAGCAGCGTCTCGTGGGCGCTCGGTCCACCTCCCCCCCCGATGCCGCCCCTGCGCTTGAGCGGGTTCAGCCGGTCCTTGAAGCGGGGGTCGTCCCAGTGGGACCGGGGGTTGAGCCGATAGAACTGGCCGTCCTCCTGGCCGGTCAGCACCACTGCTCGGACCCCGGGGTCCCGGCGGAATTCATCCAACTGCTCCGCGACGGCGTGAGCGGCGTAGAACCCCTCGTTCTCCATCTCCGTCTGGGTGTCCCCGATGAACACCCACCCCACCGATCCGCGGCGTTCGGGCTGTCGCAATGCCATCGGTCTCTCCTCTCTTCATCGATCACCTCTTCATCGATCGCCGCAGGAGCGGCCGGTCGTACGAAGGGTCGTCCCTGGACCGCCGTCCGGGGGACGACGACAACAGGGCGCCCGTGGCAGAACCGTCCATCTCGGCGGTCCAGTCGGCGGTGACCACCCGCACGGCGATACGCCAGCCGGCGGCCCGCCGCTCGAACCGGTCCACGTAGCGGCCGCCGAACACCGACGCCGCCGTCCGGCCCTTCAGCTTGATGACGCACAGGTAGTACGTCTCGGCGTGGGCCTGGTCGCCGTCCACCTCGATGGCGCTGTTCATGAGATAGTGCTGGGTGGACTCCCGGCCGTCCTGCTGCGGCAGCCACCAGTCCAAGAAGTCGGCCGGCGAACCGTTCACCGGCCCGTGGTGGTCGACGGCGTCGTCGTGGAAGGCGCTGGCGATCAGCTCGGCGTCGACGCGGTCACAACCCCTGGCGTACCGGAGCAGGCAGTCACGGATGGCCTCGCGGGCCACCAGCTCGGCCACCGGGTCCGCCGAACCGCCGAGGTCAGGGAACGGCACCGGTCGCTCCCGCACCCTGCAGGTACAGCTCGGCCAGCCGGCCGTCGTCGAGGTCGGACGCCGCACCGTGGTGGACGATGCGGCCCTGCACCATCACGTAGGCGTGGTCGGCCATGGCCAGGGCCTGGCGGACGTACTGCTCGACGATGAGCAGGCTCACCCCGGTGGCGGCCAGCCGCCGGATGGAGTCGAAGATCTCGTGCACCACCTTCGGGGCCAGGCCCATGGACACCTCGTCGAGGAGCACCACCCTGGCCCCCGACAGGTACGCCCGGGCCAGGGCCAGCATCTGCTGCTCCCCGCCGCTCAGGCTCCCCGCCACCTGGCCGGCCCGTGACCGCAGGATGGGGAAGATCTCCATCGGGTCCGCCGCCGCCGGCGGCGAACGCCTCGGCCGGAAGAGGTCGAGGTTCTCGCGGACCGTCATGGTCCGGAACACGCTCCGCCCCTCGGGCACGTGGCACAGGCCGAGGGCGGTCCGGCGGGAGGGGGACAGGCGGGTGACGTCCGTCCCGTCCAGCAGCACCCGGCCGCGGCGGGCGGGCACCAGGCCGGAGGCGGTCCGCAGCACCGTCGACTTCCCGGCGCCGTTCGGGCCGAGGAGGGCGACCACCGACGAGGGCGGCACCTCCACCGACACGTCGGCCACCGCCAGCAGCCGGCCGTACCCGCTGGCCACCTCGTCGAGGGCCAGCACGGGCGCCAGGGCCAGGCCCGGCCCGGTCGCCGCCACCGTCACGGCCGGTCCCCGACGGTCTCGAGGTCGCCGAGGTACGCCGCCCGGACCACCTCGCTGGCCTGGACCTCCGCAGTGGTCCCCTCGAAGATGCGCGACCCGAAGTCGAGCACGTACACGTAGTCGCAGAACCCCATCACCAGCGACATGTCGTGCTCCACCAGCACGATGCCGACGTCGCCGCCGTCCACCACCTGCCGGAGGGTGTGGCCGAACCGGGCCGTCTCGGCCAGGTCCAGGCCCGAAGACGGCTCGTCGAGCAGCAGCATGCCGAAGCCCCCGGCGATGACCCTGGCCAGTTCGACCAGCCGGCGCTGCCCGGTGGAGAGGTCGCTCACCGGCTTGGTGGAGAGGTCGGTCAGCTCGCAGAGGGCCAGCGCTTCCTGGGTGGCCCGGCGAGTGGCGTCGGTCGCCGGCCCCCCGGCCACCACCTGGCGGAACGCCGAGGCCCCGGCGGCCCGGGCTTCGCTGCCCAGGCCCACGTTCTCGGCCACGCTCATGGTCTCGAACAGCTCCATCTGCTGGAAGGTCCGTCCCAGTCCCATCCGGGCCCGGCGGTCGACGGTGGCGGTGGTGACGTCGGTCCCGCCCAGCCACACCGTGCCGGCCGTCGGCTGCGCCAGCCCGGAGCAGACGTTCAGCAGGGTGGTCTTCCCGGCGCCGTTCGGCCCGATGAGGGCGGTGATGCGGCCGGGGGGCGCCTCCAGGGAGACGTCGCGGACCGCCACCAGCCCCCCGAAGGCCTTGGTCACGTTGCGCACCACCAGCGGCCCCGTCACCGTCGTCCGGCGCGCCCAGGGCGGTTCTCCAGCCGCCACCGGCCTGGCCGCCGCCGGTGCGGCGGCACCGGCACCCGGGCCGGCACCCGGGCCGGCAGCGCCAGCACCGGCGAGCTCCGCCACGGTGCGACGGGCGGCCGCCCGCTCGGCCCACCGCCGGAACCACCCCGGGGGCTCCATGACGCCGACGGTGCCGGCCAGGAGGGCGAAGACGCCGAACACCAGGTTCAGGTACTGGTTGATTGTGGCCACCGTCACGTAGGCGGGGATGATGGCGATGCCGATGCAGGCGAAGACGGCGTACCAGGGCGCCCCTCCCACCACGATGACGATGAGGGCCAGATAGGTCAGCGACTGGAGGGGGTCGAACTCCGTGCCGCTCACCGACGTGAGCAGCGACCCGTACAGGGCGCCGGCGATGGCGGCGAGGAAGGTGGACACGCAGAACACCAGGGTCCGGGTGAGCACGATGCTGTTGCCAAGGGCCGACAGGCCCGTCGGGGAGTCGGCCATGGCACCGAGCAGCCGGCCGAGCCGGCTGCGGCCGAGCGCCACCACCGCCACCGACACCACCGCCACGATGGCCAGGACGACGTAGTAGTAGCCGGTGTCGCTGCTCACCGCCAGCCAGGACAGCGACGGCCGCGGCACCGACAGCCCGTTGACCAGCGGGCCGAACATGATCTTGTTGGTGTAGAACATCGCCTGCACCAGCAGGCCGAAGCCGAAGGTCGCCAGGGCCAGGTACAGCCCGGACAGCCGGATGGCCGGCAGCGCCAGCAGCGCGCCGAGCGGGACGACGAGCAGTCCGGCGCACAGGAGCGCCAGCAGCCACGGCACCCCGTAGTCGGTCGTGAAATGGGCGAACGCGCAGGCGCCGACGGCGGCGAACGTGGCGTGGCAGAGCGACACCTGCCCGGACAGCCGGACCAGCAGCCCGAGGGAGAGGAACAGGACGAGGAACGTCAGCGCGCTGGTGAAGTTGGTCAGGTTGCTGCCGACCAGTTGGGGGACGAAGCACAGCAGGATGGCGAAGGGGACGGCCAGGCCGAGCTGGGCCCGGCCCGGCATCGACCAGCGCGGGCGGATGGCCCGGATGACGGTGTCCCTGGTGTGGCCCTTGCCCCTGGGGGTGACGAGAAGGACCACGAACAGGACGACGAACGGCATGCTGGCGGCCAGCCCGCTCAGCAGTGTCTGTTGATTGAAGTACTTGGTGAGGACGGCCGCCGCCACCCCGATCACCAGGCCGCCGACATAGGTGAACGGCAGGCTCGAGAGCCGGCCGACGGCCGCCGCCCCGAACGCCTGGACCACCAACAGGGTGATGGCGGTCGGGCTGAGGCCGAGGTTGGGCACCAGCAGGACGCCGGCCAGGGCGGCGAACAGGCAGCCGACCACCCAAGCCAACCGGCGGGTCCCCGCAGGGCTGGTCCCGCTCAGGCTCAGCAGCTCGGGGTTGTCCACCACCGCCCGGACCTCCCGGCCTCGCCGGGTGTACTGGAACCCGAGGTACAGCAGGGCCACCGCCACCAGGCCGACGGCGAAGATGATCACCTGCGCCACGGCGATGGTGGCGCCGAAGAGATGGATGGGATGCTGGGGGAGGAACGGGGGGACGATCCGCTGGTCTGTGCCGTAGACGAGGGTGGTGGCCGCCTCGACGATCAGCAGCACCCCGACGGTGGCGGCGATCTGCAGCCCGAGGGTGGCGCGGGCCAGCCGGGGACTGAGCTGGGCCAACGCCACCCCGAGGACTCCGCCGACCACGACCACCGAGACCGCCGCCGCCACCGGCCACGCCACGCCGTGGGTGACGTGGAGCGTGTAGAAGAGGTAGGCGGCGACGGTCCCGATGGCCCCGAAGCCGAAGTTGAAGACCCCCGACGTCCGGTAGGTGAGGACGAGCCCGACGCCCGCCAGGCCGTAGATCGAACCGGCGGCCAGGCCGGCGGCGATGAACGGGAGGAGCACGGGCGTCGGGTCGTCAGGACGTGGGCGGGCCGCTCAGAGGCAGAACGACTTGCTGCCGAACGGTGTGTAGAACGTGCCGTTCTTGAGGCCGCCGATGAAGAAGCAGCTCACCGACCCGGCCGCCTTGCCCTTGGTGAAGGTCAGCGGAGGGGCCAGGCCGCCGAGGGTCTCCTTCTTGAGCGCGTACAGCCCCTTCAGCACGTCGGCGCTGGTGGGGTTGGCGATCTGTGTGAACTTGGCCGCCTTGGCCGCGGCGGCGAACAACTGCCCGGACACCCAGCCCTGGGTGGACGACGCCGAGGCGGTGATGCCGGAGGCGTAGTTGCTGGCGTACTTCGCCAGTGCCTGGTGGTAGGTCTTCTCCGCCGCGTTGGCCTTGGCGTACCACGGGAAGTCGGTGAACACGTTGCGCATCCCTGTCAGCGCTGTCACGTGCGCCATGGCCGAGGTGACCGACTGGCTGGAGATCAGGTAGGTCGGCGTGTAGCCCTGGGTGGCGCAGTCCGTGGCCACCCGGATGCCTGTGTCCGGGGCGATGCCGAACCCGATGGCCTGGGCCCCTGATGTCTTGGCGGCCAGGCAGGTGGATGTGTAGTTGGCCGAGCCCGGCAGGACGAGGCCGGTGTAGACGTATGTCACTGTGTACTTCGCCGCTGTCGTCTTGGCCAGTGTGGCCGCCTGCTGGCAGGCGGCGATGTTGCTGCAGACGATGAACCCGGCCTTCTTCGCGCCGCTCTTGTGGGCGGCGTACATGCCCCCGGCGATGAGCTTGTCGACGGTGGTGCCCTCGGGGAAGAACATCGGCTTGGTGATCCATGTCGGCGTGTCCAGGTCACCCCCGACCACCGGCACCTTCGCGTTGTCGACGTAGGACGACCACCCGCTCTCGGTGGCCGAGTCGAAGGCCATCACGAAGGCGATGACGTGGTCTGTCTGGACCAGCTTCTTCACGTCGGAAACCGATGCCGCCGCTGTGGAGGCGTCGTCCTTGATGATCAGCTTCACCTGGTGGCCGGCCACCCCGCCGTGGGCGTTCACCCACTTGGCCCACGCTGTGATGGCCACCTTGGCCCCGGCGGACGCCGACGTCGTGCCGCCGCCGCTGTAGTTGCCGATCGAGGCGATGACGAGCGGCTTCAGCTTGGCCGCCCCGGCCACCGTGGTGCCCGCTATCGCTCCCCCGAGCGCAAGCGGCAGCACGAGGCTGCTCATGATGAGTCGACGTACCATCGTGGTGTCTGCCCCCTTCTTTTCTTGCCCCCGGGACCTGTCCCCGGCCGGGCCCTTACAAGACCTTCTCCGGCTCCTTCACCGCGTTGCGGCCGGCGATGTGGCCGAAGGTGAGCGCCGGCCCGATGGTGCCGCCCGGCCCCCAGTAGGCCTGGCCGGCGATGGAG